>CAKRLX010000009.1 GCA_934359835.1 uncultured Blautia sp.
TATATCCTTCCCACTACCGGGCGGATTCGGGACTTTAACCCGTTAGAAACGTGCGCCGCTAGGCGCACACAGAAAAAGGCAGACATGCCAATGCATTATCTGCCTTTTCGATTACTTCAATTCTTTTGTGACACGAAGACGGGTCATAGCTCTCGCCAGCGCCATCTGGCTTCTGTGATATTCCAGAATACTCTGTTTCTGACGCAGCTGCTCTTCTGCCCGGTCTTTTGCTTCCTCAGCCCTGCGGATATCAATTTCTTCCGGACGCTCCACAGTCAGGCAAAACAGTTTCACACGGTTGTTGATCATTTCAACAAATCCAGAACTTACAGCTGTTGTCTGCCAGTTTCCTTCTGCATCCTCATAACGCATTTCTCCCGGAACAATCGCACATATCATGTCCACATGATGTGCAAGAAATTCTTTCTGTCCATCTTCTGCCGGAATGATCAGCGACCTTGCTCTTCCTGCGAAAAACAGCCTGTTAGCTGCATATATTTCAAGACCGAATGTACTTTCCATAAGCTTCACCCTCCCGCTTACTGCTCAAGAGTTTTTGCTTTTTCAATTACTTCATCAATTGTTCCGACATTAAAGAAAGCATTTTCCGGATACTGATCCATCTCACCGTTAATGATCATCTTAAATCCTCTGATAGTCTCTTTCAGCGGAACATATTTTCCAGGAATACCTGTGAAGTTCTCAGCTACATGGAATGGCTGGGACAGGAATTTCTGAATCTTTCTTGCACGGAAAACAGTATTTTTATCTTCATCTGAAAGTTCTTCCATACCAAGAATGGATATAATATCCTGCAGCTCTTTGTACTTCTGAAGAATTTCCTGAACTTTACGTGCAACTTCATAATGCTCTTCTCCAACAACATCTGCTTCCAGAATACGTGAAGTAGATTCCAGCGGATCAACGGCCGGATAAATACCCTGTTCAACAATTTTTCTGGACAGTACAGTTGTAGCATCCAGATGCGCAAATGTTGTTGCCGGTGCCGGGTCAGTCAGGTCATCAGCAGGTACATAAACAGCCTGAACAGATGTTACTGATCCGGATTTTGTAGAAGCGATTCGTTCCTGAAGTTCACCCATTTCATTCGCCAGAGTTGGCTGATAACCAACTGCCGAAGGCATACGGCCAAGTAATGCGGAAACTTCGGAACCAGCCTGTACAAAACGGAAAATATTGTCAATAAAAAGAAGGACATCTCTGTGCTCTGTATCACGGAAATATTCGGCCATTGTCAGACCTGTTTCCGCAACACGCATACGTGATCCC
This sequence comes from uncultured Blautia sp., assembly GCA_934359835.1. Taxonomy (GTDB): domain Bacteria; phylum Bacillota; class Clostridia; order Lachnospirales; family Lachnospiraceae; genus Blautia_A. The sequence goes on from CAKRLX010000009.1 coordinate 1,291, forward strand.
GGCGGCTCATTCATCTGTCCAAATACCAGGGCTGTTTTTTCAAGAACACCTGATTCCTTCATCTCACTCCAAAGGTCATTTCCTTCACGGGAACGTTCTCCAACACCTGTGAAAATAGAATATCCACCATGTTCTGTAGCAACATTCTGGATAAGCTCCTGAATGAGGACCGTTTTACCTACACCGGCACCACCGAACAGACCAATCTTACCACCCTTGGCATATGGGGCAAGAAGATCGATAACCTTAATTCCTGTTTCAAGAATTTCAACAGCAGGCTTCTGTTCTTCAAAAGAAGGTGGATCTCTGTGAATTACCCAGTATTCTGCATCTTCCAGGCTTTCGCCACCATCTACTGTATCCCCAAGAACATTAAACAATCTTCCCAGTGTACAGTCACCAACCGGAACTTTAATACCGCTTCCTGTTGCGGTAACTTCACGGTCTCTCTGAAGTCCTTCACTGGCACTTAACATAATGCAGCGTACCACATTATTTCCCAGGTGCTGTGAGACTTCCATCACGCATCTTTTTCCGTTGTTTTCTACTTCCAGGGCATCCTTGATATCAGGAAGCTGTCCATCTTCAAAAACAACATCTACAACAGGTCCCATGACCTGTACAATCTTACCTTTATTCATCATCGTCACTTCCTTCTCTGAGCCTTCGCACCACTGCAAACCTCAGTGATCTCCTGTGTAATTGCTGCCTGACGGGCTCTGTTATATTGAATTGACAATTCCTGCAGCATCTTCTTCGCACTGTCTGTTGATGACTGCATAGCTGTCATTCTGGCATTATTCTCACTGGCATAGGCTTCAACCAGACAACCATAAATAACACCTGTCAGATAGTTTGGAATCATAATGTCCAGCACACCTTCTGCTGACGGAAACATCTCGATTTCTTCCTGATGAACTTCTGCCGGAATCTGAAGTGGTGAAAAACTTGTTTTCTTCAGGGGAAGAAGCTGCATATTTACAGGTTCCATCACAACTGCATTCTGCATCTGTGTGTAAATAATATGCACCTCATCTACTTCTCTTTCAAGAAAACTTCTTACAATTTCCTCACTGATCAGTCTCGCTCGATGCATGGTCGGTTTCTGTACTGTGTAACGGAAACTTCCATCCATGTCTACATCTTTTTTTTCAAAATACTGTCGTCCAACCATACCAAGGACATAAAGTTTATGATAACCTGGTGTTTTTTCCATAAACTCTTCTGTCATTTTGGTAATATTATGGTTGTATGCTCCTGCCATTCCCTTATCACCGGTAACAACAATCGTTGCAACTTTACGTTCTTCCTGCGGGATCAGATGACGTACACTGAAAAACGGATGCTCCGTATCTGGAATGTGTCTCAGTATTCGTGCAATAGCTCCCTGCATATTATAGAAATAAGGTTCTGTATCCGACAGTATCTTTTTGGCTTTTTTCATCTTGGAAGAGGAAATCATATACATGGCATTAGTGATTTTCATAGTGTCCTGGACACTGTTTATCCTGCTCTTTATTTCTCTTGCATTTGCCATAAGTTCCTCCTATCCCAAATCACATTGCAGCTGCACGGTCTTTGAATTCGTCTGCAACCTGAAGGATCTTTTCTCCCAGTTCATCACTGAGCTGCTTTGTCTCTTCGATTTCTCTTCCGATTTCCGGATATGCATTTTCAAAATATTCAAGCATATCCATCTGATATTTCTTTACATTTTTCTTATCTACATGAACCATTTTTTTGTGAGTTGCTGTCCACAAAGTGATTACCTGCTGATGAAGAGTAAGAGGATGACACAATGGCTGTTTCAGAAGTTCCATAAGACAGCCACCATATGCAAGCTGTGCCTTTGTAGCATCATCAAGATCTGAACTGAACTGTGTAAATACTTCCATCTCACGATACTGAGCAAGATCGATACGCACACTTCCGGAAGCTTTCTTCATTGCCTTTGTCTGTGCAGCACCACCTACTCGTGATACAGAAAGTCCTACATTAACCGCCGGTCGCATACCTGAGAAGAACAGATCACTTTCCAGGAAGATCTGTCCATCTGTAATGGATATTACATTGGTCGGAATATATGCTGATACATCTCCTGCCTGAGTCTCAATAATAGGAAGGGCAGTGATTGATCCTCCACCTGCTTCTTCATTCAGGCGGCTGGAACGTTCCAGAAGTCTGGAATGAAGATAAAATACGTCACCGGGATAAGCTTCACGTCCCGGAGAACGTTCCAGAAGCAGAGACAGCGCACGATATGCAACTGCGTGCTTGGAAAGATCATCATATACGATCAGTACATCTTTGCCCTGATACATAAAGAACTCTGCAAGAGCTGTTCCTGCATATGGCGCAATATACTGAAGTGGTGCACAGTCGCTTGCTGTAGAGGAGAATACAGTTGTATATTCCATTGCACCATATTTTTCAAGATTGGATACTACCTTGGCTACGGTAGAAGCCTTCTGTCCGATTGCCACATAAATACAAATAACATCTTTGCCTTTCTGATTCAGGATTGTATCTATTGCAAGAGATGTCTTACCTGTCTGTCTGTCGCCAATGATCAGTTCTCGCTGGCCACGACCTATAGGGAACATGGAATCAAGGGAAAGAATACCTGTTTCCAATGGGACAGTTACTGATTTACGGTCGATAATTCCAGGTGCCGGATTTTCTACCGGACGATATCCTTCTTCTTTAATATCACCTTTTCCATCGATTGGTGCTCCAAGAGCATCAACGATCCTGCCAATAAAACCTGCACCAACAGGAATACCCGCCTGTTTACCTGTCCTTGTTACCTTTGTACCTTCTCTGATTCCGGTATCTTTTCCAAACAGAATGCAACCCATACTGTTCGTACGGATATCCTGAACCATTCCCTTAAGTCCGTTTTCAAAAACTACAACCTCACCATACATAGCATGGTCAATTCCATAGACTGTTGCAATTCCATCTCCTACGGAAATGACTGTTCCTACTTCCTGGTTCTGGCTGATTTCATCATAATTTGTTATTTCTTCTTTCAGAATGGAAATAATCTCATCTGGATTGATAGCACTCAACGTGTTCACCTCCGGGTTAATTTCTGTTCCAGCTTGCGGTAGCGTCCCCGCAGGCTCCAGTCATACTCACGTCCACCTGCCTGAAGTATAAATCCTCCAATCAGGCTTTTATCTTCTTTCATTTCTATTTCGGCTTTCTGCGCCTGAAATTCACGGCACAGAAATGCTTTGATGCCTTCAAGCTGTTCCGGCTTTGGCAGGGTCACATACCACATAACCGCTTTCATAATTCCCGCCTGTTTCCTGCACAGTTCATCATAATCTTCAAAAATTTCTTCCAGAAGTCCTGTTTCATGATGTTTGCAAACGACTTTGACAAAGTTTTTCATATCTTCCGGTATTACTCTGTCAATAACCCTGCTTTTACTCTCGAACGGCACCAGCGGATTCTCCAGGCTCTCTGTGAGCTCTCGAACCTCCCGGAATATTTCTCTTGTGTCCTGAATAGATTTCTCAGAAACAGAAAGCTCTTTCAGAACTTTTGCATAATTAACGGCGGTCACTGTCATCGGGATCACCTGCTTCTTCTAAAAATTGGTCATATAAGGATAAATCCTGATCTGCACCATTATTTTTACCAACGATTTTTGCGGCTGCTTCCATTGCCAGAGCGGCTACATCGCCCTGCATCTGACGCATGGCATTCTCACGCTCCGTTCTGATATCGTCCTGCGCTTTTGCCAGCATTGCATCTACTCTTGCAGCAGTATCTTCTACTGTACGCTCTGTCTGAATCTTAGCCTCTTTTCTGGCCTGTTCCATAATCTGGTAAGACTCTTCCTTCGCTGACTTCAGCGCGTCTTCATATTTACACTGAAGTGCTCTGGCATTGTCTTCCATTTCTTTTGCACCCGCAAACTGCTGATCGATCATAGCCTTTCTTTCGTCCATCACTTTAATGATCGGTCCGAATAAAAATTTCTTCATCAATACATAAAGAACCAACAGGTTAATGATCGTAAAGACAAGGTTGATGTCAATTTTTATCACCTGGTCCACCTGCCTCTCTTAATATCGAATATATTAACCTTGTTTTCTTAGCCCAGCATGATGATGATCAGAAGTCCGATAACGAAACCATAAATAGCTGTTGCTTCGGCAAGAGCACAACCCAGCAGCAGGTTCTTGCTGATCTTGCTTTCTGCTTCAGGCTGTCTTGCAATAGCTTCAACTGCCTTGGAAGTTGCCATTCCAATACCAATACCTGCTCCAATACCTGTAAGAACTGCGATAGCTGCACCAATTGCGATTAACATAATTTTTTCCTCCTGTGATAACAAGTTTTTTTATTATTTTTCATTCAATTGCCTCTTTGATGAACAGAGATGTTAAGAATACAAATACATATGCCTGTATAAATCCATCAAAGAAATCAAAATACAGACTGAATGGTATAGGCAAAATTGCCGGGCAGATAAATTCCAGAAGTTTCATTACAACGAAACTACCCAGAACATTACCAAACAGTCGCATACAAAGAGAAGTAGGTCTGATTGCCAGTTCCAGAATATTGATTGGAAGCATAATCGGAACCGGCTCAACAAAACTGTGTAAAAAGCCCTTCGTACCTCTCTTGTGGAATCCCGCATACTCAATCAGAATAATGCTCATCAATGCCAGTGCTATAGTGACATTCATATCCTTTGTCGGTGGCGTGAAGCCAAACACACCAGCAATATTGGCAATTCCGATATAGACAACAGTGGACATCAGATATGGGACATAACGTTTTCCCTCTTCTCCAAGAATTCCCATAAAGAAATTCTGAAGAAAACTGACTCCGGATTCCAGAAGAAGTTGTTTCTTGCCTGGGTTTTCAACACTTAAATTTCGGACCAGTATCAGAGAAATGATTACCAGAACTGCCATGATCACCCAGGTTACAACTACGCTCTCAGCAACAGGTATACCACCGAAAACCGGTATGGTGAACGCTGTTTTACTTTCAAGCTCTTCTGCCAATGTGGCTGATAAATTTCCCGTCGTTCTCCCTCCTTTTCTCTCGATCGGTACCCATATTGGTAAGACCGGTCTGCTATTTGTTAACTTATTCTGTCACCTTGATAAAAAAAAGTCAATATTCATTTTCACCATATTGTCCAAAAATAAAAAATCAAATTATGCATTTTTCACAATTATATTTAATATAATTTCCTATTATATTACAATTGAAATTTCGCCATATGACAGCATAGACTCCGTTCCATCCACCTCTCTGACTTTCAGTCTTCCATCCTGACATATTTCCAGCGCCTGAGCCTCCCTTACATATTTGCCATCCCTGATCTGTATCTTTTTTCCGGGTACAATATTTTGATCAATATATTCTTTCGGAAGCTGTATTTCCTGTGTTTCAATCAGCAGGTTATTTATGATTGCAGCTACAAGCCTGTTGCGGTCAAGCTCTGAAGCATTGTCTCTGTCAGTAAACAACCCTCCGGCTATCCCCTGAAGCTCTTCCGGATATCCTTCAGCGGTTTCATACAGATTCAGTCCGATTCCCACTATTGCAAACTCAATATTTCCACTTTCGAAATCTGTAATAGCTTCTGTCAGAATTCCACAGACTTTTTTTCCATGATAGTATAGGTCATTTACCCATTTAATATCCAGTTCGATACCTGTCACTTCTTTTACTGCCTTATACACAGCAACTGCCGCTTCTGCCGTCAGCAGAAGATTTTCCTGAAGATTTCCCCGTGGTTCCAGAATCACGCTGAGATATATCCCGGCATCTTCCGGTGAATAAAAGCTTCTGCCACGTCTGCCACGTCCCGCTGTCTGTCTGGCAGCCAGCACAAAGCTCCCGTGTTCAGCTATCCCATTAACAGCCGCCTGTTTAGCTGCTTTATTCGTGGAATCTATTTCCGGATATACCTGCATATATACTTCTTTCAAATTTAAAAAGGGCTGTATTGCCTCACATGAAAGACGGTGACTGTCTTTCACCAGCATATAGCCCTTATTCTGTCCTGCTTCAATAATGTATCCTTCTTCTCTCAGGGATTTTACAGCTTTCCATATAGCTGCTCTGGTGCAGTTCAGTTCCTCTGCCAATTTTTCACCAGATAATACGTTTCCCTTCTGCTGCTCCAGCAGCCCCAATAATTTTGATTTTACTGTCATATACTTTCTCCATAATTTGCTAATGTTTTCTTTAAAAAAGAAATATATTCTCCGCGGATGTTCTCCGGAGACACAATGACTGCTCCGGTTCCCAGTCCTGCCAGCCAGCCAAAAAACTGTGTACTGACACTGATTCTGGTCTGAACTGAAAAATGTCCCTCATCTTTTGGAATCAACATAACTTCCTGTCCAAAACGATCCAACACAACACCGACAAATCTGTTTTCAAATTCCATTCGCACACTTTGTTCTTTTCCTCCAAACATTCCGAATGTGCTGGTTGAAAATCTGCTCAGATCAAAATCTCTGAAAATTGCATCTCCATTGCGTTTATTTTGTTCTACTGTCACATGCATCATTTTATCTATACGATAATGCTTTACTATTCCGCTCTTCTCATCAAGACCAAGCATATAATAATTTTCGTTTTTCCATATGAGTTCCCATGGACTCACACGGTACCTCTCTCCATTATGCTTCTGTTTCAGAGTTTTTGATAAGGTCCATTCACAGTAATAAAAACTTATCTGTCTGTTATCTGATATTCCTTCATAAATACCTTCAATACATTCATACACTGCTTCATTAACCGACTTTATCCCTACTTCCGCAGCCATCTGACTTTTCAATTTGCGCGCTTCACCAACACTGGTAAGATGTTCCAGTTTACGCAGCAGCTCTCTTGTCTGGTTATGAGTCAGAAAATGTGATGACTGTACAGCGTCCATCAGGAATTTCAGCTCTGCAAGTCCAAACTCACGCTCAGCCAGATAATATCCTCCGTTTTTGCCTCTTCGATTTTGAATTTTCATTCCAAATAGTTTCAATGTTTCGATATCATCATAAACCGTCTTTCTCTCCACACTGATTCCATAGCTGTCCATATAATGAATAATATCTTGCACAGACATGGTATGATCTCTATCTGTTTTTTCCTGTAAAACTTTCATCAGATACAGGATTTTTATTTTCTGATTGAATGACTTCGGCATAATATACTTCTCCAAATACTACCATTTACAGCAGCTTTCAGTTTTCCCAAATATACTATTTATCAGTCAGCGCTGCCACAACACCAGAATATAATACCATAAAAGCAAGTACTACGGCAATCCTGTCTGCCGAATGGAAATCCACATTCAGTAACATTGCCCCAAACACCATAATTTCCATTGTTACCAGAATTCCCAGCAGCATAGCCATAGAACTTGAAAATTTTCTGTCATTATCTTTCTTTTTCTCAGTTACATGTACCATATTTTTTCTCCTTATATCGAACATATTTTCCGAACGTTTTTTCTGATATATGGAGTATCTCATATTTTATGTCCAATAAAACGGTACATTTGGTTTTTATTCGAATATATGTTCTGATTTGTTCAGACATATATCTTTACAAAATTATTTTAGAATTATTTTTGAAATTTGATATTTCTCCTCGTCTATCTCCATTACAGCCATTGTAACTTCTCCTCCAAACCTGCTTCTGCCACAACTTCCGGGGTTCAGCCACAGACGCCCGTCTTTTATCTCTTCCTTATATTTATGTGTATGTCCCGTTATCACAACCTGCACGCTGCCAAGATCCCATGCCACATCTTTTTTATTATGAACCATAAAAAATTTTACCCCTGCAATTTCAAAACGCAGAGTGCGAGAAATTTTTTCTGCCCAGGATCCATCATTATTACCTCTGACCACATATATATTTCCCAGTACTCTCAACTGATCCAGAATTTCGGGTCGATCAACATCGCCTGCATGCAAAATACAGTCACAGGTTTTTAAAATATCTTTAACTTCTTTTCTCAAAAGACCATGCGTGTCTGAAATAATTCCGATTTTTTTCGCCATTTTGCCCTCCGTTTAGCTGTAGTTTCTATTTACAAGCCTGAATCAACGCCAGAGTTCAATTGTTTTTAAGATTTTCTCTTTTGTTTCCGTATCTAATTTAATAATAGCTTCATATAATTTTCGATCAAGTGCAGTTTCAGAATATTCGGGTTCAAGTTCTCCGACAAGGGAGTCTAAAGAACAACCTACAAGTCGGGCATAATATGTGAGCATACGTAATGACATCGCAGTGCGATTGTTTTCGACATTACTGATATATCCAGGGGTAACGCCAAGAGAATCTGCAACTTGGCTCTGTGTCAGACCTGTTTGCAGTCGTAAGTTTTTGATAAGTGTTCCATAATCTTCTGAGTCCATTTTTTCCCTCCGTTTATACTAAATGTAATATAAGTATATAATAAATATTACTTGCAATAAACATACTAATAAAATATAATATATACAAAAAGTATATAAAGGAGAAAAAATATGAAAGTAAGAATGGATTTTGTAACAAATTCAAGTAGCAGTAGTTTTATTTTGGCAAGAACATCAAAATTAAATGAAAAACAGAAAGAAGAAATTCTGCAGTATGTAGAAAAAACTTTTTTGGGAAACTCGATTTTGACACCTGAAAGTTCAGAAAAAGAGATTCAGAAGGTTTTTCGAGAGGACTGGACGTTCAGCAAGTATGAAAAAAGAAAAAAAGCTGTCAGAAAAGCATTAAAGCAAGGAAAAACGATTTATGGTGGATATGTAGATTATGAGCAATGTGAATATGAGTATGCTTCTATATTTGCAGAAATTTGGAAAATTCTCGAAGAGAATGGAAACGGAGATTTTGAAGCAATAGATGGTGATTTGTCATATTAAAGGTATACATAAATGAGAATTAGAAAAGATAAAAATTTTATTTCCTGTTTTGATGAAAGAACAGGACAATACATCAGAAGTGGAATTATAGAAAATGGGAAAGATACAGGGGTTGATCCCTTTATGGCTTCTTTTCCGGAGCTTCTGGATGTTGGAATTATGGGACATTGTATTCATGGTAAGCAGGGGCTGTGTATGAAATCAGGTGTAGAATGCTATCAAAATGGATTATACGCAAATCATGAAAATATGTCGCTGGAAAATTTTGAAAAAATAGCCAGACAATGCCAGGGGCAAACGTATCAGTTTGCACTGGGAGGCTGTGGAGATCCAGATCAGCATGAAAACTTTGAGGAAATATTAAAGATTTGCAATAAGTATGGGATAGTCCCTAATTTTACAACTTCTGGCCTGGGAATGACAGACAAACTCGCAAAATTATGTAAGCAATACTGCGGAGCCGTTGCGGTTAGTTGGTATCGAAGTACGTACACTATAAAAACAATAGAGACACTATTAAAGCATAATGTAAAGACAAATATTCATTATGTATTGCATAAAGAATCTTTATCAGAGGCAATCAGGCGACTTAAAGAAAAGACCTTTCCACAAGGAATAAATGCAGTAATTTTTCTTTTGCATAAGCCAGTAGGACAGGGAAGCTCTGAGAAAACAATTGAGTTTGGAAATCCAGAACTTTTTGAATTGCTTGAATACATTTCGGAAGAAAAACTGGAATATAAAATAGGATTTGATTCCTGTACAGTACCAGCGTTGATTAATAATCACAATAATAATATTGATCTGGATAGTTTGGATACATGTGAAGGTGCAAGATGGTCAGCATACATATCTGCAGATATGAAAATGTTGCCATGTAGCTTTGACAATCAGGAGCAAAGATGGGCTGTGAATTTGGAAAATCATACGATCAGGGAAGCATGGGAAAGTCAAGAATTCGAAAAATTTCGAAGCTATTTTAGAAAGTCCTGCCCAGAATGTGCACAAAGAGATTTATGCATGGGTGGATGCCCTATAAAACCAGAAATAGTACTTTGTAATAAAAAAGAAAAAGCAGAAAATTTTTCTGGAGAATGTCTATTATCAAATAAAGTTCTTGTTGCAAGAGATGTAGATGGGAATAAATTTGTTGTAATTCCGCAAGTGATTTTCAAAGGAAAAAGGAGTATTTCGTGGAAAGAAGTAGCGAAATATCTAATTCGTTATATTGGCGAGATATTTGAAGTATTAGAAACCGAAGACTTAATTTCGATTGACCGGGTGTTTGTTGATGAGTATACAGGATCGAATTACACAAATAAGTTAAGGGGAGCATTACCTAAAGTAAAGGCAAATATGTCCCAGGGGATACCTCAAATGATTAAAATTGCTACAGGCAGACGATGGAAGAAAGATTTCGAGAATAAACATAAGAAAAGGGCTATAAATGGCTGGTATCGTTATAATACACGTTTTGCAATGCCAGTGACAAATGAGCAGGGAGAAATTATAGAATATAATATATATCAGGCTGTACTTATTGTAAGATGCTCGGTGGATGGAAAACTATATTTGTATGATATCCAAAATATAAAAAAAGAAACGAGATACCCATCTTGGATTGACAAATCAGATGGTCAGAAACCCGCTTCTGATATTAATATAAACTAAAAGCACAAAAGATGCAAGTATATATTATCATTTGATTCGAAAAAATGTGAGTTCTTCAATGAAAAGCTTTGTTTTCAGAGGCTGAAGAATATCTGAGAAAATACTGATAATTTCACATCACCCCAAAACAAGGCTGCAGGAACTTCCTGCAGCCTCATCATATTTATTTCTCAATATCCTTCTCTTCGCCGTTCTTTACGTAATGCGTATCGTTTTTCACCGCCAATCCATTCTGCCTTTTCAGCTTCTGTTTCTACGATCAGTCCCGGCACTTCCACCTTATTGTCATTCTCATCAAGTGCTACCATAACTTCATACGCACGATTAATAATCTTACGTGTTCCATCAGCATCTTCTACATACGTATCGATTCTGACTTCCATAGAAGTTTTTCCCACATAAGTCATTTTACCGATCAGTACAACCACATCTCCGAGATAAGCTCCCGCCTTAAAATTCAGATTATCCACACAGGCAGTTGTAACAATAGTGCCAGCATGACGACGGGCTACAATTCCTGCCATCTCATCAATCCACTGCATCAGCACACCACCAAAAAGCCTGCCGTAGCAGTTAATATGTTTTTTCATGATAAGATATGTATTTTCTGTCCGGGAATCTTCCACCCGTTTCATTTTTCGCATTTATTATGCCACCACTTTCCATCTGCAATTTCTTTCATATCAGCTTTCTGTATGTTCACATGTCGTTTTTCGAACAATTAATGTAGGTTCCATGATAATACGTTCCGGCTTCGCATCTCTGTCATTGAGCTGTTTCAACATCAGATGCGCCGCTTTTTCGCCCATTTCATCTACATGCTGACTGATTGTCGTCAGTTCAATACCATACATGGACGCCATTGCAATATTATCAAAACTTACGATCGACAGGTCTTCAGGAATACGTATTCCTCCATTCCTGCAGCCATCCATAAAACCAATCGCAGTCATATCATTAACTATTACCATTGCACTTGGATGTTTTTCCAGTTTGCAAAAAGCATCAGCCAGACTTCGTCCTGTCTCTAATTTCAAATCACTCTCAAATACAAAATTCTCTTCAAATGGCAGCCCATAATTCTGCATTGCTTGCCTGTATCCTGCAAAACGCTGGCTGGATGCAGAAGATACACCCGGACCCTTAATAAATCCGATATGTCTGTGTCCCAGTTCGATTAAATGCATAACTGCCAGATATCCCGCCTGAAAGTTGTCAATCAGGACAGAATCACCTGTATACGAAGGCAGAATCCTGTTAACCAGAACTTTAGGGATATCCATCATTTTTAATTTCTCTTCAATTTTTTCTTCCTGAGCTGTTATCAAAATCAGACCGGCAAAATTAAACTGTTCAGTCAATCCTAAAAATTCAAGTTCACGCTCTATGTTGTATTCGCTGTTCAGTGTCATTACCATATAACCCTGGTTATTTAAAATCTGTTGAATCTTGAATGCAAGTTCTGCATAAAACGGGTTTCTTACATCTCCCAGTATTAATGCAACAATATTCATATGTCCTTTACTCAGGCTCTGCGCAATTGTGTTTGGCTGATACCCTATTTCTTCTACAAAATCCATAACTTTTTTGCGAAGTTCAGGACCAACGCCTGTATTTCCATTAATTACACGGGAAACTGTTGACTTTGAAACGCCCAGCATTTCTGCTACATCAGAAATACTATATTTGCCGTTTTTCATATATTAGACCTCTTTTTTTAAATTTTACATTATCCATCTTCTAAAATCAACCTGTTTTTGCCCGTAATACCCTGTATTAACAACAAAAACAGGTGAAACCATTCTACTTAACCTGTATTATGGTTTCACCTGTTCAGCTTACTTTTTAATAAACATATATTTTATTATTCTTATTTGTATTCAGCCGGGTAAACCAGATCTGCTCCTGCGATGTCATATGGCCAAATTGGTGTATACTGCTTATCCTGAATCTGTGTAACAGTCAGAGTTGCAGAAAGGTTCTGATTGAGATATGGACTTCCATTAAATTCATCTTCCTCAAAGGAAATTGTATCGTATGGAAGAATAATTTCCTGGCCGTTTGAGAACTCTTTGTCAATCTTAATCTGAGCAAGTTCGTCTCTGATGGAATCTCTTCCGATTTCGCCGCCGGCTTCTTTGATGTTCTTAAATGCATCGATCAGAACCCATGTAGTTGTATAAGCTTCTGCGGAATGACCGTTCATATCTTCGCCGTATTTTTCTTTGTATTTGTCTGTAACTTCCTGTCCTTTGGAACCAACAACGAACTCTGTTGCAACAACGATTCCATTTGCCAGTGAGCCAACACCTTCAAGATATGCAGCTTCTGTAAATCCGTTACCTTTGCAGATGATCATGTTTGGATTATATCCCTGCTCGTTCAGAGTCTTTGTAAAGAGAATTGCATCAGATACATAGCTGTCTGCAATAACTACATCCGGATTCATGGATTTCAGCTGAAGAACTTCTGAGGAAAGGTCTGCAGCACCTGATGTATAAAGGATTTCTCCAAGATAATCAATACCGTTTTCTTCTGCCCAGTATTTAGCCCATTCACATGTCTGCTGTCCAACTTCAGAGTTGTCTGTGAATACAGCTACGGATTTGCCTGCAACATTACTGTCTTTTTCAGATGCATCTTTGATAAAGTCAACCATATCTCGTACAAACATCATGTTTGTCGGTGCAAGTCTGAAGAAATACTGATATCCGTTTGCTGTAAGAGCATCGGATGTAGCGTTTGCTGTGATAAGCGGAACACCGTACTGCTCAGCAATCTGAGCAACTGTTACAGTAACACCTGACTGATAGCATCCGATAAGAACATCTACATCTTCCTGTGTGATAAGTCGTTCTGCTTCTGTCATACCTGTTGCAGAATCACCTTTAGAATCGCCGTAAATTACCTGAACTTCCTGTCCGTCAACTCCACCTGCTTCATTGATTTCTTCGATAGCCATATCGATTCCCTGCTGCATTGTCTTACCGGAGTCAGCCAGATCTCCTGTCATTGGATATACAGCACCAATTACGATCGGATCATCTGCCGCATAAACTGTTGCTCCTCCGATTGCCAGTGAGGAAGCCATCATTGCTGTTGCCATTGTGACTGCTACTACCTTTTTCTTCATATAAAAACCCTCCATTTTTTTATTTTCGCCCGGCCCAATTCCGGGTAAAATACATATTAAATTTTTAAATTCCCAGATATGCCTTCTTTACTTCATCATTGTTCAGCAGTTCTTCTGCCGTTCCCTTGATGTTGATAACACCATTTTCAAGTACATAGCCTCTGTTCGCCAATTTAAGCGCTTTTCTTACATCCTGTTCAACAAGTACGATCGTAAGGCCTGATTCTTTTGCAACACGTTTTGCGATTTTGAAGATATCATCCACGATCGTAGGAGCAAGACCAAGTGACGGCTCGTCCATCATTAACAGCTTAGGTAACCCCATCATCCCCCTTGAAAAGGCAACCATCTGCTGTTCGCCACCTGACAAAGTTCCAGCCAGCTGTTTGGATCTTTCTTTCAGCTTTGGAAACCATGTATAAATCTTTTCGATCGTATCTTTTTTCTTTGCTTCTGCTTCTTTGCTGCAGGCACCCATCTCCAGATTTTCATATACTGTCATCTGCGGAAAAAGCTGTCTGCCTTCAGGACAGAGGATAATACCGTGATCGATAAAACTTCTGCAGTTTCCGCCCGTAACGTCCTGACCATCAAATGTAATCTTTCCCCCGCATGTTTTTACAAGTCCGCTGGCAGCTTTTACTGCTGTACTTTTTCCAGCACCATTACTTCCTACCAAGGCAATGATCTCACCTTTTGCAGCCTCAAAACTGATATCCCACAGAACCTGAATATCACCATATTTAACACTGATCTTATCTACCTGGAAATAATTTTCAGCCATCAGTCTTCCTCCTTTCCAAGGTATATCTCAATTACGTATGGATCGTTCATAACCTGTTCAGGTGTACCCTCGGTAATTTTTTCACCATGATGCATAACAACAACTTTCTGACAAAGACTTGCAACAGCTCGCATGATATGTTCGATCAGAAGGATTGTTGTTCCCTGGTCATTGATCTTTCTGAACAGTTCTACAGCTTCATCTGTTTCTGTAGGATTCAGACCTGCCATAACTTCGTCAAGAAGAAGGAGTTCAGGATCTGTAGCCAGAGCTCTGGCCACTTCCAGACGTTTCTTATACGGAGTACCCATATCCTTTGGATAAAGATCTTTTTTGTCATATAATCCTGTAAATTCAAGAATTTCTGCTGCGTATTCTCTTGCTTCTGCTGTTCCGAGATGTTTTCTTCCGAAAATAGCGCCGGAAACAACATTATCAAGAACTGTCATATTTCTCAATGGTTTCATAATCTGGAAAGTTCTTGCAATTCCCATTCCGGTATATTTACATGCTTTTGTTCCGGTAATATCTTTTCCCTGATAAATAATGGAACCGCTGGAAGGCGTCAGAACACCGCTGATCATATTAAATACAGTTGTTTTTCCTGCACCATTACTTCCGATCATTCCTGTAATACTGCCTTTTTCTACAGTAAAACTTACATCACTTACCGCTTTCAGTCCGTGGAAGTTTTTTGAAAGGTTTTTGATCTCTAAAAGTTCTGCCATCTTCTCACCCCCTCTTTCCAAACAGTTTTGCGTCAACAGCGTCTAATTTTGTATTAACATTTTTCTTAAATTTGCTGTGATCATACCAGCCCATAATACCTGTTGGGCGGAAAACAATAACTGCAATTACGATCACTGCGTAAACAACCAGGTTTAATCCACCTGCGATACTGGAAAGAGATGCATTCAGAAATTCTGATAAAGGTGTCAGGATAATTGCACCCAAAAGAGGTCCTGTAATACTTCCGATTCCACCGATGATAGCTGGCATTACATAGTTCAGTGCCTGTGACTGCTTCATAATATCAGGATTGATATATCCGATATAGTTTGCATAAAATACACCAACTACTGCGATAAGGCCTGCACTGATGAATGTAGCGATAAATTTGTATTTAAAAGGATTAATTCCTACTGCATTTGCAGTTTCTTCATCTTCTCTGATAGTCTTTAATGCATATCCGAGTTTTGATTTGTCAATCTTGCGAAGAATAATATAAAACAGAACAAACATGATCAGCGCTATATAATAGTATGGAATTTTTGATGCCCAACGCATGCTATATATTCCCTGTTCTTTCAGAGGAACCAGGATACCCTGTCCTTTTCCAGCATAATCCCAGTTTGTAAAAAGATTTCTAAATGCCTCTGAAAATGCAATTGTTACAAGTGTAAAATAAGAACCAGAAAGGACAAAACACGGAGCCATAAGGCAGGCTGCCAGAAGTCCTACAAATACAAATGCGATAATCATTCCAACCCACGGTGTAATGTGGTGGTTATTCATAAGAAGTGCTCCGATATATGCACCAAGTCCCATAAAACCTGCATGTCCAAGAGAAACTTCGCCGGTAAGACTTCCAAGTACGCTCCATGCCAGGGTTCCACATCCAATATAGAAAGTAGTTACAAAAATGCCCAGCATATATGGTGTTTTTACAAAACTCGGAACAATTGCACATATCAGAATTAATGCAAGCACTAATATCTGACGGATTCCAAATTTCCTTTTCATCTCACTTACCCCTTTCTCTTTTTAATATTCAGATTTTCTTTTACTACCAAAATCAAAATGAATACTATGAATACCAGAGTATCCTTAAAAGCTGCGCCAACTACTGCTGAACCAACTGTTTCCATGATTCCAAGACCGATTCCACCGAAGAAAGCACCTACAACGCTTCCAAGACCACCCATAGTTACAACGATAAATGAACGGGTTCCGTAGATATTGCCAACTGCCGGATATACATAGTAGTATGACATCAGACATGCACCTGCAATACCTGCAATTGCTGCGCCAAGACCATATGTACATGCATAAACAACTTTTGTTTTGATACCAGTTACCTGTGCACCAATAGCATTCTGAGATGTTGCACGAATCTGTTTACCAATTTTTGTATGATACAGCATGAGGAAAATAAGAACCGTTGTGATACAGAGAACTACAAAACCAAGTAATTTCGGCACACTGATATTCATATTTCCGATAGTAACAATTTTGTTTGAGAAAACACTCTCAGCTGTACGGTAATCTGATTTAAAAAGTAACAATGCTGTATTTGAAAGAAAAATTCCAAGACAGCAGGTAAGGAAGAGTACGTTTTGGTCTCCATCCTCTTTAATAGATCTTGTGATCAGTGTGGACTGGATCAGAGCACCCAGTGCAAACATGATCACTGCAACCAGCGGAATCGCTATAAATGGTTCTATACCAAGTTCAGAGTAAAACAGATATGTAATATACATACTTACCATCAAAAGTTCACCCTGACAGAAGTTAACGATTTTCATAACACCGAAAATCATATTAAGGCTCATACCGATCATGGCATAAATTCCGCCAACCATGATACCGTTGACAATCGCCTGTATTAAAATTCCAGTATTCATTACAGTTTTCCCTCCTTATTTTCCTAAATACCCTCCATCGACTGGAATGACCGCCCCGGAAATGTACGCTGATGCATCAGAAGCCAGAAATACAGCCAGACCTTTCAGATCATCACCAGTTCCCCATCTGCCTGCGGGAATCCTGGAAGTTATTTCCTGATACTGCTTCGGATTCTTTTCTTTTATATCCTGCGTAAGTTTTGTTGCCATATAACCAGGTGCTATCGCATTTACATTTACACCTGATCTCGCCCATTCATTTGAAAGAGCTTTGGTCAGCTGAGCAATTCCTGCTTTTGATGCGGTATATGCTGGAATACGTTCACTACCAAAAAAAGAAGTCATAGAGGCAATATTGATAATTTTTCCATATTTATGTTCAATCATTACCCTTCCAACCATCTGTGATAAATAGAACACTGCACTCAGATTAATGGATAATACACGTTCCCACTCTTCAGCCGGAAAATCAACTGCATCACTGCGGAACTGAACCCCCGCACCATTAACAAGAATATCTATTCTTCCATCAAACAGTTCCATACATTTATTAAATATAGATGTAATTTCCTGTTTGTCCCCGAGATTTCCTGTTACTGCATACACATTTGCACCATGTACATTCAATTCTTCCGCTGCCTGCACTGCCGATCCGGAACTGCCAACCAGAATAACTTCGGCACCTGAATCATGTAATGCTTCCGCAATACTTCTGCATAATCCACGTCCACCACCTGTTACAATGGCTTTTTTACCTGTTAAGTCAAGTTCCATATCTATCTCGTATCCTCCCTTCTTTTTAGATAACGTTTTCATATTGAAATTCATGATTTCTTTTCTTTTGGCAGAAAGCGTTTTCGTTTGTTGATAATGCGATTATAGTCGTTTCGCACATAGAAATCAACTATCATTTTATCTTTTTTATTCACTTTGTTATTTTTTACTAATTTTTGTTTTTATTTTCGTGCAATTCTACAGATTGACTTTATTTTCTCAATGCAATAATATATCTCATATAACGAAACCGATTTCTCAAAGGAGGCGCCTATGCATTCCGGAAACGATTTATGGAAAGGTATCTTTTCATATGAAATGACAGACACAATGTTGCCGGTTTTTAACAGAACTGTTTCTTTATACTCAAATACAGTTGGCAGTCTTTACGAAACCTTACGCAACACAGCTGAGTCTTTCCCAGACAAAACAGCAATCGTAGATAACTACGATCGCCCCTGTACTTATACAGAACTGCTGGCAAAGACAGATGCTTTTGCTTCTTATCTTCATCAGGAACTTCACATTGAAAGAAACAGCCACGTTGCTCTGATGATGTACAACTGTCTGGAATTCTGTGTAGCTTTTCTCGCATTATTAAAACTTGGAGCCGTAACCGTTCCTCTTCCAAGCAAATATAAAAAACAGGAAGTCGATTCTCTGATAGAAAAAGCCGACGTAAGCTGTATTATCTGTGATCAGGACTTTTATGACTGGTTTGAAGAATTTGAAACCCAGGGCATTCACCGTATCGCCTGTTCCGATATTGAAAAGGGTTACGGACTGGAAGCTTATCAGTCCGACAGCGAAAGCCCTGTATTCAATGATCCTTTTGATGATGCGATCATCATGTTCACTTCGGGCACAACTTCTCAGAGCAAGGGTGTCGTGATCAAAAACTACAATATTATGAACGCCGTGACCACTTATCAGAAAACCTTGAACATTACAAGCGATGATGTTTCTGTGATTCCTATTCCCATTTATCATGTTACAGGAATGGTTGCGCTCCTTGGTCTGTTTGTACACTGTGGAGGAACCCTGTATCTGCACAAAATTTTCAATGCAAAGCGGGTACTTCAGTGTGTAAAAGATCACGATGTTACGTTTCTTCACGCATCGCCTACAGTATTTTCCATGCTTCTGGAAGAAAAGGATTCTTTTCCGTCTCTTCCAACGCTGAAACAGTTTGCATGCGGAAGCAGCAATATGCCAAAAGAAAAACTGACAGCCATACATAACTGGCTTCCACATTCTGTATTTCATACAGTGTATGGGCTCACGGAAACCACATCTCCGGCTACTATTTTCCCGGGTGATGCAAGTACCAGTCCTTACATTGGATCTTCCGGATTTCCAGTTCCGGGAACTGTTTTCGAAATCCGTGATGATAATGGAAATCCATTGAAAGACGGTGAGATAGGCGAGATATGGATCTACGGTAATGTAGTTCTTACTTCTTATTATAAAATAGATACTCCTTCCCTGAGAGACGGATGGCTCGGAACCGGTGATCTGGGATATTTCAATGAAGAAGGTTATCTGTTCGTAGTAGACCGAAAAAAAGACATGATCAACCGCGGCGGAGAAAAAATCTGCAGCTTTGATGTAGAAAATGAAATTTATAAACTGGAAGGTGTAAATGAAGCAGCCGTTGTAGGTATTCCGGACGAAGTTTACGGTGAAGTCGCAGCAGCTCTTGTGAAGCTTGATCCTGGAAGCAATCTGGACGAAGCAAAAATCCAGGCAATGTTACGCAGGAAAATTGCAAAATACAAAATTCCGAAGCGGATACTTATCACTGATGAAATTCCACTTACGCCTAACGGAAAGGTAAATAAACGTGCTATTCGAAAAATGTTCGTAACTGTTCAGTAACCTCACAGCTACGAGTCAAAATCAATAAATATGACAGGAGGGCACTATGAAAAAGCCAAAATTTTTAACCGGCGAAGAAGCCGCAGCTATGATAAAAGACGACAGTACCATCGCAACAATAGGTATGACTCTGGTTTCCGCATCTGAAACCATTCTAAAAGCCATCGAAAACCGTTTTCTCGAAACAGGAAGTCCAAATCATCTTACACTGGTTCATTCCTGTGGACAAAGCGATCGCGACAGAGGTATTCAGCATTTTTCACATGAGGGAATGCTGCACCGCATCATTGGTGGTCACTGGGGATTACAGCCACGTATGATGAAGCTTATTGCAGAAAATAAAATTCTTGCCTACTGCATCCCACAGGGACAGTTTGCACAGTTGTATCGAAGCATGGCTGGTGGTGAACCTGGAAAAATCACAAAAGTAGGACTTGGAACTTTCATCGATCCCCGTATTGATGGTGGAAAAATGAATGCTATCACAAAAGATGCCCCGGATATTGTTGATGTTGTCACGATCGACGGCGAAGAATACATGCGTTATAAACCGATTCCGCTTGACTACTGTATTATCCGCGGAACATACGTAGATGAAATGGGAAACCTTACTACAGATGAAGAAGCTATGCAGCTGGAAGTATTCTCCGCTGTTATGGCCTGCAAGAAATTCGGCGGCAAGGTTATCGCCCAGGCCAAATACAAAGTAAAAGCCGGTTCTCTTCACTGTAAACGTGTTACTGTTCCGGGAATCTTTATTGATGCAGTTGTTATGTGCCCAAACCCGGAGGAAGATCATCGTCAGACGCACAGTTTTGCTTTTGATCCTGCATATTGCGGAGATATCAAAGTACCTGTTTCCGATTCTGACGCCCTTCCTATGAATCTTCGTAAAGTTATCGGACGCCGTGCCCTGATGGAACTTCATGTAGATGATGTTTTGAATGTCGGAACCGGTATTCCAAACGATGTTGTAGGACCTATCATTTCCGAAGAAGGTGTCGGTGATGACGTTACTGTTACCGTAGAATCCGGTATTTACGGCGGTATTCCTATGGGCGGTGTTGATTTTGGTATCGCCAAAAACAACTTTGCATTATTAAGGCACGATGACCAGTTTGACTATTACAACGGTGCTGGTGTAGACGTAACCTACATGGGCGCAGGCGAAATTGATCCTGACGGAAATGTTAACGCAACAAAACTTGGCCCGAATCCTACAGGCGCCGGTGGTTTTATTGATATCACAACAAATGCCAAACATGTTGTCTTCTGCTCTTCCTTCACAGGAAAAGGACTCGACTGTTCTTTTGAAGACGGACGTCTCCACATTAACAAAGAAGGCAGCCTTATCAAATTTGTAAATAAAGTACAGCAGATTTCCTACAACGGAAAGATTGCAAGAGAAAAACGACAGAAAATGCACTACGTTACAGAGCGTGCTGTATTTGAACTCCGTCCGGAGGGACTTGTTCTTACGGAAATTGCACCTGGAATTGATCTTCAGACTCAGATTCTTGACCTGATGGAATTCAAACCTATCATAAGCGAAAATCTGAAAGAAATGAATCCGGCAATCTTCTCAGAAGCAATTCCATATGGACTAAAAGATCTTATTCGTAACCATTAAAAAATTCAATATAAATAAAGGATTATTCAAGGAGGATTATCATGAGATTAAAAGACAAAGTAGCAATCGTAACCGGTTCCGGACGTGGCCTTGGAAAAGGAATCGCAATGAAACTTGCTGAAGAAGGCGCCAAAGTAGTTATCGCAGACATGGCTGCAGCAGATGATACAGTTGCTGAGATCGTGGCAAAAGGCGGCACTGCTTCTGCTTTCGCAGTAAATGTTTCCAAACAGGAAGAAGTACAGGCTCTGATAAAATATGCCATCGACACATATGGAACTCTGGATATCATGGTAAACAACGCAGGAATCAACCGTGACGGTATGCTCCACAAAATGCCTGTAGAAAACTGGCAGATGGTTATTGACGTTGACCTGACCGGTGTATTCTTCGGAACACAGGAAGCATTGAAACATATGCGTGCACAGGGAAGCGGACGTATCATCAACATCTCTTCCGGAAGCTGGCTCGGAAATATCGGTCAGGCTAACTATGCTGCTGCAAAAGCAGGTGTTGTAGGTCTTACAAAAACTGCCGCACGTGAAAGCGCACGCAAAGGCATCACCTGCAACGTTATCTGCCCTGGCTTCATCGAAACAGATATGACTCTTAAACTAAAAGAAGTAAATGACGGCGCTGCATGGGACAGCATGATGCAGAGAATTCCTATGGGATATGCAGGTAAACCTTCTGATGTTGGAAACATGGTTGCTTTCCTTGCATCTGATGAAGCTGCTTATATCACTTCTGAAGTTATCAACGTTGGCGGCGGAATGATCGTCTAATAAAACTGATTCTAATGAATTTTTTATCACAGATATGGAGGAAAAAATAATGAAAGATGTAGTAATTGTAAGTGGTGTACGTCTTCCTGTAGGAAGTTACGGCGGAAGCCTGAAAGGTATTTCTGCCATTGACATGGGCGCTATGGTAGTAAAAGAAGCTGTTAACCGTGCAGGAATCCAGCCTGCAGATGTTGATGAAGTTATTATCGGACAGGTTGGACAGATTGCAGAAAACGGATTTGTAGCAAGAGCGATCAGTCTGAAAGCCGGCATGCCCAAAGAAACAACCGCTTATTCTGTAAACAGACAGTGTGGTTCTTCCTTACAGTCCATCGCTGACGCTGTTATGGAAATTCAGACAGGACAGGCTGATGTAGTAGTTGCCGGAGGTGCAGAAAATATTTCTCAGCTTCCGTATTATGTAAAAGATGCCCGCTGGGGTGCACGTATGGGACACAAAGTATTCGAGGATGGAGTCATTGATATCCTGACCTGGCCATTGGATGGAAACCATAACGGTGTAACTGCAGAAAACGTGGCAACGAAATACAACGTAACAAGAGAAGAGCAGGACGAATTTGCTCTGGAAAGTCATCAGCGTGCCGTAGCAGCTATCAAAGCAGGAAAATTTAAAGATGAAATTCTCCCTGTTGAATTAAAAGACCGCAAAGGTAATGTAACTGTTTTTGATACAGATGAAGGTCCAAGAGAAGGTCAGACCCTTGAAAAACTGGCAAAACTCCGTCCATGCTTCGTAAAAGGCGGAACTGTTACCGCCGGCAACTCTTCCAGCCTCAATGACGGTGCAGCTGCAGTTGTTATCATGTCCGCTGACAAAGCCAAAGAACTCGGTGTAACACCAAAACTGAAAATCGTTGATTTCGCAGTTGCTGGTTTTGACGCTGAACTGATGGGCTACTCTCCGAAATTCTCCAGTGAAAAACTGGCCAAGAAACTTGGTCTTGACCTGAAAGATATCGACATGTTCGAGATCAACGAAGCATTTGCCAGCCAGGCTTATGCTGTAAGAAGAGACCTTGGTCTTGATAAAGACAAAGTCAACATCTACGGCGGCGGCATCTCTATCGGACATCCAATCGGCGCAACAGGCTGCGTCCTCACTGTAAAAGTTCTCTACGAATTAAT
This sequence comes from uncultured Blautia sp., assembly GCA_934359835.1. Lineage (GTDB taxonomy): Bacteria > Bacillota > Clostridia > Lachnospirales > Lachnospiraceae > Blautia_A. The sequence continues at coordinate 24,619 of CAKRLX010000009.1, forward strand.
GAGAACAGACAAGAAAGATGCCATGATCAGCATGTGCATCGGCGGTGGACAGGGTATTTCCATGTACTTCACCAAATGCTGATATCAAAATCTGATATTAACTAATCTCCCTTTTTTACCACAGATAAATTCCTATAATGAAAGGCAGAAATCCATGCGATTTCTGCCTTTTGCATTCTCAATATCCTTCTCTTCGGCGTTCTTTACGTAATGCATAACGCTTTTCTCCGCCAATCCATTCTGCTTTTTCAGCTTCAGTCTCCACAATCAATTTCGGCACTTCCACTTTATTATCATTTTCGTCCAGCGCAACCATGACTTCATACGCACGATTGATGATTTTACGTGTTCCATCAGCAGCTTCTACATACGTATCAATTCTGACTTCCATAGATGTTTTCCCCACATAAGTCATCTTTCCAATCAACACAACGACATCTCCAAGATAAGCTCCTGCTTTAAAATTCAGATTATCTACACAGGCAGTTGTAACAATAGTACCTGCATGGCGACGGGCTACAATTCCTGCCATTTCATCAATCCACTGCATCAGCACTCCTCCAAAAAGGCGTCCGTAACAGTTAATATGTTTATTCATGATCAAATATGTATTTTCTGTTCGAGACTCTTCCACTCGCTTCATTTTACCCATTCAAACGCCATCACTTTCTGCATAAACTTATAATCCTACTTCTTCATGTCCTATTAATAAACAGGTGAAATTATTTCTGCTCTTTGCATAATATGATTCCACCTGCTTAATTTACCGAAAACCTCAACTAATGCAGATCAGTTTTTATCATTTACCTAAATATCCACCATCGACTGGAATGACCGCCCCAGAAATGTACACTGATGCATCAGAAGCCAGAAATACGGCCAGACCTTTCAGATCATCACCAGTTCCCCATCTGCCTGCGGGTATCCTGGAAGTTATTTCCTGATACTGTTTCGGATTTTTCTCTTTTATATCCTGCGTAAGTTTTGTTGCCATATAACCAGGTGCTATCGCATTTACATTCACACCTGCTCTCGCCCATTCATTTGAAAGAGCTTTGGTCAGCTGAGCAATTCCTGCTTTTGATGCGGTATATGCCGGAATACGTTCACTACCAAAAAAAGAAGTCATAGAGGCAATGTTGATAATTTTTCCATATTTATGTTCAATCATTACCCTTCCAACCATCTGTGATAAATAGAACACTGCACTCAGATTAATGGATAATACACGTTCCCACTCTTCAGCCGGAAAATCAACTGCATCACTGCGGAACTGAACCCCCGCACCATTAACAAGAATATCTATTCTTCCATCAAACAGTTCCATACATTTATTAAATATAGATGTAATTTCCTGTTTGTCCCCGAGATTTCCTGTTACTGCATACACATTTGCACCATGTACATTCATTTCTTCCGCAGCCTGCACTGCCGATCCGGAACTGCCGACCAGAATAACTTCAGCACCTGAATCATGTAATGCTTCTGCAATACTTCTGCATAATCCACGTCCACCACCTGTTACAATGGCTTTTTTACCTGTTAAGTCAAGTTCCATTTATCACTCTTCCTGCATTCTTTTTCTGTATGGAAAACGTCAGATTACTTGCAGAGTTCAAATAGTACTGCCAGGCCCTGTCCGCCACCGATACACAGTGTAGCTATTCCATAACGTTCGTTACGTCTTACCATTTCGTTCATAAGCTTGATGGTGATGATACAGCCTGTTGCTCCTATTGGATGTCCCATGGAAATTCCACTGCCGTTTACATTTACTTTATTAATATCAAGACCAAGTTCTCTGATGCATGCCAGTGTCTGGCTTGCAAATGCTTCATTTAATTCAAACAGTCCTATATCATCCAGGGTAAGTCCTGTCTTTTTCAGAAGTTTTCTGACTGCCGGCACAGGTCCAATTCCCATATATGCAGGATCTACACCTGCTGCTGCCGCTTCAACGATCCTGACAATCGGTTTCTGACCACGTTTCTCTGCTTCTTCTGCTTTCATCAGAACAACTGCTGCACCACAGTCATTGATTCCTGATGCGTTTCCTGCTGTTACTGTTCCATCTTTTTTAAATGCAGGACGAAGTTTTGCAAGTTTTTCAAGAGTTGTATTGTCGCGGATATATTCATCTGTGTCAAAGATCTTTGTTTCTTTTTTACTTATTTTAACTTCCAACGGAATAATTTCATCTTTAAATTTACCCTCATCTCTTGCCTTCGCTGCACGCTGCTGGCTCAGAAGAGCATATTTATCCTGATCTTCACGGGAAACATGATATCTTTCTGCAACATTTTCTGCTGTGATTCCCATATGATCTTTTGTAATAGGATCTGACAGAGCTGTAACCAAACCGTCTTCTACTTCACCATGTCCCATACGATACCCTGTCCGCATCTTACGGATATAATATGGAATATTGTTCATGCTTTCACCGCCGCCTGCAACTGCGATCTCACAGAATCCCTCGTCGATCTCCATTGCTGCTGTAACGATTGCCTGAAGGCCTGATGAACATAATCTGTTTACAGTAAGTGCTGTAGCTTCATATGGAATTCCTGCTTTGATTGCACTGACACGTGCCATAAATGCATTTTCAGCAGCCTGTCCAACGCATCCCATAACAACTTCATTTACATCTTCCGGTGCGACCTGGCCTCTTTTCAGTGCTTCTTTAATTGCAATTCCACCAAGATCTGTAGCTTCCAGATTCTTAAGTGATCCGCCAAAACTACCTATAGCTGTTCGGGCACCTGAAACAATTACTATATTTTCTTTCATAATTTAGCCCTCACATTTTTCAACGTACATGGAAATTCCCTGTCCACCTCCGATGCACATACTGATCATTGCGTTCTTCTTATCTGTACGCATCAGTTCATACATTACCTTAACTGTAAGGATACAGCCTGTTGCTCCGATTGGATGTCCGATAGAAATACCACCACCGTAAATATTAACTTTGTCCATATCCAGTCCGAGATCTCTGCTGACTGCTACTGCCTGGCTGGCAAATGCTTCATTAATCTCAAACATATCAATATCTTTCAGATTCAGGTTCAGCTGTTTTGCAAGTTTTTCACTGGAAAGTTTCGGTGAATATCCCATTAACTCTGCGTCAAATCCTGCAACTGTCCAGCCTTTAATAACAAGTTTCGGTATAACTCCAAGTTCTTCTGCTTTTTCTCTTGACATAACAACAACTGCAGCTGCTGCATCATTAAGGCTTGAGGAGTTTCCTGCTGTAACTGTGCCGCCTTTTACGAAACATGGACGGAGTTTTGCAAGTTTTTCCATAGTCTGTCCATCTCTCGGGCCTTCATCTGTATCAAAGATTGTTACATTGCCCTTGCGGTCTTTCAGCTCTACCGGAACAATCTCATCTTTGAATTTTCCCGCTTTGATAGCTGCGCATGCTCTCTGATGACTCTGCATTGCAAAAGCATCCTGCTCTTCTCTTGTTACGTTGTATTTAGTTGCAACATTTTCTGCTGTTACACCATTATGGTTTCCGTCCAGCGGCCATGTCAGGATATCAATAACTCCATCCTCAAATACTTTGTGTCCCATACGTGCACCCCAGCGGGCATCTTTTACATAATATGGAAGCTGGGAAATATTTTCTGCACCACCTGCAACAACTACATCCGCAAATCCTGTCTGGATCTCCATAACAGCATCTGCAATGGACTGTAAGGAAGAACCGCACTGTCTGTTTACGGAATAAGCGGTTGTTTCCTTCGGCATACCTGCTTTCAGACTGATTGCTCTTGCTACAAAACCGTTTTCTGCAACTTCTCCAACCTGTCCAATGATAACTTCATCAACATCTGAAGGTTTGATTCCTGCACGGTTAACAGCTTCTTTGACTACGATCGCACCAAGATCGATAGCTGATACTCCTTTAAGGCTTCCACCATAAGAACCAACTGCTGTTCTGCATCCACTGACAATTACTACATCTTTAAACTCACTCATGACTATACCTCCTGCAAGTAATTTAATTTTTCTGTTCTACAAACTCTACCAAAACCCCAAATCCGTAACGGGGTCTGAGGAAGTTGACAATGATGCCTCCTGCTCCCGGAACTGCTTCTTTTTCCAGCATTTCCAGACCCTTATCTTCAAATTCCCGGCGGGCTTTTTCCACGTCTTCCACTTCAAAAGCAATGTGATGAAGACCGCCTTTTCCATTTCTGAATTCTGTCAGTACACCTTCTGTCGGAATAATAAGTTCCACCGGAGATTCATCTTTTCCGTATTTTGTAAAAAGGCAGTGTGCGTGATAGGCTTCAACATATTCCATATAGTCGGTATCCAGCCCAAACTGATCCATAAAAGCTTCTGCCTTTTCCATGGACGGCATTATGATTCCTACATGATGCAGTCTCATCGGTTTCATTTATCTTCCTCCTCTCTGTAAAAATCCGGAATATTCCAGGAAATTTTCTTCAGATACGGACGTTCAGCACGCCGCTGAAAATCCTCCACATCTTTCTTTTTCCAGTCATATATTCCTTTATCTGTTTTTATCCCATATTCTTTTTTGTCACAGTGGTCCATGATCAGCTTCTGTACTTCTGTGTCATCAGCAAGATCCGGATACAGGTCTTCACTGATATCCCGCGCCAGATCAAGGCCACAGTTATCAAAGTGTTCAAAAATACCTATAGATGTATATCTTGGTGCAAAACTGTTCATCAGGATCTCATCTACTTCTTCCGGTGTCGCAATTCCTCTTTCCACAATGTGGACGGCTTCTCTCAGTAATGCATACTGAAGCCGGTTGGCCACAAAACCGGGAGCATCCTTTTTTATGATCACAGGGGTCTTCCTGACATATTTCAGTAAATCAACCACATACTGTACTGCTTCTTCGGAAGTGTATTTATTTGGTACGATTTCCATACATGGTACAAGATGCGGCGGATAAAAAGGATGCGCCACTAAAATTTTATCTCTGATCCTGCTTCCTTCTGCCAGCTGTAAAGAAGGAATTGCAGAGGTAGAAGATGCAACTGCTTTAAGGTGTAAACAATGTTCTGCCAGTGCCTCATATATACTGTGCTTTACCTCAAGTTGCTCCGAAGCACTCTCGAAAACACAGTCTACCTTCTGCAATTCTTCATAGGAGGTTACCACTTGTAAATACGAACTACACCGTTTCTGTTCTTCTCTGGTCAGAATATTTTCTTCCCGGAGAGAATCCAGTATTTTTTGATATTTTTTTATGTATTTTTCCTGATCATGCCGGACATAAAGCAGAGTGTGAATGCCATTGCATGTAAGCAATACACTCATGCTCAGTCCCATCATTCCTGCACCAACGACTGCTGCCTGAATATTTTTCTTCATGCTCTGTCCTTCCGGCATTTTCCGCCTCAGTATCCGGGAATCAGATTCCCAGATATGCTGCCTGTATCTGTTCATTTGCCAACAGGTCAGAAGCTTTACCTTCCATTACGATCTGTCCGGTTTCAAGAACATAACCACGGTCAGCTACAGATAATGCCTGGTTCAGGTTCTGTTCAACGATCAGGATACTTACACCCTGTTTTGCAACGTTTGAAATAATCTCAAACATATCTTTTACTACGATAGGCGCCAGACCCAGCGACGGCTCATCCAGCATCAGAAGTTTCGGGCTGATCATCAGCGCTCTGGCGATTGCAAGCATCTGCTGCTCACCACCACTTAATGATCCTGCCATCTGATTCTGACGTTCCTTGAGTATAGGGAACATCTCAAAAGATTTCTGTATATTTTCTTCCATTGCTGCACGTGCCGCCTTTGGATATGCACCCATAACAAGATTTTCTTTGACGGATAAGCTGCCCAGAATTCCACGTCCCTGAGGGATGTGTGCGATTCCGTGGTCCGCTTTCTCATAAGATTTAATCCTGGTAAGGTCTTCACCCCGGTACGTAATCGTTCCTGATTTCACAGGTTCCAATCCTGAAAGAATACGAAGCAATGTTGTTTTTCCGGCACCATTAGATCCAACAAGTGAAACAACCTCACCTTCGTCTACATTCATGGAAATGTTGAACAGCACCTGAAGATCTCCATATCCTGCACATAAGTCTTTAATTTCCAGTAACATTTGCTTCACCTCCCAGATATGCAGCTACTACCTGCGGATCATTAAGAACAGTTCTCGGTTCTCCTTCGCAGAGCAGTTTCCCCTGATTAAGAACGATAGCTCTTGTGCAGACAGAAACTACAGCTTTCATTACGTGTTCAATAAACAGGACAGTAATTCCTTCTTTATTGATCGTACGGATCAGATCAAGACTGGATTCCATTTCTGACGGGTTCAGACCTGCCATAACTTCGTCCATCATAATGATCTTCGGTTTCGTTGCCATACATCTTGCAAGATCCATCCACTTTCTTTTTTCAATGGAAAGTTTTGCACTTTTTGTATCTTTCAGATCATATAATTTTGTCAGGTTAAGAATTTCATTTGTCAGTTCCACTGCCTGCGCTTTTGAATTCTGCTGCAGTGCGATTGTATAAATATTGTCAAAAACGCTGAGATGAGCAAACGGTTTCGGAGTCTGGAAAGTACGTGCAATACCAAGTTTTGCTCTGTCTGCGATACTCATTTTTGTTGGAATTTCTTTTCCGTCAAATGTGATGGTACCTTTATTCTGGATATATACTCCGGATATCATATTTACAGTTGTAGATTTGCCGGAACCATTCGGCCCTATCAGGGCAAGAACTTCACCCTTATCAATATGGAAATTAAGATCCTGTACTGCCTTAATACCACCAAAGGAAATAGACAGATCTTTTACTTCAAGTAATCTCTCCATCATGCTCCCTCCTTTTTCCTGCTGAAACGAAAGACAGATCTTTTGTTTACAGTATTATCTTTCTGGAAAAATCCGATGATACCTTCTGGTTTAAAGATAATAACGAGCATCAGAAGAATACCATATACCATCTGACTTCCACCTGCCGAACCAAACAGAACGCTGGTTGCCTCGATCAGTAATACAACTACAAAACCACCGATAACAGAACCCCAAAGGCTTGCAACACCACCAACGATAGCAACAACACCGATCTTCATTGAAAGGTCAAAACTTGCAGTACTGGTAGGTGCGATATAAGTAAGGAATGATGCATAAAAACATCCGACAACTGCTGCCATCATTGCACTGAGCTGGAAAGCTTTCAGTTTAATCTTGAAAGTTTCAATTCCAAGAGATTCGGCTGCTGTTTCATCTCCTTTGATAGCACTTAAGTAATAACCTGTTTTTGATTTTGTAAACAGATATGTAACCAGTACCATGAGAAGTACAAGTACCAGGGCAATGTAATAAAACGGAATATCGTTTTCAAATGTCAGTGACCAGAAATCATGCTGACGGTAAGTTACGTACATTCCGGCAGCGCCTTTTGTTACTTTGTCGAAATGCTGGATCAGAACTCGGATTGCTTCACCACATGCGATAGTCGCAATAGAGAAATATGGTCCGTGAAGACGGAATGTTGAATATCCGACGATTGTGGCAATGATCACTGCAATGACCATACCTACCGGAATTGTCAGGAACGGAGACCATCCGAATTCAGTATTGAGAATAAAGTTTGCATATGCTCCTACTGCCACAAATGAAGCATGACACCAGGAAACCTGTCCGCCATATCCACCGATAATATTCCAGCAGCCTGCCATAGCTGCAAAGAACATACAGTTTACAAGGTTTGAAATAATGTAGTTACCTGTTGTTACAGCAGGTATGAGAAGGAAAATCACCAGCAGCACATATGCAGGTATATATTTTTTCGATAAAATATTTTTCATGCCCGTCTCTCTCCTTTCCCAAAGAATCCCTGTGGTCTCAGGTACAGTACAACCAGAAGTGCAACACATACACCAACCGGTCCAAGATCGTTGGAGATCATACCTGTTACAAGAGCTTCAATGACACCAACTGCAAGTCCCCCTACCAGAGCACCCTTGATATCGCCAAGTCCACCGATGATAACTGCGATATACGCTGTCGTACGGAACATGTTTCCGGCAGTGGGAGTTACATAATACAAAGGAGTGATCAGAAGACCGGAAATTCCGGCAAAGATAACACCGATCATGAAAGCAATCGTAAATGTCTTTTTTGTGTTAATGCCAAGCATCTGTGCAACTTCAGGTTTTTCGGAAGTTGCTCTCATAGCACGGCCGAGAGTTGTCTTGTTCAGCAGCATATAAACACCAAGAACAAGAATGATCATTGCAAAAAATGCGATAAGTCTTGGAAGACCTATACTGTAATCACCAATAATGATTGAAGATGTTTTTATTTCAGATGGTACAGATTTCGGATCCGCACCAAATACAAATTCTGCAAGGTTCTGGAGAAAATAAGATAAACCAAGAGTTACAAGAATAAATGAAGTATCGTCTGAACCAAGAAGAGGTCTTACGATCAGTTTAAAAATTACCCATGAAAGAGCACCCATACATACTACAACAAACGGAATTGCCCAGTAACAGTTCAGGCCTGTCCATGAATAGAAGAGATATGTAAAATACATGCCCCATACAAGCTGTGCACAGGCTGAGAAGTCAACCATTTTCATAACACCGAAGATGATTGTGATACCTACACCAAACAATGCATATACACCGCCGGCAAGGACACCGCTAATCAAGGATTGAAAAAATACCCACGTCATTTAGTAACCTCCTTTATGTAATACGGGATGTATTTTCATACATCCCGTAACAACTCCTCTGCGACTTATTTCTGCATTGCTTTTAAGTCCTCAGTCAGCTGGAAATCTGCACCAGCTTCTGTATCCGGGAATACGCAGCGTGTTCTGTAAACATCGTCGTCGCCTTTCTGCCACTGTACGATAACTGCATGTGCGTTTGTATTTGCACCTGTTTCATCAAATGCAACATCTCCGCCAGGTGTAGCAGCTGAGCATGTCAGTTTACGAAGTTCTGCTGTAACTGCTTCATGATCTGTTGATGCAGCATTTTCAAGAGCCTGTGCAATCAGATAAATAGCACTGAATGCAGAAGTACTCTGTTCTGGCATGAAGTATCCATATTCTTCTTCAAATTTCTCACCGATGTCTGCGATTTCTTCATTACCGGTAATAGTCTGAATATCATAGTTATGTCCACTTACGGAAACAACACCGTCTACCAGTTCACCAAGTTCTTCACCAAATGATGGATACAGGAATCCACCGCCGCCACCGATGATAAGTGGGCTGTAGTTCATACTCTTCATAGTGTTAAAGAGAAGTTTTGCGTCCTGTGTATAGCAGGTAGGGAATACAACTTCACAACCAGCCTGTTTCAGACCAACAACGATATTTGTAAGGTCAGAAGATCCTGCTGTAAAGGATTCGTTATAAGCGATTTCCAGTCCGGAATCGTTCTTTGCAGATTCTTCGATCGCATTAACAGCACCTGAAGTATTGGAAATACCCCATTCAGTATCTTCATAAACGATACCTACTTTGCTGATTCCAAGGCCATATTCTTCATTGAGCCATTCAAGGAATTTAACCTGATATTCTGCAAAGCTTCCGCCTGTGGAACCGAAACGGAATACATGCTGATATCCCTGGTTTGTGATGGATTCGGAAACCTGTGCTGTCAGGAAAGGCATTCCGTTCTTTTCAAATACAGGAAGCATTGGAAGTACGAAGGAACTGGAAGCTGCACCTGTTACTGCAACGATATCCGGATTTTCATTAATAAGACGTTCTGCTGCTGATTTTGACTGGTCAGCATCAGACTGGTTATCATAAGATACAAGTTCAAGTTTTCTTCCGCCGAGAGACTTGATTCCACCATTTTCATTAATATAATCAATAGCAAACTGGCATCCGTCTACGTTAAAGACACCCTGGTCTGCATTGTTACCTGTGATAGGAAATACACAGCCAACTTTGATCGGATCATCTTCTGCATCAGCCATAACGCTCACTGCACCTGATGCCAGAGACATACTTGCAAGTACACCTGCCATTAAACCTGCGATCACTTTTTTACACTTCATAAGATACCCTCCTTATATTTTCTTATTTTGTATAATCGTAAAAACCTTTTCCCGTTTTTCTTCCTAATAAGTGTGCGTTAACCATTTTTTTCAGTAATGGGCACGGTCTGTATTTCGGATCCCCCAGATCTTCATACATCTGTGTCATAACTGCCAGTACTGTATCCAGTCCTGCAAAATCAGTTAATTCAAGTGGTCCCATAGGGAAGTTTGCGCCAAGTTTCATTGCCTGGTCGATATCTTTCGGATCGTTTCCTTCCATTGCAAGGAAAATAGCTTCATTCTGCATCGGAACAAGCATTCTGTTTACCAGGAATCCTGATGTATCCGGTGCTTTGATCGCTGTTTTTTCAATAATCTCCGCAAAATCAAATGCAGCTTTTTCTGTAGCTTCGCTGGTAAGAATTCCAGGAATGATCTCCAGAAGTTTCATTGCCGGCGGCGGAACGAAGAAATGTGTTCCAATTACGCGATCAGGATGCTTTGTTGCCCCTGCGATTTTTGTAATAGAGATAGTTGAAGTATTAGATGCAAGAATTGCATTTTCCTGTACGATCTCATCAAGCTGTTCAAAAATTTTAAGTTTGATCGGTACATTTTCTGTTGCAGCTTCAATAACGAAATCTGCATCTGCGCCATCTTTGTAGTCACCACTTGTTGTCAGTAATGACATTGCATGGTCTTTGACTTCCTGTGTGATTTTTCCTTTTTCGATCTTACGCTGCAGGAAATGATCAATTTTTGCTTTACCTTTGTCCGCAAATTCTTTTGATACATCTGTAAGAACTGTGGTAAGACCATGTTCAATGCATACCTGGGCAATTCCGCTGCCCATAATACCGGCTCCTACAACCATTACCTTGTTTACACCCATTTAAAAACCTCCTTTTATTTTTCTTTTTTGTTTTTTTGTATTATCTCCTTCAACCCTGACCAGTTATCCATATAGATCCGGGTATCCGTGTATTTGAGATCATCTGCAATCAACGGTACGAAATCCATCTGATCCAGAATGTCTTTCTGAAGATCAACTCCTTTTGCGATTTCCACAAGCATCGGTCCTTCAGAAGTAAGACGGAATACTGCACGTTCTGTAACGAAGACCATGTTCTGATTCATTTCAGCTGCAATCTTTCCGTTGTAGGAAATCTGCTGTACCGCTTTTACCATTTTGCGGATTTTTCCTTCTTCCACAATGTGCATTCCGTTTTCATCAAATTCTACTTTCAGGCCTTTTCCTGTAAAAGTAGAACAGAAAATAACATTTTTGGCTCTTGCAGTAATATCAATAAATCCGCCTGCTCCAGGTGCCTTATCTCCCATTCTGGTGGCATTTACATTACCTTTTTCGTCCATTTCACCGGCTCCCATAAAGGTATAGTCAATTCCTGCCCCGTTGTAATATTCAAACTGCCTGTCATGCGGAATCAGTGCCTGTGCATTTTTTGAAATTCCGAAATCAATTCCACCTGCCGGAACTCCGCCATAGATACCAGATTCGACTGTGATCGTTACATCATCACCGATGTTTTCTTCTGCAATGATTGCTCCGATAACATCATTCGGTATTCCTGTACCAACGTTAATTACTACGTCCGGTTCCAGTTCCATCATAGCTCTGCGGCCGATTACCTTTCGTACATTCAGCGGAATCGGTTCTGTTTTTGATTCCGGCGCCCATGCCTGTCCGCTATAGGACGGATCGTAATACCAGGAAGATGTCTGGCGGTGATTTTCTATTGGGTCATCACATACAACAACTGCATCTACAAGTACTCCGGGAACAATTACATCTTTCGGACTTAAGGTTCCGGCTTTTACCACCTGTTTAACCTGGCAGATTACCTGACCTCCGAACCGCTTCGTTGCCATAACTGCCGGAAGCAGTTCCAGTACCATTGCTTCTTCCTGTGTTGTAATATTTCCATTCTCATCTGCGTATGTTCCACGGATAAGAAGTGTGTCGATTGGGATTTCTTTGTAACGAAGATATTCTTCTCCGTCAATTGTCACTACATCTACGATATCTTCCAGAGGTTTTGTACGGTCATTCATCTTACCGCCTTCGATTCTCGGGTCGATATACGTTCCAAGACCTACTTTACTGATCTTGCCCGGCTCTCTCAGAGCCATACTGTGGAACATATTTGCCATCTGTCCCTGTGGAAGGTTATAGGCTTCTATTTTGTTGGAAGAAATAAGATCCATCATCTTCGGGCAGAGTCCCCAGTGTCCACCGATAATACGTTTTGTAAGTCCTTCATGTGCCATTCTGTAAACAGCACCTGCTTTTCTGTCTGACTGTCCACATGTGTGCACATATGTCAGCTGATTGGGCTGTCCTGTCTCCAGAAATCTGTTCTCTAATTCTTTCAGAATTGTTTCGCATGCTGATACCAGTGTCATTCCAATCGTACAGATTGTAGTATTGCTCTCAATTCTGTCAACAGCTTCCTGTGCTGTTATAAAATCAGGCTTTCTCATATTTTCCTCCTCTTAATTGTTTTTCAGTTTATCTTCAAAAATCTGTCTCAACGCTTTTTTTCTGACCTTTCCGTTTCCGGTTACAGGAATGTCTTCTTCCTTCCAGATTTCTATATACTGAGGTAGTTCAAACTTACCGATTTTTCCCGGAAGGTCTTTTTTTATTTCTTCCAGATTGATTTTTTCATTTTCTTTTTCTACAAGAATTGCTGCAGGTATCTCACCTAATATCTCATCACTTACCGGAAATACGCTTGCGGATTCAACTCCCGGATATTGAAGAAGTACCGGTTCGATCAGTGACGGGAAAAGTTTTTCTCCGCCTCTGTTGATCACATCTTTTATACGGTCCAGGATAAAAATATCTCCGTTTTTTTCTTTTCTTATAATGTCACCTGTATGAAGAATTCCTTTGTCTTTATCTTCTCGTCCCCAGATCTTTGTGGTAACGATACTTCCCTCACATAAAGCTTCGCCTTCGCCATATTCTGTAATGCTGCCATCTTCATTCAGTATCGTGATATGACAGTTCATAACTTCTCTTCCGGGATCACCATGCCTGTAGGATAATACTCCGGAACCTGCCGTTTCAGTTAACCCGTAAGCTATCCGAAAAGAAGCTTTTGGAGCCATTTTGTAAAACTTCTCTTTGTTTTCGTCGCTGATAACAGCTCCTCCACAAACTGCAATTCTCAGTGAATCCAGGTTGTATTTTCTTTCTGCTTCGTGCATTATTTTTATATAGACAGCCGGCACAGAATGAAAATGTGTCGCATGATATTTTTCAATTGCTCCAAGTACTTTGTTTGAATCAAATTTCTCAAAAACAACGATTGTCCCGCCCATATAGAGGAACATATTTGAAACACAGCTGAGTCCGAGAATATGAAATACCGGGACTGACAGGACTGATATGTCTTTTTCTGTTACTCTCAGGGCTTCCTGATAACCGTAAGCTGTCTCCATCATATTTGTATGAGAAACCATGATTCCTTTCGGCTTTCCTGTTGTTCCTGATGTATGCAGGATAACTGCTGTCAGATTATCTTCCTGAATGCTTGTGTACATGCTTCCTGAACGTTTGTTTTTCTGTTTCAGGATCTCATCTATCGAAAAACTTCTAACGCCCTGTATTCTGGTTTCAGATGCATAATCTGTAAGGATTCTGTCAATATTTATATCCGATAAAATCTTTTCAACTTTTGTAAACCAACGTTCATTCATTACCAGACAATGTGTATCTGTATCTTTCAGAACATATTCAATCTCCTCACTCTGCATCTTTGTATTTACCATGACCGCTATACAGCCGAGTTTTGCTATCGCATAAAATACAATATAAAATTCAATACTGTTCACAAACAGAACGCCTATCCGTTCACCCTTTTTTACTTTGAACTCTTCTTTCAGCCAGCCAGCTATAATATCTATTTTTTCTGCAAGCTCACTATATGTGATACTTTTTTCTTCTTCAATGATGGCAGTTTTTTCTGGAAATCTGTAAGAGGACTCCTTTACCGCATCATAAATGTTCCTATACTTACTTTTCATTCCTTTTCCACTGTTCATCTCTGTCATTGATATCTCCACCAGCCTTCTGTTGTATATGTTGCTCTCTATTTGTGCATATTGCATAATTTTATATACTATTTTTTGGATTGCTTATGTGTTTTAACTAATTACGATTGTACTTTTCCAAGTGCAATCCAGCAATATTACCCATACCAAAGAAATTCGCTTTTTTTAGTTCTGACACACACTTTTTGTTATTTTGTAAAAAAATCTCTCAATTTGTGCAAATAAAAAAGCCTTCCAAAATATTCCCAATTATAAGACCAGGGCATTTCAAAAGGCTTTTGTTTATTCTGTTATTTTATTCTGTCGTATGATCAAATTCATATATCAGCATAGCAATATAAAGAGGGATTGATTCAACTATATTTCTTGGATCATATCCCGTTGCTTCTTTCAGTTTGCTCAGACGGTACTGTAATGTATTTTTGTGTATATACAGATTTTCCGCAGTTTTTGTAATAGATCCATTATTTTCAGAATAACATCTCAGAAGTTGTACCCAGCGGACCGTTTCCTCTTCTTCACAATCTTTGAATATACGTTTCACAAACAATTCTCTGTCCTGCTTTGAAATATTTTCCAGAAGAAGCTCAATATCAACATCGCTGTATACTTTTATTTTTTTATTTTTCAAACGCATAGCAAGATTACATGCTGTATCTGCCTCTCTGTAAGATCTTCTTATCTCCAGCCGGTTTGTTCCGACCGCACCTACTCCCGCATAAAGCTGACAACTATACTGTTTTTCAACATTATAGATTATCTCCTGAGCATACTTCAATATTTCCTGCTGGTCTGAGCTGTGAAAAAAACCTATAATTTTGGTTCCAATCTGACATACTAGATGATTTGCATCTTTTTTCAGGCATCTCTTAATCTCACGAATAACCTGATCGTATAATCTCTGTTCATCTTCTGCATCTTTTGGCTGCGCATGCAGTTTTTTTTCAATCACGCTGAAAACCACAACAACTCTATCAAAATCAATATCAATTCCAAGAAGCTGTCCTCTCAGTTGCAGATTTTCTTCACTTTCTCCGCTGTCATCGTTTCCAAAAAGCCACGAAAACAGAAAATTATTGCGCATATTTTCCATATTCTTTTTCTGGATATTCTTATAACTGTCCATAATCAGAATCTTGGTCATTTTCTGAATAATTTTTCCCAGTATCTGCACTTCTTCTTTTTCACCGGTAATCCCTACAACGCCCACGATTTTTTCTTCGATAATGATAGGAAGATTGATTCCATTTTTGGCACCTGCATATTCATCAGCATCAGAAATAACAAGTTCATCAAGTTTCTGTCTGATAACTCTCTGTGCTCCGGAATGATAGGTTCCGATACGTGACAGATCAGAACTTGCTATTATACAGCCAGTTTCATCCATGATATTAATATTTTTCTGTATCGTACCTTCCAGTTCCTCCACAATTTTCTGCATTTGTTTTCTTGGGATAATCATACTCAACCATCCTTTTCTTATCATTCATTGGCAATGCTGCTGTCCATTTTACTTACAGCGCCTTAGCAGTTACTTCTAATTATTGCGGATAATCGGAGTCTAAAATTTAGAGTATAATACTAATATTCATGTATCAATGTTCCCTGTAACATTTTTTCGTTCAGTTTTTTGTGTATAAAATCTATTTTGAGGCATAAAAAACAGGACGCAATAATGATTTTCACATCTTTACTGCGCCCCGTTTAGTCTTATATCAGCGTTGTCCTTCTGACAGCAATTTATCTGTTTTTATAGTATATGCATATGCCTCTGGATTAACTTTTTTCAGATATCGAAGTGATGTCAGTTTTTTCTGTTCTATTTTCATATCCAAAAATCCCCTGTAATCATTTACACAAAGATATTCTGTATTAGTAAGCAGACATATTGTCATATACATAATTTTCACAGCTCTCCCAGCTGCAATTTCCGGTGTATAATTTTCTGCATAGATATGGCTTCTGAGTTCCCGGATTCCCTTTACATAAATTGGATATTCTTCTTTATCAAACTTCCCACGAGATGCAATACATAATGCTGCATCAAACGTATCCCACAGACAAGCTTCGCTGTTACTCTCTATCCCTCGGTAATCAATCTCTGCCTGAGCAATTTTTCTATATGTAGGACCAATCTGCCCGAAATCATCAAATATATCTAATAAAGAGGATATGTCATAAAACTGCTTCATAACTTCCATGTCTTTTCCGATATTCAAGGGTATTCCTGTTGTATGTGGTGCAAAAGCAGTCAACTTATCTGCTAAAATGCAATTTGCAGATGGCAGTGATACTGTAAGATATTCTGGTTGTGTCAAAAGAAGTTCGTTCTGTATTTCTTTCTGAATCAGTTCAGTATAATGATTGTTTTCAAACAAAACATCCAACAGAATGTAGAATGGACGACTGTTAATTGGCGAATCATAAGTAAACTTAAAATGCCTCTTCTCTATATTGTTTTTTCCGACTCGCATTTGTTCTTCCACTTTCCTAAATGGGAAAATTTCTGCTGCTCTATCCAAATACATATCTAAATCCGTACCAGGTTCAACAACAATATCAATATCTGTAGACAACCGCCGCGGACGATCCATTAACAACATAAGACAGGTTCCACCTTTAAAAATAAATGGCATACCCACCTTTACAAGTGCTTCCAGCAAACCAAATGCATAAACCGCACGTTCCAGAAGCACCGGATCTCGATGACTGCTTTTTTGCAGTTCTCTAATATGTTCTTCCGCAAAATTCTCCTGTAATAGCATATCTCACCTCTTTGTTCGTAATTTAATGTTTGTTTTCTCCTGAATCATTTTTTTAATTTTTTTATCAACAGTTCTGCGTGCTGCATACCGAAACAGACAACTCTCATTTACTACATACATTGAAAATGCATCTTCATATATCCCCGGATATTCACTCTCACTAATCAATTCTGAAAGCAGTGAATCTGCGAATATATCAACCAGCATTTTCTCCAATCGAACATGCCAGGAAACTGCAGAACTTTTAGGCGCTTCTGTTGTAAGTTTATTGACAACAATCATATTGTCACTCCAATACTGATGATATATTTCTATTGTCGGATTCATAAACACTTTTCCAAAATACTTTTCTTTCAATGAATCAAACACAAACTCTGTAACATCAGCCTCCACGGACAGAAACAATGTATTATGTGCAATCTGGTGATTTACAAAATCATTGAGCTGTACCATCTCCATGATAGAAAAATCTAATAACGGATATTGTTTCTGAAGCAAAGATGCCACTTCCACAGCCAGATCCGAATATTCATGTTTATATGGTTTCACACTTTTTTCTGGAAAACTATATATGCCATTTCCTACACGTACAAGTTCCCCTTCTTTAATCATTTCGGCAAATTTTTTATAGAATGAGGCATCACTTAATTCATAACCTCCATTGCGAAATGACTCCAATACTGTCTGTCTATTGAAGCACTTTTTATTTTTTATTCCTTCAAAATAACGTGAATCAGACACTCTAATACCTCTATCGAATTATTTTTACGGCAGTAAACATTATTTACTGCCGTTATAATAATAGTATATTCACATTTTTGTTGTTTTGTCAATATCTTCCCAAAACCCGTATCTTCCCGAATTCACCGTCATATCCCGGTATGCGTGTCACATTTCCTTCCCTTAAATTCCGGATTCCTTCTGTGATCTCCTCACCTGCTGCCTTCTGGATTTCTGCAAGAGAAATCCGCCTCAGGATATCAAATTCGCTTCCCAGTTCTTCCAGCATTTTTTCATAAATGCCATTTACCTTTTTGCTTGAAGTGGACACGCCTGTCACTTCGGAAATGATCTCCGGAAGCGGGACAAGACTTTCGAAATAATCTTTACGGTGTTCTGTTTCCTGTTTCCTGTCTGCCAGTTCATAAATTCTGTGGTTTACTCCCATAGTCATTTTTTTACCACAGACAGGGCATATATTATTCAGGCTCACAGCCTGATCCGGGGCAGCACAGAAATGGCACTTTCTGTGTCCGTCATCAAAATACTTACCTTCTTCCGGATAAAACTCAATTGTCCCTGCCAGGCCCTCTCCTGTTTCAATTGCATTTCTCAGTCCGTTATAAGAAAACTCGCTGTCATAAAGTGTGGCTTCTCTTCCCAGCTTTGATGGCGAATGCGCATCTGAGCTTGACAAAAGCTGATAATTATCAAGTGCAGACCAGGTTCTGTTCATATCCGGATCAGAGGAAAGTCCTGTTTCCAGAGCATGGATATACGGAGTCATATCTTCAAAACATTCTTCCAGCGAATCAAATCCTGATTTCTGTCCAAACACTGAGAAATGTGGTGTCCAGATATGTGCCGGGATTACCATTCCCTCTTCACAGGAATCCTTCACCATTTCCACAAGATCCCTGCAGTCCAGCTTCAGTATCGGTCTGCCGTCTGCGTGAATATTTCCTATTTTTTCCAGTTTTTTGGCAAGTTTTTCTGCTGATTCAAGATCAGGAAAAATAACCACATTATGAACTTTTCTTGTTTTTCCGTTCTTTTTGTAAATGGAACTGATCTCTCCTGTAACCACAAACTGCGGATATGCATCTGCCCATTTTCCGCTTCCCGATTCCCGGTATTCTTTCTTCAGCTGATAAAAACCGTTTTCTTTTTTTTCAAGCTTTTCATATAATTCTCTGCGCCAGCCTTCATGTGTGAGATCTCCTGTTCCTGCAAGTGCAATTCCTTTTTTTCGCGCCCAGAAATCCAGTTTCTCAGGCACAAGATCTTTGCTTGTCGCCATTGAATAATGAGAATGAATGTGCAGATCTGCTATATACTTCACTGTTCAACGTGCTCCTTGAAATACTCAACTGCTTTTTCATATGTCGGCAATGAAACACCATATTTCCTGCCAAGACGGACTACTTCATATACAAGGCCATCCATTTCGGACTGATGATGTGCCAGTACATCTCTCTGCATGGAAGTGGTTGTTTCTGGCGGCAGATCGGATAGAATTTTCATATTTCTTTCTACGAGATCTTCCTGAAATTCAATTCCCATTCCGTGAGACAGAGCAACGATTTCCCTGATAAGTTCCTTAAAGACTTCCCTTGGTTCACCCTCTTTCTGAAAATCGCCAGCCACTGCATTACAGTATAACCCTGCTGTTCCAGCCGGTGAAACGTAGGAAAATTTAGTCATCGCATCTCTTTTTATATCATCAGATAAAAATACTGTAATATCGTCTGACTTCATATCTGCTGCAATCTCACGCATCTTTTCTGTTTCTTCTTCCGGTGTTCGTGCACCAAAGACAACCCGAAGAATACTGCCATGCTGGAGAAGAACTCCAGGTTCTTTTATGTTTGCAGATACATAAATACAGCCGTCTGTGACAGTCAGCTCCGGAAGCTGTTTCTGAAGTTTTCCTCCGGTTCCGTAAATATTAAGAATCGGAATAACCACCGTATCTTTTCCTGCTATTTTCTTTATCAGGGGTATTGTGGACTCTACTGAATAACCTTTTACGCAGAGAAGTACAACATCCGGCGTTTCCTGGTATTCCTCTTCGCTGCTGGCTTTCACAGGGAGGGTCTCTGTGCTTTTGTCCCAGAGCCGTTCCATGGTGAGTCCGTTTTTCTGTATTGCTTCAAGATGTTTTCCCCTTGCGATCAGTGTTACGTCTTTTCCCTCTTTTGTAAGATAAAAGCCAAGTGTGCCGCCGGTTCCCCCGGCTCCTATAATTGCATATTTCATATATTTTCTCCTGATAATGCGCAGCTCCCCGCCATAAAACGGGGAGCTGCTGAAAATTATTATTTTGTAACTGTTCAGAGTTTCCGGCTCTGCCATCTTATATATTCTTCTGACAGATATCTTCCAGGCAGCATCGCTCACAATGCGGACTGGTTCTTGCTGTACAGACTTCTCTTCCATGATATACCAGACGGTGGCAGAAATCACTTCCTTCTTCAGGCGGAATAATTTTCCACAATGCCATCTCAACTTTACGTGGATCTTTCACATTATCCACAAGACCAATACGGTTACTTAGACGAATACAATGAGTATCTGTGACAATTGCAGGTTTTCCAAATACATCTCCCATGATCAGATTTGCACTTTTGCGTCCAACCCCTGGAAGTTTCAGAAGTTCTTCAAATGTTGTTGGAATATTATCATGATACTGTTCATGAAGAATCCTCATACAGGCACTGATATCCCTTGCCTTGCTTTTTCCAAGTCCGCATGGCCGTACGATCGCTTCAATTTCCTCTGGTTCTGCTTTTGCCAGTGATGCAACATCCGGATATTTTGCATATAGATCTTCTACTACAACATTCACTCTTGCATCTGTACACTGTGCCGCCAGCCGCACGCTGACAAGCAGTTTCCACGCCTGATCATAATCCAGCGTACAGTCTGCATCCGGATATTCTTTTTTCAATCTGTCTATAACTTCCAGCGCCAGCTGTTTTTTTGTCATTGGTATATTACCTCCGATTGAGATAATTATTTTGTACCGAAAATACGGTCACCTGCATCTCCAAGTCCAGGACATATATACGCATTTTCGTTCAGTTCACGGTCAAGATGTCCGATGTAAATCTGTACATCCGGATGAGCCTTCCGGAGTTTTTCCAGACCTTCCGGAGCAGCAATGATAAACATACATTTGATGTTTTTGCCGCCATGTTTCTTGATAAAATCAACAGCTGCAATTGCGGATCCGCCTGTTGCAAGCATCGGATCAGTCAGTACGATCAGTCTCTGGTCGATCGGATCAGGCAGTTTACAATAATATTCGTGAGGTTCATGTGTTACAGGATCTCTGTAAAGACCGATATGTCCGATTTTTGCAGATGGTACAAGTGTGGTGATTCCGTTCACCATACCAAGACCAGCACGGAGAACCGGAACAACTGCCAGTTTTTTTCCTGAAATCATTGGTGTCATACATGTTTCAATCGGCGTCTCAACTTCTACATCTTCTGTCGGAAGATCTCTCAATGCCTCAAATCCCATAAGTACAGCAATCTCTTCGATCAGTTTACGGAATTCGTTTGTTCCTGTATCTTTGTTTCTGAGCATTGAAATTTTGTGCTGGATCAGCGGGTGATCCATAATAAATACGTTTTCCATGTAACCCTCCATATAACTTATCTTAGCTGTTTTTTTTGCTGTTTTTATTTTTCTTTTACTTCCATCATTATATCCTATTTCTCTTTTATTGACAACAGGTCTGGAAATGTTACACTGATACCAAGGGTTAAAAGGTGTTACTGTTCACTCCGTTCGCAGTAACTTGGTCTAAATCCATGTGAGCTTGCTCATATCCAGAAAGGAGGCATTCATGAATCAACAGAAGCTACGTTTCCGTCCTGCCGTAATGCAGCTGATCCGGGCAGGAAATCTCACAGAAATAAAAGAACTCTGTCGTACTTTCACACTTACGCCTCAGCTTCTGGATGCTTTTATCACAGAAGCCTCCCATACAGGGCAGCTGGAAATCCTTGTCTGGTTCCTGCAGCAAAAGCGTAACGTTCCGATATCTCCAAAACACAGTTCTTCCGGCTCATTGTATAAAGATATCTGGGATCTGTCCCGGGAACAGCTTTCCGTAAAATATCCTCATCTGCGAAATCTCCTGTGGCATTTTTCTTTTCAGGAATCTTCACAGACTGAGACAGCAGGAACGGATGGTTCTGTCATTTATTTTTGCCCGGATTTTATCATTCATACATACCAAAACACACCGGAGGAACTGGAATATTTTCTGCTGCACACACTCTGTCACTGTCTTTTTCTGCACCTTGTCATGGAACAGCCATCTGAACGATTACTGTGGAAAACCGCCTGCGACACTGCAGTTGAACAGTTTTTTCAGCATAAATATCCACCTGCTTCACCAGATGAATTCTACAGAAAATATACAGAAACTTCGGGACAGGAAGAAACCAGTTTCTCCACTTTCTGGGATGATCACCAGTTCTGGAACCCCGTTCCCACTGATGACCTTCTCGCTGAAATTTCTCTGACCCTGCATTCACTTTCTGCCTCCTCCGGATCAGGAAGTTATGGAAAAAACAGCCGTGGAACCTCCTCCGGCGAACAGGAAGACGAACTTTCTATCTCTGATCCGGGAACTCACGATTTTACGCATTTTCTGAAGGCTTTTGCACATCCTGGAGAAGAACTTCAGACCGACACTGCCAGCTTTGATTACATTCCGTACCTTTATGGCCTTGAACACTATGGCAACATACCCATGATCGAGTATCTGGAATATAAAGAAGTCAATCGGCTTGAGGAACTTGTTATCGCTATTGATACTTCCGGTTCATGCTCTGTAGAAACAGTCCGCAGGTTTATGGAAGAAACCTACAGCATTCTCAGCAACCATGAAAACTTTTTCCGCAAAATGAATGTTTATATCATCCAGTGCGACAGTTTTATACAGGAAGTAACACATATAACCTGTGAAACCGACTGGAAAAATTATATGAAAAATATCAGTATCCACGGAAGAGGTGGTACTGATTTTCGACCTGTTTTCCAGTATATTGAAAAACTACGTACTGACAGAAAACTCAAAAAACTGAAGGGGCTTCTTTATTTTACTGACGGTGATGGTATTTACCCGGAAAATCCTACAGACTATCGAACCGCCTTTGTATTTTATAACGAAAAAATTTTACACCAGAAAATTCCTGACTGGGCGATCAGGCTTACCCTGGATTCGAAAATGGAGAAAAACTCATGAATATAAAAGATGCAAAAACAGAAATCATGCGAACAGTCCAAATTTATAATCAAAAAGATCAGAACGATCATTACCTTCTTTCCTCTGTGCGCCAGCGTCCTGTTCTTCTTATCGGACCTCCGGGTATCGGAAAAACTGCCATTATGGAACAGATTGCCGAAGAATGCGGTATTGGTCTTGTTGCCTATACCATTACTCATCACACACGCCAGAGTGCTGTTGGTCTCCCGGTTATCAGCCACAAAAATTATCAGGGAAAAGAATATTCCGTCACAGAATATACTATGAGTGAAATTATTGCTTCTGTATATGAATCCATTGAAAAGAATGCATTCAAAGAAGGAATCCTTTTTATTGATGAGATCAACTGTGTTTCTGAAACACTGGTTCCAACCATGCTACAGTTTCTTCAGAACAAAAAATTTGGCACACATTCTGTTCCGGAAGGCTGGATTATTGTCGCTGCCGGAAATCCTCCTGAATATAACCCTTCAGCAAGAGAATTTGATATTGTAACCCTCGACCGTATAAAAAGAATTGATGTAGAACCGGACCTGAATATCTGGAAAGAATATGCCTACAGCCATAATATACACCCTGCCATTTTGTCTTATCTGAGTCTGAAGCCACAGTATTTTTATCACCTGAAAAATCATTCCGGTCAACTTTATTTCGCAACTGCAAGGGGCTGGGAAGATCTTTCTTCAATCCTGTATGGCTACGAAAATTTACAGTTCCCTGTCACAAAAGATCTGGTCTTTCAGTATATTCAGGATCCAGAAATTGCGGAGGATCTTGCTGCGTATTATGGATTGTATGCCCGTTATCAGCAAGATTATCATATTGCAGGGCTCTTATCAGGACAACTGGATCCGGAGGTTTACAGAAATTGTATCCAACTTTCTCACAATGCCTCTTCTGATGAACGCATCACTGTCTGCGGGCTGATACTCGATGGCTGGACTTCATACTTTTCCGAATATGACGCTGATAAACAGTTTAACAGACAGTTCTCAGAACTTACAGCGCAGGTTTCTTCTGCCCTTGACCGTGGAGAAACTCTGGAACAGTTTACCAATGCCCGGAAACATGCTCTTCAGATACAGCAGGAAAAGAGCCTTATTTCTCCGTCAGAGGAAAAGATCTCCGGGCAGCTGATACAGATTCTGAACAAATGCATATACAAAACCCGCCAGGCGCATCTGTGTACTCCTGATTCCATAAAAAAAATCCTGCTGGATCAACAGAATAAATATCTGCTGATCCAACAGGATCAGAAATCCAGAACTTCTCACGCTCTGGAACTCGGATTTGATTTTGTGGAAAATGCCTTCGGTAACGGACCGGAACTTCTTTTCCTCACGGCAGATCTTTCACGAAATACTGCTGCCGTAAAATTTATCAGTGACTGTGGCTGTGATGCTTATTTCCGCCACTGTGACAGACTACAGTTCCAGAACAGACGTCAGGAACTTCTTGACCAGATTCAGAAACTCCGGTAGATCATTGCATCCAACCACCGTCATATCTGCTCTGAACACTGCTTCTCACCAGACCATTTGCAGCAAGTATCCTGCGAAAGTCTGACATATACATAACAAAAGACATAATCATGCACACCGCACACGCTCCGATCAGTACATTTGCTGTGGAATACGGAAGTCTTGCCCCCGCCGTCAGGATCAGTACAACAATATAAGTAACTGCTGTATTCAGTTTACCGTGCCACTGTGCCTCAAGTTCAGTCTCTGTTTCCATGATGACCTTCCAGCCAGCTGCCATAGTCATCAGTTCTTTCACAAAAAGCAGAAGAAGAACAAGCTCTGCAAGCGGATAATAAGGCATCAGGCAGGCGATCATTACCCCCTGCATTGCCTTATCCGCAAGAGGATCCAGTGCTCTTCCAACTTTACTTATCTGGTGAAATGTTCTTGCAATTTTTCCGTCAGCCAGATCAGTTGCCGCCGCTACAAGAATAATCATCACAAGAAGGCTTCTGTTTTCTCTGAAACCATATCTCTGACAGATTCCAAGAAATGCAATTGCCAGGCAAAGTCTGAGACTGCTGAGCAGATTCGGCACTGTAAATATTTCTTTTCGCGTGAGAATCTTTTCCAGTTTCGCCTGTCTTGCAGGAATGATCCTGTAAAACAGCTGATAGCACAGAATATTCAATATAAGAGCCGTCATAACATCAGCAACACTGTGCTGTTTCAGGAACATTGTAGACAATACGATCGATACTGTAAGAACAATCTGTGCAACTGTAAATGTCCTGTTTCTGCGGCATCTCTCATTCTGGAACAGTGCCACACAGCTTGCAGTTGCATTAAATACATGCATACTTGGAAAAATATTCGTAGGCGTATCTATTTTGTACAGAAAACGTATTGCACTGATAAATATACCATCACCGGTCAGGTCAGGTCTCATGTTCTGTCCATTAGGATAAATATAGGAAATCAGAAGGAATAACGTCATTCCAATTCCCAGAGTTCCCAGATACTGATAATATTCCTTTTTGCTCGGGCAGGACAACGCAAAATAAATAACTGTCCCGATCAGGAAAAAATACCACAGAACATAGGGAATAATAAAATATTGACAAAATGGAATCCGGTCATCTGCAAGAGAATGAATGAGATGGATCTTTACATCACTTTTCTCCATAAGCATAAATGATAACATATAAAAAATCCCATACACCGGAATAATCCACAAATGTTTTGATTTCTTCAGATAATTCAAAATATCACCTTTCCATACTTCCGGTCAGACCGGAAAAAACATTACTGGAACATTATTTTTCTGACCCTTATAATAACCCTATCATTTCAGATAATCAATCCACAAAATGCCGAAAATATCTCATTTTATAAATTTTTCACAATATCTTTTCACGAATCTAATAAAGTCTTAAGAAAAAATAAGAAACAGCAGAAAAAGGAAGCGTTGTTATGCTGCGCTTCCCCTTCTTTTCTTCTGATCGTTCTGGTATATATCCTGAAATTCTTTCAGTTTTGCTTTTGCTTCGGGACTCAGATCTGCCGGAACTTTGATCCGTACAACAGCATACTGATCTCCGTGCACAGATGAATCTTTCATTGAAACGATTCCTTTTCCTCTCAGACGGATTTTTCTGCCGGACTGTGTTCCCTCAGGTATTCTGACGATCACATCACCGTACAGTGTTGATACTCTGGCTTCTCCGCCAAATACTGCTGTCGTAAAAGGCACTTCAACCGTAGTATAAATATCCATGCCTTTTCGTTCAAATCCCTGTTTTTCTGCCACATTGACTTTCAGGAAAAGATCTCCCGCCGGTCCGCCGTTGAAACCCGGATTTCCTTTGCCTTTCAGACGGATACTCTTGCCGTTTTCGATACCTGCCGGTACATGCACTTTAAGTGTCTGAACTGCACCGCTGCCTGACGGATCCGAAAGCCTTATCATACGTTCACAGCCAAATGCCGCCTCTTCCAGGCTGACACTTACTTCTGATCTCAGATCACTGCCTTTTGCACTGGCACTTCTGCCTCCGAAACCGCTTCCATACTGACTGTGGAATCCGCTGTCTCCACCAAATCCGCTACTTTTCTGACCATGGAACATATTTCCAAACAGATCTCCAAAAATATCTCCCATATCATCCATATTGCTGCCTTCAAAGTGATATTCATGGAAACCTCCGCTGCCGCCCTGATTATAGTTAAAGCCTCCATTAAAACCGCCAAATCCGCCCTGGCTGCCTGCACCATGTGCGCCAGCTCCGCCAAAGCCTTCTTCAAATGCCGCAAATCCGTACTGATCATATAATTTTTTCTTTTCTGTATCGCTTAATACGTTATATGCTTCTGTAACTTCCTTGAATTTCTGTTCTGCCTGCTTGTCTCCCGGATTCATATCCGGATGATATTTTTTGGCAAGTTTTCTGTATGCGCGTTTGATTTCTTTTGCGTCGGCGTTTCTTCCGACTCCAAGAACCTCATAATAATCTCTCTTAGCCATAATGCCACCTCCGCTTTACTATGAAAAAAGAGATGCAGTATCAAATCCGCATCCCTTCCACCTTTCTTGTTCTATTTGTAATATAACACCTGTTAATCATCTTGTCAACACCAGAAACAAAATATATAAATAAATCACACTTTTTTCTTAAAAATAATCAGATATGTACGGTGTCTGCTGCTCTATAGCATCTTCCAGCATATCAATTGTCCACTCTGCCGCCTGAATCCGACCGATTCTTGCCAGATATTCCGGTCGTTTATATCCCATAAGCATAGTAGTCATTGTCTGAATACTGATCTTGTCTTCACAGGGTTCCATGATACGCATGGCCTGTCCCTGGCCCTCTCTTGAAATAGTCAGATGAAAGCTTCCCTGATTACATTCCATAACCGGATCAATCAGGGTAAATTTCCACTCTCTGTCCAGAACACTGGGTTTAAAAGGATATTTCTCCACGAATGAAATAAAGTCAACAATTCTTCCCATAAAATACGGGGAAATCACTTCTTTAATGCTGGCATCCTCCAGAAGAAAGGCAAGCGGCTCATCTGTATATGTATCTCCTTCTACCTGATTGATCATGGAAAAATGTGCAGAAACAAAATTCCAGAGACCTGTACGTGCATCTTCATTATTAAAGATCATGTCTTTGATATGAAAAACTTCATTTGCGATCCAGTAAATCACATATCCATCCGGCTCATTTTTTTCATTATAATAAACCGCCGCCATGATATCATCAGAATCCCACAACCAGTATTCATTCCATGCAAGATCATCCCTCAGAATAGCACCATGCGTACGCATTGCGTAGCGTTCATAAGTCTCTTTCAGCTCATCACTTTCTGTCTTCACACGCCGCACGTCTCCCGGAACCTGATGATTTCTCGGAAGCTGATAGTCTTTAATTTCATAGGATATTTTATCAGATATGATTTCCCATCCTTTTCTTCTGTAATACGGAATAGAATATGGATAAAGATAGCAGATATCCTGGCCTCTTGCTTTCATGTTTTTCAGTGCCTTCTCAAGAAGCTTGTGCATCAGGCCCATATTGGAATATTCCGGATAAGTACCCACTCCGGTGAGTCCACCCATCGAGTATGTCCTGTTAAAGATCCGCACCTTCATAGGATAGACAGCTACCTGTGAAACCAGGGTATCATTATCAAACCACCCGATAACATCTGCTTTTTCCATTGTTGGAAATTTTGCCCGGATAATTTCTCTCTCCTGCCAGCCTATAGAACTGAGTTCCTGCTCAGTTACCTGAAATACATAACGAAGCAGCGCATTGTACTGTTCCATATATTCACTGCCTACGGGTTTCATTTTAAGATTCTTTTTATTATTCATGATAAAATTCCTTTTTGACGGTGCAAATCCCACCCCTCTGAGGAAGGGTGGGACTGTTGTTTCAGATTTCCGGCTCGATAAGTCCGTATGTGTTTCCTTTACGTTTGTAAACTACATTAACCTGATCGGTTTCTGCATTGCAGAATACAAAGAAGCTATGTCCGAGTAATTCCATCTGTACACATGCATCTTCCGGATACATTGGTTTGATATCAAATTTCTTCGTACGGATGATCTTTACTTCCTCATCATCTTCGTAATCTTTTTCGATATACGCTTTCTGGAAGTTGGCCGCAGCCTGTTTTTTGTCTACGATTTTATTTTTGTATTTCCGAAGCTGACGTTCGATAACTTCTTCTACAAGATCGATAGATACATACATATCGTTGCTTACCTGTTCAGATCGGATAATATTTCCCTTCATCGGGATTGTAACTTCGATTTTCTGTCTTTCTTTTTCAACACTTAAAGTTACTACAACTTCGGTGTCAGGAGTGAAATACCTTTCCAGTTTACCAAGTTTGTCCTCCACTGCTGTTCTAAGTCCCTCAGAAACTGTGATGTTTTTTCCGCTGATTATAAATTTCATACATCCATCCCCTTTGCTGTTTATTTGGGTATTCCGAAACAACTTTCTCTGATTATTAGTGAGTTCGTTGTTCATGAACCCATTATAACACACATTGCTGAAAATTAACACAACTTTACAGAATTTTTATATAATTTTCTGCTTATTTGTTATTGTGTTCTCTGTTCACAGAAATCCTTCTGTTTTCATTCCACACCTGTAATACACATCTGCAGACTTCTTTTTTCTTCCATTCCATCTTCCTGTGGGCTTAAGAGAAGTTCTTTTCCCTTTTCCTGATCAAGACAGTAGAAACCGATTCCGCTGTTCTCCGGTGCATCGCTGGTGATCTCAAGCTGATAGATTTTTCCAGGTCCAACTTCCACTGAATGTCTCAGATATGAATACAGTCCTGTATTTTCTGTGAGGTTATAGGTATCGCCTTCACTTTCATAAATAACCTCA
The DNA here is from genome assembly GCA_934359835.1 of uncultured Blautia sp. Classification (GTDB taxonomy): domain Bacteria; phylum Bacillota; class Clostridia; order Lachnospirales; family Lachnospiraceae; genus Blautia_A. The sequence continues at coordinate 53,872 of CAKRLX010000009.1, forward strand.
CCGGATTCTTTTTCCCGGATGGTGACTTTCATATTATAAAGCCCTGCACCAGATTCCACATATGTGCGGATTTTTATATTGGACAGTTCTTTTCCGTCCGCCTTAAATTCCTGCACGATCGGACAGTCACCGTTCAGCATGACTATATTATCCATCTCCATGTTCTGGCGGCTGTTATCCATAAACACAACTTTCCCCTGAAAAACGCCAGCTGCACAGACAGACATCGGAACTACAAAAGCTGCAACTCCAATAACAAAAGCTGTTCTTATCTGCCATACAAGGCCTTTTGAAATAACACTGCCTTTGTTTTTGTGATATCTTGGATGCCCGAACACTACATAAAGAAGGAGCACGATCCACATTGCCGTACAGAGAAGTTCCTGGTCATGAAACCTGTAAATATCCCACATTCGCACTGCAAATGTCCTGTCTTTAAGAAGATATTTCAGGATTCCGCCGTTAAGAACTCTTTCGTCCACCATGCTCTGACTGCAGAAAATATACATTGCCGCCATGAAAATATTCGTGATCATCAGGAGAAGATTTCCATTCTGGTTTATAAATATATTCAATACAAGGAACGGCGCCATAAGAAGAATCCACTGCGGATTCCATGTGGAAAATCCGAAGATTGCAAAGCTCACTGCCACACAGAAAAATATCGCCCATGATGCAAGAGTTTCTTCTTCCTCAACCTTCTTCTGATATGCCCACACAAGCACAAATGCCGCTACTGCCGCAAGGAGATTGATGCCGCTGAAAAAGCCCAGTGCAAACGGTTTTTTCACATAATCAAGCGCACCAAATCCAAACACATTCCGTCTGAATGCTTCCGAACCAAGGTTTGGAAGGATTTCCACCATAAGGGGAACTGCCATGATCACCGCATAACGGAGCAGATTTCGGATCTTTTTTTCCCGGAGAAGGATCAGTACAAGGAAGTAAAGTACTGCATGATATTTGAATGTTGCCGCCATACCAAATGCAAGTGCAAACTGCCACATTTTTCCTTCAAGATAAAGGTACAACCCCAGAACCATAAAAAATACTGTAAAAATATCGTACTGGCTGAATATAAACTGGCTGAAAACTCCCATTGGAAATACAAGGAAAGCAAACTTACAGAGAAGAGATTTTTTCTCTCCAAAACCAAGTTTCATGCCGATCCTGTACATCAGCTGTGCCGTCACAAAATACAGGATAACCGGAAGAAATTTGTACCACATCATATTCACAAAGCTGTTGGTAAGTATTGCCTCCGGTGCATGTCCTGTAAGATACAGCGGCAGGTTCCATATTGCATAGGCAATAAAAGTGCTCGGAAGATAATTCGCCCAGTATCCGCCAGACTGCCTGTAACTGGCTTCATAAAAATCCGCAAAATGTTTATACATCAGAAAAGAACGGTTTCCGGTAAGTTTCACATCAGAATGTACACAGGTAACAAACAGCGCTGCCAGAATCAGAAAACTTAAGATCCAGTCCAGCCTGCAAAGTTCATCTCCAGTCCAGAATTTCATGGATTTCCACTGCGCTTTTCTTACCGAAAAAAAGCCGGATTTTTTGATATCTGATCTTGAATTCATACTTCTCTCTCCTGTGCTTTCTTTTCACTGTCCGACTCTTCTTCATCGAAATTCAGACGTTCTTCTTCTACAACAAGCGGTCTGTCAAGCACACGCGTATTGATGCTCAGAACGTATTCTCCCAGGAAACCTATAAAGAAGAGCTGCAGAGCCCCGAGGAAAAACATTCCTATCACCATAGGTGCAACACCCGCCGAAAAACGGTTCCAATACATCAGTTTGAGAACAAGATATACAACCGCAGCCACCATACTTAACCCACCGATAATAAATCCGGCAAAAGTCGCCAGGCGCATAACCACCTTGGAATATGATGTAATGCCGATCATTGCATAATCATACAGACTGTAAAAATTATTCTTACTCTTGCCTGCGCGGCGCTTCGGCTGTGTATATTCAATTGCCTTATAATCGAATCCCAGTTCCGCAATGATTCCCCTGAGATACGGCATTGGATCATGAAGGTCACGTACAACGTCAACAAATTTCCTGTCATAAAGGCCAAATCCTGTAAACTGTTCAATATGATCAATATCTGTGATCTTGTTGATCAGTTTATAATAACAGGAACGGATCCAGTACATACCCTTACGCTCTTTGCTGGCACTTTTTATGCCAATAACAATCTTGTGTCCGTCTTCCCATTCTTTTACAAATTTCGGTATCATTTCCACCGGATCCTGAAAATCAGCGCACATTCTTACTACACAGTCGCCATACGCCTGTTTCATACCATATACCGGTGATCTCGCCTGCCCGAAGTTTTTGGCATTAAAGATTGCCTTGATTTTTTTATTATTTGCACAAAGTCCCCGAAGAAGGGCTTTGGTATTATCTTTGGAATGATTATCTATAAAAAGTATTTCATAGTCATAATTGCTGAGATCTCTTTCCATTACTTCAATAATGGCTTTGGAAAGAGAAACCACATTCGCTTCTTCATTATAGGTGGGAATCACCACCGATATTTTTTTCTTCATTCTGTATCTCCTGTAGCCTGACCTTTCAGCCAGTCAATGGTCTCCTTTATTCCTTCTTCAAATGTATATTCAGGAACAAATCCCGTGTCTCTGTTCAGTGATTCAATATCTGCACAGAGATTCATCACTGCCCCTTTCGGGTAAGGTCTTGCCCCGATTCCCGGTTCCGGTGCTCCGGTAAGTTCAGCCATTTTGAGAATATAATCTTTCAGTGGTCTTGCCTGTCCGCTTCCCACACAGTAGATCTCACCGTCTTTCCCCTTTTCACCGATCAGGTAATATGCACGTCCTGCATCTTTGCTGTAAAGATAATCCCATCTCTGCATAGCCGGTGTGAACTCTGTCTGCTCACCTGCCAGCATCTTGCGAAGTCCTGATGCTATCATGGTCGTTTCTTTTTCATGAATACCGTAAACACTGAAAATTCTTGGCCAGATACACTCCATTCCCAGTTCATGACAAAGCATGGAAGCAAGATGTCCGGAAGCAAGTTTGCTTGCCCCATAAGGTGTTGTGGGATTTACCGGACTGTCCGGAGAAATTTTATCCAGGTCAAGGGGACCATATTCTGCCTGGGAACCTGCTCCGATAAAACGTTTACAGCCAAGCTGCTGTGCTGCCTGTACAGCTTTCAGAGTGTAGGAAATATTTCTGCTCTGAAGTTCTGCACTTCGGTTTCGGTTTTCTCCGGTATTCCCCCATGCAATATGATAAAACGTATCACATTTCTCCGGAATCTGCTCCGGAAGCATCTGAAGTCCGTCAAGACTGCCGGCGATCAGATGAATTTTTTCACTTTTCGGAAGTCTGTCAAGTTTGCCGGAAGACATCCGCACAACAGCATACACTTCCACATCATGTCTGATACATTCTTCAATAAGAGCCGAACCTATCATGCTGGTGGCTCCTGTCACAACAATTCGTTTCATAAAATTCTCCTGTTACATCCGTTTCGGAAGAGGTATGTACATATTTTCTTTCAGCTCTTCTTCCGGTAAAAACGGATACATGTCTTCCAGCGGTGCTGATATCATTCTGCCGTCAGGAAGTTTTTTGGCGGAAGTTTTGGGTTCCGTTTTCTGCAGTTTTGTAACAAATACCTCACATACACAGGCCCCTTCTTCCTTAAGTACATCACTGATAGTGCCTGCCAGTTCTACAGAACTGTGAACAGATCTGTACGGAAATCCGTAAGCCGGTGCAAGTTTACTAAGATCTGGGAAACTTAAATCCCCGCTCTCAGCGCCGACACCCACAAGCGGGGGGCGAAAATAATTCTGCTGCGTCTGTCGTATGGAATGATAACCCTGATTATTTATCACAAACAGCTTAATCGGAAGTCTGTTCTGGATGATCGTCTGAAATTCCTGAATGTTCATCTGCAGGCTTCCCTCACCTGTCACACAGACAACCGGTTTCCAGTTTGCTGCCACACAGATACCTGTTGCAGCCGGAAGACAGAATCCCATAGAAGCTGTGTTTGGGTTTGTGATAAATCTCTGGCCTTTTTTTACACGGAATGCCTGACTTCCTGCTACTCTCGATGTTCCCACGCTGACTGTCAGAAGGTCATTCTCCTTCATTGCCCTGGAAAGCTCCTCATAAAAAGCATAGATATTGGTGCAGCCTTCTTCTGCTGTTTCGTAATGTTTCTCTGTGACTACCGGATACTTTTCCTTCCAGAGAATGCACTGTTCTCTCCACTTTTCATTTCTGAAAAGCGGATGATTTTCGTCTGCACCTCTGCGTTTTGCGCCCTGTATCAGTTTATGTATCAGTTCTCCCGCATCTCCGCACACCGGAAGGCTTACATGAAGATTTGGTTTATGAAGTTCGTTTTCATCAATATCATTCAGAATTGTATAACTCTCTCTTGCCCAGTCCTGATACTGAAATCCTGTCTGCGCAAACCCCTGGCGGTTACCTATGGAAAGCAGCACATCACTGTTCTGGACTGCAAAATTTCCCGGGCGGTTTCCTGTTCCACCGCTTCTTCCTACAAAATACGGATTCTCAGATTCCAGTGCATCTACACTGCTCATTCCCGTCACTACAGGAACTCCCAGAATCTCAACAAGCCTGTGAAAATCATTGATCGCACCTGCAAGACGTACACCATTTCCCGGAGTCAGAACAGGTCGTTCAGAAGTTTCTATTTTATTCAGTATCTGTTCTATGATACCGTCCGGAATCTCTGCCGGTTTTTCTTCCGGATTTTCGGAAGGATCATAACCGTTCAGCTCATCTGTTTCAATGACTGCGCCCTGCACATCAAGCGGAATATCAAGCCACACCGGACCAGGTCTTCCGTTTACAGCCATATAAAGAGCTTTTTCCAGATAATAACGGATATTTTCAGGATGAACGATCATATGTGCAAATTTTGTCAGCGGAGTCACAACAGGAACGATATTACACTCCTGAACGCCCATACTTCTAAGTCTGAGACCTGAAGCAGGAACTGTAGTTGCATATCTTGCCTGTCCTGAAAAAACGATCATCGGTATGGAATCCATCCAGGCTCCCAGAATTCCTGTGATGGCATTGGTTGCTCCCGGACCGGTCGTCACACAGACAGCCGCCATGCGGTTATCCACACGCGCATATGCTTCTGCTGCCATTGCACATGCCTGTTCATGATGCTGATAAGTACAGTGAAGCCCCGGATGATGCCCGAAAGCATCATTCATATGCATGGCTCCGCCTCCGGTCACTGTAAAAACATCACGGATTCCCCATTTTGCAATATAATCAGCTATATAATCAGCAACTTTCTGTTTCATTTATTTTCTCCATCCTGCGCGTGCTGTTCTTCTGTTTTGGGCTGTGTCAGATACTCCGGACATTTCTGTTCGCATACCAGACGTTTGCCGGATGCCTCGATCGGTATTTCATCTACATATGTCACATCGATCTGAGCCTCTGCGCCAAGATATTTCCGATAGGAATCCACAACTTCCTTTTCATTAATCTTACTACGGTCAGCATTCAGAAACAGCTGATAACGTTTCTTTTCCCACTGGATACATTTTGCCTGATGAACAACACCTTCCAGATTAATAAGAACATTCATGAATACATGGATAGAAAGCGGCTCCCCTGCACAGTTATACATCATGGAACCTCTTCTTCCGTATATTTCTGTAAAGTAACCGTGCTTTCTTCCATCTTCATCAGTTACTTCCTGATAGATACCGGTATCGCCTGTATCGTAACGGATCATCGGAAATGCTTTATTATAAAAATCTGTCACAACAATTCTGCCAAGCTCACCAGGTTTCACTGGTTTATCTGAATCAAGTTCCAGCATTTCTATATAAAAATTATAAAGATCCACTGTATAGCGTTCTTCTTCTCCAACCTGACACGCAAGGAATCCATTTTCGTTATTCCCATAAGAACGTACCGGAGAAAATCCGAAGATTTCTTTTACAAGATCATAAGTTGCCTGCGGAAGTGCTTCTCCCATGGCAAAGACCATCTCCACATCCCATTTGCTGATGTCCACATTCTTACGTTTCAGATAGTTAGCAAGTACAGTCAGGGCACTGGAATAGACAACAAGTACCTGTATTTTTTCACGGCGTATCTTCTCACAGATTCCTGCCAGTGCCTCATCTCCCATATTTGAAATATCAATCATAATGAGATTGTTTTTGAAGGACTTCCATTTGGATATCACGTTTTTGCCCGGGATCCATACACGGAACTCGCCACGCTTCATTCCCATACGGAACCCGTTCAGCTCCATAAAAGAAATAAAGTTCATATTTACCCGGTTCATCTTGTCGCCATCACACAGTACAGTAAACGGCGCTCCTGTAGAACCGCTGGTACTCAGACGGAACAGGCTGTCTTTTCTGTCCTGATATGTATCACAGAGAATACTGTCTTTGTTCTGGTTATATTCCATCTTTGTCATCACAGGAAACTCTGTAATGTCTGAAGCATTCTCGTATTTTTTATAGTATGCGGAATGTTTTTTCGCATGATCCAGAAGAGTATCAATGCGTCTCTGCACATAGTCTTCTGTCACGCCTTCCATAATCTCCCGCTTGTTTACTTTTTTTATCATTTCCAGCTTTCCGCCCTGAAGTTTGTCCAGAGTATTAAAAGCTGTACGTCTCAAAATTTCTCCTGCCTGCATTTCTTCTTCCTTTCATAATCATCTGCCGGCTTTAATAAGTCCCAGCAGAATCACCGCCGCCACACGCACCGCATTGGCGATCAGTACTGCTTCTGCAAACCCCATTATGCCACCGCTTCCGGTGAAAATCAATACAAGTGCCACAATCACCACAAGATGGAAAATCTGCAGAAGAAGCTGCCATTTTTCCTCTGTAAAAGTAAGAACCACAATAAACAGATAAGCAGATAATACGCCAAGAATCTGACTTAAATTAACCACAGTGATCATTCCTTTTACTGATTCATAAAGATCTCCGTAAAACAGTTTTACAAAGATCGGCGTTCCGATCTGAGCACAGATAAAGAACACAAAGCTGACCGCACCTCCGATGCCGGTAAACATCAGGAACTGTCTGCGATTCATACGTTCCTGCTTACGGGTCAGATACGATATGATAATGGTATTTATCGGCGCTACCAGAAGTACCAGCGTCTTACCGATCAGAGATGTCACATAATACTGGGTAACTGCAAGATGACCGATGAGGTTTTCAAGTACAAGGCGGTCTATGTTTAGTGTAAGATTCGTAATAAGATAAGAAAATACCAGAAATCCGCCTCTCCGAAAAGCTTTTCCAAACCACTGGCTTCTCTGGAAAAAATTTCTGAATACAGTTCCTGTCGCTGCCAGATAGATAATGGCTGCTGCCTCACCTGTAACAAATACAAGAAACCAGTTTTTTGTAAGGAAATAGAGGCCAAAACCTGCCAGATATCCTACAGTAAGTACGCTGTAATAAACAAAATATTTCTGATAATTAAGATTCAGACGGTATTCCACGTCACCATAATACCGGAAAATAGTCGTCATCAGGAGAATAACTGTCCAAAGGATAACGGCCGGTGATGTCATGGAAGATTTTGCAGTGATCAATGCCGCAAGGGTTCCGATCCCACCAAACGCAAGAAGCAGAATATTATAATCTCCATTTGTTACCTGATAATCCCTGCGCACAACAAGGCGGCTGGTATTTAAAGCCTGTCCTACAGATGGACAGAGAATCGCTACCAGCCCCATAAGATAAAGCAGCTCACCAAGCTGGTCACTGCCCATGATCCGGTTCAGCAGAGGATATACGATAATCTGCAGGACACCATTCATCAGCAGCGCACCACCTATGGTATATGCTGTGTTTGATACAATTCGTTTTTGGTTTGAATTATTTTTTATTATATTTCTCACACCTGTTCTCAAATGATTTGCGTTTTCCGGAATTCAGTACCGGAATTTCATCTACATATTCTACTATGATCTCAGCTTCTTCTCCAAAATATGGGGAAATAAAGTCAAGAATAGCCTTTTCATCGATTTCTTCTTTGTTTCCATTCAGCCACAGTGTATATCTGGTCACGTCTTCCTGGATAAAACGATACTGATTGATTCCTTTTGCCATGGAAAGACCGTTCAGGAGTACAAACGGTGAAACAATCCTGCCCTTGCAGTCATAGATCATATCTCCTCTACGGCCGTATAACTCTTTCAGATAAAATTTTACCCTGCCGTTTTTTTCTGTCTTTTCATAAACAGCAAGATCACCGTTATCATAGCGAATCAGTGGAATTGCATAATTATAAAGATCTGTGATAACGATTCTTCCAAGTTCACCTGGTTCTGCCGGTTCGTCACTGTCCAGTTTCAGAATCTCATAATAATAGCTTTCTGTATCGATCCGGTAGCTTTCGTCTTCTTCTCTCTGTATTCCCATAATTCCGTTTTCTTCATTGGAATACCAGGAACGCACTGTACAGCGGAACTGTTTTTCCAGTTTTCTGCGAACTTCACTGGGCATGCTCTCAGAAATAGGAAGGATTGCTTTTATGCAGAAATCGCTGGTATCTACATTATGCTCCTCAACAAAACGTCCGATTTCTCCAAGAGCTGCTGAGTAGCCGATCAGGACCTTGACCTTTTTGTCCCGGATGACAGATACCATTTCAGCAAGTTTCTTATCGTCCAGATTAGAGCAGTCCATCATAATAAGATTCTCGGCAATCTGTGAAAGTTTGCTTTTCTTTGCATGATCTCCTACCCACATGCGGACGAATGCATTTTTCATTCCGATATAATAACCGCCTGCTGCACCGAGAAAAATACTCGCAGCTGTGTTGTGGAGTATCTTGTTTCTGTTCTGGATCATTGCAAACGGTGTTCCTGTAGATCCGCTTGTATACATGATTCGGTTATCAGATGCTTCTTTGTACACACTGGACTGACATGCCTCGTAATTATTACGATATGCGTCTTTGTTCATGACCGGCATTTTTTCCAGTGGTGTGTCCTCCGGGTAATCTTTGTAGAATTCTGTTGTTCGTACTGCATGAGCGATCAGCTTGCGGATTTTTTCCTGTGTATGTTCCACAGGGGTTCCTTTTCGGTAGCTGTCTTTGATCTCATCATAATATCTGCGGATCTTTCCGCCTTCCAGGCGGTCTTTCGCCCAGAACCCATACCAGCGTAATTTTTCATCAAATTCCATTTTGTTTCCTCCGTTACTGTCTTCGGAATTACTGTTCTGCTGCCTCGCGGATCACTTTTGCCATATAATCAATTTTTTCGTCTGTCATTCCCGGATAAAGACCTACCCAGAAAGTATCTCTCATGATACGATCTGTGTTTTCAAGGCTTCCTGCAATACGATATCCGGTTCCTTTTTCACGCATCTGATCAAAGCATGGATGTTTTGTAAGGTTTCCTGCAAAGAGCATTCTGGTCTGTACACCTTTGCTTTCAATATAAGGAACTACTTTGTTACGGTCTGTTCCTTCTTTGCATGTCATGAGGAAACCAAACCAGCTCGGATCTGATGACGGGCATGCTTCCGGAAGAATATAGTATTTTTCGGTTCCTTCCAGGCCTTTTCTGAGGCGTGCGAAATTATGGCGTCTTCTCTCAACAAACCCCGGGAATTTTTCCAGCTGTGCGCATCCGATCGCTGCCTGCATATCTGTGGCTTTCAGGTTATATCCGAAATGAGAATAAACGTATTTATGATCGTATCCAAGCGGAAGTTCTCCATACTGTTTATCAAAGCGGTGTCCACAGAGATTGTCTCTTCCGGAAGGACAGCTGCAGTCGCGTCCCCAGTCACGGAGAGAACGAACGATCTTGTGAAGAAGCGGGTTATCTGTATAAACTGCTCCGCCCTCACCCATTGTCATATGATGTGGCGGATAGAAGCTGGAAGTCCCGATATCACCAATGGTTCCCGTAAGTTTTTTCTGTCCGTCGATTTCATATTCGGAGCCAAGTGCATCGCAGTTGTCTTCGATCAGCCAGAGATTATGTTTCTGGCAGAAGTCTTTCAGTGCTTTCAGGTCAAATGGATTTCCCAGTGTATGTGCAAGCATGACTGCTTTTGTTTTCGGGGACACTGCTTCTTCAAGTTTCGCAGGGTCGATGTTATACTGTGGTATGGTCACATCTACGAATACGGGTACTGCGCCGTACTGGATCATTGGTGCTACGGTTGTCGGAAATCCTGCTGCCACTGTGATTACTTCGTCTCCCGGGAGTACCTGGCGTTCTTTCAGAAGTGGTGAGGTCAGTGCCATAAATGCGAGTAAGTTTGCTGATGATCCTGAGTTTACGAGTGAGCAGAAACGGATTCCGAGGTATTTTGCGAAGCTTGTTTCAAACTGGTCTGCGTATCTTCCTGCTGTGAGCCAGAATTCCAGTGCGCTGTCTACGAGGTTCATCATTTCTTTTGAGTCGTAGACTCTGGATGCGTAGGGGATTCGGTCGCCTTCGTGGAAGGGTTTCTGGTTGTTGTGGTATTTCTGGCAGTAGTTGTCGACCATGGTGAGGATCTGGTCTTTTGCCTGTTGTTCGGTCATATTTTCAAACATGTGGTTCTCCTTCTTTGTATCTGTATCATAATTTACAGTATGTGATATTCGATTTATATTATATAATTCACGGTGTAAGTCATTGTTTTCGGATACACAAACGGCTTCAAAGTTATGAAACACTAAAGTTTTCTCTTTCTGCTAGGAGCATACAAAAAAATCACGAACTCACTTCGTTCAGACATTGTGATTTTTTTGTATTACGCAGTGCAGAGAAATCTAAGTGTTTCTATAACTTTTGCAGAGGTTTGTGTACTCGAAAACAATTGCTTCCACCTGTATAATACTATATCGTTATCCTTGTACCTGGTAGTTTGTATATAAGAAACTTATTTATAAATTGCTATTTGCTGTTATATTTTCATACCATATATTTTTATCTGTTACTAGTACAGCGAAAATTAAGTATCTGTTATATTGACGTAGAATGATTTTCTCATAAGCAAGGCGGAGGAATGAGGCGTAGCGGTGGCTACGGCGATTGACGACAACGCAGCATATGAAAAATCAGACAAGTCAATATGGCGGTTACTTAATATTCGCTGTACTAGCAAACTGTCGCTTCACTTTCGTGTTTGTATGAAAATATAGACTGCGAGTTTTGGTTAGTTTGTCTGCATGGGGAGGGTATTTCCACATTCAGATTTTTATTCCATCTTTAGGAAGTCATGTATCTGGGCTGACATGACGGTATTAAGGTCTTCACCGGCCTGCCAGGATTTTGTCCAGGCTACAGTCTGTTCGATGGCTTTTCTGACACCCCAGGCTGGTTTCCATCCGAAAGTCTGACGCAGACGGGAACAGTCGAGTTTCAGGAAGTTTGCCTCGTGTGGACCTCCTGTGTAGTGGTTTTCCCAGGTCTGGCCTTCACCCCAGGTCTGGCAAAAGAGTTCTGTCAGTTCACCTGTTGTCACGCAGTCTTCATCTCCGGGGCCTACGTTGTAGTAGCCTTCATATTTCCTGTCTTCATACTGACGGGCTGCGATCATCAGGTATGCATACAGTGGTTCCAGTACGTGCTGATATGGACGTGTGGAGTGTGGATTGCGTACCTGGATGGGGTTTCCTGCAAGTGCTGCGCGGATGCAGTCCGGTACAATACGGTCTGTGGCAAAATCACCGCCACCGATCACATTTCCGGCTCTTGCTGTGGATATTGCTATATCTCTGTCTGCAAAGAATGAATTTTTGTAGCTGTGTGTCACAAGTTCTGAACAGGACTTGCTGTTGGAATATGGGTCATATCCGTCAAGTGGATCGTTTTCACGGTAGCCCCACTCCCATTCACGGTTATGATATACCTTGTCTGTAGTCACGTTCAGGAATGATTTTACAGTGTCCGTCTGACGGATACATTCCAGAATGTTTACTGTTCCCATCACGTTGGTTTCGTAAGTGTATACCGGATTTTTGTAGGATTCTCTGACAATTGGCTGAGCTGCCAGGTGAAGTACGATCTCCGGTCTGGTCTCCTGAAATACCTGCATCAGCCTGTCCAGATTACGGATATCACCGATAACTGAATTCATCTGGCTTCCAAGGTCTGCCAGTGTAAAAAGTGCCGGCTCTGTGGGCGGTTCCAGTGAATATCCTGTTACTTCTGCCCCCAGGTCAAGTAGCATACGGCAAAGCCAGGAACCCTTGAATCCTGTATGTCCTGTTACCAGAACTTTTTTGCCTTTATAAAAAGTGAGATCAAAATTTTTCATTTCTTTTCTCCTGTCTGTATTCAAGACGGATCCGAAATCTTATATCCGTTCATGAGCAAACTCATGCAGCTTCAGACTTTCTGACCCTGATAATATATTATAATATAATTTCGATTCAAAGTCACTTACTTCTGTGATATTCGAAATACGGCTCACAGCAACTCCTGTTTTTCTCCGGTTGCAAACCTCTTTACAATATCGGTCAGTATCTCTGCAATTTTTTCCATGGACTGAATACAGATATACTCGTATCGACCGTGAAAATTAAGTCCACCTGTACAGAGGTTCGGGCATGGAAGTCCCTCATAGGAAAGTCTGGCTCCGTCTGTTCCGCCTCTGATAGGTAATGTTACAGGTTCAACACCAGCATCTTGCATTGCTTTCCTGGCAACTTCAATAAGATATTTATGCGGCTCGATTTTTTCTTTCATATTATAGTAAGAATCTTTCAGAATCAGTTCCACTGTTCCCTCGCCGTACTTTTTGTTCATATATTCTGCGGCAGCTGTTACGAGATCTTTCTTCTCCTGAAATTTCTTTTTGTCATGATCACGGATAATATAGTCCATCACGGTTTCTTCTACATTTCCACTCATGGAATCCAAATGGAAAAATCCCTCATATCCGTCTGTGCATGCAGGATTTTCAAACACCGGCAGCATCTGCTGAAATTCCATTCCTATCAGAAGTGAGTTTTTCATCTGTCCTCTTGCAGAACCGGGGTGAATATTTACACCATGTATTTTCACTTTTGCTGAGGCAGCATTGAAGTTTTCATATTCGATCTCTCCAAGTGCACCTCCATCCACAGTATATGCCACATCTGCGCCAAAGCCTTTCAGGTCAAAAAAATCCGCGCCGCGTCCCACTTCCTCATCTGGCGTAAATCCAATACAGATATCCCCATGTTTCACTTCCGGATGTGTCAGTAAATACTCTGCCATTGTCATAATTTCAGCAACGCCAGCCTTGTCATCTGCGCCAAGAAGGGTCGTTCCGTCTGATGTAATGAGGTCTTTTCCAATATAATCCATAAGTTCAGGAAACTGCTCCGGACTCATTGTGATATTTTTCTCTTTATTCAAGATAAGCGCACCGCCGTCGTATCCTCGGTGAATCTGCGGTAAAATTCCTGTTCCCGGGCATGCCGGAGCTGTATCCATATGAGAAATAAATCCAACTGACGGAACATTCTGATCTGTATTTGCTGGAATCTTTGCATAAACATAACAGTGTTCGTCCAGACGAACCTCTGAAGCACCCATCTCTATGAGTTCTTTTTTCAGCAAAACCGCCAGATTTCGCTGTTTTTCCGTGCTCGGAAACTCTTCTCTGTCATCTTCTGACTGTGTATCTATCTGCACATATTTTAAAAATCTTTCTACGATATCCATTCTTTTTTCCTCCTGAAAACTGTCAGTACACAAAATCATCTGTTTCCCAGCTGCCAGAATGCAACCGCACTTGCAGCCGCAACATTCAGTGAATCCACCCCGTGTGACATGGGAATTTTTACTGTATAATCGCAGGCTGCCATCGTCTCTGCAGCCAGGCCTTCGCCTTCTGTTCCCATGATCACTGCCAGTTTTTCTTCCTGCATAAGCACAGGATCATCAATACTGACTGAATCATTTCTGAGGGCAAAAGCTACGGTTTTGAATCCCAGTTTTTTCAGTATATGAATGCCGGGATCAGGCCAGGAAGTTTTTTTGTCCAGGCTTGTCCATGGAATCTGGAATACGGTTCCCATGCTTACCCGCGCTGCCCGCCTGTAAAGTGGGTCGCTGCACCCGGCTGTGAGAATCACTGCATCCATATTAAGTGCTGCCGCAGAACGGAAAATCGCCCCCACATTCGTTGGGTTCATAACATTTTCCAGTATTACGATTCTTCTGGCATCTTTGCATATTTCTTCTACAGATGGAAGTTTCGGGCGATGCATGGCACAGAGCATGCCTCTGGTAAGTTTATAACCGGTCAGCTTTGTCAGGACTTCAAAAGGAGCTGTATATATGGGGACATCTCCACACTGTCTGAGGACTTCTGCTGCCTCTCCTTCTATATGTTTATCTTCAATAAGAACTGAAACCGGTACGCATCCTGTATCAAGTGCACGTTGTATTACCTTCGGGCTTTCCGCTATAAAAAGTCCTCCTGCCGGTTCATAATAATGCAGGAGCTGATTTTCCGTACACCTGGCATATATATCCATTTCCGGCAGATTCAAATCTGTTATCTTTATAATGTTACTCATTTTTCCTCCATGTCATAGTTGAGTACTTTTGCCATAGTTACTGTTCACTCCGTTCACAGCAACTTGGTCAAAATCCATTCCAAATCACCTTCGGTGATGGGATTTTGCCCCGTATGTCTCGGGATTTTGCCATATTCATGGCAAAACACCTCGCGGAATATTGCCTGTGAACAGTAACTTGCCATATTCATGGCAAAACACCTCGCAGGATATTTAACTTTAAACAGTAACATAAGTATACTATATATGAAGGTTACCGGGTAGCCTCTTTCCGTTAACCAATATCAATAATATAGAAATATTTTGTCATGAATATATGATTGCAATATTATTCTTTTTTATGTATAGTATAATTTATATCATTAATACATTAAAGTACAAAACAGGAGGTATTCATTATGGCTTTTGATATCACACCTTATGTAAACATGTCACCCGCTGAAGTTCGTAAGCTGATCCGTGACGGCGTTATCGATTTTCCTACCGCTGGCATGTGCCGTGGCTACGCTCAGGCAAACCTGGTCATCCTTCCTCCGGAATATGCCGCTGATTTTGAAGAATTTGCCAAAAAGAACCCATTTCCGTGCCCGATTCTTGAAATCATTAAAGGTACTCCTGAAACTCATGACATGGGCGAGGGCGGCAACATCTGCACCGATATCCCGAAATACCGTATCTACAGGGATGGTGTTTTTACAGAAGAAATCACTGATGCTTCTGAATACTGGAAAGAAGGCTATGTAGGTTTTCTCATCGGATGTTCTTTTTCTTTCGAAGAGGCTCTTATGAAAGAAGGAATCGAGATCCGTCATATTGCCCAGGGACGTAATGTACCTATGTTCAAAACTAATATCCAGACTGTTCCTGTTGGTCCGTTCTCCGGTCCGATGGTATGCTCCATGCGTCCTATGACTCCTGAAAATGCAAAAAAAGCCTATGACATTACCTTCCAGATGCCGAACGTTCACGGTGCACCGGTACATATGGGAGATCCGGAAGAAGTCGGTGTCAAAGATGTCATGAAACCAGACTATGGCGAAGCTGTTGATATTTATGATGGTGAAATTCCTGTTTTCTGGCCATGTGGTGTAACTCCTCAGGCTGCTGTTGAAAATGCCAAACCACCTATCGTTATTACTCACGCTCCGGGACATATGTTTATCACTGATATCCCGAATGCTGAACTGAATGATTATCTGGAAAAGAAGAAAAAGGGCGAATAATTGAAAAAAAAACCTGAAATTGATCAGGCTCTTTTTCCCAGGGCTTTTCGTCTTGCCTTGTATCTGGATCGTATATATTTTCCGGCTGAAGACAGCTCTCTGGTTTTCCAGGCAGCTGTCTTTTTTGTGCTCGCTTTCAGCAATGAACAGGATTCATTTTTATTGCTGAGGCTCCAGCAGAAATAGCTGACATTTGCTTTGTCCAGTCTGCTCAGCCACTTTCCGGTAGAAGAAGTACTGATTCCACCTCCACCGCTCGCAGCAGACATTCCAAATTCTGTCACCATGACAGGCAGGCCTTTCTGACGTGCATAGTCCAGTTTCGATGGAAGATATTCGTTGTGCGCCCACTCATTTGCATAGAAATGAAGTGAGTACATGATGTTTTTATATCCTTTGATCGGACTTTCCGCTACTTCATTGTGAGTTCCATCCGAGCCAAGCTGTGACCACGCAGGTGTTCCAACTACTATGATGGCTTTTTTGTCATTTTTACGTATGGTCTTTATTACCTGAGCCGCATAAGATTTGATTGTTTTCCAGCTGCATCCATTCGGCTCGTTGCAGATTTCATATATCACATTTTTGTTATTTTTATATTTTTTTGACATGGTGGAAAAGAATGATTTCGCCTGTTTCAGATGACTTTTCGGATTTCCATCATTAAGGATATGCCAGTCTATGATCACATACATTCCAAGTTCTGTGGCATATTTTACACCTTTGTCAATCTGATTTCGCAGCGAACGCTTATCTCCGCCGGAACAGTATCCGTTATATTCCGATGTATACATTGCCAGCCGCACTGCATTAACTCCCCAGTCATCTCTCAGTGTCCTGAATGCCCCCTTGTTTACATACGGATATCCCACGTCCCAGTTAATTCCATGCGTACTGATCCCCCGAAGCTGAAATTTGCGTTTCTTACTGTCTACCAGATCTGCTCCTTTTACAGACAGCCTTCCGTGGGCGGCCACCGGTGTTTTTGATGCTGCCTGTACTGTACCAACACTCCCTGGTATGACGGAGATAAATGATATCATCAATACCAGAGTAAACATTATTATTTTGCAGCTTTTTCCTTTGTTTCTCATACCTTCCCCTCCTGTTTTCTTTAAAGATAACATAGCTTGAGTGATATTACTACTTTCAGTTACCCCGTATGTCTCGGGATATTACCTGTGAACAGTAACTCTCAGTCAACTCTTTTTTTCTTAATCCATTGCATATATAATTCATTCATGTTAGCATGTTTATTGAAAAACATTATCAAAATCACATATTGGAGGAAGTATGAAACAAGATACAAACACTGCACCTGTTGCAGAAAATAAAATGGGGACTATGCCTGTTGGCAAGCTGGTTCTGAATATGTCGCTGCCCATGATGATCTCCATGCTTGTACAGGCACTGTACAATATCGTGGACAGTGTATTCGTTGCTATGCTGTCGGAAAATGCCCTGACTGCGGTTTCCATGGCATTCCCGCTTCAGACATTGCTGATCGCAGTCGGCGCCGGCACAGGAGTTGGTATGAATGCACTACTGTCAAAGTCTCTGGGCGAAAAGAATTTTGAGAAAGCCGACCGGACGGCTCGCAATGCTGCTTTTCTTTACTGCCTGAGTTATCTGCTGTTCCTGATTCTGGGGTTCACTGTTGTAAGACCGTTTTATGCAAGTCAGACACATGGCTCCAACCCTGAACTTCTGGAATTCGGAATTGATTATCTGAGTACTGTTATGATTTTTTCCTTTGGACTTTTTGCCCAGTTCTTCTTCGAGCGTCTGCTTACCTCCACTGGAAAAACCATTTTCAGCATGACATCTCAGCTTTGCGGTGCCATCACAAACATCATTCTGGATCCAATCCTGATCTTCGGATTATTCGGACTTCCGAAAATGGGCGTAACAGGAGCCGCCGTTGCTACAGTTATCGGCCAATGCGTTGCCTGCGTAGTTGCCGGTATCTGCAATCACAAGTTTAACCACGAAGTGCACCTTACTTTCAGAGGATTCCGCCCTGATCCGAAAATAATCGGAACTATTTATGCTGTAGGTGTTCCGTCCATTATCATGCAGTCCATCAGTTCTGTCATGACTTATTCCATGAATCTGATACTGGTGAATTTTTCCTTTACAGCCACTGCTGTATTTGGCGTATATTTCAAACTGCAGAGCTTTTTCTTCATGCCTGTATTCGGCCTGAACAACGGAATCACACCTATCATTGCTTACAACTATGGTGCCCGCCACAGAAAGCGTATGCTCCAGACTGTTAAGATCAGTATGTTTATTGCATTCTGTTTTACTTTTATTGGTTTCCTCGCCTTTGAGGGAATTCCGCAGGTTCTTCTCGGATTTTTCAGTGCTTCAGAAGACATGCTGGCAATCGGCGTTCCGGCTCTCCGTATCATTGGCTTCCATTACCTGATCGCATGGTTCTGTATCATTGCAGGAACTGTGTTCCAGTCCCTCGGAAAAGCGATTTTCAGTATGGTCGTGTCAATCATGCGTCAGCTGGTTGTACTTGTACCTGCTGCCTATATCCTGTCAAAACTCGGTGGCCTTCACGCAGTATGGTGGTCTTTCCCTATTGCAGAGGTGTTTTCTCTGATCGTATCTGTGATCTTCCTGATCGTTATTAACAGGACTATCATACAGAAAATCCCGGAGGAGTAAATTTCCTCTCAAAAACAAAAGCGGATCAGTATGCCGGAGTTATCGTAACTTCGGAGCTGAGCCGCTTTTTCTGTATCTGTTATGCAGGATTCTCTTCTGTATCGGAAGATTCCAGTCTGGAAATTGTAATATTTATCTCCCGGATGCAACGTTTAATTTCTTTCATTTTTAATTTTTCTTCTTCTGTAAATTCAAGAACCTCAAAAGCATCTACTTCTTCTCTTTCTATCTGCTCCAGCGCATTTTTCAGTGTATTCACATATGAATTAATCAGCCTGTCTGCATATCTGTCTCTCTGTCCATGAAATGTTAACTGATACACACCTCTCGAAATACATTTATAATCTCTCTCTGTGTCAACCAGCGATTTCAAGGCTCCTGCATACATTCCGGGAGTGAATTCCATTCCACTTTCTGCATTCTGCGCATAATCTATCAGTTCCTGTCTCGTATGCGGATTACCATCTGCCAGCAGTTCCCGGTATCTTGTTTTAATCTTCTGTGCATTTGAAGTCATTGTTCGCCCTCCTTTTGTTTGATTGTTTTAATTGTTTAATCGTTGTAATTTATTATATTTCTTTTTGTATGCATTGTAAAGAGTTTTTTCAACAAATATCTCCTGGAAGGCAAAAAAATAACAACCGATTTGTAGTCGATTGTTATTTCGCAGTAGAATTATTTCATTACTATATATTTGGTTTGTTCCGGATCATCAGAAGCCAGTATCTCCAACAATCGAAATACAGGACCAGTTGGATGAGTCCTTCCTCCCTCCCAGGCCTCTACAGTTTTCTTCGATACTCCCATGTATGAAGCAAATACACTCTGTGTCATACCCGCTTTCAGTCTAATTTCCCGAATTTCGGTATTAGAATATTCTCTTACCGGAGCAATCATATAAGTCTTAACTCGTGCAGTTCCCTGTCCTTTTTCATATGCAATCGCTTCCTGCAATCCCTGTTTTAGATCGTCAAACAATGCACTCATAAAATCAACTCCTATTCCTGGCAGCTTCATTTTTTAACGATTTTACCAATTTTTTAAGCACACTTTTTCCTCTGTTTTCCAAAGGAAATCGAACTTTACGGATTCCACCAGTTCCTTCCATAACAGGACCGGACTCTGGGTCTTTTAATAACATCATTTGTAAGGAGCGTAACTCTCTGTCATTGAGACCAATCTCTTTCCAGCGTTTTGTAAAAAGTGGAACTTCTATAAAAGTTCTCGTCACTAGTATTCACCTTTCTTCCTGCTATTATAGTATATCCTATTTTATAGGGTGTCAATTCCCAATTTTATATCTTTTCTCTGAAGCTTTCTCCGTTTTTTATTAATTGATAAATCGCAGTTCCATCTTTACGACCAAATTCATGAAGCGATCCTGTATACAGAGCTTTCTTTCCCAAGCTCCCCTTTGCACTGATAAAATCAATTATTTCTGCTGTCTTTTCCTCATAAATGAAGATTTTCTTAATTTGTGTAACCAGTAAATTTCTTCACAGCCAGTTAGGAACTATACTCTCCTGCTCCAGTTTCTGACCGTGCTCCTTCATGTATTTCAGCACCTGCCATACATTTTCATATTCTTTATTTTCAAGCAAGATTTCAAGTCTTCTCCTGTCATTCGCTGTCAGTTTTTTCGCATAACATTCATATTGTTTCAATTCTGAAATTCCCATCCTGTATGTATGAAAAGGTATTCCCGTACGACAACATAGATCTCTGTAAATCTCAAAACCGCCTACATCAATATCTCCAAAATGGAAATACTCCGCTTCCGGAAAAGCTCTGTACAATTTTTGCAGAAGAATTCTTCTCACTGCATTATGATAGCCTCCAAGATATATCAGTATACTGTCCGGTTCCTTCCAACGGAAAAAAGTAGTCAGATTCTCTATCGTAATAACCTTTCGGACCGGAACATCTGTGATCCATTCAAGACTGTCAAGATCTTCCCCTGACAGACCGATTCCCTGATGAAGACTGCCAAGATTGATTTTGCATGAATCCGGCGTCCCAATGCGCAGACTGCCGCTGCCTTTCATATATACATAATTAGGCGTATGGTAAATTCCATATTCTGCAAGGATGGCGTCTGTGTCCATTTCAGCAAAATCATCTGAAAATCTGCGAAAAATTTTCCCGATCAGCCCCAGCTTCTTTTCCATTTCCTTACTGTCTCCAAAACATAGAATCGAAAATTCACGGATATATGTTTCCTTCTGATTTGATTCTATCGCCGCAATTGCACTGATCAGCTGCCTCGTTTCTCCAATATTTTCGAGATCAAGATACTCTTTTACTGTTTTTCCTGCTTCAAGTCTCTGAATAAGCCAGCGGATAAAATTCCCGGCAGCAGGTGTTGCATATTCATTTTTCAGCTCTTTAAGCACCTGAATCTGCTCCTGCTGCATCTTTTTCTCAGGAATACGACCAAGATACTTATAAATCTCGTCTGCTTTTTCATCACAGAGAACTATTTTCTGCAGAATATGATTTTTCTTCCCTGCTTTCCATTCGGAACGAGTGTATCCAAGCTCTTCCAGATAATTTGCCGCCTCGTGTATTTCTTCATATGCCAGAGAATTTTCATCAAAGTAAGTCGGCATCGTCTTTTTGTTTATCATAAAAGAGATATGCACAGCTACTGTATTTTCTCCTCTGGAAAGACTGCTTCTCTCATAAGAATCCAACAGCGCATGCAAAATATGTTCTTCATACTTCATGGCAGTATTTCTCCACAAAACTAACTTTTTCATCTGTCAGCACCAGCAATGTTTCTTCTACAGACGGGCCAATATACTGAATCTTGTCTGGTGGCGCAGCAATGATAAGCTGCAGCGGCAGACGGTTCATAAATTCCAGCACACCTCCGATACGTTCATCGTCCATATTATTAAATGCCTCATCAAACATTACGAGACCGGCAGCTTCGCCTCCGATATTATTTGTGTATAACTGTACAAAAGATGCCGCAACTGTCACATAAAACGGTGTCTGGGTTTCGCCGCCGCTCTTCTCCTCACAAACCTTGGAATAATAGGAAAACGTTCCATCTGAATGAATAATTTTTATATCATAGTCCATATAAGTACGATAATCAGTAAATTCTGCCAGAGTTTTAGAACTACTCTCATTATTCAGCGCAAGTCGTTCAAACAGCTCATCAATGACTTCTTTGTGTGTTTCATGAAAAATACCACTGAAAATGGATTCTCCCTGAACTACATTAAAATCATCCATGATCATATCATAATAATTCCGGTAATTCCCACTTGGCATATAAATGAATTCGTATCTTTCATTACTGAATGTGATATCTTTCAATGCTTTATTCAGTTCTTTGAACTCACCCTGTGCCTGCTTCATATTTTCCTGAAGTTTGGCAAGAAACTGCTCCCTGAACTCTTCTTCTGCAGACATGCGGGCAGACTGTACTTTTTCTTCATAATCCAGAAGTTCCGAAGTTCTCAGACGCTCATAAACAGAAGCAAATTCCGGATATCCTTCCATGCTCGGAGCTGCGCCAAAATCATGTTCGGTTTTATACACGATCATACTGTCGATCATTTTGGTTTCAGCACCCTTACGGATTGTTTCATTAGCTTTTCTGCGTCTGTCGTAATTATCCCTGAACTGTTCATAACTTTTCTGAGCAGTCTGTGTTTCATACTCTTTTATCCAGGAACTCTGAATATCACCTGCGGTTTCCAGAAGATCCGTCACCTGTTTCTGAATCTGAACCTGTTCTTCCGTCAAACGTTCCAGCAGAGCCTTCTTTTCTTCTTGTTTTTGCTGAATTGTTCCAATTTTCCGATTATTGTCACCAATTTCTCTCTGAAGTTCTGCACAAAGTTTTTCCAGTGCTTCAAGCTGCACCTGCTTCTGAATCAATGTTGCATTTTTCTTCAGCGTTTTTATATTATCTTCGCACTTTTTGATTCCGGTCTGAATCATATGCATCCGAGCAATCACATCCAGACGGTATTTAATATCTACATCTGCCTCAGTATTTAAAGAAATAATTATGGCATTCATCGATTTCAGATGGCTTTCCAGCTCTGAAATTCTGATATCCAACTGTTCTCGTTTTTTCTTTGCCTGTTCCAGCTGTACTTTCAGTGCATGACTTCCGATAAATGGGACATTGAAAACTTCCGGATTTATCGCACTTGCCACACGATTCTGATAACGCATGCATTCTCTGGTAATAGAAACCGGATATTTTTTCAGGTCCTCATAGCGGTCACAGAGCATTACTTTTCCAAGAATCATATTGATATACCTGCGGGCATATCTGTTTTTTGACGTAACTACAGATGCCAGAGTTCCCTCAGGTGCTTTATCATACTGATCCATATTCTGCGTATTGATAAGTCCAACACCGAAGGCTTTTTTCTCCCTGCGCAGTCTGTCATATGTCCCCAGTGCAATGTCAAAGCTCTCCGGCTCTACCAGAACATAAAATCTCTGTGTATTCAGATAGCCTTCTACAGCATTCCTCCACTGCTCATCCTTTATTTCCAGAAGTTCACACAGTACATGCGGTTCTGATTTTCGCCCAATCTGCACAAATTCTTCTTTCACGGACGAAACCAACCGTTCCACGCTGCCCGGATAAGTCAGTTTTTTCTTTTCGAGACGTTTAATTTTCTGTGATACTTCTTCACGTTCCGTTCGGTGACTGTTGATCTCTACCTGGATTTCTGCTATTTTGCAGTGCATCTTTTCATACATGGATTTCTTATAATCAATCACCTTTGAAGTCAGTTCTTTCAGCTGTGCAATATCCGGATAATGTTCCACATCTTTAAGAGCTTCACCGTATTCCCTGATGCAGTTGTCTACATTCTGTACATTCAACAATTCCACCGTATTCTCCACAGCTTTCCTTACACTGCGCATGAGTTCTTTTCTTTCAGTCATACAACCCTGTAATTCTGCTTCAAGACGGTCTTTTTCTTTTTCCTGCTCCTCCAGTGCCAGAAAATCTTTATTCTGTTTCAGTTCCACACGAAGATTTGTTTCCATCTCCTGCCTGTTTTTCCACTCTTCTTTCAACTGTTCCAGGGTCTCCTGAACCTGTTTCAGGCGATATTCTTCTGAGCGAATCTGAGACTGCGCACTCTGGATATTTTCCCTGGTGATATCCAGCCGGGACTGCTCAAGAAAAAACTCATACATCTGGTCTTTTTTCTCACAGTCAAGCACTTCATCATGATGCTGCTCGATCAGCTCCAGTTTCTGCATTCGCTTCTTCACAGATTCCAGTGTACGTTCAAGATCCTGATAAGTCCGGACATTTTCCTGAAGAACATCTATGTTTACTTCTTTTTCATCCAGTACATAGGAGTACACGAAGTCTTTAATGTCATCAATCGGTTTAAATGCCAGCGCTTTCGAGATCAGCCTGAAAAATTTATCTTCAATACGGCCGAATTTTCCCTGGATCATTTTCTTTGCTTCACCCTGCGTATTACACCACTGCCTGATTTCCTTGGCATTGGCTGCCCTGAATTCCGCAATAGAACGTATATGCCTCTCATTCAGAAACATTTTATCTGATAACTGTCGGTTATCAATCATATACCTGACAACCGTTTCCTGCCCTTCAGAAGCAGAGTCTACCACCGCACCAATGATAAAATAGCGTTTTCTGCTTTCTTCATAAAATTCCAGTGCAATATGTGCACTTAACTGACCGATTCGTTCATATGGCTTGCTTTCCCGCCCGGTTTTGCATCGGATATAGCCAGTCAGTTTTCTCTTACCGTTTTCGTGAGCCGCTTTATTAAAAGCATTTGCAGAACAGGTCACTACAAACTGAATCGCATCCAGAAGAGTAGACTTACCGGCGCCATTTTCTCCCGAAATCAAAGTGGAACTGCCAAAATCTATGGTACAGTTTGTAAAGCGATGCCAGTTAATCAGCTTCATCCGCGTCAGTTTCTTCATTTGTAGTTTTCCCCTTCCTGTATTGTTCCAGCTTCTCATAAGTCTGACGGATATCTTCCACCCGAACTGCCATAAGAATTGAATCATAAATCAGAATCCTCGATTCCTCTTTTGACAGATCTTTATCCAGAATTTCAATCAGTTGAAAACGTCTGAAAAGATTTAATGCATTTCGCATAGTTGTTTTGTCTATCATTTTTTCACGGACTTTCAGACTGAGATATTTGTCCTGAATATCTCCAAGATTAACGATCACTTCATTCGATGTTGAAAGCTCCCTCTTTTTCTCGTCATACAGAATCCTCAGAATCAGCAAAATAATAGATTCATATAGTTTCAGATTCTTCCGGTTATAATTCTGCGGATTTGTCAGCTGGATCACTCCATACTCCTCATTGATTTCCAGACGATATCCCAGCACTTCCAGAAAATCGCGGAATTTCTCTCTGTATTTGAGGACAAAATAATAATCTGAACGGCTGGTCTGATTTCCTTTGCAAATAAAACAGTTGCTCAGCAGACGATTACAAATACGCTTAAATTCATCTTTATCTTTCTGAAGCATTCCTTCCAGCAATTCCATTATGACTTCCTCCGTATCACAAAATCTCTAAAACGATAGCCACCCATCTGTATTTCTTCAAGGCTTTCGACCTTGTACTTCATATTTTTTCTCTGTCCGTAAAGACGGATATAAATAATCCTGATAAAATCTTCTTCACTGTTCAACGGAAGCTGTGCCGCTCGCATCTGTTTTCTTTCTCCCAGCTGCCGTTCAACATACATTCCAATCTTCACCGGACTCAAAACGTTCTGCATTTTTTCTGTGAGCCGGCGGATTTTTTCCTGTCGCTCTACAAGATCCGGTTCTTCCGGTACCAGCTCCTGTGGAACAAATTCTTTACGCCCTTCGGTTGGAGAATACAGTGAATTTTCATCTATTACACTGCTGCTGTATATCCGAACCAGTTCGTCCAAAAACTCAATTCTGTAAATTCCTCCGGGGTTCATCTCTTTTTCGTTCATTACTTCATTGATCCCCAGCAGAATTTCTTTCAGCTGTCCCCGGACATCTTCATCTCCTGAAAGAAGAAATCTTGCTCTGTTGATTGCCGCACGCTGATATTGCGTATTTTTGTGATTGATCTCCGTCAGGATATCGTCCATATTGCGAAAAGCTTCTATGATCTCATGAAGGTACATATACACAAGATCTCTTCCGTCTTCTTCTGAAACTTCTTTGATACCAGCAATCTCCCGAGATGCTTTTGTTATGTAATCTTCATTATGGCTTTTGCTTTCCAGACGTTCTATGATCTCCGGCCGGAATTTTGACACATTATCCGAAGTAAGAAGGCGATGATATGCCTTGTCAACAATATTGGTAATATAGTCGTTAAACAGTGCATTCATGATTTCTGCCACAGTCTTATGCTTCGTCAGTTCATCTATATAATGCTTGATACTGGAATTCAGATTCTTAAGTCCGGTGATCAGCATATCTGTATTTTCCAGGATCTGCAGAAGTACAATTCCCGGATGATCAGTATTGCTGCGCGCCAGACTGTAAATTGTATAGATATATCCCTGATACTCCATCTGCTTTCCATCTGCGATCTCAAGCAGAGTTTTTATGATTTTTACAGCATATTCTTTAAAATTCACCCTCTGTACATAGCTTTTGTCCGTTTCTATTTCAATCCATCCATAAGCCTCCAGTTTTCTGATCATGCTGTTGGCTTTTCCACGGCTGTCCAGAGCCTGAAATTCCTTTTCTTCCTGCATTTCTGCTGCCTGTGTCTGGTCAAAATAATACTCCAGTTCATCCACAAGAACATCTCTTTCCACACCAAAAGAAAGCTGATGCTCCATTGTTGAAAACAGCTTACAGATACATTCCCAGTATACAATTCGATTGGGTGAAGATAATGGGACGAAAAAATTCCCCGGTAAGATATGAAACATAACAGATACTCCACTTTCTGTTGATATAATGAATAAGGCAGCGTTCCTTTTTGGAAATTCTGCCCCGGCTTCATTATCTGATAATCTGGTTTTTCCTTAGACTTCTTCAAATTTAGTCAAATATACTGACTCTCCTTTACGACATTTTTTCAAGACTTCATTATAATTTCTCAAATCAGACACTGGTAAAATATTTGCCATATTCTTTCAGCCCCTTCCTTTGACTTCATGTTATTTCTGCTACTTTTATTATATAAAAAAAGCTGTGAAATTCAACGTGATTTTTTACAGCTTTGCAGAAACTCCTCCTTACATTTCATATGTTTATCACAAATTGATACAAGTGTTAATCGCATTTTTTCAATATCTTCCACTTTCCTTTTTGACTACTTCCCTGTCTCGTCAAATATTTCTTGTCTTTCAATTTGGTTATATAATACTTCACACTAGCAAGATTCCACTCTAAAAGAGAAAATTAAGAAAAAAGAAAAC
This sequence comes from uncultured Blautia sp., assembly GCA_934359835.1. Lineage (GTDB taxonomy): Bacteria > Bacillota > Clostridia > Lachnospirales > Lachnospiraceae > Blautia_A. Next base: position 80,752 of record CAKRLX010000009.1, read on the forward strand.
CTTACCGATATTCAGTTTTTTACTTCTGAAAATCAGTAAGGTTTCTTTATATACGTTATGAAATAAAATTTTTATCTTTTGAATAATCACAAAATGTTGCCATTTTGTTGCCAATCACTAAGCAAATTTGCTTGTAACCCGCATAAATACTGGCATCTTATAATTGTGTGGATTATTCGAATTCGCAAATAAAATCTTATCACTATACTTTTTAGTATTGGTATTATGGTTCTATCTGGTTTTATATGTGTTCCACTGTCCAAAGTCCACAGGCTGTACTGAACGGTGTTATCAATTTGTTATCACATCTCTGTTATCAATCAAAGATTCTCGTGATATCCTGACACCGATTAATCACACGATAAATCTCTACATACTCGCTTCCTACTTTGTAGATAATCACATAATCTTCCCATATTGCATATTTATAGTCTGTCCGAAAACTGACTCGTTTTGAAAGATCGGAACCCATTCCCGGAAACATCTGAAGGTTCTCAAATTTACCGTAAATTTCCTTTATGGTCTTTGCTGCATAATCTTCATTATCTTCGGCAATGTAATCCCGGATATTCTTAAGATCCTTTGCAACAATCGGATTGATCCGCAGTTTTAACATCTTATTCCCCCACAAGTGCTTTCAGTTCGTCCAGATCCAGCCAACCTTCACCATCTTTCACTGCTTCTTCGGCTTCCTGCAGCTTCAGGAGAAGCTTTTTCTCTGCACGATCACGCTCGTAGTCTTCAATATCCATAACTACAAAACGTCCTCTGCCATTCTTTGTCAGGTATACTGGTTCTCCTTTATGACAATTTTTTAAAACTTCATTATAATTTCTCAAATCAGACACTGGTAAAATATTTGCCATATTTTTCAGCTCCTTTCCTTAATAAAGCGTACATTCGCATTCGCTTCTTGCTCATGAGCACAACCTACTGTGCGTCCATATTCTTATTGTTTCTGTTACTTTTATTATACACAAAAAGCTGTAAAATTCAACGTGGATTTTTACAGCTTTTATTGGTTATTTTTTAGTCTTATCGTACTTACTTATATTTTATCACTCTTTTTCTTCTCCAATCTCTATTACAGAATTAGCCTTTTTATGAGGTTCCAGTGTCAGACACGCATCTTTCCTCAGTCCATCAGTTCTGTCATGACTTATTCCATGAATCTGATACTGGTGAATTTTTCCTTTACAGCCACTGCTGTATTTGGCATATATTTCAAACTGCAGAGCTTTTTCTTCATGCCAGTATTCGGCCTGAACAACGGAATCACACCTATCATTGCTTACAACTATGGTGCCCGTCACAGAAAGCGTATGCTTCTGACTGTTAAGATCAGTATGTTGATTGCATTCTGCTTTACTTTTATTGGCTTCCTCGCCTTTGAGGGAATTCCGCAGGTTCTTCTCGGATTTTTCAATGCATCAGAAGACATGCTGGCAATCGGCGTTCCGGCTCTCCGTATCATTAGCTTCCATTACCTGATCGTTATTAACAGAACCATCATTCAGAAAATCCCGGAGGAGTAAATTTTCTCTCAAAAACAAAAGCGGATCAGTATGCCGGAGTTATCGTAACTTCGGAACTGAACCGCTTTTTCTGTATCCGTTATATCAAATTCTCTCTGGACCGATATTCCAGCTTCTTTCGCACATTCTTCCTATTTTCTTTCCACTGCCCTGAATGTATATTTGATTGGCTGGTAATCGCCTGTTGTTAATAGTAATGGCAGTCCGGCTTTCATAAGTGCCGCACCTGTATACACCTTGCCAGTATCAATGTCTTCATATTTCATATCTGCATCCAGACCCTGTGGGTAAAACAGATAAATATGCGGATTTGCTTCGCTGTGCAGTCTTACGCCACATACAACAGTCTCTTTCTTATCCTTAGATACAAACTGCCAGAGCACATGATTGTTATTTTCAAATGGATTCACAAGGCGGTAGTAATCCCCGGTCTGTACCAGATGTTCCATCTCCTTATATTTCAGAATCTGCTCTCTTGCGATCTTTTTCTCTTCTTCAGACATCTTCATCAGATCCAGTTCGTATCCAAAAGTTCCTGCTGATGCTACGATTCCTCTTGTCTCAAATGGTGTGATTCTTCCGGACTGGTGGTTCGGACATACACTCACATGGGATCCCATCGCACTGATCGGATATCCAAAAGATGTACCGTACTGGATCTTCAGTCTGTCGATCGCATCTGTATTGTCACTGCACCAGATCTGTGGTGAATAATAAAGCATTCCTGCCTCAAATCTTCCGCCGCCGCCAGAGCAGCCCTCAAATAAAAGATCCGGATATCTCTGAACGAGACTTTCCATCATTTCGTAAACTGCAAGAACATATCTGTGATAAACTTCTCCCTGGCGCTCTCTTGGAAGTGCTGCTGAGAATACGTTATCTACACTGCGGTTCATATCCCATTTCACGTAATCTACTTTACATGCATCCAGAACACTGAAGATCTGATTCATAATATGGTCACGAACTTCTTTTCTTGTAATGTCCAGATTCAGCTGGTGACGGCTTCTGTTCATGGCACGTCCCGGAATTTTTAATGCCCAGTCTGGATGTTCTCTGTAAAGATCACTGTCCTCATTGATCATCTCAGGCTCTACCCAGAGTCCAAATTTCAGGCCGAGACCATGAATTCTCTCTGCAAGTGCCGGAAGACCACCTTTGATCTTCTCTTCGTTTACTACCCAGTCACCAAGTGCACAGAAATCATTGTCTCGCTTACCAAACCAGCCATCATCCAGAACAAACATATCAAGGCCGATATTTTTTGCCTCTTCTGCAATATGATACAGCTTATCTGCATCAAAATCAAAATAGGTTGCCTCCCAGTTATTAACCAGGATCGGTCTTGGCTGATTGACATATTTACTGCGGATCAGATTGTTTCTGTAGGCATCATGATAATTTCTGGAAAGCTTTCCGAAACCTTCTGCCGAATAAGTCATGATCACTTCCGGAGTTTCAAAAACATCTCCTTTTTCCAGGGTCCAGGAGAAATGATATGGATTGATTCCCATTTCTACACGTGTATGCCCTACCTGATCTACTTCGGTTTCAAATACAAAATTTCCACTGTAGGCAAGTGCAAATCCATAGCAATCACCATGAGCCTCTTCTGTATTTCTGTCGCAGAGGATCACAAATGGATTATGGTGATGACTGGAAGTACCGCGGATACTTCCTACAGACCAGTTTCCATGGCCAAGATGCGTTCTTTCCATCTGACGCTCCATGTTATGTTTTCCATAAAAATGAACAGCATCCAGTTTTCTGTATTCATAATCCATCTCCATGGACATTGCTTTTTTTACTGTGACCGGTGCGGTACCTGTATTTTCCAGGCGTACTGCTCTTGTGATCACATCAAACTGTGGAAATACGCCATAAAGAAGATGAGCACGCAATCCGCTGGCATGGTCTTTCAGAACGATTTCCAGTGTTTCTGCCTCATCTTCCTTTGCAAACATTGCCGGAAGTCCCTTGAGGCTGTATTTTCCTTTTGAAATCTCATAGGATTCATATTTCAGATTTGCAGTGTCACTTCCGTCAGCCTGCTCTGTCTCCAGACCATTGATACGATAGTCACCATTTCCATATGCAGTATATTCCTGTGGAAGTGTATCCAGGGAAAATGTCTTATCGGTTCCCGCCTCATAAGGATTTCCGGAAAATCCTCTGTCCACACCAACGATTCGGTCTGTGATCAGCGTATCCCCTACCGGACTTCCATAATACAGATGAACCAGAGTATCATACTCTCTTACCTGCATCTGATAAGTGCTGTTTTTTGTTTTTAACTCAAATACTTTCTCTTTTTCGTGATACTTAATCCATTCCATAGTCTGTACCTCTCGTTAAAAAATATTTTTTAAAATACGTATTGATCTGGTTCTGTGTCTTTTAAAAGTTCTTCTTCTCCATCCTGTGCAAAATACGGACGGAACAATTTCCACATAAACCATGAATCTGCATAAGCTGTCAGTGAAAATCCCACCATCAGCCAGATCAGCATATATATTGGAAAGAGTTTTGCATCTACAAGTGTCATTGTCATTGGCAGGATTGTAATCACTGCAACGGCAATCGCATAGCCTATATGTTTAACCGCAAAATAAAATGCGTTTGTTATCAAAGTTGTTATTTTATTTTCAAATGCTGCAACTGTAGGGAAAATATACAGTGCAACTGCGATCAGTGGAATAAATGCCGCAAGAATCACATAGTTAAAGATTACTGACGCTGATCCTGGCATTACTGCCAGAGCACTTTTTTCCATATGGATCAGCGCTCCGGCTGCCAGCATCAGAATCCAGATAAGTGTTGACTGTTTAAAATTCTGTTTAAAGCTTCTAAAAAAGTCACGAATTACTCTGATATCTCCATCTTTATGGAGTTTTAATGTACAGTAGAATAATGCAGTGGTCGATGCCCCTGCCGTGATAATCGGAAGGGAGCAAACGATCCACAATAAATTCAAAGCGATCAACTGCCCTAAAAATCCAAATATCCTGTCAAAAAGACTTCCTGGTTTCATCCTGTTTACCCCTTTCTGTTATCACCTGAGCATTATTTTTACAGTTTTCCGCCTGATGTTGCAATACCTTCGATGAACTGTTTCTGGAAGATCAGATACAGTATGATCATTGGGATACATGCAAGCAGAGATGCTGCCATCAGCTGCGGATAGTTATTGGTGTACTGTCCCTGCATCTTTGCAAGTGCTGCGGACAGCGGCATTACGTCTTTGTTACAGATCAAAGGCCACATCAGGTCTTTGTATGCAAATACTGCTGTAAAGATTCCAAGAGCTACCATGGAAGAACGTGTCAGAGGCGCCATAACAAACAGAAATGTCTGCCCAATATTACATCCATCGAGTCGAGCTGCTTCTTCCAGTTCTTTTGGAAGTCCCATATAAGCCTGTTTAAGAAGAAAAGTACCGAACGCGGTTACAATACCAGGGAATACTAATGCAAAAATAGTATTGAGCATTCCCATTTTACTTACCATTAAGTACTGCGGAATGATAAAGATCTGTCCCGGTACCATCATCTGGAAAAGCACCAGCGAGAACATAATGTTTTTACCTTTAAAGTTTAATCGGCCAAATGCATAACCAGCCAGTGTTGCGGTCAGGACCGCGCAGATTACACGTCCCAGAATCAGAAGTAATGTGTTGAGATACAGATGTAAGAAATCCATATTTTCAATTACTTCTTTAAAGCTGTCCCATCTCCATGTGGAGGGAAAGATTACGAACGGGTTGACAGATGTAGCCTCTGTCATAGTTTTGAAAGCTGTCAGAATCATCCATAAAAAAGGTACCAGCATCGTAAGGGATACCAGGATCAGGATAACATGGATCAGAACTCTGTTTACTTTATCTCTTGTTGACATAGTTATCCCTCCTTAATTATAGTGAACCCACTTCTTCTGTGCAATATTCTGGAAGATTGTCAGGATCATGATCACGACAAGAAGAAGTACAACGATTGTTGAACCATATCCTTTGTTATTCTGTACAAAGGAGTTCTGGTAGAACAGATAAACGAGTGACTGTGTTTTGTTAAGTGCAGGATTGTTTCGGTCCATGACCATGAAGATCAGGTCGAATACCTGCATGGCACCGATCACACGGGTAACCATTACAAAGAAAATCGTTGGTGAAAGCAGCGGGATCGTAACATGGAAAAACTGTTTGATACCAGTTGCTCCGTCAATGCTTGCTGCTTCATAATAGTCTTTCGGTATCTCCTGCAGACCAGAAAGGAAAAGTACCATATTATAACCAATGATGGACCAGATACCGATGACTGCAATTGAAAATACTGCAATTCTAGGATCAGAGATCCAGTTGATCTTTGCGTGGAAAATATGATTGAGGAGACCAAACTCTGAGTTGAACAGCCATCTCCATACCATGGCAATCGCAGCCGGAGCGGCAACCATAGGCAGGAAGAAGATTGTTCTGTAAATGCTACGGCCTTTCATTTTGCGGTTTAACAAAACTGCCAGTATCAACGCAATGGCAATGGAAAACGGAACTTCCACAATAGCGTATTTAAAAGTGTTGATCAATGCCTGCCATACTTCGGCGTCATGGAACAGTTTCACATAGTTGTCAAAACCAACAAAGATATTACCCTTACCGAAATCTCCGGTTTTGAAGAAGCTCTCGTAAATCGTCTTAAAGATCGGATAGATATTTAAGATGATCAGTCCAAGCATTGTTGGAAGAATGAACAGCCATCCCCAGATAAACTCATTCCGTGCCTGACTTGTACCTTTTTTTGGATTTGCCACGTATCTCACTCCTTTTTTATAAACTCTGATATGGAAAGCTGCCGGTATGTGGCAGCTTTCTCTAATCTTTAAGATCAATAAGATTCTTCAGCGATTGCATCGTTCATAATTGTAACAATGTTCTTGCATGCATCGTCCATGCTTTCTTCGTCATTCCATGGTTTTTTGAGTTCTTCACACATTGGATTCCACCATGCAAGTGTTGCATTTGTATGTGGTCTGAATACGATATCATCCATAGCATCCATGTATGGCTGTAAGTTGAAGCAGTCAACACTGTTAACCCATCCTTCAGACATTCCTTCGTAAGCTGCCATTGTTACGCCAAGGTCAGCCTGTTTCTGCTGCATATCTTTGGTACCAAACCATTCGATCAACTGGAAAGCTTCGTCAGGCATGGATGTGTTTGCAGAAGCAGCCCATCCAAGACCATTGTACAGAGATACGCTCTTACCTGTTTCTGCATCTTTAGGAAGTCTTGCTACGTCACAGTGTTCTTTGATGTAATCGTTATCTTTGAAAGCAGATACCATCCAGGATCCCTGAGCGATCATTGCTACTTTACCTGATCCAAAGAGTACGTCTGTACCTGTCTCAGACATTGTAGATGCTGGCGGCATTACGTTCTTCACACATTTATCAACAAATTCCATTGCTTTTACTGTGTTAGGATCATCAAAACCAGATTTATTGTCATCTGTCAGTACACATCCGCCCATAGAGTAAATAATGTTCATCCATGTATCCTGCTCATTAGACGGGTTTGCTGCGAAACCATACTGGCTTCCGTCTTCTTTTGTAAGTTTCTCTGCGATATCGTAGAACTCATCCCATGTCCAACTTCCATCCGGATACTCGATTCCGGCTTCATCAAACATGTCTTTGTTGTACCACATTGCAATTGTATCGATATCTTTCGGTACTGCGTATGTTTTGTCGTCCCACTGATACATTTCTTTAATGTCTTCCGGGAATTTGTCCATTTCAAGCTTATCGCTGTCTGCAATCCTGTCTGTCAGATCAAGTAAGATGTCATTTGACATATATCTTACTGCTTCGTTGGAGTGCATCCAGAATACGTCTGGCATATCTCCGCCTGAAGCGCCAGCTTCAAGGAGTGTCCAGTAGCTGCTCCACTCAACTACCTGAAGCTCTGTTTTGATTCCTGTTGCTTCGGTAAACTCATCCATGATCTCCTGCAGTCCGGCTTTCTGTCCGCTGTCCCAGATTGCAACTGTCAGAGTTTTATCTTTTGCCTGTGCTGTTACAGGTGCAAGGGAAGTAACTGCCATAGCACCGATCACTGCTGCTACTGTAAGCTTTTTCATATTTTTTTTCATATTCATTCTCCTTTATTTTTTGCCGTTCGAACGTCTCTTTGTAAATATTATTATACTTTTTTATCTTTTTAATTAAATAGACTAATGGCATGGATTTATGTCATAATCGTTATGGCAAAATCTAAGAATATATGGTAAAATGTCAAATAAAGCCTTATATTTACGCTGTTTTAAGTGTTTATGATGTTTATGTCTTTATGTCAAAGGAGTGACGTAAATGCCTAATGTAAAATATACTGACAGCGCTACCTTCCGCTGTCTTGAAAATCTCAGAGGGATCACTCGATATCAGCCTGATCCACACAGGCAAGGAACATTGCTCTCCCGGCCATATCTGTTCAATCCCCAGAAATAAATTTATCATTCATTTTGTTCTGGATGGTGCCGGATTTTATTCTGCCGGCGGTCAGACCTGGAGTCTTACTCCCGGACAAATGTTTATCATTTATCCGAATGAGCCAATCACTTATGCTGCAGATGATAACCAGCCCTGGACTTATGCCTGGATAGGTTTTCGTGGAATCCGCGCTCATGCACTCGCACGTGAATGTGGATTTTCCAAAAATCAGCTTGTTCTTCCATCACCGGACCAAAAACTCATCCTCAAATATGTCGATAAAATGCTCTCTCATAAACAACTAAGCAAAGCTAACGATCTTCGACGCCAGGCTTATCTGATTCTTCTGTTAGCCGAACTTGCAGAGCATCATGAAAAGCTTGCAGTGCAGAACCGCAGGCCACTCAAATACGCCTACAGCACCAGTGTTTATGTAGAACTTGCCATAGAATATATTCAGGAAACGTATCACCAGGGAATCGGCATCTCGGATATTGCTGACAATATCGGTATCAGTCGTGCTTACCTTAACAGTGCTTTCCAGAAAGAACTTGGAATGTCCGCACAGAATTTCCTGATCAACTATAAGATGCACAAAGCCGCCAATCTACTGGTGAGCACTAGCAAATCTATTAAAGAAGTCTCCAACTCTGTTGGATATGAAGACCAGCTGGTCTTTTCCAAGGCCTTTAAAAAGAAATTCGGCATGAGCCCTAAAAATTACAAGACTCACAAAGAAATGATGGATAAATTCAACGAAAAGCAGATAGATGATCCTGTGTGATCTTGATGAAATCCTCTTATAGATCACTGAACAAAAAGTATAATCTGTCTTTCTGGAAAATAACAAAAAGGATGTGCTACGGTAACTTCTCCATTACCCTGGCACATCCTTTAATATTGTTATTTTTTACTATTCTTCTTAATGACAGCTATGGCTTCCACATCCATGCTCGCCACATGTATGACCTTCCCCGTGGCTGTGCTCATGGTGAGAGCATTTCACATCCGGATTATACTCAAGTGTTTCATTGATAAAAGCTTCTACTGCTTTATCCGCATCTCCGGAAACTCCTCCGAAAAGCTTAATACCGGCTGCCGCTAACGCTGTCTGTGCACCGCCTCCAATTCCGCCACAGATCAGAACATCTACATTCAATGCATTAAGAACTCCTGCCAATGCGCCGTGTCCACTTCCATTAGTATCTACTACTTCTGAATGTACTACTTTTCCTTCCTCTACGTCGTAAATCTTAAATGTCTCTGTATGCCCGAAGTGCTGGAAAATCTGTCCATTTTCATATGTTACTGCTATTCTCATGATATCTTCTCCTTTTTCTACTGCATATTTTTGATAAAATTCCTGCTTGTAACACCCTCCAAAGCTGCAGTCGCTGCTCTGACCGTCGCAGATTCTGAAATCCCCGCCCTCGATTCTGAGCGGATGTCCATCAATGAGTGCATCTGCTATTTTCTTCCGGGCAATCTCGTAAATTCGCTGGACCGTCGTTCTTGCGATCTGCATAGATGCTGCACACTGCTCCTGACTGTAACCTTTCTTGTCCAAAAGACGGATTGTCTCATACTCATCTACCGTCAGAACAATCGGTGCTTTTTTCTCAGCATCATCTGCCGGGATGAATTCTAAAATATTGGGGAAATAACAGACTTTTCTGCATTTTACTGGTCTCGGCATAAACTTCTCCTTTCTCGCTTTTCTTATATAATAGTCTTATAAAAGGCATATGTCAATAACATTTTTGACATATGCCTTTTATATCATTGACGCCTTTCACAAAAAATAAGTATACTATGTTCATAAAAGGAAACGAAGAACCATATACTCTACCGCGTAATACCAATATACATCGATGATAATCCTTTAGCGAACGGAGTCTTAATGAAAACAAAGTTTGTAAAATCTCTCCAGTTTTGTTTTAAAAAATTGAATTATTGCCTGAAAAAATACAACTACAAGAATGATCGCATTTACAAGCAGCTGCCACGTTCCAAAACTCCATCCGATAAATCTACTGACTCCAAGTACCATTCCGCCGATTCTTTTTGTCTTCGTCATGCTCTATCTTCCATCCTGAACTTTTTTGCCTTTCAACATATATATTCTGGATTCAAAATCGGTACAAGGAGTCACATTTCCTGGCACTTCGCCAGCTGTTACATCGGATGTGATTAAACCATAATTCATCAACTCATCTCCGTAATTTTCTGTATGATTCCATACATTTTCATAAACCATATCCGGGTTCAAGCCCTGTAATCTGACACGGCTATACGGCTGATTCACTCCATTTAAAACACGATAATAGCCTACGATTGCAAGCGTGCGGTCTTCATTTGTCACCATCCATACCGTCTCATTTCCTTCGAATGGACTTTTCAGACGATAAAATGTTCCAAACTGTAACACTTCTCGGTATTCTTTCATAAATGTGATCTGTTCTTTTACTTCTTTGATCTCTTCTTCTGTCAATTTGTTGAGATCCAGTTCGTATCCAAAAGTTCCAAAGTATGCTACATTCGCTCTTGTATGTAATGGGGTATTGCGAAATACCTGGTGATTCGGAACAACAGACACATGGCTTCCCATACTGCTGAGCGGATAACACATAGAAGTTCCATACTGAATCTTCAGACGCTCAATTGCATCCGAATCATCGCTTGTCCATCCCTGTGGTGCATAATACAGCATTCCCGGGTCAAATCTTCCGCCACCGCTGGCGCAGGATTCAAATAATACTTCTGGAAACTCATTTGTCAAACGCTCATACAGATCATATACACCTAAAATATAACGATGGAACACTTCTCCCTGTCTGTCTGAAGGAAGTTTGCTGCTGTAGCATTCTGTAATGCTTCGGTTCATATCCCATTTAATATATGAGATTTTCGACTCCGATAATAACTTTGCCATCATTCCGTAAATATGATCTACTACTTCTTTTCTTGCAAAATCGAGTACATACTGGTATCTGCCGTGTGATGTATTTCTTCCCGGTGTCTGTAAGATCCAGTCTGGATGTGCTCGATAAAGATCAGAGTCTTTATTTACCATCTCCGGCTCAAACCAAAGACCGAATTTTAATCCAAGTGCTTCAATTCTTTCTGACAGGCCTTTGATGCCATTTGGCAGAAGCTCTTCATTTGCCACCCAATCACCAAGACCGGCTCTGTCATTTCTTCTTGCGCCAAACCATCCGTCATCTAAGACAAACAGTTCTACTCCACATTCTTTTGCTTTCCTTGCAATCTCTACAAGGCGATCTTCTGTAAAGTCAAAATAAGTTGCTTCCCAGTTGTTATTTAAAATCGGTCTTGCCTTATCACGCCAGTACCCTCTTGCGAGTCTCTTAGCATACAACTTCTGGAACGTCTGACTCATGCCATTTAATCCATTTTCACTGTAAACCAGAACTGCTTCCGGTGTCTGAAAGCTTTCTCCCGGTTCTAATTTCCAATCGAATCCTTCCGGATTGATCCCGGCTGTAATTCGTGTCACATCATGTGTATCTACTTCTGCCTGCATACGGAAATTTCCACTGTATACAAGACTTATTCCGATTGCTTCTCCTGCATTTTCATCTGTGTTGTGACGTTTTAAAGCAAGGAACGGATTATGTTCATGAGAAGAATTTCCGCGCATGCTGTCAATAGCTGTTATGCCCTGCTCCAATGTTCGCTTTTTAATATAGCGCTCTCTGGACCATGCGCCGGACAACTGTATCCATTCATAATCCTTATCCGGAAGATCCAGACTTAAGCTCATCATATTTAAAACATGTAGATTTTTCTCACCTGCATTTTCAATATACGCACTTCTTGCAATTGCACTATATTCATCAAAAATCGTATATAAAAGCGCCAGTTTCGCACCAGTCAGAGCGTCTTTCAGAAAGATGCGCAATGTCTGCGCTTCCCCCTTGGACTCTGTATAAGTTGCCGGCAATCCGGCGAGCTTTGGTTTTCCGTCAATGATCTCATAACTGTCATATTGGAACTCACTGATCCTGCTGCCATTTTCCTGCAACAATTCAATTGCCGGATGTCTGTAATCTGTCGTACCGTAAACCGGATATTCCTGTCGGATATGTTCCAATGAAAAAGTACGATCCCACTCATATATATACGATGTCATTGGGCGTTCACATTTCTCAACCAGATAAGAAAAATCTGCTTTATCATGAAGTCGTTTTCCAAAATATAATTGTCCAAGATGCCCATTTTCTAATATACATAAGATATAACTGATTTTTTCATTGTATAAATGAATAGTTTTCGTTTCCTCATGAAAAATAATCTGTCTCATATACTTCCCCTTTTACAATTGAATTGTCGTTGTTCCTTATGTTCGTTGATGCAAGTATATCGCACAAAAAAGACATCCGTTATACCTTTTTGTTAAGAGTTATATCTTAAATGTTAGGTATCGGGTGCCTTTTTTCAACATTTTATCTATTCTTTTTCGATGTCTCCTACATAAATTGTTTTATGTTTCTTGTATTCTTTCAGTTCG
>CAKRLX010000010.1 GCA_934359835.1 uncultured Blautia sp.
GGTATGGCAGATCAGGGCTTTCGTGTTATGAGTACCAATAAAGAAGTCAACAGTCTGGCAGACTTTAAAGGTCAGAAGATCCGCACCATGGAAAACAGCTATCACCTGGCCTTCTGGAAGGCACTGGGTGCCAACCCTACTCCGATGACTTTCAGCGAGGTTTATATCGGACTTCAGCAGCATACGATCGATGCACAGGAAAATCCCTACGAGGTTATCGTTTCCAACAGGCTCTATGAACAGCAGGATTATGTAGTTGAAACGAACCATCTGCCACATCTGATCTCACTGATCGTCAATGATGATTTCTTTAAAGATCTGCCGGAAGACGAACAGGATATCATGACAAAAGCAGCAAAACTGGCCACTGAATATGCACGTGAACAGTCTGATGCGAGAATCGCAGACAGAGTCGCAACGATTGAAGAAAGCGGTACTGAGATCATCACTCTTTCTGCTGAAACAAGAAAAGAAATCCGTAATGCATCAGAAAGTGTTTACAAAACGATTGAGGATTCCATCAGTCCTGCCATTTACAATTCCTATATAAGTGGTAAATAACAGAACAACAACTCTGGTATATCCATAAAAAATGCTGCGGAGAATACACATCAACGGTATTCTCCACAGCATTTTTATTATTTTTCTTCTGCATCCAGTGCGCGAAGGCTCTGTACCAGTTCCTCACAGATCTCCAGTTCACTCTTTCCGTCTGTTTCGATCACGATATCTGCTGCTGCCTCGTATTTCTCACGACGTTTTTCCATAAGTTCAGCAATATAAGGAACAGTCTTGTTGCCCTCCAGAAGTGGTCTGTCATGATTATCCTTTACACGCTCCAGGATTGTCTCCGGCTTTGCTGTAAGAAGAACAACACGACCGTTTTTCTTCATTTCCACTACATTGCGATCTCTCATCGGGACACCACCGCCACAGGAAATGACCACGTTCTTTCTGGACTGCATCTCAATAAGAAGTTTTGTTTCCAGATCACGGAAGTATTCCTCTCCATATGTCTCAAAAATATCAGAAATACTCATGCCCTGTCTCTCTGCAATGATCTGATCCATCTCCACGATATCCATTGCAAAAACAGTCTTAAGATAATCAGAAATAGTTGACTTGCCGGCTCCCATAAAGCCGATCAGCACGATATTGTAATCAAAAAGCTTACGTGCCTGGATTCTCTTACTGTTACGTGTAATCTCGTCAAAAACTGCTGACACTTCATTTGTATGTCTGCGGCCTTCCATCCTCTTTGCGAGCCATTCTCTCTGTTTTGCTTCCTGTTCCGGCTGAAGGATAGGAAGATCATTAGCTTCCTTATAAGCCATAATGTCTTCTACTATTCTATTTCTCATGAGCAGTGCATCAAGAATGATCTCGTCACACTGTCCAAGGCTTTCTCTGAGTACTTCCAACTGATTCATAATTTTTGTTCCCCTTTATCCACTTCGTACATTTTCCGAAATGCAGTATCTGTTATTGTTACTGTTCACTCCGTTCACAGCAACTTGGTCAAAATCCATTCCAAATCACCTTCGGTGATGGGATTTTGCCCCGTATGTCTCGGGATTTTGCCATATTCATGACAAAACACCTCGCGGAATATTGCCTGTGAACAGTAGCCTGTTATCTGCATCCGTCAAGTGTTCTCATTATAGCAGTTATTTAACGCTTTAACAATATAAAGCAGATAATTTTTAAAATCTATTTTTTAACAAAAATTTTTACTCAGAATGATCACTCAACGTTTTTCAACGCTTCTCCCATAGGAACTTTACGTACTTTTCTGTATTCCAGAACTGCAATTACCGCATATGTTATAATTCCGATCACGAACATCTGCACATATATCAGTGGATCGATCCACAGCGTTATCCAGCCCGAAAGGCTCTGAAGCATCATTTCTCTGTAAAGCACTTTCATGATCACAGTTTCCAGGGGCAGACTTACCAGAAGGCAGATTACTACCATCAGCGATGTAGACATAATATATAGCCTGCTGATCTCACCATTTGTATAACCGAGTATCTTCGTCATGGATATAGACTGTGCATTTTTTTCTATGATGATCTTCGAGAGCAGGTAAATAAGTATCATAAAAATTACAACTGCAAAACCATTTACCATTCCCATCATACTTCCCATGGATACATCCAGCTGCCGGGATACTTTTGTCAGTGCATCCAGATTGATAACTGATCCAATATAGTTGTCATCAATATCCGTAATCTCCGTATCACTGAAATATCCACTGAAATAATCTTCTCCCAGATCAAAAGTATCATTCAGATCTGCTTTTTTCATAAATACACATAAGCCGCCCGTATAATTGTAGATTCCGTCTACATGAAAAGAATACTCATCATCTTCATATTTTTCTTTCAAAGTGATCGTATCACCGGCTTTAATACCATATTTATCCGCATATGCTGAAGAAATATAAACACCATCTCCCAGATTTACATCTACATACTTACTGTCATCTTCGATTCCATAAAGGAGGATTTCCTCACTCTTTACTTTGCCGGGGATCGTATTCAGCGAGTATGCACTGAACTCTTCTGCATCTTTATTATCTGTCTCTGTATTATTGGAAAAAAGCAGCATATCCACAAAGCTGTCCAGCTTGTTGCCACCACCCATGACACTTACCGGCACAGAAAGCATATACTGATAGTTTGCAATCATATTGTCCTGAATTTCCAGCTGATAATGATCCAGTACTGAAGGCAGAAGCAGTCCGAAAAACAACAGCAGATTTGCAAATACCACTCCTATAAACAGGATAATATAATTACTGAAATTCTGAAAAATAATACGAAGGCGGAACCTTGTAAAAATTTTCAGCTTCGGACTTAAATATACTGCTTTTCTTCTTTTTCTGCCCGAAAGATCTCTTCTCAGGAATTTCAGTGGAGAAAGTCGTAATTTGTGATGCAGAATCCCGAAATTCACCACCAGCATGATCACTACCGGCACTACGGTTGTCAGAAGAAACGCCTCTGCATTCCATACAGTCTCATACGTGGGAAGGCTGTAACTGCCATAATACATGTCCGCGCACACACCTTTAAAAACCGTATATCCCAGTATGTTTCCCACCAGTGCGCCAGCCAGCGTTACCAGGATCGGAAGTGTCATATAATGACGTATCAGTTCCCCTTTCGTATAGCCAGAAGCCCGGAGTGTTCCGATCACTGCTGCCTCTTTTGTTATGGTATTGCTGGTTGTAAGGCCAAACACAAAAGCCATGATCACAATAACTATATAAAGCAGCACAACCATCATGGCCTTATCGCTTCCCATATCTTCTCCGGTAAATTTGATTGCCTGATTCTGATAACGTGGGACAAAGCTTTCCAGAGTGACTACTTTTCCGATGTCTTTCATCAGATCTTCAGAAACATCTTTTTCATCTTTTTCATCTTTCGGAGGTTCATTATATGTCCATGCATAGTTATACTGAAGTTTACCCTGGTCAAGAGTGGCAAATTCTTCTTCCGTCACAATGCAGACACCAAATTTCACAGAGTCAAACATGGTATCATTATTATTCTGAAACAATGCACTGTAATCGGACAGCGCCACGAGGCCGGTGATCTCCCATTCTTTTTTGCCATCACTTAAGGTATCACCGACTTTCAGATTATTATTGTCTGCATACATACGATCAACAGCCATTTCACCTGTTCCTGCAGGTATCTCACCCTCCATCAGGCAGACTTTGTTCACCTCTGCACGGTTTTTAAAAAATCTCATGGTACTGCCATTCGTAAGAGCATCTTCTATATAATAATTCTCATATACTTTCACGCCCAGCTCTTCAATGGCTTCTTTCTGGCCTCTGTAAACCTTTTCTCCTGTGCTGAAATTTCCGTCCTCGACATTGTATTTGTCAAAGCTTTCATTATATGCAATAAGCATGCTTCCATCTGCAACAAGGAAGCCTGAGACAAATCCAATTGTTGCGATCATCAGAAGAAAAACTACCAGGTATTTTCCCAATTCGCTTTTCAGTTCTCTCGGAAGGCGTTTTCGTAAAGGATTTTTCATAAAGCGCCTCCTTACCAGTCAAGGTCCGTTGCCGGAATCTTATGTTCATTTACATAATTCTTACGTATCATCCCGTCGCGAAGTTTTACAACACGGTCGGCCATATCTTTAATTGCATCATTATGTGTAACCATAACTATGGTATTTCCATATTTCTGATTAACTGTCTCTATCAGCTTCAGGATTTCTTTTGATGTATTGTAATCAAGGGCTCCCGTCGGTTCATCACACAGAAGAATATCCGGGTTCTTTACAATGGCACGGCCTATGGCTGTACGCTGCTGCTGTCCTCCCGAAAGCTGGTTCGGCAGTTTCCTCTGATGTTCATATATGCCAAGTGTATGAAGGAGTTCATCTACATCCAGTGCACGATTACTTAAGTATGCACCGACCTCGATATTTTCACGCACTGTAAGATTTGGTATCAGATTATACATCTGAAAAATATATCCCAGATGATTTCTTCTGTATTTTGACAGTTTTTTTTCTGTCATATCCGCCAGCCGCTCTCCTTCTATGGAAATACTTCCCTCATCAGCGCTGTCAATTCCTCCGATAATATTCAGAAGCGTGGATTTTCCGGAACCAGATGGCCCCAGAAGTACACAGAATTCTCCTTTTTCAATATCAAGATCAAGTCCTTTCAGTACATCCACCCTGCTGTCACCAGCACCAAAAGATTTCTTTATCCCCCTTATTTCCAAAAACATAATATTTCTCCTTTTCATTGAGGATTGATACAACTACCCACAAATAGTGATAGCTATCTATGGTTAGTTATATCTGCTATTATGTTAGTCCAAACTATCTTTCTTGTCAATAGACGCAATCGTTTTCGTAAATTTTCGGGATTTCTTTGTAACTGTTTACTGGTAATATCCTGCGAGGTGTTTTGCCATGAATATGGCAAAAAAAAGCAGCAACTCATCTTTCGATGAATCACTGCAGATTTTGTTATCTCACATTACCAATTCCATCACACGTTCTACTATAAATACAGCAGCACAGGCACATACTGCAACTGTAAGAAGGCTTTTTTCTCTGTATGCCGCAATAAGTGCAACAATCAGTGCCGCAATTCCTGAAACAATACCTGCCGATGTTGCAGTAAGGATTGCCGGAAATGTCATTGCCGCAAGACATGCATATGGTACATAATATAAGAAGGATTTCACAAAAGGACTTGTGATTTCTTTCTTAAAAAGTACCAGCGGAAGCATACGGATCAGATAAGTGACGCCTGCCATCACAAAAATATAAACATATACATTTGCCATCATGCACCCTCCCCTTCTTCAGATATCGGGCAGAAATGTGCTGCCAGTCCTGCTACTACAACTGTTGTGATAATGATCACAAAACCGGAAGATACTTTGTTCAGAACAGGAACTTCTGCAAAAACAGTACTCAGTGCCATAGCCCCTATTACTACGCCAAGTACGGCTCTGTTTTTCTTTGCAGGAGGAATGATAACGGCAAGAAACATTCCATAAATTGCCACATTAAGGGCACTTACCAGGAAGCCCGGAAGTACATTTCCAAGTACAGCACCGACAAGAGTTCCTAAAGTCCAGCCCGGAATGGCCATACTCATTACGCCATAATTATACCATGGACTTATACGTCCTTCCTGACTTGCACTGACACCAAAGATCTCATCCGTCACTCCAAAAGCCACAGCAAAGCGGTGTCCTGTAGAAACATTTTTCTCAAGTTTCTGCGATAGAGAGAATGACATCAGACAATATCTCAGGTTAATAACCAGCTGTGTCAGTGCCATTTCCCACATCGAACCACAGGCAACAATAATGCCAAGACCTGCGAACTGCCCTGCTGATGTAAGATTTGTCAGCGAGATCAGGACTGCCTGCCAGGGTGTCAGGCCACCGGATACAGCCATCATGCCGAACGTAAATGAAACAGCAAAATATCCGGCCCCAATAGGAATACCATCCTGTATTCCTTTCCGAAAACCAGCTTTATTCATGATTTTTTAGTCCTCCAGACTGCTCAGTACACGGAATCCGTTATTTTTCAGAACGTTTTCTGTCACAAAAACATCTTCTGCCTGAAGGATCATGATAGGAAGACTGTTACCTCTGTGGTAAGATGTATAAATATAATCCAGGTTTACGTTGCACTCGCCAAGTACCTTAAGAACTTCGTTAAGACCTCCGACCTGATCTTTGAGATCTACAGCAATAACTTCTGTAGTACGGTTCATATATCCGTTCTCGCTGAGAATTTTTTCCGCTTCATCTGCCTGATCAGTCACCATACGGAATAAAGCAAATTCCGGTGCATCAAAACATGCAAATCCGTAAATATCGATTCCTTTTTCAGCCAGAAGACCTGTTACCTTCTGAAGGCTTCCCGCTCTGTTTTCTACAAAGATTATATTCTGTTTGATCATGATTTTCTCTCCTCATCCTCTGCATTTACTGTTTATCACATTACAGTAACATAACTTTCTTTATTATACTCACGTTTATACAAAAAGTAAACCGTCTGTCCATGTTTTCCGGACAAACGGTCTTGCTTTGTGATTATTAATCCAACTCTTCATCCACATATTTCTGGATGTTAGAAGCATTTACATATTTTTTCAGATGTTCACCATCTGTAATGACAAGTGTCGGGGCCTGCATAATTCCGAACTGACGAGCCATATCAGGGTTTTTCTCTGCATCTATGATCTCCAGATTCTCTCCCTCAAGCATTTTTTTTGCCATACGGCAATTCGGGCAGGTGCTTGTTGTAAAAAGATATTTATGCGTCTCCACAGGCTCTACTTTTACGTCATCCTCAGTCATGGTAACCATGCTTGTGTGAACTTTTTTAAGTGTGGAATGTGTAATGTCGTACAGTGTACGGTTCTTGTATTCCTGTGTCTTACCGTCATTCCAGTTCTGTACAGGACGGTAATATCCGGTAATACGGCTGTAGACTTCAGCTTTCTTTCCACATTTCGGACAGGTGAAGTGCTCTCCGCTTATATAACCATGCTCCCTGCAGACTGAATATGTCGGAGAAATTGTATAGTAAGGAAGTCTGTAATTCTCTGCAATCTTGCGTACCAGTGAGGCCGCTGCTTTCCAGTCCGGAAGTTTCTCTCCAAGGAATGCATGGAATACAGTTCCTGATGTATACAGTGTCTGCAGTTCATCCTGAATATCGAGTGCATCAAAAATATCTGAACTGAATTCAACAGGCAGATGAGAGCTGTTTGTATAGTAAGGTGTGTCTCCCTTGCTTCCTGCAGTACGGATATCCGGCCAGCGCTTACGGTCATGTTTTGCCAGACGGTACGCTGTGGATTCAGCAGGTGTTGCTTCAAGGTTAAAGAGTTCACCCGGATACTGTTCCTGATAATCAGAAAGACGGTTACGCATATGTTCCAGAACTTCTTTTGTGAATTTCTGGGTGCGCTCATCACTCATATCGCAGCCAAGCCAGCATGCATTAAGACCAGCTTCATTCATTCCTACCAGACCAATCGTGGAGAAATGGTTATCAAAACTTCCAAGGTATCTCTTCGTATATGGATAGAGTCCTTCATTCAGAAGTTTGGTGATGACTTCACGTTTGATGTGAAGAGATCTTGCTGAAATATCCATAAGACGATCCAGTCTTCTGTAAAATTCCTCCGGAGTTTTGGACAGATATGCAATTCTCGGCATATTGATCGTAACAACACCAACAGATCCTGTACTTTCACCAGAACCAAAGAATCCACCGCTCTTTTTGCGGAGTTCACGGAGATCCAGGCGAAGACGGCAGCACATGCTTCGGATATCACTCGGTTTCATATCACTGTTGATATAATTTGAGAAATACGGAGTTCCATACTTCGCTGTCATTTCAAAAAGAAGACGATTATTTTCTGTATCTGACCAGTCAAATTCCTTTGTAATGGAATAAGTTGGAATTGGATACTGGAATCCACGTCCGTTGGCATCTCCCTCGATCATGGTCTCGATAAATGCCTTGTTGACCATATCCATTTCTTTCTTGCAGTCTTTGTACTTGAAATCCATTTCCTTACCGCCTACAATAGCTGGAAGTTCTGCAAGATCATCCGGGACTGTCCAGTCCAGAGTAATATTGGAAAATGGTGCCTGTGTGCCCCAGCGGCTCGGTGTATTCACACCATAGATGAAAGATTCAATACATTTCTTAACATCTCTGTAGCTTAAGTTATCCACCTTAACAAAAGGTGCGAGATAAGTGTCGAAAGAAGAAAATGCCTGTGCACCTGCCCATTCATTCTGCATGATACCCAGGAAATTTACCATCTGATTACAGAGAACACTTAAATGTTTTGCGGGTGCTGAAGTAATCTTTCCTTCAATTCCACCAAGTCCCTCCTGAATCAGCTGTTTCAGTGACCAGCCTGCACAGTAACCTGTCAGCATGGAAAGATCATGAATATGGATATCTGCGTTTCTGTGCGCATCTGCAATCTCATTGTCATAAATCTCAGACAGCCAGTAATTGGCTGTTACAGCACCGGAATTGCTTAAGATCAGGCCGCCTACAGAATATGTAACGGTTGAGTTTTCTTTTACACGCCAGTCCTCCACCTTTACATAACTGTCCACGATTTCTTTATAGTCGAGAATCGTAGATTTCATATTACGGATTTTTTCTCTCTGTTTACGATAAAGAATATATGCTTTTGCAACATCGCTGTAACCTGCCTGGATCAGAACATTCTCTACACTGTCCTGGATATCTTCCACAGTTACTTTGTTGTCATGGATCTTAGACTGAAAATCTGCTGTGACCCGCAGTCCAAGAAGGTCTACCATATCCCTGCTGTATATTTTTTCTTTTGCGTCAAAAGCCTTATCAATAGCGGCTGTGATCTTGGACATCTGAAAGTCTGCAACCTCACCGTCTCGTTTTACAACCTGAAACATTGTGCTCATTCCTCCCTTGTCTGCTCTTCAATTCAAGAATGCCTCTGCATTCTTCGTTCAGACGCTGTAGGTCTATTGTAGCAGACTCTGTCCTGTACGTCAACATCAAAAAACACCATATATTGTGCTATTATGTTCCGTGCACACTATATGGTGTTTCTCTGAATATATATTTTTTTCCCGTATTTCCGGCATTTTCGCACTCATTCAGGCATAACTGAAGCAAAAATTTCCACAGGAACTCTTGCCCTGACAAAGATTCCGTCTTCTCTGTATTCTTCAGAAAGAAGACTTCCAAATTCTCTTATAAGCTGGATTTTGCCGGCTTCTTTATATGCAAAAAGCTCTTCCAGATAAATCTGTCCCTCTGCCAGAAGCTTCGCCAGAATATCTTTCAGTTCTTCCAGTCCTTCTCCTGTACGTGCAGAACATTTCACTGTATGATCAGCTCTGAGATCGCGAATCTTAAGCTCAGGTACTTTATCCTGCTTGTTCAGGAGTGTGATGACTTTTTTGCCTGTAGCCCCAAGTTCTCTCAGTGTTTCATAAACCGTGTGCATCTGAATTTCTGCCTGCGGGTTAGATGCATCTACCACATGAATGATATAATCAGCATATTTTGCCTCTTCCAGAGTACTTTTGAATGCCTCAACCAGATGGTGCGGCAGTTTGCGTATAAAACCAACCGTATCTGTAAGAAGAATCTGCTGTCCATCCTTCAGTTCCAGCATTCGTGTTGTCGGATCCAGAGTTGCAAACAGCTTATCCTCAGCCAGAATTCCCGCACCTGTAAGCTTGTTCAGAAGAGTTGATTTGCCAGCATTGGTATAGCCTACGATTGCTGCAGTCTTCAGGCTTCCTCTGGCACGCTTGCTTCTGATCAGGTTTCTGTGTTTTTCCACCTGCACAAGTTCTGCCTTCAGTGCCGAAATGCGTGTACGGATCAGTCGTCTGTCTGTTTCCAGTTTTTTCTCTCCAGGTCCTCTTGTTCCGATTCCGCCACCCAGTCTGGACAGTGATTCCCTGAGGCCTACAAGTCTTGCGGCACGATATCTGAGCTGAGCAAGCTCTACCTGTATCTTACCTTCGCTTGAAACTGCCCTCGCTGCAAAAATATCAAGGATAAGAAGTGTTCTGTCCATCACCTTACAGTCCAGCTCCCTCTCCAGATTATTCAGCTGCGCAGGTGAAAGTTCATCGTCACAGATAATTCCATTGGCATCTGCTGCATTCATAAGTGCGGCAACTTCTTCAATCTTGCCTTTTCCGATATAAGTTCCCGGATGGACAGCCTCTCTGTTCTGAATAACCTTTCCAACCGTTACGGCGCCTGCAGTCCTCGCCAGCTCTTCCAGTTCATCAAGAGATGCTTCCACATCTTCATCTGCAGCTGTCTGCACTCCCACAAGGATTACACGCTCTTCAATTTCTTTAAAATCATAAAACTGCATAAATACTCCTAACTGGTTCGTGACTGCAAAAACGTCAGTTCTTTTGCAGCGGCCTTATCATCCGGGAACGTATTTACATATTCCTGGGCTTTTGAAAGTGCTGTTGCAAAATCCAGTTTTTTCTCATAAGCAACAATCTCATTGAATAAGAGATCCTGCATCTCATCTGATGTCGTGTCCGCTGCGAGTCCGCTTGCAATATTTTCAAGTGCACTGTCATAAGAACCGTCTGCTATGTCGCAGAGTGCCAGGCCATTATACCCTTCCGCCGGATCACTGTTCTCAGCAGTTGTATACTGCTGATACATTGTTCTTGCATTGGAAGTATCACCCTGAGCCAGATAAACCCTGCCCAGGAGCAGCATGCCTTCTGTACTGTCCTTACTTACAGCCTCAGTCAGTTCTTTTACTGCATTGTCATAGTCATCCATGTAATAATATACCTGACCTCTGTCGCAGTAATCTTCTGCTGTTTTCGGTTCTGTCTTAAGTGCAGCCTCCAGATATCTTGTTCCATCAGCCTCCATATCATGTTCCAGATATGCTTCGTAGATCTGAATTGCCATTTCATAGCTTGCTTTCTCTGAATATGCCTGTGTAAAATCGTTGGAAGCTTCCTCATAGGAATCCATTGCAAGAGCTACACAGCCTGTAAGATACCAGGTATTTGAATCCATTGAATAATCTTCTGCAATTGTCTGACAGTCAGCCATGGCAGCATCATAAAGTCCTGCCTGGAGTTCCGCTGTTGCACGATAAGACAGAATATCTTTTTTGAGTGCTTTTCCTGCTTTGTCGCTGTCAAAAGCATTATTGAAGCTTTCAATAGCCTCCTGATAATTGCCAAGATGGAACTGTGCGATACCTGCTCCACGATATGATTCAGCCAGCTTATAACCGGCTGAAACAGCCGTTGTAAACTCTTTCAGTGCATAATCATAATTTCCCTGACTGAGATCCTGTACTGCCTGGTCATAATTTTTTTTATTTTCACTGCCACAGCCTGCAAAAGCAGTAACCGCCATGCAGGCTGTGATAACAAATATGATTCTGTTTTTTTTCATTTATTCCACAATCAGTCCTTCTGATTCCATTACACGGATCACATTATCCACATGTTCCGCACAGATATCCTCAGTTCCGGCTTCAACCATTACACGGATAAGTGGTTCTGTACCACTCTCTCTTACAAGAATTCTTCCCTCTGTGCCAAGAACTCTTGCAGCAGCTTCCACAGCCTCTACAACCTTCGGGTTCTCCCGTGCTGTCTTCTTATCTGCGACACGCACATTTCTCAGAATCTGCGGATATACCTGCATTTCTTTTGCAAGATCACAGAGAGTTGCCTTCTTTTCAACGCATGCTTCCATGATCATAAGAGATGTAAGAATTCCGTCTCCTGTAGCTGCATAACGGCTGAAAATAATATGGCCGGACTGTTCTCCGCCAATGCTGTAGCCATTTTCCATCATATTTTCGGCAACATATTTATCACCTACTGCTGTCTGCTCATAGCTGATGCCTTCACGTTCCAGTGCTTTATAAAGTCCCATATTGGACATGATCGTTGTAACGACTGTATTTCCTTTAAGTTTACCCTGTTCCTTAAGGAATTTACCGCATACATACATGATCTTGTCACCGTCAATGATATTTCCTCTGTGGTCTACTGCAATACATCTGTCAGCATCTCCGTCATAGGCAAATCCGACATCCAGTCCGTTATCTACCACATATTTCTGAAGGACCTCAATATGTGTGGAACCACAGTTTTTATTGATATTGGTTCCATCCGGCTCATTATTGATCACATAAGTTTTTGCACGAAGTGCATCAAAAACACTCTTTGCAATAGCGGAAGAACTTCCATTAGAACAGTCCAGTCCGACTTTGATGTTTTTGAAATCGCGGCTCGGAATTGAGATCAGATAGCCAATATAACGGTTACGTCCTGATGCAAAGTCAACAGTGCGTCCGATGTCAGCTCCTGTTGCAAGTGGAAGTTCTTCAAGTCTTCCATCCAGATATGCCTCTATACGCGCTTCAATCTCAGCTTCAATTTTCTGTCCGTTTCCATTAAGGATCTTGATCCCGTTATCATAGAACGGATTGTGGCTTGCGGAGATCATAATACCACAGTCAAAATCTTCTGTACGTACAACATAAGAAACACTAGGTGTTGTAGTTACATGAAGAAGATATGCATCTGCACCTGAAGCTGTAAGTCCTGCAACCAGCGCATATTCAAACATATAACTGCTTCGTCTTGTATCCTTTCCGATCACGATCTTGGCCTTATGGTCACGACCATAATACCATCCGAGATATCTTCCCACCTGAAAAGCATGATTTACTGTTAACTGTACATTGGCTTCTCCCCTGAAACCATCTGTTCCAAAATATTTACCCATTATGTCCTCCTTATTTATAAAGCTCTGCCGGATAAACTCCCTCTTTTACTAATTTTGCAAAAGCTTCTGCTACTGCTGCCTTGTCTTCCTGATAAGTAACACCAAACCAGATATCTTTTGTCTCAAGAACGTCTACTTTTGCTTTTCCTGCTTTGATCAGCTTATCGATCATTTCCGGAAGAAGATATTCTTTCTTGATATCGCCTTCTTTGATTTCACTCAGGAAATCCACAAAACCTCTTTCAAGTGTATCCATGAATGCAGGAGTCAGTCCCCACATGTTCATGGAAACCAGCTCTTTTACATCTAATTTAACAGGCGCCTCACCTTCCGGTCTTGTCTCTGCACCGTCAGCTGTTTTAAAGATATCATGTGTTTCTGTTACTCCTGTAAGCGCACCATTCTCAATATGACAGATACCTCTTGTGACACTTCCGTTATCACTCAGAGTATTTCCAAGACGGAATCCTGCCATGCAGATATGAAGAATGCCATCCTGTGGCTGCTCCTGGACCAGATAATCATGAACTTTAACGTAAGCTTCCTTACCATAATAGTCATCTGCATTGATTACCATGAATGGCTCAGAAAGAACATTCTTCGCTGCAAGAACTGCCTGACCTGTTCCCCACGGTTTTGTACGGTCTGCAGGTTTTTCAAATCCTTCCGGAAGATCTTCCAGCGCCTGGAATGCATATTCAACTTCTGTGATCTTTTCGATACGATTACCGATTACTTCACGAAATTCTTCTTCAAGATCCTTACGGATAATAAATACAACTTTGTTAAAACCTGCTTCCAGTGCATCATGGATAGAATAGTCCATAATGATCTCACCATTTGGTCCTACCGGTGCAAGCTGTTTGATACCTTTTCCAAAGCGGCTGCCGATTCCGGCTGCCATGATCACAAGTGCTGTCTTTTTCATTTGTATTCCTCCCATTTATTCCTCTTCGTTCAGTGAACTTAATTTTGCAGCCTGATCTGCTGCAATAAGACTGTCAATGATTTCTTCCAGATCTCCGCTCAGAATGCTGTCCAGGCGATGAAGTGTCAGTTTGATTCTGTGGTCAGTTACTCTTCCCTGCGGAAAATTGTAAGTACGTATCTTCTCAGAACGGTCCCCTGTTCCAATCTGGCTTCTTCTGGCTTCGGCCTCAGCATCATGCTGTTTGGCAAGTTCCATTTCATACAGACGTGAACGAAGCACCTTCAGAGCTTTGTCCTTGTTTTTGAGCTGCGATTTTTCATCCTGACAGGAAATAACGATTCCTGTAGGAATATGCGTCAGTCGTACAGCAGAGTCTGTAGTATTGACACACTGTCCGCCGTTTCCTGAAGCACGGAACACATCAAATTTACAGTCATTCATATCAAGATGGAAATCAATTTCCTCTGCTTCCGGCATAATTGCAACCGTACATGTAGAAGTGTGGATACGTCCACCGGACTCTGTTTCCGGAACACGCTGCACTCTGTGTACGCCACTCTCGTATTTCAGACGTGAATACGCTCCGTTTCCCTGGATCATAAAAGTTACTTCCTTAAATCCGCCGATTCCGTTCTCATTAAGACTCATCATCTCTGTTTTCCAGTGATGTGTCTCTGCATATTTCACATACATACGGTAAATTTCAGCAGCAAAAAGTGCAGCCTCATCACCACCTGCACCTGCACGGATCTCGACAATAACGTTTTTGCTGTCATTCGGATCTTTCGGCAGAAGAAGAATCTTCAGTTCTTTTTCAAGTTCTTCCACATTTTTCTTTGCTTCAGAAAGTTCTTCCTTCAGCATCTCTCGCATTTCTTCATCTTTTTCTTCCTCAAGAAGGGAAAGACTGTCCTGAATTGTCTCTTTATTTTTCTTGTATTCTTTATAAGTGTCCACGATCGGCTGAAGCTCACTCTGTTCTTTCATAAGCTTCTGGAACCGTTCCTGGTTATCCGTAACTCCCGGCTCGCCAAGCTCATTGAGGACTTCCTCAAACCGCACAAGCAGATCTTCTAATTTATCAAACATCCTGTTCCTCCTGTTTTTGTCCAAGCACAACCCTGTCAAGGCCTGCCAGGTCTTTCTTTACCCCTATATTCAGAAAATTGTTATTTCTCAGTATCCCGGAAACATCTTCTCCCTGTTCACAGCCGATTTCATAGAGAATCCAGCCTCCTGCTTTCAGATATTTTCCCGCCTCTTCTGTGATCCTGCGGTAAAAATACAGCCCGTCCTCTTTTCCGTCCAGCGCAAGAACAGGATCATGCAGACGCACTTCATCCATCAGCTCTTCAATTTCCGCTGTCGGGATATATGGCGGATTTGAAATAAGCATATCATATTCAGGCAGTGGTTTTCCACTGTTTTCCTGAAAATATTCTCCTGAAAATGTATCACTTTGTACCAAAACTGCTCTTTCTTCCAGATTCAGATTTTTCCGGTTAGTTTCTGCTACCATAAGAGCATCTTCTGAAATATCCACACCTGTTCCTCTGGCATCCGGTCTTTCCATCAGAATACTCAGAAGCAGACATCCGGAGCCTGTACACATGTCCAGGATCTCCGGTGATTTTTTCGCATTCAGAATACGAAGTGCTTCCTCCGCAAGAATCTCTGTATCCTGTCTCGGAACAAGTACACGGTCATCTACCATAAATTCATATCCCATAAACCGTGCCCGCCCTGTCAGATGCTGAAGTGGGATATGTTCAGCTCTTTTTCTGCATAGTTCTCTGTATTTCAGGGCAGCTTCCTTCTCAGGACATTCTTCCATATGTGCATAATACCACGCTCTCTCAATTCCTGTGGCATATTCCAGAAGGAGCCAGGCATCCAACCTGGCTTCTTCGATTTCTGCACCACTGAGAAGTTTGATTCCCTGATCCAAAAGTTCTTTATATGTCTCCATGAGTTTCCTCTTTATTATCACTGTTTTCTTCCGGATCTTTCCAGTCAAATTCTTCCTTCAGATATGCTCTCCAGTCAAATACAGCTTCAACAGCCCTGATGGCAACCTCTGCCATGTCTTCTGTAGGCTCTTTTGTTGTAAGTTTCTGCATGGCAAGTCCCGGCTTACTCATTATATCAGCAAATTTCGTGTCAGTTCTTCCTGCCCACTGAATGATCTCAAATGATACTCCTGCAACAACAGGTACC
The DNA here is from genome assembly GCA_934359835.1 of uncultured Blautia sp. Classification (GTDB taxonomy): domain Bacteria; phylum Bacillota; class Clostridia; order Lachnospirales; family Lachnospiraceae; genus Blautia_A. The sequence continues at coordinate 15,992 of CAKRLX010000010.1, forward strand.
ATCAGAAGCCGGCCAAAAAGACGTACCCAGTACGACGGTACAAGCACAAAAATAAAGTGCAGGCAGATGCTTACGATCATTACAAGGAAAAGGAAGCTTGTTCCACAGCGTTTATGCTGTCTGGAACTCTTCATTACATTTTCAACAGTCAGAGGAAGACCATGTTCCACGCAGTTGATGCATTTGTGTTCTGCTCCGTGGTACATAAATGTTCTCTGGATATCTTTCATTCGGGAAATCAGAAGCATATATCCCATAAACAGTGCCATTTTTACAAAAGCTTCTGCTACTGTTACCAGAAACTCAGATGCTCCCACCTTACGCAGAAGACTTGCCAGTGTATATGGAAGGAACATAAATGCCAGCACAGACACTATCATTGAAACTGCCACTGTTATGTAAAGAAGCCACTGAAACTGCTTTGCTTCTTTTTCTTTTTTTGCGGATAATTCTTCTTCTGTCAGTTTTGCATTTTTGGCAACCTCTTCCTCATCTTCTTCATCTCCTGCTATTTCTGCTGAATACATCAGACATTTTGTTCCGACTACAAGACTGTCCACAAAACTGACCACACCACGGATAATCGGTTTCTTCAGGAATTTTGCATTACCAAAAGTGCATTTATAATCTTCAAGCTTCAGTTCTATTTCACCGTCAGGTCTGCGGACTGCAATTGAATATTTGTCTTTGTGACGCATCATGATGCCTTCCATGACTGCCTGACCACCTATATTTGATGGTTTCATATATCTCTCCATTATGCAAAGAAAGGTTGAGATTTCCCAACCTCAACCTGTTCTCACGTTTCATTATTCTGTCTTATTATTTGTTTAAGCCGTATTTTCTGTTGAACTTATCAATACGTCCACGAGCCTGAGCTGCTTTCTGCTGTCCTGTGTAGAATGGATGGCATTTAGAGCAGATTTCTACGTGGATATCTTTTTTTGTAGATCCTGTTACAAATGTGTTACCACAGTTGCAGGTTACAGTTGCCTGATAGTAGTTCGGATGGATTCCTTCGCGCATGATTTTCACCTCTCTATATTTCTTCTATTTTTTATTCGTTTTTAATTTTGACGAATTCATTATTTCGCAGCTTTCTAATTATAGCATACTGGGAATATAAATGCAAGATATTTATAAAAATTTCTGTTTTTTTGCTGTCTGAATAAATTCTTCGTTTGTCTTTGTCCTGGAAAACATATTCAGTATCTGCTCTACTGCATCTTCTGCCTTAAGACTGTTAAGAGCTTTTCGCATATTATAAACAGTTTCCTGTTCATCTTTTGTCAGCAGAAGATCCTCACGCCTTGTGCCGGATTTCTGGATATCAATCGCCGGAAAGACTCTCTTCTCCTGTAGTTTACGGTCAAGGACCAGTTCCATATTACCGGTTCCCTTGAATTCTTCGTAAATAACATCATCCATCTTGCTTCCTGTATCCACAAGAGCTGTGGCAAGTATTGTAAGACTTCCGCCTTCACGCATGTTACGGGCTGCGCCGAAAAATCTCTTTGGCATGTGGAGGGCTGCCGGATCAAGACCACCTGATAATGTTCGTCCGCTTGGAGTCACACAGAGGTTATATGCCCTGGCAAGTCTTGTAATAGAATCAAGAAGGATCGTAACATCCTGCTTATGCTCTACAAGACGGCGTGCACGTTCCACGACCATTTCTGATACACGGCGGTGATGCTCCGGCAATTCATCAAATGTAGAATAGATAACTTCTACATTTGAACCCCGGATTTCTTCTTTAATATCAGTAACTTCTTCCGGTCGTTCATCGATCAGAAGAATGATCAGATGCATGTTTGGACTGTTTTTCAGGATAGATTTTGCAACATCTTTAAGAAGAGTTGTCTTTCCTGCTTTTGGCGGAGACACGATCATTCCTCGCTGTCCCTTACCAATAGGACTGATAAGATCCACAATACGCATGGCAACTGTTCCGCCAGGGCGCTCCATACGGAGTCTCTCATTTGGAAAAACCGGCGTCATATCTTCAAAATTATATCGTCTCTGCCCTTCGCTCGGATGAAATCCGTTAATAGACGTTACATACAGAAGAGCACTGAATTTCTCTCCCTGTGTCTTGATACGGATACTTCCCTGAAGAATATCTCCGGTTTTCAGATTAAATCTGCGGATCTGTGACGGGGAAACATAAATATCATTTTCGCCCGGAAGATAATTTGCACAGCGGATAAATCCATATCCGTCCGGAAGAACCTCAAGGATTCCATTTGCTTTTTCACCGCTGTCAAGCTGTGCTGTCTCTGCAGGTGCCGCATAATCATCCTGATTGCGCTCCTGAACTCTGTCATCCACTCTTTCAACAGTGCGTTCCGGAGTTCTGTCTGCATTTCGATTCATATTGCGTTCTGGATTTCTCTGCTGGTATGAATTCTGATATGAATTACGCTCATTATTTCTCTGTGTTCTGTTTTCCGGACGATAAGTCCTCTCCACGGTTCTCTCCGTCTGTCTGTCAACAGTTCTTTCCTGTCTTTTTGGCTCATGAACTATCTCCTGCTGATGAACCGCTGTAGTTTCTGCTGCTTCTGGGTTCGTCTGGCTTTCTTTTTCATCTTCCTGAAGCATACGTTCTATAAGTTCAGGTTTTCTCAGAGTAGAAATTCCCCTTAATCCTCTTGCCTTCGCCAGATCCTTTAATGTTGCCAGTGACAACGACTCGTATTTTTCTCTCATAAAAATCCCTCTGTCTTATTTATATGTAATATTAATGTGATACGCTCTACGGGATACTCTGTCAGATACGACATGAACATCAGAATTTCAACAGTCCCATCAAGGGACTGTTGTTGAAACCGTCTTTCTCCTGGACTGGGAACCAGCCACTGGTAAATAATTATAAATATTTTATCATATCATTTCGGATATGTCCATAGAAAATCAGTGTACAAGAGAACCTAACACTCCATATGATACAACATACATGATCACTGTCGCCATAATGATACCACAGAAAATGGCAAGTGAAGATTTTTTAATATCGACATCAAGCAGAGAAGCGATCAGGGAACCTGTCCATGCTCCTGTACCCGGAAGCGGAATTCCTACAAACAGAACCAACCCCCAGAATTCATATTTCTTGATCTGATCACTCTTACCCATTGCACGGTTTTCCATTTTCACGATCAGATTATGAAAAACCTTTGTTTTTTTGAGCAGTTTAAAGATCTGTTTGATAAAAAGAAGTATGAACGGGATAGGAATAATATTTCCCACAATACAGATCGGGATTGCTTTTGCTGCTGATACTTTCAGAAGAGATGCTGCAAGAAGCCCTCCCCTCAGTTCCAGGATCGGAATCATTGAAATAATAAAAATAACCATCTCTCTTGATATGTGCTGAGACAGATTATCTGTAAACCACTGTACTAATACTTCCATACATTACTCCTTTTTAAGATATTTTTTCAGGAAATCAATAAAGATTTCCATTTCTTTCTGTGTTCCTATTGTAATACGAAGGTGATTTCCGGTTCTTCCACCCGGGAAATAACGAACATAAATATGATTGTTTCTGAGTGCCTGGAAAAGTTCCACTGCCTGACAGGATTTATGTTCTGCAAAAATAAAGTTTGTCATTGAATCTTCAAAAGAAAATCCCAGTGCTTTCAGCTGGTCTTTTGTCCATTCCCTTGTTGCAATGATTTTTTTGCATGTTTCATCGAAATATTCACGGTCTTTCACAGCTGCCACACCTGTTGCAAGAGCTGTACGGTCCATTGTATAGGAATTAAAGGAATACTTCACATCATTAAGATATTTGATGAGTACTGGATTCCCCATTGCAAAACCAATACGCATACCTGCCATGGAACGTGACTTGGAAAATGTCTGAACCACCAGAAGATTATCGTATTTATCAATAAGAGGAAGCGCTGACTTTGCTCCAAAATCAACATATGCCTCATCAACGATCACAATGACATCAGGATTACGTCTGATGATTTCCTCTATATCCTGCTGTGGAAGTTCTACTCCTGTCGGTGCATTCGGATTTGGAAAAATAATCCCACCGTTTTCGCGGAAATAATCTTCTTTTCTGATGTGAAAATTCTCATCCAGCGCCGGTCTTTCATATGGAATCCTGAAAAGATCTGCCCACACATCATAAAATGAATACGTGATGTCAGGAAACAGAACCGGCTTACTTCCATTAAAGAAAGTAAGGAAGCTCATCGCAAGCACATCATCAGAACCAACACCTACAAATACCTGATTTTTATTAAGTCCATAATAATCAGCAACAGCCTGTACCAGGTCTTCTGCTGCCGGATCAGGATAAAGGCGCAGTGCATCAGTATCAAGCGCCCGAAGTGCTTTTGTTACTTCCGGAGACGGCGGATAAGGATTTTCATTTGTATTTAACTTGATCATATCCGGCTGGTTCGGCTGCTCCCCCGGTGTATATGGAACAACCTTGCGGATATTATCTTCCCATTTTTTCATAATAACAGCTCCCTTCTGTTACTGCCGCTGATAAAAGATCGTTCAATGTATATCAGCTATTTCTGTATTGCCTGTAAACAGTAACATTTTACCCACTATTACTGTGTTTGTCAAAGATTAATTATATCCACATATACATCAAAACAGCCGGTGAAAAACTCAACTGTTTTCATCCGGCTGTTTCTCTTTATAAATCATTTTTATCTTATGCTCTCACGATCAGATACGTGCTACTCCAGTCTTTCTTGCTGCTTCTGCAACTGCTTTTGCAACTGCAGGTCCTACTCTCTTGTCGAAAGCCTTAGGAATGATGTAATCCTCAGAAAGTTCATCTTCAGGAATCAGATTTGCCAGAGCTTCTGCTGCCGCAAGTTTCATCTCATCATTGATTTCTTTGGCTCTTACATCAAAAGCACCACGGAAAATTCCAGGGAATGCAAGAACGTTATTGATCTGGTTCGGGAAATCACTGCGTCCTGTGGAAACAACTTTTGCTCCGCCTGCTTTTGCGTCATCAGGGAAGATCTCAGGTGTCGGGTTTGCGCATGCAAATACGATTGCATCTCTGTTCATGGTTTTAACCATATCAGTAGTAACTGCTCCTGGAGCGGAAACACCGATAAATACATCAGCACCTACAAGCATATCTGCCAGTGAACCGGACTTTTTGTCAAGGTTTGTTACCTTGCTCATTTCATCTTTGACAGGGTTCATTCCTTCCGGACGTCCTTCGTAGATAGCGCCCTTTCTGTCGCAGAGAGTAATGTTCTTAAATCCTGCAGTGATAAGAAGACGTGCAATGGAAATAGCAGCTGCACCGGCACCGTTCATGACGATACGTACATCTTCTTTTTTCTTTCCTACAACTTTCAGTGCATTTGTAAGTCCTGCAAGTGTAATGATTGCAGTACCATGCTGATCATCATGGAAAATCGGGATATCACATTTTTCTTTCAGTTTCTTTTCGATTTCGAAACATCTCGGTGCGGAAATATCTTCAAGGTTTACACCGCCAAAGGATCCTGAGATCAGGTAAATAGTATTTACAATTTCATCAACATCATTACTCTTAATGCAGAGCGGGAAAGCATCAACATCAGCAAAAGCTTTAAAGAGAACGCATTTACCTTCCATAACCGGCATACCTGCTTCCGGTCCGATGTTACCAAGGCCAAGAACTGCTGAACCATCTGTAACAACCAGACACATGTTCCATCTTCTTGTCAGTTCATAAGATTTGTTGATATCTTTCTGGATTTCCAGGCACGGCTGTGCAACACCAGGTGTATAAGCCAGAGACAGATCATCTTTGTTTTCTACCGGAACTCTTGTTACAACTTCGATCTTGCCTTTCCATTCGCCATGTAATCTTAATGATTCTTTTGCGTAATCCATTTCTGTTTCTCCTCCTTGGGATAGATTATTATAAGTAATGTTTCTTTGAGTTATGTTATCATCTATTATAAAACATGTATGAGTAAGTTTCTATTCTTTTTTACCGGATTTTATGTTACCTGTGAACAGTTACTCAATAATTTCCGGTAAAGAATTTACTGTCTTTCGGAAGTTCATATCCTTCAAAATACTTATGGAAGTCAAGTTTCAGATATCCACAGAGATTTGCAAGTTCAACCATTGTGTTGTCATTAACCGGAATTCCTTTTTCCATTCTTTCTTTTTCTGCAAATACTTCTTTCTCTCCGTGTGTATAAATACGGTCTTTTCCCTCTGCTTTCGGGCTTTCACGAAGTGCTTCCAGATATTCGGAAAAATGTTTCCTGATTGCTTCCGGGTCGCCGAATGCTGCAGGATCAATTGCCATAAATCCATGGCAGATTCCTGTCTTGTCCGGGAAAGTACAGCATTTATCAGAAGTTACACCCATGGAAAGGATTGAACTGAACAGTTCACAGAGCATACCATATCCATATCCCTTATGAGAACCTGTTACTTCTTCCGTTCCGCCAAGGGGAGCAATTCCGCCACCTTTTTTGGCTACGATATTTGCAAGTACATCCGGTGCATTGGTGCTTGCATGTCCATCTTTATCCAGTGCCCATCCTTCCGGAAGCGGTTTATCCATTTTGTTATACATTTCCAGTTTTCCTCTGGTAACTACTGTTGTGGAACAGTCAAAGAAAAACGGATACGGATCTGCCGGCATTGCTACTGCAATAGGGTTTGAACCAAGCATTGCCTTTCTACCAAAAGTAGGAACCATGATTGCTTCTGAGTTTGTACATGCCATTCCAAGCAAGCCTTCATTACTTGCCATCTTTGCATAATAACCTGCAATACCGAAATGATTGGAGTTACGGACAGAAACAATACCTACACCTGTTTTCTTAGCTTTCTCGATTGCCTTTTTCATTGCATAAACGCTAATCAGCTGTCCCATTCCGTTGTGTCCGTCAACAACAGCAGAAATCGGAGTTTCAAAAACTACTTCCGGTTTTGCTTCCGGGTGGATTGTACCCTTTTCGATGCCTTTGTGATAACGCACCATTCGCTGCATACCATGACTCTCTATACCATAAAGGTCAGCTGTAAGAAGTACATCTTTAATTTCATTGCTTTCTTCTTCATTGAATCCAAATGTTTTAAATACGTCTTTACAAAAATGATTCAGTGTGTCATATGACCATGTTACGTATCCCATCGTATAATCCCTCTTTCCGGTATGCCGGTTGTGTTTTTTGGCATTACCATTTTGTAATACCAATTATATCACTGGTATTACCAATTCTCAATAGGGATTCTTGTATTTTTTATGTTTTTTTGCCGACGGATTAACGTCTCTCCCGCTGCTGTTCCTGCTGCATTTCTTCCATATACTGTTCGATTGTTTCCATATGTTCGGACATTGCCCGTTCTGCCTGGTCTGCATTACCATTAATAATAGCTTCCACCAGCTTATGGTGCTGTTCATCTACCACACTGGCTGACTGATTTTTCTTCATAATATAATCACGTGTTCCCTCAATAATATTCTCCGTCAGCTGATCTGCTGCTGCCAGAACACTGTACAGCATCGGGTTATCCGCAATGTGGGCAATCTTCTGATGAAGTTCCTTGTCCAGTTTGCCACGGGCTTTTTCATCTTCTGCTGCATCCAGTCTCGCAAGAATCATCCAAAGTTCTGCTGCATCCAGCGGGGTACATTTTCTTGCTGCAAGAAGTGCGGATTCTCTTTCCAGCGCAGCACGGAGCTGCTGATTCTGTCTCAGATATCCATTATTAAGCCTGAACAGAATGGACAGTGGGCCGATCAGCCATGTATCAAGATTTTCTGTAATATAATTTCCACCTCCCGGAACTGACTTCACAATTCCCAGAAGCTCCAGTGCCCGCAGTACTTCCCTTACTGCCGGTCTGGACACTCCCATGGTCTCTGCCATGGTTCTTTCTGCCGGAAGTGCGGCTCCTGCCTTCAGATCACCGGCTTCTATATTCGCTATGATCTGCTTCAGGATCGCATCAAATGCACGCTCTCCATCTTCAACTTTTTTAAACATATATTTCCCTCCACGTCAATGTGATTAATCATAATAACTCGTAACTGTTCAGTACCCTCACAGTTACGAGCCAAAATGCATTCCAAATCACCTTCGGTGATAGCATTTTGCCTTGTATGTCTCGGGATTTTGGCAAAAACATGCCAAAACACCTCGCGGGATACTACCTTCTGAATAGTTACAATAATTCTTAGTTTTTTTCAGTATATCATCTTCGGATTTTGACCACAAGTCAGGTATCTTAATATATACAATTATGTTATAATAAGATACCTGGGTGAAAGCCCTCAAATACGAAGGAGACCATATTTCTTATGTATGAATACGAAATCATTTTCGGCGCCCTGCTTTATTCTGTATGGGCATTTTATTTCAGCAGACAAATCCTGGAAGAAAGATTTTCACCGCAGAAAACCTATCTGTTGATCCTGCTCACCCATGTTGTTCTCATAATAGGCGGACGCAGGATCTTTTCGAATGGTGTACCGATCATTCTCGTTCATCTTTCTAACATTATATCTATTACAGCCTTCCATTACGGTTCTATTAAAAAGAAAATTCTTACTTATTTTTTATACAGTAACACAGTCATGCTGATGGAAATGCTTGTAATGTGCCTGTATATCAGTGTGCAGAGGATTTTCTTCCACTCTGCCAAAGAATTCATCGGCATGAATTCTGTAACTTCACCTGTGGATATGGTGATCCTGTGCACCGTCATGCTTACTGCCGGTACTTTTATGCTTAAATTGATTGCTGACCTTACCGGCACTTTTTCCCGTTATTACAGTATCGCACCCCTTGCCCAGATTTTCTTTCCTTTTTACTGGTTCTGTATCATTTTATCACTGTTATGTAACTATCAGCTGAAGTTTGATTTTTATTCCGTGCTCTTTCTGACGCTGTCCATTCCGGTTATCCCGATTTTTCTCAGAGGAATGCGAAATATCCGAATCCAGGAAAAGAACCGTGTTCTTCGTGAAAAACAGATCGAACTTCTGAAAGAACAGCTTGAATTTTTCAACGATATGGAAACTGAATATCAGAATCTGCGCAAATGGAACCACGATATTGAAAATCATCTTCTTTCTATGAACTACCTGATGAAAAACGGCAGATACGAAGAAGCTGATAAATATCTTCACAACATTTCCAGATAAAGGAGACCATTTATGAAAAAGAAACATATGCAAAAATATATCCTGATTTTTGTTATGCTGGCATTGTGTATGAGCTTAACTTACCACAGTGCACTGTACAGTGACATCAGGCCGATTTATAGTTTATTCACTTCGACTACATCTGTCCTGGCAATCGCAGGCACATTTTATTTGCTTTATGCTATTACCAGGGATACAATGAAAGATGCCCGCCAGGAAGCTGAACTTCTGGCTCTGGAACAGCAGGAAAAATTACAAAAAGAACAGAGTGAGACTCTCGCCGGACGCCGCCGACAGACCCTCGCTTTGCAGCAGGATATGCAGCAGAAACTTAATGTTTATGAAGAACTGATGGAGCATAAAGAATATGAAAAAGCAGCCAGCTGCCTGGACGCACTCACAGACAGTTTCCAGCAGGAACGCTTCCACCCCGTCTGCAATAATAACCTGATCAATGCCATTCTGAACAGCAAGCGCCAGATTGCAGAACAACATGGTATCCGGACCAACTTCCAGCTACTCCTTCCCGAGAAAATGAACATCGAAAACAGTGACTTAAGCAGCATCTTTTTTAACCTGATGGATAATGGTATTGAATCCTGCCTGAAATCCGGCGCTGACAAACCATTTATCCAGATCACAGCAAAACAGAGCGCAAACTTTCTTGCCATACATATGGTCAACAGCAAAGATCCGTCTCAGAAATTCAACCATAAAACAAACAAGACCGATTCCTGGTCTCATGGATTCGGTCTTGCGATCATTGAGGATATTGCTGACAGATATGACGGCACCTGTCAGTGGATTGATGATGGGGAGAGGTTTGAGTCTGTGGTGATGGTGGGGGTGGGGTGATATTCCCCACACACAACAAGCGCATTTTTCGACAAGACCTTACATTTTACACCTCTTGACATAATCCACAATATGTTCTATGATAGTTTTCATCAAGAACATATTGTGCTTTTTTCATGTTCTTAATAATAATTCGCCTGCTGTTTTCACAGATTCTTACAGGCAATTCTGGCACATCGCCAACGCTACCATTTCATTTTTTATTTGTTGGCAGTACTGGAAATGCTGTAAGCCTCATACTCTGATCTCAGCTTTTCCGGACTGCTGGAAAGGACGAGCTTTATGAGTTACACAAAACGCAGCTTTGATGAACTTAATGTTCTGGATGACTTTCTTATGAACGCCATTGCTTCTGATCCTGAAGTGGGAAATGCTTTCTGCCGGACACTACTATCAGTCCTGTTACAGAAGGAAATCGGTAATATCCAGATCATTTCCCAAAAAGTAATTATGCCACCAACACCAGAGCACCGTGGCATACGCCTGGATATTGAAGCCAGAGAAGCTCTCGAGATTTCTCCGGGGCTTCCTTCTCTGAATATCTATGATGTAGAACCACATCTTTATGGCCTTGATAAACTGCCCAAACATAACCGTTTCTATCAGGCACGTATTGATGGACGTTATATGAAAAGCGGCGAAAGGGATTTTTCCGCTCTTCCAAATCTTTACATTTTGACCATTACAGAAGAAGATCCTTTTGATCAGGATTACATGATCTACACTGTACACAATCAATGCCAGGAAGTTCCATACCTTGAATATAATGATGGTTTGGTCTTTTATTACTTCAACGCCTCTGGAACTAAAGGTGGTACACCTGCAATTAAAGCAATGCTCAATTATCTGAAAAACAGCTCCGAATCCAACGTTATCAACAATAATATCAGAGAACTTCACCAGTATGTCACACAAGTGAAGCTCCAACCGGAAGTGAGGGATGAGTATATGCATTTAGATGAACTTATTGCATGGCATCGGAAAGATGCGCAGAAAAATGGTTATGATAATGGCTTCAACAAAGGTTTTACCGAAGCTTCAAAAAGTACTTTAGTTAATAATATCTTCGACCTTCTCAGCGATTATTGTAGCGAAATCCCCGAAGATTTGATGGAACAGATAAATAACCAGAAAGATATTTCCATACTTCGCCAATGGCATAAACTTGCTGCCAGGTCTGACAGTATAGAGGATTTCCGCAGAAAAATTCAGTAAACAAATTTCCCCACAGCATTTATAAGAATACTGTGGGGAAATTTTTCCATTTTAGCATTTACCAGTCAAACAAATGAATTTCTTTTATTGGCAGTCTTTATCAGCAGGTCTAATGCTTTATCAGCACTTTCAATATTATTCATTTCCACCGCTTCTTCTATATGCTCCAGTAATGTGAGTACTTCCATTTCATATTTATTAGCCGTCGGATTACTTTGAATCTGACTTGTATGTACAATATCATATGCTTTCTGCATTTTCCTGCGTAATTTTTTATCATCGGTCTGCGAAATCAACATATTAATTCTTGCAGAACAACCTCTTACATATTGAAGTTCAATATCCTGTTTTTCCTGTATATCTGCACTATGTTCATTTGCAAGCAAATTAATGAAAAGAACCCCCGCATAAATACCAGCCAGTATAATCTCAACAAGAAGTATCCATTTTATGGTGTCTGGTTGAATAATGATACAAATTATACCTGTTATTAACACAGCAACAAAATACGCTGACGAAACTGTTGCAATAGTTGGTCCAAACAAATGTGCATTTTTCCCTTTTCGTGTCAAAAATGGTGTAATTACAACCATCACATATGCAATATGTATAAATATGTATGCAATCCATATTGGAGCCGAAGTTCTTTCATATACAATCGTGAAAAAAACAACATTAAATACAATAACAAAAACCAGGTCTAAGCCAATCCAGAGTCCTGTTTTTTTATTCATAATAGCCCTCACATTCTTTTTAATACTTCAGCAACTTTTGCGTCATACTGTTCCTGCGTAATATATCCCATTTCTAATGACTGCTTCAGTTCGCCCAAGACTTCCACCGGACTCTTATCAGCTTTCTGTTGCGCCTGTTTTATTTCTGCTGAATCTTTTTTTATCTTATACCGGCCAGAGGCGCTCGGATTTTGTGTTGTCTTCTGATGCATTGATTGGTGACTGTTATTTGGGTTCATTGGTTCCATCATCTGCTGAGCAAGACTTCCAAAAACCCCCGCAGCTGCTACCCCCATGCCAAGACCGGCCCCTCCTGCTGCCGCACCCCCTGCTCCTGGATTATTAGCAAGATCTTTCAAAATCTCTGCAGCTTTAAATATTCGCCACTTTTCTCCCATAGTTTCCATGACTTTCATATCAGTCTGCATACCACGAAGTTTTCCAATATTTTCTATTCCAATCTCATCATATCTTCTTCTGAGTTCATCATCATCAATTTCCAACGCTGCAATAACAAACTTTTCGCAGTTCAATCCATATGATTCCATTATTTCCTGAATAAAAGGTGTAAGAGCCTCTGAAATTTCTTCGTTGTATGCTTCTATTCCCAATAATTCAGTTTCCAGTGTATTTAAAAACTTTGTAAGCACTGATCGAATTTTCATCTGAAATTCATTCATAAAATATCGATTAATATCTTCCTGTGCCTGAAATGGTACATTATTACCTACTAATTTTTCCATAAACAGCACAGGATTATTAACTGAAATCTTATATGCCCCTCTTGCCTTCACCTTCGTTGCAACTCCTAACAGTTTGTCACGCACCTGAAGCGGTGAACTGGTTCCCCAGAAAATTTCTGCACTATGTGCTTTCCTCACAAAATATACTACACAGTTAAAGGTGCTGATTCCACCGGAAAAGGCATTCCTCAATCTACTGATAAATGGATAATTTTGTGTGTTTAGCTTATAGGTTCCACTCTCCTCAAAGACCTGTTCTACAATACCGCCATTTACAAAAAAAGCCTGTTCTCCTGGCATAACAATCAATGTTGAATTAACATTAAAATCTTCTTCCGGCTGTCTCCATATAAGCATTTCTCCTGGACCACTGTTTTTTATAACATCTGTCCAGTGCTTTCTCCCTCCTACATATGATACTTCATTTGGATTATGTCTGAAAAAACTCATGCTCTTTCCTCCTCAACTTGAATTATATAATTCTTATTACCTGTTTATATTACCACCGCTCCAAATCACCTGCCCGCCACGATGTCTGGCAGAATTGTGGATTTCTGTTTTAACGAGCTGCATAATTCCTTTCTTTTCTGTATGATGCCATGTATATCCTTCTGGTTTTTCTCGCTGTTCCAATGCTATCTGAATATTGTTCAACTCACTTTCATCACATTTAAATGTATTTTTCAGGATTTCTCTATATTTTGCATTTTCCAGTGGATTATCACATTCTTCCCCAGCATACTCATCTGCCAAATCTGAAAAATAGTCTGAAAGTCCATCATTACAACTTTGAAACTGTTCCGAATTTTTCTCTGTAAACTCGGTCTCATTTAGATTATATTCAAATGCTGATAACTGACTAAAATCAGGAATTCCATCTGTATATTCAATACCATTTGTTTCATACCTTTCTAACAATTCCTGTACCTGAGTATCTGCTGGAATCCACATTGTTTCACCACGCTCACCGGACCATTCGCCATTATTAACAGGTGTCCTTTTTATATTCTCGCGAATATCTTCCTCTGTAAATAACGATTCTTTCTCTATATCTGTATCCTCAGGAATTTCCTCAATCTCCTCTTTTAGAAGTGCATTCTCTTCTTCTGATTCATTATCTTCCGGGACTTCTAATATATCATCACCTTGTTCTGAAAATTCTGGTTCTATTTCATTAAAAAAATCTTCATCTATATCAGAAAATTCATTATCCATTTCGTAATCCGACATATTTTATAATTCACCTCATTTTCAACCACAAATTATTCCTACAGTCATGATCTTTTTCCAACAATTCTAACCGGGATATCGATTCCTAAGCTGCGGGCAGCCATAATTCTGTGTCGTCCATTACCATTAAATTCATAGTATCCATTTCTTTCTGTAACTTCTGGTTTATTTCTGAAGTAAATTCCCGCACATTCTGCAAGCGTTGGATTATCTTCCAGATCATCCAATGTTACTCCTGCTTCAAGTTGTTCTCTGACTTCCGGTATATGCCCTGCTATTTCCTGAAAACTTTCTGCTGTGCCGCCACTTTCATGCTGTTCCCAGAAAATATCCGGATTCTCTACTTCCTGTTGTCCAAGATGAATTCCCTCTATCTGGCTTGGTGAAATATCTCTTTCTATTGGCGTATCATATGAAATATATTCAGATTCATCAGCCGAATAATAGTCATTTTCAAACTGGTCATAATTATCTCCTTTCACGAAATAATCTGATCCATTTTGAACTTGTTTCGTTCCAAACCTGTCCAAAAGTTCCTGCCCTAAATTTTCTTTACCTTCATACGCCTGAGAAATTTCCTCTTCAATTTCTTCATTTACAGAATCCATTTCTGTTTGTTCCGTATCTTTTAATTCATCTTCTGTTTCTAGAATTTCTGAATTTTCTTCCCAGTCGGGAAATACTTCTCGATGTAACTTTTGCCACTCAGGATCCTGTGAATATTCTTCAAAATCATCTGGGCCATAATTATGCTCATTCATATATGACGATAATGCCTGCATCGGTGTCTGACTTTTTTCTATATTCATATCATTATCGTTAATACTCTCAGCTGTTTCCTCTGCATTTTCAGTTGTATCATCTACTATCTGCTCATCTTTATCCGCTAATTCTTTCTCATTAATAATATCCTCTGGAATTTCCTCATCAATTATATGATCATCTACAAATGTATCTAATTCCTCCGTATCTTCGGAAATTTCTTCCGTATCTATGATATCCTTATTATTAAAATAACCTTCAGTTTCCATTTCATTTTCACTTAAATCATCTACCGTCAATTCTGTTGTTTCCGGCAAATCAGCAGTCTTGACAACATCCTCAGAAATTTCATCATGCAGCTCTGTATCATTCCAATTTGTCTCAAATTCTTCTGTATCCTCTAATATTTCATCTCCAAAATCATTTTCATATTCCGATGATTCAAATGTATCTTCTATACTTTCATCTGAAATATCTTCTCCTATATCATCAGGGAAATCCTCTGTATCTGCATTTTCCAGTTCATTCGAAATTTCAAAATTTTCCCCGATATCATCTATATCCTCTATGAAATCTGTATCTGAATCTATATCACTAGAGAAATCGACTTCTCCTCCTGTATCACTTGAAAACTCTGCCCCTTCATCAAATTCATCACCCATGCATCTACCTCTCCATTCCCAATGTACACTCTATTTTGTAAGTGAATTTTTTATCTGTATGTCCTTAATCGGAATATTGGTTCCATAACGAATTTTTCTCCACAGCTGACATTTAACACACAATAACAGTTCTATCGTAAATTCTTCTCCATTCAACTCATTTTTAACTATCTTAGTTATAGAAGCAAACGTTTTTAATAACGGAGAAAAGTCTGTCATTCCCGTTTTAAAATGTTTATTAAATATTCTTCTGGCAATTTCTCTCGCCAAAATTCTTCTGTTATAATCACATCCTGCTTTACATGCACTTATATAATTACACTCTGGATATGGTTTTAACATTTCTCTACGGTTTTTCCAATAAGTAGACAACTGTCGTATATTTTCATCAGACAGTGTTATAGAAATATTATTTTCCATTCTATAATCAGGAACAATTATCTCCTCCGGTTCTTCCAATCTGTTAAAAAACATAAATGCTTCACCTGGTTTCAATCTTGACAATCTGTTCATCTGAGTTTCATCCATATTTGTGCTGTCCGCTATAATCTGTTTATCTGTAGATTCAACAAGCCTGAAAACCATTTTCATATCCGTTAATGCAACTACATCAGTTGAGACTTTTCTTGGCGACTGATCTGCAATAATAATTCCCACACCATATGAACGTATCTCTGCAAGCATTCGCTTTACCAGACTTTGTGCTATTGCGCTTGGATTAGCCTCACCTTGCCCTACATTGGTATCTGCATCAAGAAGGACATGTGCTTCTTCCAGCAAGATAACATTTTTCAGACTGCCTTCTCCAAGATAGTTTGCATTTACATATGCCAAAATTGAAAGCAGAAGCAAGGATATAAGCAACGCCTTTTCATCACTGTTTTCAATTGCCGCCAGTTCAACAATAGTTGGTTTTTCCAGTATATCCCGAATTGGAATCGAACAATAATTATCAAAAAGATTTACCAGGCTGTTTAATCTGACAACTCCTGCACGACCTATATTTCTGGCATCTCCTGTATAACCTATTTCATCAAATGTTTTCTGGAAACATTTAATAAAATCAGATATATTAAAGATTTCTCCTCGATTCGCAGTTGTATATGTATCAAGCCATTTAAAATCAGAATAACAGTTATTTATTGTTTCCTCAAAAATTTTATCTAATGGTGTTGCCATTGATACTGCCGCTGAAAACGCTGTTTTTAATGTTGACTTATATGTTTCCAGTTTAACGTTTTCTGGTGGAACAAATGGGTTAAATACGAACGGAGAGATAAAATTCTTTCCCGGCGTGAATATCTGAATATCAGGAATACTCTGAATCAACGCTCTATACTCATTTTTAGCCGGCTCTATTACAAGGAATGGTATATGATGGTCTTTCCACAACCTATCCAAAAGACTGACTGAAAAAGTTGTCTTTCCAGAACCTGGTGTTCCTACAACAAGCATATGTTTTGCCAGATCCTTTAATGAAATTCCAATCGTATCTTTAACAGATACTTTTAATTTTCCAATTTCAATGTCACCTGCATTAATTAAATTTTCTCCGTATGTCTTACTTCCTGAATCTGACCTGTTTACCGGAAGTCCAGCTGCTATTTTTTGTGTACCAATTGGAAGTCTGAAAAATCCTGATGCTTCCTCCGCCGTAATAATATAAGGAAATCTATAGAAATTTTGATACTTGTTTCCAAAATCCCACAATAATGAATTTCTTTGTGTCTGTGTTATAATTTCATTTGCAATCCACGGAAGTGCAAGGTAATTTTCATTAATTCCTATATTTGCAGGAATCAATGAAATCTGTTTCAAACTTACAGGAACTGCAGTATCATATGAAAAAGTGCTTTGAACTTTTGAAGAAATATCATCTGCTGCTGCTTCATCTGACCAAATCAGAACATTATACAAAAATAAAGCGTTATTCCTGTTGTTCTGGTAATATTTATAAGTATCGGCTACTGTCTCAGCCACAGAAAAGCTCATTGTTCCAATTCCCTGTGCCATTACACCTTTACTTAGAGTATCCAACATCTGTGTATATTGTGTTAATGATGATATTTCCATCTGATCATATTTAGTCGGTATAATACTAAATGAAACAGCACTATATGGATGGTCAATAAGGCTTCCAATCAAGCCACTCAGGTCTGCTGCAAAAGCTTCCATACGATCGTACGCATAACATGACGGCAACATCTGATTCTGAAGATATTCTTCTCTTTCATCTCTTACAACTGATCTAACTGCCTTCTCCGGAATTTGGGTTAAAACGTTTTTTATATCCTCATATGAACGGTTTTCAAATCCGTATTTGTGTAATTTTAAACTGGTAGTACTTGCTGACAACATTCTGTCCAGCTCTTCATTTAAAATATCTGTATCTTCACATAATGACCGAAAAATCATAAACATTCTGATTTTCGCTTTATACGGTTGGTTTTCTACAGGTTCTGTGATCCATAATAATTCCAGACTGATTTCTGTTGTCTCATCATGGTTTAAAAACATGTTATATATCTGGTATATTTCTGTTAAAAGTGCACCAAAATCATGTCTGTATTCTTCCTCTACAGATTGTCCCTGTAAATATTCGCTGTTCTTTAGAATATTTATATCCGGTATCTGTGTGATTTCAATCATCTGAATTCCTGCAAACTGACCACCATTAAGTTCTACAATTTTTTTCTGATCCATGCACTTATTCCTCCACTGTCTCTTATATTTTTTGCTTTGAGATCAGTACCAACTGACGCAACATAGATGCATGAAGCATAATTGTATCTTTATCCTTACACAATGCTGCATTTCTAATTATCCTGCATTCATCTAATAGATTCTGATCAATACCGTGTACAAATGATTTTTTCATTTTTAAAATTAAATTCAGTTCATCTTTTATTTCTTCTAATTCTGATTGATCTATTTCAGTCTCAAATGAGCATGCAAGTTCTAACTCTAAAAGCGCTTTTTCAATATTCTTGATTTCTTTTTTTGTTGGAATGCCAGATTTCGATTTTGTTTCAAATTTTACAATTATGCAAAAGAAAACCACGGTCAGACACAAAAACACAATATTTAATCCAAATCTGATTTTGTATTCTGCAAAATGAGTAAATATCAATACCGTATTGCTCCAAAAAACCATCTGAAACATAAATGAAATCATAGCTGAAACGCATTCCACAAAATGTCTTTTCAGAGACATCATTCTAAGGCCTCCTGGAATAAACCAGGCCAGGCCAAAAAAAGTTATAATAAATATATAACTGACCTTATTCACATGATTTTTCTGAATTATAGATGTTTGCCAATATAATAAACTAATTAAAACTATCAAAAATCCATTTATAATTAAATTACGAACACGTTTTTCTCTCATCTAAACACCTGAAAAAAGGTCAGATGTCAGACGGCAAAGCCTGCCCTAGCCTCTGAACATCTGACCTTTCTCTATTTTTTTAATTAATCTTTTTTGAATACAAGCATATTCAATTCAAAGTTATCATCACTGAGACCAACAATTAATTTTCCAAGAAATCCTGCTTTCTTTGTAATCTGAATCGGAACGATACTGTGAAGTTCCCAACCACCAACGGCTTCACGAGAAATAATATCACCATAAGCAGCTACTGCATCCTTCATCTGTTCATATTTTTTTATAGCTAAAGCTCCTGGACCTGGCACACATTTATACTGCATAACAAATTCCTCCTAACATTTTATATCTTTTTATATTCATGAACTGACAGGTGTTCTGAAATGCTTTATAAAGGTCACCAGTTTTTGTCTTCATATGGCGTGCTTTCAATACCTTTTCTCTGCAAATTTTCGACCATTGCATCCAGTTTCCCACGCCACATTTTCTTGAACCATTCTGTATTTCCAAACAATTTTACAATTGTTGGACTAACTGCATAATATGTCTTAATAAATAAGCGTCCATACCATGTACCTGCCAGAGTATCATCACGATACCTTCGAAGTGTCCATACCTCTGGACAATCATAGGAACCATAAACAGCAGTTGCAACATAACAGCCACCTTTTGATGAGTTATTTTGCTGATTATCTGCATATGACTGAATATCATCTACTATATGGTTTACTTCCGAGCTATACTGTGTTTTTTCAGGTTCATCTGCATACTGAACTGCGCGACGCCCATATTTCGTTACTGCTTCTGAAAGATCTTCATAATATTGAGGAATTGCTCTCTGCATTCCAGAATTTTTAGTTTTATAATAATCCGCAATAACAAGCGAGCATCTGAACATTCCATAATATGCTTCCGCATTTGTAGGATCTGTTTCGATAACATGTTTAAATGCTTTCATTGCTCCATCAAAATCTCCATCTTCAAGCTGATTAAACGCATGTATCATCGAACTCTTCGTAGTTGCAATTCCATCTACTTCAACTTTATATTTCTGAATAGCTTCTGAAACCACAATTTCTGTTCCGCAGTAAATGCATGTCCCCTTTTCAAGATTCGGATTTAATTTTAACTGTCCGCCACAATTAGGACATTTCGCATCTTTAAGCTCCATCTCTCCACCGCCTGACTTTTGTTAATTTTTACTATAATTCTACAAAATTCATCTTTTATTTTCAATATTTCTGCACCATCAGCACGTTTTCTGTTATCAACTACATATATATTAAAACAGCAAAATCAAATCACTCTTAATGATTTAATCTTGCTGTTTTTAATCAGGCTTTATTCTTTTTGAAATATGCTAATCCAAGCACTGTTACTGCTATTCCAATCCATTTAATGCAATTATACAAATTTACTGTCGGATAAAAATATCCATAGCACAGAAATTCACTGATCATCGGAAACCAGATGATTCCAACGATACACATTGTGAACATCTTTGCTTTTTCATTATGTATACATCTGTCCAGAATCAGAAAAACAATCCATGGAATACAATATTGCAAAATATTTATAACTGCATTACCAATACCATTACTAAGCATGTAACTATAATCATAATTGCTCAATTGCATAAAAGCAACTAACAGACATATCAGATAAAACAACTGATATATTGCAGAAACTTTAACTTCATAATATATAACAAAATAAATGATACCTCCAATAAAGACGCCTTCCAGTACTGCATTCATATACATCCTGAACGTAGCCGTATTCATCAGAAATGAATCTAGTGCAAGATTTTCATAATACATACCGTTTAAAAATCCATTTACACCAAATACAATAACTGGTGCTATTACCATTAGCTTTTCATATGTACAAAGGCTGGAACTGTTAAGTTTCTGTACGTCAGTACCCGAAAAAATATTTGCAACACTTCCAAATGAAGATGACAATTTACCCAGGCTGCTTCCTCCTCCAGATGCCCTGCCTTCCATATTTTTTAATGATTTTGACTGAACGATAATTCCAGCAGCAGCAGTGATTATTGTCAGTAATACAGCAAATACATCACCACCTTCATAATTTCCATATGCAAGTCTCGAAGTATCTCCCAACAGCCACACATGGTTTATCATGATTGCACCTACAATTGCAGTTTCACAGATAAAAGCATATCTGTAATACATCCATGTCAAATATCCCATAATACCTGCAATTATCAGAGCAATAATAAATGCAACAGCAAAACTGATATCCTCAATTGCAGCTCCAACAATAATTATTGTTATTGCCAGAGTAATCAGTACTGCCTGTATTGTCACCAGCAAACGTTCCAGTTTCCACGAAATTACTGCCAGAAGAATTCCTACTGCCAAAACAATAATTACAGCAAATGCCTCATTAATATCATCAATCGTCCTGCTTATTACAAGTAGGAACAGAATAAAATAGGCGAATGCCGCCCCACAACAGAAACTAAATACCACCTGAACCCATCTTCTGAATCTAATGCCAAAAAAGCAAAACAAAATACCCACTAGAATAATAAATACATTAGCTGCATTCATTTTCATACCTCCCTCAAATTTTCTTTTATTTTTTGATTATACCTTCTCATAATCTGTCAATAAACCATTTTGCACCAACAGCATCATTCCTGTAATGAACAACATTCTTCGACAAAACCTTACATTTTACACTTCTTGACATTATCCACAATATGTTCTATGATAATTTTCATCAGGAACATATTGTGCTTTTCTTCTTTTATGTTCTTAATAATATGAGTTACATAAACCGCAGCTTTGAAGAACTTAATGTTCTGGATGACTTTCTTATGAATGCCAGTACCAGGAAATTCCAGATTTTGAATATAATGATGGTTTGATTTTTTATTATTTCCATACTTCGTCAATGGCTAGTTTGCCGCCAGAACTGACAGCATAGAAGATTTCCGCCGGAAAATTCTATAATTACAACTTCATTATTGCCCCCCCCGAAAAAAAAGTTTATAATAGTATAGACATTCAAAAGATTTTTGAATTATTATATGAAAAAGAAAAATATTTTGGAGGAAGCGTATGTTAAAGATTGCAATCTGTGATGATAATGCAGTCCAGCTGCAGATCATTCAGGAAGAACTGAAAAAAAATATCGGCGAAGATCTTTCATATTCTGTAGATACTTTTGACGATGAAACTGCTTTTGATAATATGCTGCAGTCCGGCAGCTGCCCTTATAACATTGTTTTTATGGACATCGTTCTCGGTGACAAAGCGACTTCAGGAATTGAACTTATACATAAAGTTAATTTTCTAAATCCGGCCTGTCAGGTTATTTATATCAGCCAGTATCTGGAATTTGCAGCTGATGTTTATGATACACAGCATGTTTATTTTCTGAATAAAGACAGGATTTCTGAACTGTTTGGCAAGGCTCTGCATGCCGCGCTGAAAAATATTTCACAGACAATAAATGACAATTACTTATATTTCAATATCCGCAAAAAGCAATACAAAATTCCTCAAAACGATATCCTGTACATGGAGCGTAATCTCCGTGAAACCACGATCGTAACACGTACTGAAGAATTCAAAATCTCCGAAAAGATCGACCTGCTGCTCCAGCGGCTTCCGTCTTATTTTGTTTCCTGTCACAGAAGTTACGCTGTAAACCTGAGACTTGTCAGTTCTATCCATCAGTATGCTGTGGCTTTTCCAAACGGAAAATCCATTCCTGTCGGACGTACACACTACGCTGATGTGAAGAAATCTTTTGCTCTGATGAACAGCTATATAGGCTCATAAGCACAAAAATACTCCCACAGGTCACACCTGCCGGAGTATTTTTCTTTTCTCTATTTATGCTTTTTTCTTTGATTTTTCGTATTTCTTCAGTTCCACCAGAGCCTTTTCTCCCTGTGGATAAAGTATGATAATATTAAATATAGTCATCAGGCCGATACCCACATCTCCCAGATCCCATACAAAGGTATATGCGGCAAGTCCACCGATAAAGAGCATCACAAGCGCAAGAACTTTGTATGCTGTCTGCCATTTCCATTCATCGCCAAACAGATAGGCCACATTACTTCTTGCATAAAACAGGATTCCAAGAAATGTTGAAAAGCTGAACATAAACAATGTCGCCGCAATAAAAATAACTCCGAATTCTCCCAGATGATATTTCATGGCTGTCTGAAGAAGATCCATGCCAGAAAGCCCTGCTACCAGATCTTCCGGAGCAAGGAGCATGATAAATGCAGTACAGCTGCAGATCACAATTGTATCAATAAAAACACCCAGTGCCTGTACCAGCCCCGCTTTTACCGGACTGCTGCATTCTGCTGCTGCCGCCGCACATGGTGCAGAACCGGAACCTGCCTCATTTGAAAAAAGGCCTCTTTTTACTCCGTTCATAAGAACAGCGCCAAAGCCTCCTGCTGCTGCCTGTCTGATGCCAAATGCCTCCTGGAAAATTCTTGCAAAAACTCCCGGAAGACTTCCTATATTCATTATTATAATAATGACTGTAATTGCAAAATAAAGGACTGCCATCACAGGCACCAGAAAATCCAGAACTTTCACTGTCGCATTTTTACGAAGGACGATCACTGCTGCCAGTGCAACCAGTACTATAGTTGTATAAATCGGTGGAATCGAAAACGCATTTTTAAAAGAAGAAACAACGGAATTGCTGATAACCTGGCTGATCCCACACCAGCAGATCAGACCAGATATTGCAAACAGTACAGAAAGCACAACTTTTTTACGTTTTATCCGCTGTTTTTCTTCCACATATGCATGAATATAATATGCAGGGCCTCCACGGTAACCACCATACACAAGGTCTTTTTCTTTATATAGCTGTGCCAGAGTTGCTTCTATAAATGCTGTAGATGAACCAATCAGTGCTGTCACCCACATCCAGAAAACAGCACCTGCACCGCCAATCGAAACTGCTGCAACTACACCTACCAGATTTCCCATTCCAACTCTGGTTGCAGTGGACACGATCAGTGTCTGAAAAGATGACAGGCTGCTTTCGTTCTCTTTTTTCTCTACCAGAGCTTTCACCATATCCGGAAACAGACGTATCGGCAAAAAACGTGTCCGTATGGTAAAATAAATGCCTGTAGGTATCAGCAGGATGATCAGCAGTGATATTCCCAGGCTGTTCCCTCCAGGCAGGGGAATATGTATTAAATCTCCCCATAGAAATGAATAGATTTTTTCAATTAAAGTTACGATCATTACAAATATTTCCTCTCCCCAATATTCATAAAGCAGGTATTTTGTACCCACCCACTGTGTATTAGTATACCTGTGTTACAATCTAAACACAAGCACTTTTGGGGTTTAAAGGCCAATAACTTTAAATTCCTGAAAAACTTTTTTTCACATTCAAAAAGGCACCCCATTTTCTGAGATGCCTTTCGCATATTTTATACCATGTATTTCCTACTGAAACTTCTCGCATATATTCATTGTGAACTTTCTTGCCTCTTCCACCGCTGTATTGGCTTTATCAATATCACGCTCTGACGGAATAAAACTCTCACTGCCAGGATACCTTGTTGTAAAATAGAAACCATCAATCCTGTCCATAGCCATTTCTGATTTTTCCGGTATTTCCAAATCCATATCTTCCTGAATATATCTCATCAGTCGGCGTAAACTGTGCGTTCGCAAAATATTTTCTTTATCCTGCATTTCATTTCGATTCTCAGGTTGTGCAAATTCAGAAATAACATGTTTCAGATATCTTTCACAAATACTCTGCCCCAAAGCAGCCAGTGCAGAACCCTTATTTCCAGTATCATATACCTGTCGAAAAAAAAGATAATCATTATCTGCAAAAGCAAGATACGAATTCAGTCTTTCTGCCATATATCCACCCCCTCCTTCAATATGTTCTGATAATAAAGCATCTGGTTTCTCTTCCAGTTATCACCAACTACAACTTTCAGATCCACCTCTGCCATATTTATATCAACAGGAGAAACTTTTCCCTTTAATAAGATTACATCATCTTTGTACCTTTTTGTGTCGAAATCCGGCGATAACTCAAGAAAAAGATCCACATCACTGCCATAATTCTGTTCTCCTCTGGCACAGCTTCCATACAGATAAAGCGCCTTTACAAAAGGTGCCACCGGCGAGTTTTTTATGACATTCAAAGCGTACTCTACGGATTCCCTGCTCCGAAGCTGATACATATTCTGTTTATTTAAATTTCTTCTGTTCCCAACTTTCATACAAATCAGCCCCCTGTCAGTTCCTGTTACATCATCTTTTTCACATTATACTTTATTCTTTCAAAAGTATCCACATTTTAATAAACAATATTCAAAAAGGCACCCCATTTTCTGAGATGCCTTTCATTATATGTTCTGTCTCACTGCAGCGCAGCACATTTTACCTGTGTCAGTGCCTTCGCAACCGCAGGTATGGAAATGATGATCACCGTGATGATTCCCTCTGCCAGAAGGTAGCTGTAGTTGTATACGATTGGGTATACGGCTGTCAGGGATTTCGGAAAGTTTTCCGGCATGTAGCTCATCCAGTAGAGGTATCCGCCAAGTGCATGGAAAGCACCTCTGGCTATTACCGCCACTATGTATCCTTTCAGAAGCCCGTGGCTCTGTTTTGCAAAAAATCCCGCCACTCCAAGCGCAGCAAATGCAAGAATGTAGTCACAGCATACCTGGAAGAAAGACAACACATATGGTTCCTGGATAAACTGCAGGATTCCGTAAGCAAGTCCTGCCATAATACCTGTTCCCACACCGTACCAGTTGGCGATCAGGACAATAAACAGCATGCTGCAGAGTGTCACGCTTCCGCCCCATGGCAGTTTGAATAGTTTCAGATAAGAAGTAACAAATGCAAGTGCGATCGCCACAGCACAAAACACCAGCTGTCTTGTTGTCATTTTCTTCCTGTCTGAATTTTTGCCGGCAAAATAAATCGCAAGCAGAAACAGGATAATTCCTGCAATAATACTGATGGCATATCCGGCAGTTGTAAGCCCGCCTTCTGTATTAACCATAAAATTGAACATAAAAAGACCTCCCTCGTCTTCAATTGAAAATAATTTCAAGCAAAGCAATTATAATCGTCTTGTCATTATTCGTCAATGTTGAATAATCTAATTAATTCCCAAAGCCTGTTTTGCAAGTTCATCTACCATATCATTATATTTATTGTTGGAATGACCTTTTACCTTGCGAAACTGAATATTTACTTTCTGCGATGCTTGTCTGTAAAAATCCCTGTACGCAATGGTTCCCGGTTTGTTTGCTTTCCAGTCCCCGTTACACCAGCTTGCGATTCCCTGATAGTCATGATATATGATAATTGATGGAATCTCATGATCCAGTGCATACTGCATGGCAGCTTCGGAACCTTTGATCTCACCTGCTACATTACGCATCTGTGCAAGTTCCGGGTCTGTCATCTTCTGAGAAAATTTTTCTTCTTTTCCGTCAATAAGAACGACCATTCCATAGGAAAATTCTTTTGTTGCCGCATGGTAACTTCCGTCCACATAAATTTCCACAGCATCAGTGGCTGTACTGTCTTCTTTGTTTTCTCCGTCTGTAGTTTCCGACTCACCGTTTTCGCCTGCTCCAAGCCCCAGATATTCCTCTGCCTCTTCTTTTGTTCCGAAACTTTTGTATATCGCTCCCGGGTATCCCATTACCTGTTTCTTACAGTCATCCCATGTCAGGAACATTCCGGTTTTTCGCCCCTGTTTTACCGCGTAAAATTTCTTCTTTGCCATGTAGCCTCCTGGTTTTAATTATCATTTCTGCCTTAGAAAAAAGGGAGAGTTCGGAACTCCCCCTTCGCTTATCTGACTGTCTTCAGTTTCTCAGCTGTTTTTATTCTGCTACAGCGATTGCTTCTACTTCGCACAGAACGTTCTTCGGAAGCTGTTTTACAGCAACGCAGGAACGAGCCGGTTTACTTGTGAAGTATTTTTCATATACTGCGTTGAATGCAGCGAAATCTGCCATATCTGCAAGGAAACAAGTTGTTTTTACAACATTTTCAAATCCAAGACCAGCTTCTGTAAGGATTGCTCCCACGTTCTTGCAGGACTGCTCAGCCTGAGTTTCAATTGTTTCACCGGCAACTTCCCCTGTTGCAGGATCTACCGGGATCTGTCCGGAAGCAAATACAAAATTTTCAACCATTTTTGCCTGAGAATATGGACCGATTGCTGCAGGTGCATTTTTTGTTTCAAGTGTTTTCATGACTAATTCCTCCATTTTTTATTGCTATAAAAAATAATTTTCTGTTTTTTTCATAATAACACTAAATTTTTGTTTAAGCAACAAAATTTCTTTGTATTGTAGCAGAATTTATCAACTATATTTTCAATGTATCACCAAAATTTTCTCTTTATCATCTGGCATCTTTTCCAGTGACATGCTCCTTTATTTTAATGCCTTGATTTCTTCATAACTGAGATTTGTGATAAAGCTCTGAATTTCAGATATCGACATTCCTTTCTGAAGCATCCGACGGGCTATTTTTCTGGAAGATTCCACTGCTGTTTGTTTTGTTGCCTCTCTGATCGCTTTTTTCTTTTCCTTTTTTGCCTCTTTTAAAGCCTGTTTTTTCTCTGCTTCTATCGCCTTTATCGCCTGCTGTTTTTCTTCTTCTACTTTCTTTACCGCCTGTAATTTTTCTTCTTCATACAGTTTTCCAACTTTTGTCATATTGATCCACCTTTTAATCCTTTCTGAATCTTCATGTTGAATTACCTTGTCTGTAAATACAAGTAAACCAGATAACAGGAATATCTGCATCTCTGTTTCATTTATTTTTTTTGCAAGTTCAAAACACCTGCGGATGCATTCCTTTTTTTCTGTTTTACCTGCATACATTAATGGCAGGATCACAAATTGCATCTGCTCTCCGTCTGTCAGTTCTGAACCAGCATTTATTTTATTTGTCAGATTACCTTCAATCTCAGGTGCATTCAGTTCTGACAGGAATACCTCTTCCACAGTAAACTGCAGACATCCTGCATCCAGATCTGCTTTCGTCGTCCCTGGTTTTATATCTCCTGTATAAATTACAATCATACGAATGGGTTTATCCAGATTTTCTATTATATTGTTTCTCTTTAATGTCCTGACAACATAATTCAGATATTTTATCTTATCTTCATATTCATATGTACTTTCATAATCCACAAGAGCTATGGAGTCATCTTCCAGTCGAAAAAGATTATCAATTCTCATCTCATTCGCTTCTATGACCGGCAGATTCGTCGGCAGTACCTCTTTTATCTTTGGTATCTTTAGCCCATATGCGGATAATGATTTTTCTTTTAGATATTCTCCAAAAACCTTTGATGCAATGTCTTTATTTTGATATGCTATTGGATTTTTGTTCTTTTTCTGATAATGGTTTGTCCCTGACATTTTTCCTCCTTTTAATTTAGTAAGAAAATGCCATGTCGGTTACTCCATTTTGTTCCATAACTTGATTATATAGATTTCCCACTGTTTAGGCAATACTCCTCTGGCATTTTTCTTTCTTATCAACATATTTCACATGGAATTTTCCG
Organism: uncultured Blautia sp.; assembly: GCA_934359835.1. Taxonomy (GTDB): domain Bacteria; phylum Bacillota; class Clostridia; order Lachnospirales; family Lachnospiraceae; genus Blautia_A. The sequence continues at coordinate 44,332 of CAKRLX010000010.1, forward strand.
GCAGAACTGCCAACACAAAGATATGTATGAACTGATATTAACACCTGCTGGTATCTTAAGCAAGAATTTTCCATCGACACTTTCTCTGTATTTTCGCAAAAAAATTACAGGGAACTGTCACTGTGAACAGTCTCCTGTAATTTTTCTCATTATTATACTTCATCATACTTCGGCACTGCGTATACATATCGGAGTATCATTTTTCTGAATCTGTTTTTGCCTTCATATACTCCGTTACACAGTAATTTTCTGAAACCTTCCAGTGTACGGTACTCATAAACTTCCAGTTCCTGTCCGCCGAACCTGGCTTTCTGTAGAAGCATCACAACTCTCTTGTATTCTCCCTCTGAAATCATCGGCAGTTTCTCCGCTATCTCTTCCCACAACTGCAACGGCTGTGTATAATCTCCGGTAATTCCTGCCAGCCCCATTAGATGTTCATACTCTATGATGTAATTTTCCAGTTTTTCTTCTGTTGTGCCAGCTTCCTGTCTTCTTTTCCGGCACAATTTGAGCCGTACAGCCCTCTGTAATTCGAATATCAGATAAATTCCAGGAAACAGGTACAGAAATAAAAGTACCACTGATGGCATATATTTAAGTATATCAGGCTTTGTTTTCCGTTTCTTTTCGCTGCCGGATTTGCCTCTCGTTCCTGAAGTATTTTCATCTTTTGTACTGAGTCCGTCATCAGATGATGAACTGATTTTATATGCAGGACGTCCCTGCACGATTTTGTCACTGTATGTCTCTACATAAAATCCTGGTACCACTTCCACTGGAAGCCAGCCTGCTCCGGCTACGTAAACTTCCGCCCATGCATGTGCATCAGAAGATGTAAGGGTGATTTTTTTGCTTCCTGTATCTTTCATCTCCTGCGCTTCTGTTTCAGACAGGTGATAACCTTCTACATATCTTGCAGGATACCCTGATACTCTGTATGCCATAACTGCTGCTGATGCAAAGGATACAGCATTTCCCTTCTTGTAATCTGTAAGAAACCATCTGATAAAATCTTCTCCTGACGGAACAGTCTCCGGATTTTCTGTATATTCCAGATTCATACGCAGTTTCTGTCTGATAACAGTTGTCACCTGACTGAAATCCGTTTTGTCGATTTCTTCATCTCCATAGAAAAATTCTGTCAGCACCGGTTTCAGCTCTGCATCTACAGTTTTATAATTATCTTCTGCAAATGAATGATATACAGATTCTGCTTCCAGATAACTGATTTGATTTTTTTCAGTTGCGTTTTCCATCCATTCAGCCGGATAAAAAGTTTCCGCAGACGGTGCCTCTGGCACCACCTGAAATGAATAAGAAGATGCTCCAAAAAAAGCAGTTGAAAGTACATTCCAGTCTTTCCGGCTTTTTGTTCCGGATTTATTCCATGAAACAACCTGTTCCGGAAGATACACATATTTTCTGTAAGCACCTGTGTTTTTCACAGAAATTTTTACTGATGACTGAGAAGTACCATTGTTCCTGGAAGTCAGCTCATCATATTTTTCATACTGTGCAGTCGGGCTGAATTCATTCTTATCAAGCCATGTGAGCATACCTGCATATTCATCCTGATAAGCCGGGGAAGCCAGCTCTGTCCAGTAATTTCCACCATATGTACCTCCGACAAAGCCCCGCAGATATAATTCTTCCGGCTGCTCCACAGTAATCTCCAGAGTTTCTTTATTACCTTTCAGAAGTCCTGATGCCTTTCTTAAGTTCCCCTGTGGCAGAGTATCCGATCCATATCTGAATTTATCAAACTCCTCTGCTGCCTGTCTTTTCCATCTTTCAATTGATACCAGCTGATGATATCCTCCAACAGAAATAATCATTGCAGCTGCCAGTGCTATCAATATAACTGAACAGATTATGTCACCACTACCGAACCTTCGTTCCGGGGCACTGTAATAACTGAAAATCACCAGCATACCTGCAAACAGCAATACACCGGCTGCCCACATACTGCTCACTCCCAGAATGTACCCAAAGGCAAGAGACGGGATACACCCCAGAAAGATTCCATAAAAACTCTTATTTCTCATCTGTCCGTCAAACCAGGACACAAGAACAACTCCTGCGAGTCCCCAGAGAAACAGAGATCCGATTCCTGCCCCACTTCCTACAGCAAGTTTCTGAAATTCTGTTCCGAAGCGAAGATTCCAAAGCTGAAGAAATATATCTGCGCTGTAGAGAAATCCCTGTATGATAAATGTAAGTCCTGCAATAAAACAACCTGCACTTATGATATACAGAACCAGCCTTAACCGTTCAGCGAGTTTTTCTGAACCTGACATTACATGCTGCAGTATCAGTACCAGAATTCCGGTTGTTTCGGCTGCTGCAAGACATCCCTTCGAATATTCCAGATCCCTCAGTGCCAGAAGTATTCCGGTCAGGAGACACAGTATCAGAATTTTTTCCAGATATCCACTGTATCTGCGATCCATATTCTTCTCGCTCAAAAGACTTATTTTTTTATAATTTTGATTCATTATGCTATCCTTATATGACAATGCTGTGTACCTTCTCCCGGTACTGTTCTGCGTCAACCGGTATTACGGAATATCCAGGTGTATCCACATAGGTACCCTCCATTCCCTGCGTGACTTTTATCACTGTGACATCTGCCTCACGGGAAAGCTGTTGAACTGCGCCTTCCTCATATTCAGGTGTTATGTAAATTACTTTTGTATATTCATTTCTTCTGACCAGTCTGATGAAATGATAAATCACATCTCCGTTCTGCATACTTTCTGTCACAGGTCTGCAGATCAGATTAAGGACCATCTGGTCATGTGTACTTCTGGAATTAACAGGTACTGTATAAAGTTCCCCCTCCATCACGCGACCCACATTATGTTCCAGATTCATTTCCATCATACTGTAGCTTAAAGCGTCGGTAATCGCCAGCACCGCATTATTTCTCTGGTTGGCTATCTGCTGACCGCTGCATATTTTCATAACATCATACAATATCAGAATATTATAGTTAAAAGGATATCCAAATTCACGAACCACAAGTTCATCAAACTTACTGGACAGTTTCCAGTGGACACTACCCAGTGAATCACCCTCTGCATATTCTCTCAGACCTGACATTTCACTGACGTCCTGTCCCTTACGCTCCTGATCATAATATTCACCGAACGTCTGTGTTTCCGGTCTTCTTTCCAGTTCTGTAATTAGACGGATATCCGCCGGATAAACCAGGATCTCCATTGTCCTTCCTATTGTTTTTCGGATTTTCAAAAGTCCCGGCAGGTCATAAAAATCAGCATGTTTTACAGTTACCCAGACACTTCCACAGTCCTCCAGTTTAATAGGATACTGAAATTCCATCTTCCTTTCTCCTGATGGCTGAAGAAAAATTTCATGTTCTGTCTCCTCATTGTACATATTGTTCCTGACATTCACACTCAGTTTCACTGCACCTATTGGAAAAAAACTTTGCTTTCTGATTCTCAGCACAAGTGGTATTGTATTTCGTACACGGCTGCTGTTTTGCATACTGCATTCTATCGTCAGTGAACTTACCGCCCCTGCCTGAATCAATGCCAGAACAACAGGCACAAGTATGAGGCCGCCTGTGAATACAAGTGTCTCTTTACTGTTTGCAATGATATATACTGCCAGCATCACAGTTACTATTGTAATATACCATAATCGATGTTTTTTCATGAAACTTCTACCTTCTGCCAAGTGACGGAGCTTTAATACTGTCCAGAACTTTTTTCAGTATGTCTGCTGCCGTGATTCCTTCGATCTTCGCCTGCGGCCTCAATACAAGACGATGACAGCATACATCCTCAAAAACAGCCTGCACATCTTCGGGAATAACATAGTCTCTTTCTTTCAGAACTGCCCTGGCTTTTGCCATCTGAGCAAGTGCACTTGCACCTCGCGGACTTACTCCCAGTTCAACCATAGGCTCCTGACGTGTTGCCTCACAAAGGTCGGCCATATAATAATAAATTTCATCGATAACTTTCACAGAATAGAGATAGCCCTGGATTGCTTTTACATCATCAACTGTCATCCTTGGATGAACGATCTCCATATCTCCGGTTCCATGTCTGCTTTTCAGGATCTTAACCTGGCTGTCCCGTCCCGGATATCCTATACTTAACCGTACCATAAAACGGTCCATCTGCGATTCCGGAAGTGCCTGTGTGCCGGCTGCACCATAATGGTTCTGCGTTGCTATACAGATAAATGGTTTCGGAAGTACATGAGTGATCCCGTCCACCGTAACACTGCCCTCCTCCATAACTTCCAGAAGAGCAGCCTGGGTTTTAGGTGATGTACGGTTAATCTCATCACCCAGGAGAAGGTGGCAGTCTGCCGCACCTGGTTTATACTTAAGTTCTCCTGTATTTTTGTCATAGACACTGAATCCTGTAATATCTGACGGCATGGTATCAGGTGTGAACTGTACTCGCTTATAGGAAAGTCCCAGTGCCCTGGAAAAGGCCAGCGCAAGAGTGGTTTTTCCGACCCCCGGTGCATCTTCCAGAAGTACATGCCCTCCCGCATAAATTGCCATCAGCACTTTTTCTATAATTTCATCTTTACCAATAAAAACCTTCTTAATTTCTTTTATGATCTGTTCGGACTGTTCAATGATCATGATGCACCCTCCTTCATGTTATTCTGTGCTGGTTCTGCCTGAGTTTCTGCGTCTCCGTTTTCTTCTGTTTCGGGAACTTTTGTTACCTCCGGAGTAACAGCGGGGGGCTCTTCTGTTGTCTCTTCCTGACTTACTTCAGGCAGAGCCGATGGTTCAGGCATAACAGTCGGTTCCGGGACCTGTTCCTGATTCTGATCACCGGGCTGCTCCTGTGCTTCCACACTTTCTGTTTCCTGCTGACTTTCAGCAGGAATCACAGTCAGCTCAGATATTTCTGTATTTTCTTCATCCTGCAGTACAGGCGTTGGTGTCAGCTCTTCTGAAGCTTTTTGCGCTTCTTTCATCTCTTCTTCATATCTTTCCTTTGCTCCATCCGAAATAGAATCCAGAATACGAAAAGCCTCCTCCTGTCCCAGCAGATCCGTCAGTTTCAGAAGATATGCCCTGTAAATCGAATCATCATCTTTCTGGCTGTTCGGCACAAGAAGACTGAAATTCTCCGGCATCGTACTAAGAGAAAATCCTCCCATCACAGGCGGCTCTGTGGCATTTACCACAAGAATATTCAAAGCTGTACAGCCGTCAAATGCTCCTGCCCCGATGGAAGTCACTGTTGCAGAAAGAGAAGAATCTGTAAGAGAAGTACAGCCATTAAATGCTCCTGCTCCGATTTCTTCCAGATTTGAATATCTTCCCAGACTCCAGCTTGCAGAATTCTGCAGTGTGGTACAGCCTGCATAGGCATTCTCTCCAATACATTTCAGACCGCCAAATGCAGCTGCTGTTCCTCCTGTACGTATCAGATTCGGACAGTTACGAAAACAGTCTTTGGGATACTCTTCCACAGCTCCGTAAAAACTTACATATTTAAGATTATCACAATTCATAAAACATCCTTCACCAATGGAAGTCACATTTTTCGGAATTGATGGCTGTGCCAGAGAATCACATTCAGAAAATGCATATGCTCCTATCGTTTTAAGGTTTGAATAAGAACTTGTGATCAGCGTCCTCAGTTTTGAACAGCCATAAAATGCCCTGTCCTCAACAGCTTCAAGACTGCTTCTTGCTTTTGCAACCATGGCAACTGTGGTCAGCTGCGTACAGCCTGCGAAGCATTCCTCCCCCCATACTTTCACATCAGTACGGATATTTACTGCGTAATCACCATTCAGTGAAGTACAGTTTTTGAATGCTCTTGTTCCGATTCTGTCGATCTGCGTATATACACCATTTATATTTGCGCCTAAATATACCTGTGTAAGATTCGGACAGTCCATAAAGGTTTCTTCGCCCCATTCAGGAATGGATCCCTGAATATCTATATAAATCAGATTCTGACAGCCTTTGAAGCAACGGTCGCCCAGACTGACAGCTGTGTTATAACTGATTTTCAACTGTGTCAGTTTGTTGCAGCCGGCAAATGCATCGGCTTCAATCTTCACTGTATCTTCCGGAAGGATATATACTCCCTCCAGATCTGCTGAAGCACTGATCAATACTTTTCCTTCATCTGTTATTTTAAACATGACTCCCTGGATAATTTCCATTTCGTCATTAATTTCGCCCAGTATATTTGCTGTGGTGCCATCTCCATACACAGGATCCAGCACAGGTGTGTAGGCAGTCTGATATTCACTTACTTTTTCGTTCTGCACCCAAATATGAAGAAAAGAAGGCAGGCTCGAACCAAACACTTTTTCTCCTAAATCTACAACTTCTTCTCCCGGAAGCTGTACAATTGACAGATTTCTGCAGCCTTCAAAGCAGTAATCCGGCAGTTTTTGAAACTCTTCAGGAAATTTAACAGTTGTCAGACTGGTGCAGCCTTCAAAGGTACCTTCCCCCATCAGCTTTAAAGCATTCAGGTTTCTGAGATCTATATTTTCCAGAGACGTACACTGTGCAAAAGCCTTAACTCCAATCATCCTAAGTGCACCGCTTCTTGCTGCAACATCTGAAAAAGTCACCTCTGCCAGTCTTCTGCAGCCATAGAAACAGTAGCGACTGACAGACTGAAGATTTCCATTGATTTTCACACTTGTCAGTCCTGTGCAGTTCTCAAAGCAGCCCTCTCCCATGTTCTCAAGTTCATCCGGAAGTTCCATACTGCGGAGATTACGGCAGCTGTAAAAAGCCTGGCTTCCAAGTATGTGCAGATTATCAATATCTCCTGTCACCATCAGGCTGTCACAGCCATAAAATGCCCTGTCACCGATTTCTTCCACACCGGTCATGTTGACTGTCACCAGATTTTCACAATTAAAGAATGCTTCCTGTCCTATGGTTTTTACTGACTCCGGCAGCCTGATACTTGATAACGCAGTACAGTTTCTGAAAGCTCCGCTGCTTACCGTTGTAAGCTTCTGACAGTCAGAAAAATCAAAATATTTTATCTCTGTACAGTCCTCAAAACAGTTTTCTCCGATTTCCTGCATCTCAGTGGGAGACGGATCATAAATACCGTTCAGCTGGTTACAGCCTTTAAAAGCTTCTTTATAGTAAGCGATCGTATTCTCTTTGATATTTACCTGTTCACAATAATCTGTTGCCACATTCAGCAATACATGGGTTCCGTCTTCGTTTGTTCCGTTAAGGATACCGTCCTCAAAAATAAAACTGTCAAATTCTTCCCCTGCTGTCATAAGTTCTGCGTTTTCAGGCAGTATGATTTTTTCATCCTTAAAAAGTTCAGAGTTTTCTACAGCAACTGTCTCCAATGCAGTGCAGTACTCAAAGCAGTTCGATAATACACCACTTACTGAAGACGGTATATACACGATCTCCAGATTTTCACAACCTGCAAATGCATTCTCGGCAACAGCTGTAGTATTTTCTTTAATCTTGCAGGAAGTCCTTGTTTTCTGATACATCCTGATCAGTTTATAACAAGTTTCTTTTCCTGATCTGATCTCCTGATATTTAACTCCGTCTTCATAAATATAGGAATCTGTCTCTGTATAAAGCAATTTCCTGGCAGTGCCCTCTCCGTATACAGGATCAAGTACTTCCGACCAGGAAGTCAGATAGTCTTCATATGCATTCTCATTTACATAAATCCGAATATCCGGTATTTTTATTCTCCTTTTGGGATCTCCAAATACTTTGTCAGAAACAGTCACCTTATTCTCTGTCAGAGTAATTGTTTCAACTTCTGCCGGAAGGACAAGGCTTTCCTCCTGTAATTCTGTAATACCACTGCCCAGAATAATATCGGTCAGCCCGTCACAGCCAGCCAGTGCACCTGCTCCAATTGCTGTAACCGGAGCATCTATTGTTATCGACCCTTTTTTATCCTGCGGAATCCCCGCAAGTACATTTTGTTCTTTTTCATATACAAGTACCGGACCATTTTCCAGATATGTATACAAACCACTTTCGCCATTTTCAGAACCAAAAGTAATATTTTCGCATTCTCTTCCAAATGCAAACATATACGTTTTACATATGGTGTCATAATCGGAATCCGGTACTGTTATTTTTCCCTTAAACCCGGTTTCTCCTTTAAGTACCGGCGGATTTTCTCCTGCAAAATGGATCACCGCATCTTCTGAAAGTCCGCTGAAACAGCCTTCTTCCAGATATTTCACTGTATCCGGTATAGTCATTTCTTTACATCCGGATGGTATAGAAAGAAGTGTCCTGCCATCTTTGCTGTACATCAGTCCATCCTTAATAATGAAATCCTGAAAAGAAGTCAGATTGTCTTCCATCTCATATTCCGTAAGATCCGGAAGATTTTCAGTAATACTGTTTATATCAACTGTCTGTACACTTTGTGGGATTATGAGTTTCGTAACGCCTTTATTTTTTTCCTTCAGGGCTATTTTTGTAACCCCCATCGGTACAGTGATCGTTGTATCTGTACCTGTGTATTTCTCAAGTACCTGGTCACCTTTGTACTCAGACATATCATCATCATTCTGTGTCTCTCTGCGGATTTTGTAACCTTCCGGTACCTCTACCATTATATTGGCTACACTTCTGCCATTACTTCCCCAGTCATAAACCGGATAATAAACGTAACCTCTGCTGTCTTCTTTGACTCCATTAGCTACAAAAGAAAAACCTTCCAGCATTTTGGTCAGATATCCATCTGCACCTTCCTCCAGAAAATCAACATTCTGATAACTTTCTCCTAAAGTCCAGTTTCTGAATACTTCCTTTATTTCTGCATTTCCCAGAATTGCTATCATGCGTCTGTGTATTTCCGTGAAATCCACTACGCCTCCGCTGACAGGCTGACATTTCGCCGTGCCCGCAAGTGTCTGCAGAACCTCATAGGCCTCTTCTCCGATTGCAGTTTTCAGTGCTTTTCCCGGGAATGAAGTTATATAATATTTATCATCATTGGAAAAAGTAGCCATATAGTTTGGAAAAACGACATTCCCCAGCACTTTATAGGCGGCTCTGGCTGACTGTCCTCCATAAGTAAATACTGCCGTCTGATTTCCTGACTGATTCGTGGAAAAAGATACTCTGTATCCGTCCTTCCCTCCACAGGAAAGTTCCTTTGTTACTGCATTTCCCTTACTGTCTGTAAATGTGGCTGTAACCACTGCATCATCTGCCGAAAATTTATCCCCTCTGAAATAATATTCCTTTGAAATCTTGGCACTGATTGATTTCAGCTGCAATCCGTCATCTGTCACATATGGATCTCTTGGCTTCAGCGCCTCCGGAATCTGCGTTGGCACAGGAGTCGGTGTATTTGGAACAGGAGTTGGTGTATTTGAATTACTGTTGTCCGGATTGTTTCCCGGACTGCTATTATTACTATTATTACTATTGTTACCAGTATTCCCGTTTGCTCCATTATTCCCGCTGTTTCCCGTATTTCCATTGGTTCCGGTATTATCGTTTTTTCCGGTATTGCTGTTGCTATCACCATTTTTATCAGCTTTTTTGTTATTATCAGTACCTGAATTGCCTCTGTTGTTCCCAGTTCCGGAACTTCCGCTATTATTACTGTTTCCTGAATTCTGTCGGCTGGTATTTTCAGAAGAAGCCGGTTGCTGTGTATTTGTAAATTCAACGCCGGTTTTTTTATCGTTCTCTTTTGCAGGCTGGTTTTCATCTATGATACCGAGTGAATCCCTGGTTTCAGGCTGCTGTTTTTCTTCCTGCTCTTCTTCCTCAGTCTCCTCCTGAACCTGAATTGCCTGTTGTTCATTTTTTCCTGATTCTTCTTCAGCGTTATTTATATTTTCGTCAGCAAGATCTACATCTTCTCCATTGCCTGCCATATAATCATAGTCTGTAGTTTTGTGCCGGTTTTCATATTTTTCAAATTTTGCAGGATTAAACAGCGTTTCCAGTTCTGAAGCATTTCCAAGTGCCGTTGCTGCCACACCGAGCACTGCTGCACCTGTCACAGCTGTAATTACCTTCTTTTTGTTATTTCTGTTCATCTATTCTTAACTGCTCCTTCGTGTGCACATCTGCTCGCCGATAATTCTGCGTACTTTCTCATAGTCTACAGGTTTGTTGATATGTCCATTCATTCCCACTTCTTTTGAGTGTCTGCTGTCTTCCACAAAAGCATTTGCAGACATTGCAAAGATCAGAATATCCGAATCTTCACGCTGCATGTTTCTGATCACACTGGTTGCTTCCCAGCCATCCATTTCAGGCATCTGAATATCCATAAGGATCACGTCATAATCTCCAGGTCTGCTGTCTGCAAACATCTGCACCACTTCTTTTCCGTCACAGGCTCTTGTAACAATCGCCCCTTCCATCGCAAGAATCTCCATAGCAATTTCTGCGTTGATATCATTATCTTCTGCCATAAGAATACGGATTCCTTTCATGGAAAATTCGTCAATTGCTTTCTGTCTCATCTGTGCTTCACAAATATTGGATTCGCCAGCAACTGCATTGTCCATCTGTTCAGCAACAGGAAGTGTGATATACACTGTAAACTGAGTTCCTTTTCCTTCCTCACTTTCTACAAGAATCTGTCCCTGCATCAGTCTGATAATACTGTCTGCAATCGCCATTCCAAGTCCACTTCCACCATAGTTATGCGCAGTAGATGCATCTTCCTGCTCAAATGGTCTGAAAATCTTGCTGACAAAATCTTCTTTAATTCCTTTTCCCGTATCTCTTACACTGATCATCAGGTGAAGTTCTCCGTCCAGTTTATCCATCTGACGGAAAGTAACAGTTACAGAACCACCTGCCTGAGTAAACTTATTCGCATTTGAAATAAAATTGATCAGCACCTGACTTAAACGCATTTCATCACCGATCACATATCGCACATCAAAATCCTGCATTTCAACTTTCCAGTGGATTCCCTTATCCTCTGCTGTACTCCTGAACATGGAATCCAGCTTGTCGGCAAGTGCAAAAAGATCAAACGGAACTTTTTCAAGTTTCATTTTGCCGCTTTCAATCCTCGACATATCAAGAATGTCGTTGATCAGATGAAGAAGAAACTGAGAAAGTTCTTCAATTTTGTCAAGATAATTTTCTGCCGAATCCCGGTCATTGATATGTACCCGTATCAGTTTCAGCATGCCGATGATACCATTCATGGGAGTTCGTATCTCATGTGACATCTGTGACAGAAAATCTGATTTGGACTGACTTTCTTTCTGCGCAGCCTCCAGTTCTTTCTGCATCTGTCTGCGCACTTCATATTCTTCGGTAATATCCCTGCAGGAAACCAGATAAATTTCCTGCTCCTTAAGTACTTCTACCGAAAGAGCCGCCTGTCTTTCCACTGTTTCTCCTGCCCGATGATAAGTTACCTCAAACTCTGCCGGCCGGTCTCCCTCCCAGACAGACAGTTCACGGATAATTTCTCTGTTCCTGCTCTGATCTGTCAGCCCTTTCAGGCATTCTATATCCATATATAAAGACCGGGCTGTCAACCCGGTCATTTTTTCAAAATTGGGGCTGACGTACAGAATTTTCAGGTCTCTTTTCCTGATGCACAGATAAAATTCTCTGTTCTCTTCAGCAAAAACTCCGTAAAACTTCCGCTCTCCAAGTACAGACTCCTCAATCTTGGCTGCTCTTCTTTTTTCTTTCAGATATAAATTCCAGATAATTATTACTGCGAGTACCGCTGCCAGTAATAATGACATAACTACCATATTGTTTCCAATATATTCCAAAATACCGCCCATATTGTATATTCACTCCAAGATAATATAATACAAAAATTATATCACCTCTTTTTCGCTGTGCCTAGATAAATTTTCCGCATTTTTTCGATATATTAGTAATTTCTTTGCGATATATTCTTCCTGAAAATGCAATATGGGGCAACTTATAAAATTTTGCATTTGGCGGACACACAGGGTGGTACAATGGATCTGCTATGATTATCTTTGCCGTCTGCAGTGCTTTCTGTATCTCCTCCTCACCGCATACTGTCCTGTCATTTTCTCCCAGAATTCCTTCAGTCTCTTCAAGTGGACAGAGGACTCTTACCGGACGGTGATATTTCTGCTCTATTGCTGCTGCCAGACTTCCCATGGTTACCGGTTCTCCAATGATCATAATCTCCGGTTTCCCTTCAAGTCTGTTTTCCAGATATGGAATTCCTTCTTTTTTATCCAGCGATTCTGAAATTCTTTCTTCCAGTCCCCAGAGCGGTGTTCCGGTCACATATGGTGTGCCAAATCTTTCTTTCAGTTTTCTGGCTGCACGAAGTCCTGTTGAACTTACCACAAGATTTACCTCAGCCTGTCCTGCTCTGGCAAGATTTTCAAGGTTATCTCCCATTGCCCATGTGGAAAACACTTTCCATCCACATTTTTCTATATTTTCCTTCAAACTATCCACACAGCACTGCGGACCGAAGTCCAGAGGGGTCACTCCCAGCAGATTTACGGTATGAGGATATATTTCTGAATCTTCTTTATCCGGAACAAGTTTTTCTGCCACTGCTTCCAGTGCCAGTCCCGCTCCTCTGACATAATCATGCATTCCGTTTGTGGGCACTGCAAATGTCGGTATTCCGGTATCTTCCTCTATGATCTGTGCCAGTGCCGGAAAATCTGTACCATTCATATATGGAATCGGTGATCCTGCCAGCGCAATAAATTTCGGTTTCAGCTGTTCTGCCGCCTCCTCAATATCCCGGATAAATTTTTCATCATTTCCGAGAATGGCGTCAATTTCCGTAAGTCCGGTAATGTAGATCAGACTGTCCTGATCATACCAGCGTATTTCATCGTGTGTATTATAGGTGGAATTACAGCCGGAAGGATCGTGCATTACTACCATACCGCCCAGTTCATACAAAGCGGAACATACACCGGATACATCGGCCGTGTAAACCGGTATGATTCGATATGCCTGTCTCATATGCAGCTTTCACACCCCCATCCTTTACGTACTACCAGATCCTCAGTATCTTTTTCATTCTGATATGCATCTGTCATAAGTTCGCATAACCGTCTTATTCCGTCAAATCCATAAAGCCCTCCGCCCTGAACCATGTTCACAAAATTACCGCTCCCTGTAAACCAGGCTGCTTTCTGCCCGATAGCAAGTATTTTTCTGTTATTTTCGCGGGAAAGAACCCTCATTTTTACCTGAATGGTTGCTTTCAGTTTCAGTTCAGGAAAATGGTCCTGGAGCCACAGGAAATCTGCCTGTTCTTCCGGGCTGATACTGTCCAGATAAACAGTTTCCACATGAAAACCATGGGCAAGCAGAAGTCTTGCAAGGCCAAGCGGTCTGGGATGAAAAAGATAGTCCAGTGCTATCGGTGTATCTCCGATCACATCCTTTGCTTTCTTCAGCTCCAGTTCACACTTTCTGATTTCTTCTTCAACAGAGAATTCTCCGACACCTGTCCATTTATTTTCTGTGTCTTCCTGTGGTTCACTGTCTGTGTCATTGGTGATTTCCAGCGTTTCTGCAAGTTTCCGGAGATTTCCACGGATTTCTTCGTAATCCCAGCTTCCGGGAAGATACAGATGTTTTCTGTGTAATCTCTCTGCAAGCATCTCTCCGCCATATTTCCCCGGAGGATAAACTGTCACAAATATACTTCCTGCGCTCAGTTTTTCATATTCTTCCCAGTTTCTGCACTCCGGAAGTTCGAGTACTTCATGATCATTCTGCTCCATCAGTCGTTTTATGTCACTGCTTTTGTCCAGAGCAAAATCACTGCCTGTAATCGTTATTGCATGGGGATTTTTCTCAGAAAATTTCAGTGGATCATACATGGCTTTGCGTAGTTTCTGATCTGGAGTCAGACCATGTTTCTGCATGATTGGATCCATATAACAACGCACAAAATAAATATCCGGGAAACGTTCTTCCAGTTCCTGATATACCTGTTCCAGATCGCAGCCCAGAAAATGATGAAGGCATACTGTAAAAAGAAGCACAGCCTTTGGTTTCTTTTCCAGTCTGTTCAGTATATCAGTAACTCCTTCAATTGTAATGTCTTCCAGATTACCATTCAGGAGATTTTCTTCTTCTACGATCACGAATGAAAATCTGTCTGCTGCATTCATTTCTGCTGCTGTAAGAACAACACCTCGCATACAGTTATCTGCACAGACATAAATCTGCCTTGCCTCCGGCATCAGCATTCCTGTATGGACAATATTCCAGTTTCCATGTACCGGTGAATTAAATTCCAGTCCTGGCTCAAAAGGCACAGGAAATGATGCTTCTTTTACGGAAACAACAGCGCCCTCTTCGCTTATTTCTCCCCCAACTCTTTTCAGCATTCTTTTTCCTCCTGGCAGACTTTCAGAATTTCTTTTGCAAGTTTCCGGTATTCATCTGCCATCTCACTGTCCGGATATGCTTCAAGCAGGGTTTTTCCCTGTTCTTCCGCTTTGAGCACGAGTTCGCTGTGATCCAGGCTTCCGATAACTTCTGTATGAAAATCATCTGCGAGTTCTTTTACTTTTTCTTCTTCTCCTAGAACATTCCGACGGTTCAGGATAATTCCACCCAAGGATGCGTATCCTCTGTTTTTGAAATTATCTACTGCCATGGCAATATTGGCTCCTGCATGGATTGCCATATTTTCACCGGAAGTGATAATGAATACTTTGTCTGCGTATCCTTTTCGCATAGGCATGGAGAACCCACCGCAGACTACATCGCCCAGCACATCATAAAGGATTACATCGGGCTGATATTTTTCGTACGCTCCCAGTTCTCCCAGTTTTTCAAGTGCGGTTATGATTCCTCTTCCTGCGCATCCGAGTCCCGGCGTGGGACCGCCTGCTTCTACGCAGACTACCTCCCTGTAACCGGTTTTTATCATTTCTTCCAGTTTCATATTCTGTTTTTTCTGGTTATATAAATTAAGGACTGTTGTCACCGGCTCACCATGGCGGAGAAGAATGGTTGAATCTGCTTTGGGGTCGCAGCCGATCTGCATAACTTTCATCCCCTGTTCGCTTAATGCTGCTGCCACGTTTGAGACTGTAGTGGATTTTCCGATGCCACCTTTACCGTATACTGCAATTTTGATCATTGTATTTCCTCCTGATTTTTATTCAGCTTTTGTGATCACGTTGGAATATGCGGTTTTTGTGGATACTCCTTTCAGGCGTCCGATTTTGCCTGACAGAGCGCTAATCACGTCCTGTGGTGCGTCTATGGCTATGCTGATGATGCTGATTTTTTTTTCACGGTATGGTATTCCCATTCGGCCGATTATATGATCTCGGGCATCATAAAGAAGCTGATTGAGAGTTTCGATGGAATCGCTGTCTTCAACTATGATGGATATCACTGCTACTCTTGTGTCCATGGTTGTCCTCCCTGCGTATATCAACATATCCTCGGCAGCAGCTCTCCACCAGGCTGTGGAAGCAGTGCCTGTGTTCCGATCTCAGTTGTCATAACTACTTTGCCGGGCTGGTCTGCAGTAACTTCTCCGATAATAGCTGCATTCGCAGAATATGGACAGGTCTTCAGGGTTTCTACGATTTTCTCCGCTTCTGATTTCGGTGCCATAATAACCATACGGCCTTCGCACGCCAGATAAAGCGGCTCCAGACCCAGCATTCCACAGACCCCTTTTACCTCCGGTGCAACAGGCACTTTAGCTGCATCTAACCGAATTCCTACATTGCTCTGGCCTGCAATCTCATAAAGCACTGTTCCTACACCACCTCTTGTTGCATCACGGATTACATGAAGGTCATGAGTAGTATTCATTACAGCCTCTACAGTTTTCCAGAGTGGTGCACAGTCACTTGTCACATCTGCATCAATACCAAAATCTTCTCTTGCAAGAAGAATTGTACAGCCATGCCGTCCGATATCTCCTGTAACAATAATGGCATCACCCGGTTTTGCATACGTACCGGCTACATTTACGCCTTCTTCAATCTGTCCCATTCCTGTTGTTGTAATAAAAACACCATCCACCTGGCCCTTACCTGCTACTTTTGTATCACCGGATACAATATGTACTCCCGCCTCTTTTGCCGTTTTTTCCATAGAGGCAGCAATCTCTTCCAGTTTTTCCATCGGAAATCCCTCTTCTATAACAAAAGCGCAGGTCAGATACATCGGTTTTGCGCCCATACATGCAAGGTCATTTACTGTTCCGCAGATTGAAAGTTTACCGATATTTCCGCCCGGAAAAAATGCCGGTGAAACGATAAATCCATCTGTGGATACTGCCATTTTTCCTTTCGGCGGCACCAGAACAGCAGCATCATCTGCTGTCAGATCATCATTGGCAAAATGTGCTGCAAAAACGCTGTCGATCAGTTCTGAAGTCTGTTTTCCACCTGCTCCGTGAGCCATTGTTACTGTTTTATCCTGAATCTCCATACCCTTGTCCTCTTTTCTCTCAATTTTTCTGTATACCTGCGGATCACTTTATTACCCAGTAATCCCACACTCCCGCAAACATTCGGAATCTGCTGATTTATTATATAAATTGCTACTCCCTGTTATACATATAATATGCCGAACATGCTCCTTCATTTGACACCATACATGCTCCTACCGGATGCTGCGGCGTACAGACTTTTCCAAAAACTTTGCAGTCTGACGGTTTACATTTGCCCTGAAGCACATCTCCACATCTGCATGCAGGATTCGGTTTTCCCTTTATATCCGGCACCTGATACTTCTTTCTTGCATCAAATTCCTGCCATTTTTCTTTCAGCTGAACACCCGACCCTGGTATTACACCAAGACCTCTCCATTCACTGTCACATGGCTCCATCAGTTCTTCCATCAGACGTTGCGCTTCCGGACTTCCTTCTTCTTTTACCACTCTTGGATAGCAGTTTACAAAGAATGGTTTTCCTTTCTGAAACTGTACCAGTGCCACAGCCAGCGCTGTAAGAAGTTCTTTTGCAGTAAATCCCGCAACCACTCCGCTGACTCCTTCTTCTGTAAGTTTTTCACAGAGAGCGGTTCCTGTGATGGCATTGACATGACCTGGATAAAGAAAAATATCTGCGCTTCCTTTCAATGCCTCATAGGCATTTGGCATGGTTTTATTTGCCACAAGAAGAGAATAATTATCCAGTCCGTCTGCCCCTGCCTGTTTTACGGAAAGACAGCCTGACGGTGTGGTAGTTTCAAAACCAACTGACAGAAATACTACCTGTTCATCAGGATTTTCTCTTGCATATTTTTCTGCATCTGCCGGAGAATAAACGATTTTTATTTTTGCTCCCAGCTCTCTGGCTCCTGCAAGACTCATCTTTGTTCCAGGTACACGGACAAGGTCTCCAAAAGTACAGATTGTTACATGTTTTTCCAGTGCAAGCCATACAGCTTCATCAATAAATCCCACGGGCGTAACGCAGACAGGACAGCCTGGTCCGGAGATCAGCTCTACCTGCGGAGGAAGAAGTTTACGGATTCCAAGCCGGAATATCTCATGTGTATGGGTTCCACAGACTTCCATGATCCGCACCTTTGGACCATCGTAATTTTCTATAATTTCTCTTGCCGTTCTTTTTTTCCATTCGCTCATTGCAGCAGGTCCTCCATAAGCTGGTCTGTTTCTTCATCATCTTCTTCTGTGATCTTTGCAATTGCAACACCTGCATGCACCATTACATAATCACCTGGTTCCAGATCATTAAGAAGCTGTGCAGAAACTTCTCTCTTTGCTCCTCCAGCATCTACTACTGCTGTTCCTTCACTGATTTTTACTACTTTTGCTGATAATCCTACACACATACTATTATCCTCCGCTTTTATACTAAAATCGACTTCTGTCGTTTATTGTTCAGATATTCCATTCCATATACAGCCTGCCCTAATGCGATTCCACCGTCATTCGGCGGTACCAGATGATGACGCAGTACTGTAAATCCCATTTCCACAAGGCTTTCTTCTGTCATTTCCAGAAGGAGACGGTTCTGAAATACACCGCCGCTCAAGGCTGCTATATGAATGCCTGTATCATCCCTGCTGATTCTGCAGGCCTCACATATCTGATCTGCAAGTCCCCTGTGAAAGTTCCATGCAAGTGTATGCACATCTTCTCCGTTCAGTCTTTTTTCCGTGAGGTTTTTCACCAGTTCTGCTGTATTCAGAACCAGCATTTTCTCTTTATTTTCTGTGTCCTTCCGTAAAATATCTGTCGCCGTTTTTTTCTGCGGCTGCTTTTCTTTGGAAAGTTTTTTCATTTTTTCGTTAACTTTTTCGGCAGCAAACTCCAACGCCATAGAGGCTTCTCCCTCAAAAGTGGAACTCTTTCTGATTCCAAGAATGGCACTTACTCCGTCAAAAAGTCTTCCAGCACTCGTAGAAGTCACTGCATTGATACGTCTGTCTGCCATTGTAAAGAGAACTTTCGCCTCCTGCTCTGTACAGAGTTCCAGTTTTTCTGCCAGTTCCAGAGTTTTTTCCCTGTCACCGGTAATACCGTAAAGCATGGAAACTGCTATTCTCCAGCCCTCTCTTGCAGAAGCGTCACCGCCAACCTGTACAAAAGGTTCAATGCTTCCCAGTCGTCTGAAATCCCTGTAATCACATTGGAGAATTTCTCCTCCCCATATAGTCCCGTCTGTTCCATAACCCGTTCCATCAAACGAAACCCCAATTACTGGTTCCTGGCAGTCATTTTCTGCCATGCAGGACAGGATATGCGCATAATGATGCTGTACTTTCAGTAAATGCAGGTCCAGTTCCCCTGCCACCATCGTAGAATTATATTTCGGATGCAGATCGCAGACTGCTGCAGAAGGTTCCACTTCCAGGAGCGTTTCCATACGCCCGATTGTTTCTTTCAGTGCTTTTACAGTTCGAAGGTCCTCCAGATCTCCAATATATGGTGAGAGATAAAAACGATTATCCACACCTATGCAGAAGGAATTCTTAAGTTCTCCACCAATAGCCAGCACCTGGCCCTTCTGTTCTGTGGATATCATTGACGGAAGAGGTGCATAACCTCTCGAACGGCGGATCATATAAGGTTCCCCCTTATAAAAATCCATAACCGAATCGTCTGCCCGTATCCGTATCTTCCTGTCATGAGAGAGCATACAGTCACAGAGATATGCAAGTTCTGCTTCTGCGTCCGAATCATCTCTGCAGATAGGTGCTCCTGAAGTATTCCCACTGGTCATTACCAGAAGATCAGGCATTTTTATTCCGTCATCGTATTGAAAAATCAGAAGCTGTACGGGCGCATAAGGAAGCATCACTCCTACTTTTGGATTGCCCGGTGCCACAGAATCACACAGTTTTCCTGAACCGGACTCTTTTTCCAGCAGAAGTATTGGTTTCTGGTGACCTGTGAGGATTTTTTCCTGTTCTTCTGATACCTGGCATTCTTTTTTTACAGTTTCAATGTCACGTGCCATAACCGCAAAAGGTTTCGCCGGTCTTTTTTTCAGAGTACGCAGACGGCTTACTGCCGCTTCATTCGTGGCATCACAACAGAGGTGAAAGCCTCCGATTCCTTTAATCGCCACAATTCCACCTTCTGCGATGGTCTTCCTGGTATATGTAATTGCCTCCCGGCCACGTTCCTCTCTTCCGATCAGATAAACTTCCGGTCCACAGTTATTACAGCATACAGGCTGTGCGTCATACCGTCTCGTTTCCGGGTTATCATATTCTTCTGCACAGGAAGGGCACATTGGAAACTCTTTCATGCTTGTACGCTCCCTGTCATAAGGCAGAGAATCCAGAATCGTAAGTCTCGGTCCACAGCAGGTACAGTTAATAAACGGATGAAGATATCTTCTGTCAGACGGGTTGAACATCTCTTCTTTACACTCATCACAGATTGCAATGTCCGGAGAAACAAAAATTTCGCCCTTTGTTTTCTCACTTTCAATAATGTCAAACTTCTGATATTCTGCCGGTTCTCTTACTTCCTCGACATTCATTTTCAGAATTGCAGCCCTTTTGGGCGGCTTATTTTCGATATCGGAAATAAAACCATTCACTGCTTCTTCCGGTCCCTGTGCAAATATCTCCACATATGGTCCTTTATTACTGACGTTTCCATGGATATTCCATGCCATGGCATGCCTCGAAACCGTTGGCCGGAAACCCACTCCCTGAACAATTCCATAGACACGTATCTGTTTTGTGACCTGTTTTGTCGTATTATCTTCCATAAAAATATCTCGTTTCTGTCAGTCTTCCCGACACTGCAAAATGTCTCACGTTTATAAATCTTTCCGCTGCCTGCGGTGTCATCCTCTCCATGGCCGCATCTGCAAATATGAAATCAAAATCATTATTTTTTATCAGTTCTGTATAATCGTCTTCATCTCTCAGAAAAACATCACGTTCTTCCCGGAGTTCTTTTTGCATCATAAACCAGCTGGCCGTCTGTATCTCTGCAGCGCCTTTTTTACGAAGTTCTTTACGGATAGCATCAGCAATTACCTGCTGATGTACGACAAGCACTTTTTTTCCTGCATAATCCATATCAGGAATCAGTTCCTCCACAAGAGGATATCCCACTTCATAGGCCGTCCCGAAAGTTTTCTTAAGATATTCTGCCGTCTTAAGTGCTGCCGGTGATACAACAATATTTCTGCTCACGGAAGAAGCTTTTTTTACTTCTTCCAGACCGTCCCCCATTCCATAACATACTGCCCGCTGACCATATTTATCTTTAAATAATTCTCTGATTCTGTCTGCCGCCCCAAGGTCACTGATATCCTGCGGTGTCATACCGAGAATTCCCACTCTTCCCTCATCCACCGGATATATCTCTTTTGCAAATGTCTGAAAAAGTGCAAGCCAGGCTTTTTCTTCGCCGCTGTCGTACAGTTCCATTCCATTCGCATCCACTGTCATGATCGGAAGATCCGTTTTCTTTTCACTCATTCGTTTCAGGGCAAGATAATCTGTTCCGATAACTGCCGGAACAGGCGTCCCGATGATTGCCGCAAAAGATGCCCCGACCTTGTCTGCCGCATCTGCAAGCTTTGCAACCAGCCTGTCATCACGGCCCAGGATTGCATCCATATCACGTAATCCGGCACTGAACACTGCGCTTTTATTTTGAAACCATCTCGGCTCATCAAATCCGCAGACATTTCCTGTACAGCCACCTGCATCGCAGATCACAATAATTCCGCCAAGCTCATAAAGCACAGACACTGCACCTGACTGATCCGGTGCAAAAGGCGTCAGATATTTTCGTAAACCTCTCATTTCACCACCTCCGTCAATGCTTCAAATAAATGCCGTACTCCGGAAAATCCATAAGGCTGTGTGTCCTGATTCCACATCAGTCCCGGACAGTCCTGATGATAATAAAGCGCATCCTTGCCAATAGTAATATTTACACCACTTTCTGCCGGATCGTAATAGATCATGGTCGGCTCCATATTTGAAAAAACTTTCGTCTCAGGACTTAATTCAGCAAGTGATCTCATATAGACAAAATTCTCTGAAGTAATTGTTCCGTAGATTTCTTTCACCTGAAAACCATATTTCAAAAGCGCCAGCGAAAGTTCAAAAGCATCTCCGTTCATGCATTCCCCCACTGCAAATGAAGCGTCCGGTTTCTTTTTTCTGAATTCTTCTACCGCATTTTCTGCTGATTTCCGCACATTTTCTGTTTCAAATTTCACCCCGAGAACTTTTGCAAGTGCATGATACTGACTGTCGATCTTGTCAGTCTGATAAAGCCTCCTCAGTTCAATAAAGGGTATTTTCAGTCTGTTATGAAAATCTTCTGCCGCAAATCTTGCCTCAGAGTGAAGCACCAGATTAAAGTTCGCCTCAGACATATGCGTGTATTCCTCAAAATCTCTGCATCTGGAAATCTCATGTACTGTCTTTACGCCTGCTCCGTGAAGAAGATCATAAAGTTCACAGTCATCTGTAAGCGGTGAAAAAAATCCCAGCAGATTTACTACATTTGCTTTTTTCTTCTGCGGCTCCAGAAGAGAGTAAAGCGACTGTCTTACATGGACCATCGGAGGTTTTCTTCCCTCTCTGGTAAGCGCATACATATAACACGGTCGCACCGGTATTCCGGCCTTCTCTTCCGCCTTCCGACAGACACGCTCCATGTCAGTTCCAAGAAGCGCATCTACACAGGTGATGCAGATCATCACTACGGAAGGCTTCTTTTCACAGCATTCACATATCTCTGCAACAGCTTTTGGAATTTTTTTCAGATGACGTCCTGTAACAATATCTGTTTCATCCATCATCAGATAGAAGAAACGGTTATCATATTCCCGCATGGAACTGATAAGAGAAGTATTTCTCCCACAACAGCCTGGGGCTACGATCAGCATAATTGAATCAGGCACTGCAAGCCCGGCTCTTTTTACGCCGAAACCTTCCGCTCCTGGAGAGTTGAATGCAAGTGTTGCAGGGGAACTGTAGATCAGATGTGTATTGGACCTGAACTGATCCGGAATATTTTCCCTGCCTGCTTCCTGCAATTCTTTTACTGTACAAAAATAGGCATCTCTTTTCATGCGTCCTCCTCACTTCGCAAAAGCATTTCCGCAAGATCAAAAAATCTTCTGCTGATCTCTGAATCCGGATCGCCTTCGATCACTGTTTTTCCCATATCCTCATTTCGGATAATCTCATCACTTCTGGGAATTTCTCCCACAATGGGAATTCCGCTTTTTCTGGAAAATTCTTCTACTTTCTGGTTTTCGTTCTCTACATTACGGTGATTCAGCACAATACCGAATACTCTTGCATAACTTCTGTCTTCAAAGTTCCGCACTGCACTTGATATGTTATTGGCTGCATAAAGAGCCATTTTTTCTCCTGATGTGACGATCAGGACTTTTTCTGCATAACCTTCTCTGATCGGTGCTGCAAATCCTCCGCAGACCACATCTCCAAGTACATCATAAAGCACAACGTCCGGCTTATAGGTTTCAAACAGCTTCAGGTCTTCAAGAAGCTGAAAAGTTGCTATGATTCCTCTGCCAGCGCATCCAAGTCCCGGTGTGGGGCCGCCTGTCTCTATACAGAGGATTCCGCCATAACCGATCTTCGAGATATCTTCAAGTTTTTCCGGTTCCTCATCTTCCTCTCTCATATAATTCATCACGGGTCTTAATGATTCCCCTCCCAGAAGATTGATTGTGGAATCTGCCTTCGGGTCACATCCGATCTGAATGACCCTTTTTCCCATAGATGCAAAGGCTGCTGCCAGATTGGAAGTCACTGTGGATTTCCCGATGCCGCCTTTTCCATAAATTGCAACTTTTAACATTTTATCCTCCCTCGATCAGAATCTGACAATTTTCTCAGAAAGCAAAAGGACTCCTCCACCGTCAGGGTAGAGAAGTCCCATAAAAAGTCACTTCATTTACAACTATTCCTGCTCGGATCTGTCCTTGCCGTCAGAGTCTGTTAATCGTATGTTCTGCTGCTGTTTCTGTGTCAGCAATCATTTCAGTCAATCTGTAAATCATTCGGGTAGAAGCATTCATCCCGTCTGAACTTTGATACTGTTATCATAACGCAGAACAGCAGGGTCAGTCAACGCTAACACCTGCTGTTTCTGGTAATTATATATAGTTTTTTTGCATTTAATGTCATTTTTTTATAACAATTCCGCAAACAGCCTCAAAAACAACTGTCCCAGACGGAGATAAGCACTGCGACCAGAACAATATTTTTCTGTCACCTCACAACTTTCATTCATAACCTGTCTGAGGTCATCATGAATCTGTGTCGCAATATCATGATCAACTATAAAGCATCCATTCTCAAAATGATGATAAAGACTTCTGTAGTCCAGATTGATGGTTCCACAGGTTGCCATACAGTCATCAGCCACGCTCATCTTCGCATGACAGAAACCCTGTGTCCATTCATAGATGCGAACTCCATTTCTGACAAGGCTATTGTAAAAAGATCTGGTAACACTGTAGACCATTTTTTTGTCAGGAATTCCAGGAGTAATGATCCGCACATCTACACCTCGCTTTGCGGCCAGTGTCAGCGCATGCGTCATCTCATCTGTAATAATCAGATATGGCGTAATAAACCAGCAATATTTTTCTGCTTTATTTGCCATACTGATATATACTTCTTCACCAACCTGTTCATCATCCAGCGGGCTGTCTGCATATGGCTGAATAAATCCATTCTGTTTTGCATGATATTCATATTCCGGCAGATAAAGGGAAAAATCTGTATCGTTTCTGTCTTTGTTGCTTACTGCATTCCACATCTCCAGAAAAGTAACTGTAAGCGAGCGTACTGCATCTCCTTCCAGCCGGATTCCGGTATCCTTCCATGTTCCGTAAGGATGTGTGATATTAAAATATTCGTTTGCAAGATTATAGCCACCGGTAAATCCTACCTTACCGTCAATTACTGTAATCTTACGGTGATCCCTGTTATTCAGAAAAACATTCAGGCCCGGGGCAAAAGGATTAAAAACTCTGCATTGTATTCCCACTGCATTCATTTTTTTGACAAAATCTGTATTAATAAAGCCTATGGAACCCATATCATCATAAAAAACCCTGACCTCCACGCCTGCCCTGACACGTTCTTCCAGAACTTTCTGAATTTGATGCCAGGCTTCTGCATCTTCAATTGCATGATATTCCATAAAAATAAATTTCTCAGCTTTTGCAAGATCAGCAATCTGTGCCTGTAATCCTTTCACTGCCTGATCGTAATAGGTAACATCTGTATTCTGATAAACCGGATAAAAAGCATTCCTCTGTATATAATCTGCAATATTTCCTGCTTTCGGAACTTTTTCATGCAGTTTCTGACTGATATTTCTGTTTTCCGGCAGAAGTGGAAGGAGTTCTTCGTCAATATCCCGATATCTCTTCTTCATACGGTTTGTACCGCCATTAAGTCCTACAAGAAGATATAAGGTCACTCCCATTACCGGAAATACCAGCATCAGAAGTATCCATGGCATTTTTATCGTTGCAGTCACAGGCGAAGCATACATATTCAGAATAATGATCAGCGCAAGCACCCTTGTTAAAATATTGATTGCTTCTGCATACCTGTTCAGTCTGGTGAACAGCGAAACAATAAATATAACTTCCAGCAAAATACACAAAACTGAAAATACAAGTCTGGTAACACCATTCTTTGTTTTTGCCCTGCCTTCCACAGTTGTAGTTTTCATGAAAGATCTTCTCCTTTTTCTGGCTTTTGTCATTATGTTTTTTCTGTGATAGACATCATAGCACTTTAACCCAAATACGTAAATATACAAAATTCAGGGAGAGTCATCAACCCTCCCTGAAACATTTAAAAACATATTTTTATTGTTTTACACTGAGACGCACCAACGCCCTCTGAAGTTTTGCTTCGGCTATTTTATACTCATGGTCTGTGAGTCCGCCTTTGGCGATCATGGCTTCTGCTCTCTTCTTTGCTTCTTCTGCCCTTGGGACATCGATATCTTCCTTCCATTCCCAGGTAGTTGCGAGAAGACGGCAGGTTCCATTCATTACAGAAAGCATTCCGCCAATGCAGGCAGCGGTCCGTCTTGTTCCATCCTCCATCACTACACTTGCTTCACCCATACCAAGGGCTGTACAGAAATTACAGTGTCTTGCAAGAATGGCCAGATCACCACTGATACTTCTGCAGACTATGCGCTCAACATTGCCTTCATAAAGCAGTCCGTCCGGTGTTCCGATTCGTAACGGAAAGGTACTCATAGGACACCTCCTTTACTGCTTCTTCGCTTTTTCAAAAACTTCATCAATAGTTCCTGCAAAAAGGAAATAGCTTTCAGGAATGTCATCGCATTCTCCGTCAAGGATCATCTTAAATCCTCTTAAGGTCTCTTTCAGAGGGACATATTTACCAGGCATACCTGTAAACTGCTCTGCAACAGAAAAGCTCTGAGACAGGTATCTCTGAACTTTACGGGCACGGTTAACTGTACGTTTATCTTCTTCTGACAGTTCATCCATACCCATGATAGCAATGATATCCTGCAGTTCTTTGTAACGCTGAAGAACTCTCTGTACTGATCTTGCGATTTCGTAATGTTCTTTTCCTACGATCTCAGGAGAAAGGATACGGCTTGTAGAATCCAGTGGATCAACTGCCGGATAAATACCCTGGCTGGAAATCTCACGGGAAAGTACTGTTGTTGCATCCAGATGTGAGAATGTAGTTGCAGGAGCAGGGTCTGTCAGGTCATCGGCAGGTACATATACAGCCTGTACGGATGTGATGGAACCCTTTCTTGTGGAAGTGATTCGCTCCTGTAAGTTACCCATTTCTGTTGCCAGTGTCGGCTGATAACCAACGGCTGACGGCATACGTCCAAGAAGTGCAGATACTTCTGAACCAGCCTGTGTGAAACGGAAAATATTATCAATAAAAAGAAGTACGTCCTGGTTCTTTTCGTCACGGAAATATTCAGCCATGGTAAGACCGGAAAGTCCTACTCGCATACGTGCTCCCGGCGGCTCATTCATCTGGCCGTAAACCAGAGCTGTTTTATCGATAACTCCGCTTTCTTTCATTTCATTATAAAGGTCATTTCCTTCACGGGTACGTTCTCCAACACCTGTAAATACAGACAGACCACCATGGGCTGTTGCTACATTGTGGATAAGTTCCATGATAAGAACGGTTTTTCCTACGCCAGCTCCACCGAAGAGACCAATCTTACCACCTTTTGCATAAGGGCAGATCAGGTCAACAACCTTAATACCTGTTTCCAGAATTTCTGTTGCAGGCATCTGTTCTTCATAAGAAGGAGCCGGACGATGGATAGACCAGCGTTCCTTTGCTTCAGGAGCCGGCTGATTATCTACCGGATCTCCAAGAAGGTTAAATACTCGTCCCAGGCAGGCATCACCTACAGGAACTGTGATGGGGCCTCCGGTATCAAGTGCCTTCGTTCCCCGGACAAGACCGTCGGTAGAGTTCATGGCAATACATCTTACGACATCATCACCAATCTGCTGAGCTACTTCGGCTGTCAGCTTTGCGCCATCATGTTCAATCTCTATGGCATTGAGAAGAGCAGGCAGTTCATCGTGCGCAAAGCGGATGTCCAGAACCGGACCGATGACCTGTACTACTTCGCCAATGTGTTTTTCACTCATGTTTTAAGTCTCCTATATATTCTAAAGCCCTTCCGCACCTGCGACAATCTCCGTGATTTCCTGCGTGATGCTGGCCTGTCGTGCCCTGTTGTAATACAGATTCAGTTTATCGATCATTTCTTCTGCATTACTTGTTGCTGCATCCATGGCCATACGTCTGGCTGCAAGTTCACTGGCAGTACTTTCACATATACCGCCATAAACAATTCCTGCCAGATATTCCGGAACAATGGCATTAAATACAACTTCTGCCCCCGGCTCATAGAGAATAAGATTTTTACTCTCCACTCTGCCGCCGCTTTCTTCTCTGATATCAGTCATCGGAAGCAGCGAAAATACTTCCGGCTGCTGAGAAAGCATGGACGTAAATACTGTATAACATAATTCAATATGGCCAAATGTTCCTTTTTTGAATTCTTCGCAAAGCAGATTTGCGATCTCAAAACAGTCAGCCACAGACACAGCTGCAACTTCGGCAAACTGTTCTGTCAGGCTTTCGATTCCTCGCTGTTTGAAATATTCTACTGCTTTTTTTCCTATTGGCAGCACCATATAGTCCTTGCCTTCTGCTGACGCTTCCAGACATTTGAAAAGATTTGCATTATATCCTCCTGCCAGACCTCTGTCACCGGCGATCACCACATAACAGGTTCTGGTGCTGGAAGCTTCTCTGGCATAAACTGAGGTAAAATCAATGTTCTCTCTTGCAATCTCTTTCAGAGTCTCATGCAGTTCGGTAAAATATGGACGACAGGTCTCTGCCCGTTCCTTTGCCTTACGCAGTTTGGAGGATGCTACAAGCTCCATGGCTTTGGTGATCTGCATGGTACTCTGTACACTTTTGATGCGCAGCTTTACCGCTTTCATGTTTCCGGCCATATAACCATACCCTCCTAATCACATTATTTGTCAGGTCTTGAATTCAGGAAATTTTCTGTATAGGTTTCCAGTGCCTGGCGCAGTTTTTCTTCAGTTTCCTGCTCAAGTTTGCCGGTAGAACTGATCAGCTGCATTGCTTCCAGTCCGGCTGCATCTGTATCCAGGAATGTATATAATCCTGATTCATAAGCGCTTACATCTTCAACCTTAACTGTCTCAAGAATACCTTTTGTTACCGCATACAGGATCGCTACCTGTTTTTCTACAGGTACCGGTGCATTCTGATTCTGTTTCAGAACTTCTACGATTCGAGCACCCTGTTCCAGACGCGCCTTGGTGTCAGCATCCAGATCCGATCCGAACTGAGCGAAGCTCTGCAGCTCACGATACTGAGAGTAGATCAGTTTCAGGGTTCCGGCAACTTTCTTCATTGCTTTGATCTGCGCATCTCCACCAACTCGTGATACGGAAATACCAGGGTTTACAGCCGGCATGATTCCTGAATGGAAAAGCTCTGTCTCCAGGAAAATCTGTCCGTCTGTAATGGAAATTACGTTTGTCGGGATATAGGCAGATACATCTCCTGCCTGTGTCTCAATGATCGGCAGTGCTGTCAGTGAACCACCGCCATGTTCATCGTCAAGCTTAGCAGCACGTTCAAGCAGTCTGGAGTGAAGATAGAATACATCTCCAGGATATGCTTCACGTCCCGGTGGACGACGGATCAGAAGAGAAAGTGCACGATAGGCAACCGCATGTTTACTCAGATCATCATAAATGATCAGCACATCTTTTCCCTGATTCATGAAATACTCACCCATTGCACAGCCTGAATATGGTGCAATGTATTGCAGCGGGCTGGATTCAGAAGCTGTAGCTGCTACAACGATTGTATAATCCATAGCACCGTTTCTGGTAAGATTTTCTACCAGGGATGCTACAGTAGATCTTTTCTGTCCGATT
Organism: uncultured Blautia sp.; assembly: GCA_934359835.1. Taxonomy (GTDB): domain Bacteria; phylum Bacillota; class Clostridia; order Lachnospirales; family Lachnospiraceae; genus Blautia_A. Next base: position 73,288 of record CAKRLX010000010.1, read on the forward strand.
GCAACATAGATACAGATAACATCTTTACCTTTCTGGTTGATAATTGTATCTGTTGCGATCGTAGTCTTTCCGGTCTGACGGTCACCAATGATAAGTTCACGCTGACCACGTCCGATAGGGATCATTGAGTCAATGGCTTTAATACCGGTCTGAAGAGGCTGATATACAGATCTTCTCTCACAGATTCCCGGAGCCTTGCTCTCTACCGGGCGAAATTCTTTTGTATCAATCGGTCCTGCTCCGTCGATAGGCTGACCAAGAGCATTTACTACTCGTCCGATCATTGCTTCGCCTACCGGTACAGACACTACCTTGCCTGTACGTTTCACAGTCTGACCTTCACCAATATTTTCATCGGAGCCAAAAATTACAATGGAAACACTGTTCTCTTCAAGGTTCTGAGCCATACCGAAATTTCCGTCTTCAAATTCCAGCAGCTCACCGGCCATACAGTTTACAAGACCGCTTGCCCGGGCGATTCCGTCACCAACCATAAGAATAGTTCCTGTTTCATTCTGCTGAATCGCATTTTCATAATATTTTATCTGGCTTCGGATGACTTTGGATATTTCTTCAGGTTTTAATTGCATGTGTCCATTCCATCCTTTAACATTTTATAGCGTAACTATTTGCTGCCTTTACAGTCACTTAATTACTACACCACTACTGTATCCAGTTTTTTGGATATATCTGAAATACGTCCCTGTACAGTTCCATCCAGCTGTTTTCCTTCCATCTCCACACGGAGACCGGCAAGAACTGTCGGATCTGTCTTCTGAGTCAGATGGATTTTCTTTCCGCTCACCTTCTCCAGTTTGCCCTTAAGAGCTTCCATCTGTTCTTCTTTCAGTTTTACTGCACTGGTTACTACGGCTTCCACAATACCATGATCTGAATTATATCTTCTGGTAAATTCATCACAGCATCCTGAATATTCTCTGAGAATTTTCTTTTCACACAGGATCTTGACAAAATTCAGAAGATACGGCTCTACCTGTTCCCCGAAAGCTTCATCTATAAGTTTCAGTCTTTCGTCCTGCGGAATTGCCGGTTCTCCCAGTAATTTCAGATATCCCGGATTTTCACGGAAAATCTGTCTGATTTCATTCATCTGCTCCATGATCCGTCCATCGAGCTTTTCTTCGGCGGCAAGATCGTACAGACTGCCACCATATACTTTGGCAGCTTGTGTCATGATGCCTCACCTACATTCTCAATAAAATCATTAATCAGTTTCGTGTGATCTTCTTCATTGATTTCGCGTTCGATTACCTTACCGGCAATCTCAACGGCCATACCGCCGATTTCACCTTTGATCTCATTGACAGCTTTACGTTTCTCCTGAGCAATATCTTTTTCTGCCTTTTCTTTCATGGCAGTTACCTGGCTGGTAGCCTCTTTCAGCATTTCCTCGCTCTGAACAGCAGCTGTTTTCTGTGCTGCAGTAACGATCTCGTTTGCTTTGTTTCTGGCTTCCTGCATGTTCTTTTCGTACTCAGTTTTCATGGCCTGTGCTTCTTCTTTTGCCTTCACTGCGTCCTGGATCTCTGCGTCAGCTTTTGCTTTACGCTTGTCCAGCATTTCATTGACCGGCTTAAAAAGGAAGCGTTTAATGAGATACACCTGAATAAAAAGGTTGCAAATCGTCGCTATAAAATTCCACGGCACAATTCCTACTAATTCCTGTACCTGCATGTTTGTAACCTCCTGTCCTTCTACGCTACGGAAAACATTCCGTATTTATGTTTCCGATTATCTCAGGAAGTTCATGAACATACCAGGTGCTACGAAAATAAGGAGCAGACCGGTTACAAAACCGTAAATACCGGTTGTCTCTGCGATAGCACAGCCAAGGAGCATGGTAGATGTAACATCACCTTTGCATTCCGGCTGACGTCCGATTGCTTCCAGAGCCTTCGCAACTGCATTACCTTCACCAATACCAGGGCCGATACCTGCGATCAGCGCACATCCTGCTCCAATTGCACAACCTGCTAATGCGATACCTTTTGCTAATAACTGAAAATCCATAGTAAAACCCTCCTGTAAATTTAATTTGATTATCCCTTAACTGTCTGGACAGTTATTCTTCGTTACTGTGAATGTATTTGAACAGTAACAACTATTCTTCTGCTGCATTTGCAATATACATTACTGTCAGCATACAGAAAATAAATGCCTGCATAATTCCTGAGAACCAGTCGAAATATACAGATAAGATGGCCGGAACACCTACATCAAGAATTGGTATCTGTGACAGTACATCACCTACAAGTCCTGGGATCAGTCCCAGAAGTGCGGAACTTGCCACAGCCAGTGCTCCATAAATAAGGCCATTGATAACAACACCTGAAAGAATATTTCCGAAATGACGGCATGCCATGCTGACAGGCGTCGCCAGTTCAGACAGAACATTAAACGGTGTCATGACCGGGATCGGCTGTGTAAATCCTTTCAGATATCCGCCAAATCCTCCGGTTTTGATCTTCTGCGCAGTGATCATAATAAATACAACTACTGCCCAGGCTGCTTCTGTTGACAGATCCGCTGTCGGGCTTCTGAGTCCCACAAGACTGATCAGGTTTGATACAACGCTTGTTGCAAAAAGTGCTGCTACAAAAGGAATCATGTATCTGAACTTTTCACCCATATTGCCTATAACAAACTTGTTCGCTGTCTCTACCAGCATTTCCGCCAGTGCCTGCCGTTTGGAGATATTTTCTTCTTTCAGATCATGTGTAAGCCATATGCACGCTCCCGTTATCAGAAGCATGACCAGCCAGCTGATCACCATGGTCTCGCTGATCTTCAGCGGTCCCAAAAACGGCAGATCAATGGGCAAAGTAAACAGTATCTTCGCCCCGCTTATATCCAGTTCCATAAGCTAATTCACCTCCTGTCTGTTCTGGATTCATTCTGTTTTATTTACTGTTTATGAAAAATCCCCATAATCTTTATTCCCGTTCCAGGAAATAAAAGAGGGGCAATTCCTGCCACAAAGTGAAAACATGGTGCTATGATCGCTATGATCACCCAGAACACCTGCATCATAAATCTCTGGGAATAGCTTGCCCTGATCTTCATTCTTGCTGTTCCCTCATCATCTGCAGATGCTGCCTTCTGAACTGCAAGTCCCATCATAAAAAAATTCAGGACTGCCACTGCACCGCCTCCGATACCGCCAAGAATGACGGTATAATCAAAAGGTACTTTTGCCGGCATTGTTAAATGAAGGACTGCAAATAATATCCACATCAGGATCAATCCCACCACTGTGATAGCCACAACCCTTTTTGTCTCCTTTTTTACAGCCGGCTGAACGTTCTCCAATATACTGCTCATATTTTCCATTCCTTTCATTTATTCTGTCCTGATCTTCGTTGTCTATGAATGTTTATTAAAAAACACTTTATCTTTTTTATCTGATTTCTTCTGCTGCCTGTTCACAGAAAGATAAAACTTATAAGCTACAGTCCCGGATCCTCCCATTCCGAAGAAAAATCCCGGAATATAAATCCAGCCTCCCACACCTGTTTTCGCAGTAATGAACCAGCAGAGTGCAAGGCATAACAGAAGCGGTGTTATAAATGACAGTCCAAGCTGAGACAGCATGGTAATGTTCTTCATAATCTCTGACCACTGTTTCAATATCTGTTCTCCTTTTTATAAAATCGACATACTGCTTATTCTGTACACAGTAACTAAAATATTTCTGTTTATTATTTTTCGCATAGTCAGATTTTATCACATTCATCGTTTTTTCTCAATGGTTTTGTGCAATTTATTCAAATATTTTTGTTTGTCAAACAATCTTTTTGTTAGTGTTATAACATTTTCGTCTTTTGAATGTCAGGATTATAACATTCATACACATGCACAGTCATGGTACAAAAAAGCAGCCCTGTCCCAAAATGGAACAGAGCTGCCTTTTTGTCCGTTATTGATAAATTCCGTATCCGTCATAGTCCAGCTGGTCATATGTAATTACATCAACATCACCTTCAGGTAATGAAAGAAGCATGCTTTCTTTTGTGTTTAGGTTAGCCCAGCCTACCTGATTATTTCCAACAATAAAGCCGTATACATCTCTATCTATGTAAATATTTCCCGGCAGATACAGTACTACTTCACCATTCTCATCATATAATTCAAATTTATCCTCATCACCTTCGTCATCATCATTGTCATCATAAGGATTCGGATCTGTCCGCATCATCAGACCGTATGGAGTAAGTTTATATGTCTGATCAGACTTAAATTGAACCGGTTCCATAGTCTTCTCAAACTTATCGTCCAGTACATAATACCAGCCTGATCTGGTCACGATCCAGTAGTGATCATTTGCATAAAGAATGTCGTTTACACCACGGCCTTCTTCCACAGATGCGACTTTTTCTCCATCCTTGTCATAAATGATATCTTCATAGAGAATATAATCATCATTCAGCCATGTACCGTTTCTCAGGATTTCCATCTTCGGATCCTGATTTTCTTCATCAGAATAACTTTCATCTTCGGATACTGCCTGCGGATTTGCCTCCTGATATTCTTCTTCCGTCAGAAGTTCACCTGTTTCCATATCGATGTATCCTTCTTGTTCCGTTTCCGGCTGATCTTCATAACTACATTTGTACCAGTAATATTTCGTCTGCAGTTCTCCGCTGAAAGAAGCAAACCAGTTATCCTCTCTGTCACTTGTATTTCCGATGTCACTAATCTGAATACTTCCACTTTCCAGAAGTTTCTTCGTTGTTCCATCCGGTTTCACCAGTTCCAGAACCTGATAATCGCCATGATCATAATCATTAAGGAATGTCTTATGAAGAATATTTCCGCTCGGCGTTACATTATAGTATCTGGATTTGTTACCATTTTCGTCCTTTTCCTCATTTCGGAACAGTTCTTTGCCTTCCCTGCTTATGATCAGATTATGCACACAGTCATCGCTGTTCACATCCCCGATTCCCAGAGAAACCATACCATCTTTCGTGATTCCGGCAGTTGCGCTGTTCCTGGTCGAATCAATGGTACTCAGGAATGAACCGTATGTATTTCCGTCTTTATCGACAATACTGTAAAGATACTGGCCTCCAAGACTATATCTCAGATTATCCGCTTCCTCCCTGGCCTTCTCTGCTTCATCATCATCTACATCGTCTCCTTCATCAACTTCCAGATCCAGAAGTGCGTTTACCTCTTTTTCATCTGTGATTCCCAGTTTGTTAAGTACTACTGTCTTATAATCAATTTCTTCCTGTTTGGTATTCTCTATTGCCTCATCCAGTGCCTGCTGGCGTCCTGCCTGCTTTTCTGCCCATACACAGCGGTCATACAGGTTGTCCGGTGTTGCATCCACACACTGACTAAAAAGATAACTCGAACGTCCAAAATAATCGTTCAAAGCTTCCTGTCTTGCCTGATAAACTTCATTTCTCAGATCATAACTTCCAAGAGATTCCACTTCATACAGCAGCTCACTGATCGTTCCAAGTGTACGCACCAGTGCATAATTCTCACCTACAACTACCGGCATCATGGCATCTTTTCTTGTTGTATTATTTGCATGATCTGACCAGATTGCAATAGCAGCCAGTACATTCAGTCCGACATCTTCAATTCCGCTTCTTATTTCCTGTCCAAGTTCATTGTCTGCCAGTATTGTCCCGATACCCTGATCAACGAGATAATAGGACAGTGGACTGTCTGTATAACGGGTTGCCACATCATCTGCCACTACATCTTTCAGATTTGGATCAAATTCGTTTATCGCCTGATATGCATTCTCCATGGTTCCCTTCATACTCAGCCAGGATTCTCTTGTCTCTTCATCTTTATCATAATTCTGTACAGTTTCCTCAACTGCTGCCGGCAGGAACTGCTTTTCATCATTATAAAATTCTTCGTAGATTTTTTTCAGTTCTTTCTTCTGATCAGATGTCAGACCATCCGGAAGATCCATGGAACGGATATCAACAACTTCGCCATTTGATTCAATTTCGTTGCAAAGCTCATAATATTCATTGATATATTTCTCGGAATTTGCATACTGATACTCTGAATCAGAACTGTCCCCACCGTCCTCTGTATCTTCAGAATCATCATAGGTATCGTCAGAAGCATCCTCACTGCTGCTGTCTTCGGAGTCTTCATATGTTTCTTCATAATCTTCTGCTTCTGAAGCATTATTTTCCTGGACTTCCTGAGTGTTCTCCGTAGTTTCCTGTGATTCAACATTCTGATCGGTTGTCGTTTCTACTGCTGTACTGTCTACACTGGCTTCTTTTTTGCCGCCGCAGGATTTTCCCAGCAGAATGATTGCCAGAACAAACAGTACCACACCGCCGATCATGATCGGATTGATCTTCGTTCCTTCGGAATTATTTCCGGTTCCATGTACGGAACTCTCAGCTTTCTTTCTGTCTTCTTCCGGCTTTTTTGCAGTTTTCTGCTGTTTTGGTGCATCACCTGACACATCCAGTTTTGCACCGCAGTGAGGGCAGAACTTTGCACCTTTCTTTTGGATTTCCTTACCACATTTTGGGCATTTCATTGTTTTTCCTCCTTCATCTCCTGTACTCTTTTAATGTATAGACAATGTATGCCAGTAAAAAGTTTTATATTAAATATATTTTCATAACTGTTCTAATGTAGAAATAATATCACAATTTAAACTGTGGGAGAAGTTCTTTTGTCAAAAAAGAGCTGCCCGGCCTCATCTGCAGATTTTGCATGAGTATTCGGACAGCTCCGTGATCATTTCAGATCAGTTATTACATTTGAATCAGATTCCTGCCTGTTTCAGCAGTTCCGGTACTTTGGATTCCCAGCCAAGAGCCATGATATGTACACCCTGGCAGTATGGTTTACATTCTTTAATGATACGTGCGGCAATTTCCACACCTGTAATACCGGCTTTTGTTCTTTCTTTGTCAGCTTTCAGTTCTTCGATCATTTCGTCCGGAACATGAACACCTGCAACGTTGTTGTTCATAAATCTTACCATACCAACTGATTTCGGAATGATAATACCAACCTGAACAGGTTTGCCGAACTGTTTAGCTTTTTCCATGAATTTGATGAATTTCTCCGGTTCAAATACAGCCTGTGTCTGGAAGAAATCAGCACCTGCTGCAACTTTTCTTTCCATCTTTGCAAGCTGTGCATCAACAGAATCACTGCATGGAGATACAACAGCGCCTTTTGCAAATTTAGGCGGTTCACCTACAAGGTCATTACCTCCAAGATCTTTGCCTGATTCCAGAAGTCCTACAGTATGAAGAAGAGATACAGAATCCAGATCAAATACAGGTTTTGCCTGTGGGTGGTCACCCATCTTTGTATGGTCGCCTGTCAGACAGAGCACATTGTCGATTCCCAGCATAGCTGCGCTGAGGAGATCGGACTCAAGAGCAATACGGTTTCTGTCACGACATGTCATCTGGAAGATAGGATTCAGTCCTGCATCTTTCAGGACTTTGCACATTGCAAGAGATCCAAGACGCATAACAGAAGACTGATTATCAGTAATATTGACTGCATGAACATCTTTCAGATAAGTTTTTGCTTCTTCTACCAGTTCATCAACATGAATCCCTTTCGGCGGTCCTACTTCTGCTGAAACTACAAATTCACCACGATCAAATAATCCTTTAATATTCATTATACATTGCTCCAATCATTATAAAATTTAAAGTAACCGTTCAATATCTTCACAGTTACGAGTCAAAATGTATGTTTACTTAGATACTTCATCATCTGTTGCAAAGTTATGAATCTGTGTCGGGCATTTCAGAACATCCAGACGTCCAAGTGCTTCCAGTCGTCTGTAGATACGTTCCCATCCACATTCCATTTCAGGATCAACTTCACATTTACCGTTTTTGGTTCCACCACACGGTCCGTTTACAAGGCTCTTTGAACATGCTGTGATCGGACAGATTCCTCCGGTCAGGTTCAGATAGCATTCACCACACTGGTCACAGTCATACTCTAATGGTGTAACACCCTGGAATCCAGGAACCGGATATGTATCACAGGCCGCACAAACCTTTTTATTATCCAAATATTCGGCAACTGTCTGTACCCCTACACCACAGGAGAATACCAGCACAATATCTGCTTCTTCAATCTTACTCATATGTTTCTGGAGACGCAGCTGCATATTTTCCGGATTGCAGATATAATCAGTTGTAAAAATTCCTGTTACTTTTCCTTCAGCGGCAAGTTCTTTCTGAAGTTCAACAGCTTCTTTTTCCGGAAAATGCACTTCTTTACATCCATGGCAGTTAATGATAAAAACCTTTTTGCCATCAACCAGTGATGTAATTGTTTCTTTTTCTTTTAACTGGGTAATCAACATATCACTTCATCCCCCTTACTGCATTTTTTCCGGCTTTGATCTTAGTAACGATCGGAATCTTGGAAGAACAGATGTACTGGCAGCATCTGCATTCAACACAGTCCATAACATTTCTGTCTTTCATTCCCTGCCAGTTCTCTTCATTTGCATATTTAACAAAATACAGCGGTGAAAGTTCCATCGGACATACATCCACACAACGTCCACATTTGATACATGGCTGCTCTTTTGTTTCATCAGGAGCAATGGCGATAATACCATTAGAGCCCTTCATCATCGGTACATTAAGGTCTGTAAGCGGGAATCCCATCATCGGTCCGCCCATCTTAACCTGAACATCATCATCAGTAAATCCACCACAGTAATCAATCAGTTCTTTTACGCTGGTACCGATCTTGATGATAAAGTTTCCAGGATTTTTGATCTTTTCGCCTGTTACAGTTGCAACACGCTCGATCAGAGGCATACCTGTCTGGATTGCATCAGAAATTGCCTTAACCGTACTGATATTATCTACAATAACACCAACATCTGCCGGAAGACCGCCGCTTGGAACCTTTCTGCCCATTACACGCTTAATGAGAGTTTTCTCAGCGCCCTGTGGATATTTGGTTCTCGCAACAAATACTTCCATGTTTCCGATATCGGCAACTTTTTCTTTCATTAATTCAATTGCATCCGGCTTATTGTCCTCGATTACAATGATACCTTTTTCAGCACCCGTTGTCTTGAGCACAGCTTTCAGTCCGAAGATAATATCATCAGCATATTCCAGAAGAACTCTGTGGTCTGCTGTCAGCAGAGGCTCACATTCACATCCGTTAAGAAGGATAGTGTCAACAGGTTTGGCTGGTTTCAGTTTGACACAGGTCGGGAAACCGGCTCCGCCCATACCAACGATTCCTGCTTCTTTTACGATTTCGATGATCTCATCCGGTGTAAGGCTGTCCAGATCTCCATGAGGCTGTACGGATTCGTGCAGAGTATTGTTTCCATCCGATTCGATGACAACTGCCATCACTTCACTGCCTCTTGTTCCATGCATACGTGGTTCAACTGCTACGACTGTTCCGCTTACGCTGGAGTGTACCGGAGCACTGATAAATCCTGCTGCTTCGCCGATCTTCTGTCCAACTTTTACAGTATCGCCAACCTGAACGATCGGATTTGCCGGAGCACCCAGATGCTGTGACATGGAAATCACAACCGTCTTCGGATCCGGGAATTTCTTCAGAGCAATATGTTCGCTGAATTCCTTGCGTTCTGACGGATGAACTCCACCGTAGTAACCGTCCAGTCTGTTATCTCTGATAGATTTTACGTAATCGTTGATTACTTTGAAATTAACCTTGGAATAGTCACGTACCTGAACCGGCTGATTAAGGAATTCTTCAAGACGTCCCTGTTTTGCCAGTCTCTGATAAATTTTTTCCCATGCACAGTCTTTGTTCGGATCTACCTCACATTTGCCATTCTTGGCACCACCACACTGTCCATTGACAAGGCTCTTCGAGCAATCAACGATAGGACAGACTCCTCCGGTAATATTCAGATAACACTGTGCACATGCATCGCAGCTCTTCTTCGTAAGCGCCATGCCATGATGTCCCCGGTAATTAAGTGAATTGCTGGCTGCATAAACCGGCTTGCCTGCCAGATCTGCGACAGTCTGGATACCAAGACCACAGGAAATCACGATAACATTTTCTGTTCCTTCCGGAAACAGGTCCTGTAATTTTCTTTCTGTGTGCATCTTATTACACAAAAAATCTACCTTTGTACTGCCAGTGACTGTCTTACCCTGTTCTGCGGCAAATTTCAGAAATTCATCGCAGTCCGGCTCGTCAACGGTGTCAAATTCCTTGAAGCACTTGTTACAGGCAATGACGAACAGATTGTCTTTGCCTTCAAGCAATGATGTAAGTTCTTCATTGCTTTTCAACTGATACTTAGTATAGTTCTCCAATTGCTCACCTTCCTTACAAAATAGTTTAGAACCTTTGTAATCATCTGATTTCATTTTTCCTTTCCCCTCCACACTACTAAGAAAAAAAAATAACAATCCTCCGACCAGGTTCTTCAATTACTGTCTATTTAAATGTATCACAAGTCAATCATATTATCTAGTTTTATTGTGTAATTTTATCAAAAAACATATTTTTTTTACTTCATCTTACGAAAATCAAGAGTGTTTTTTCGTTATTTTTTCTCCAAACATGTTATTTCTTTGTCAGTATATAGTATCCCACAGGCAAAAAGAAACCCTGCCGGACTTCTCCGACAGGGCAGATGTGTTTTATTTTTTTACTGTAACTCTTATTTTTACTGTTTTCTTTCCTGATTTGACAGTGATTGTTGCCTTTCCTGCTTTCTTTGCTTTGATCACGCCGTTTTTGGATACGGTTGCTACCTTCTTATTAGAAGATTTATAAACAACTTTATCTTTGGAAGTAATCGGTGCAATCACCGGTTTCAGTTTCAATTTTGCTTTTCGCTTTAGATTAACTTTCTTCGGAAGATTTGTTATCTTTAATGTGGTAACTTTCTTCTTCTGAACATTTACGACAACCTTTACGATTTTACCGGAAGCAAGTCTCATTGTAACAACAGCCTTACCTGTCTTCTTGGCTTTCAGTGCTCCGGACTGACCTACTGTCAGTACTTTATTATTTGATGAAGTACAGCCTATGATCTTATCATTACCAGCCAGACCTGACAGTTTTGCACCCTGTTTTACCTGGATTGGAAGTGTTACAGTAGATACTGATGCAGTTCCTGTTGATGCCGTACTGGTTGAAGCTGACGATGCTGACGGCATGGAAGGTTTTGATGTTGATGGTTTTGTTGATGGTTTTGCCGGTGCTGATGGATTTGTCGGTGCTGATGGATTTGATGGTTTTGTCGGCTGCTCCGGCTCGCCTGTGCTTCCGTCTTCTCCTACTACCTGAATAGTACAGCCATAATATTCACCGTTACTGTTTCTCATGATGATCACTGTATCTCTTCCCGGTTTGAGAGCAGTTATCACATAATCATCCCCTGCAGTATTTCCTGCTACAGAAATCACATCACTGCTCTTTGGCCTCAGGATTCTGCATCCGACAAATGTTTCTGTTCCGCCTCTCAGTGAAGCGAAGCTTTTTGTCTCGCCCACTTTCATTGTAAATACAGTGCCTACTGTTTTTGTAAAGAATATATTTGTTGTTGCTCTGTTATTGGAAGAATCATATGCACTGATCTGTACTCCATGTCTGTCTCCAAACAGGCCGCCCTTAGTCAGGGAAAGTGTGACTCTTACCTTTGTGTCTGATATCGCCTTATACTCGTAATATGCGTTTCCGAATACATAACTGTTGTCTGCTTCAACATCTGTCAGCGAGAGTGCACTCCACCTGGAGATTTTGGAATCTTTGTTATCTGTTGCTTCTGCTTCCACCACTACCTGTTCATCATTCTGCTGGACAACCCGTACATCTTTGAAAACAGGAGCTACATTATCGTTTCCCCGCACTGTGAGTGTTATACTGCCACTCACCCTGTCGTTATATGCTGAGACAGCTCTGATCGTTACAGTTCCGGCTCTTAACGCAGTTACTGTACCGGACTGGTCTACTGTTGCAACAGTAGGATCCATGCTTTCCCATTTGACAGCAGTGTTGCCGGTCGGACCGGAATAAGTTACTTTTAACTGTGTTTTGTCACCTATCTGGAGTGTAATTGTACCTGACAGAGATATTGCTGTCGGTCCTTTGTTCACACTGGTATAAATTGCAAATTTCTGGGAGTTGGAACCATTTGCAGTATAAATCTGAATATTAGTACCTGGTGTCTTATAGCCGCCTGCCGTATCCAGACGCTGCGCCATTGCACATTTGGGCGCAAGTTCATAATTTCCTTCTGTTCCGAAAATATACCACTTCTGTGCACCATTATCTGTTCCCCACTGCTGATAAACACCTACGTTGGTTCCCGCTGTTGTTCCTGCTCCTGTAACATCAAGTGCTCTTCCGTCATAAAGTGAAGTTATGATGTAAGAACCGTCAGACTGTCTCTGGAAATGCCAGTGGAATGATGCTTCTGCTTTTTCTGTGTCCAGTTCTACATTATTGTCTTTTGCACGGATCGGGATCCAGCCATCATTTCGCAGAATAATAGCATCAAAGGAATCTCCCTTATTCACATAGTCTGTGCGCATGGAAGCGCCCCAGTTCGGACGGATATAGCATGCCACGCCGTCTTTGGTTCTCTGATAATAATGGGCTGCTGAACCCTTTCCGGCATTTGTTTCTACTGTAGAAATCGAGCCATCAGCATTCACACCTTTGATGATTCCGATATGTCCATATGTTCCATTTGCATAATGTCCCCCGCCAATTGACGCTCCTGGTCCCCATACTACGACATCTCCGATCTGCGGAGAATTTTTATCCCATATACGTGTCCAGCCTGATGGAAGATTATTACTTCTATAATCACAGGCATTTCCTGACGCACGGCTTACTCCCAGATAATCGTAGTAAGCAAGGATCAGATCCACACACTGGCAGTCATAAGCTCCATCCATGTCTCTGCACCAGCCTTCATTTGCCCTTGCACATGCCCAGTTGGCTCCATCTTCTTTTGTTGCCGCTGAAACAGTCAGTGCACTTACGAAGCACATTGTTATGAGCATAAACAGTCCCACAATACCGTATCTGCATTTTTTTGATACGTTCATACTCTCTCGTTCATACATTTCCCTTTACTCCTTCATGAATTTTATTCAGGTTTTATACCTCTTATGCAAAAGTATACATGGCTTTGAAACATTTGTCATCATATATGTTTAATAATGTAAACTTTCTTATTTATCTGCATTGAAGACGTGCTTATCCAGTCTGTCAAACGCTTCCTGCACTCTGCTGAGTGGCAAAGCCAGATTCATACGGATTGCACACGGATGCAGAAACATTCTTCCGTCCTGCCATGCAACACCTACATCCCAGCCTGCTTTTAATACTTTTGCAATACTCATCCTGTGTTCTTCACACCATTTCGTACAATCAAGAAATAACATGTAAGTCCCCTGCGGTCTGCTGACTTCTACACCCTTGAAATGTTTTTTGATATAATTGCAGGCAAAATCCACATTTCCGGTCAACACCTGCCGTAATTCGTCTACCCACTCATAGCCTTCTGGTTTATATGCTCCGATAAGCGCATACATGGACAGAACATTCATCTCATTGTAATGTGGTTTACTGCTCTTTGCTACAACTCTGTCACGGAGATATTTATTATAAATAATATGATAGCTGCCAACCAATCCTGCCAGGTTAAATGTTTTGCTTGGAGCATAAACCGCAATTGTTCTGTTTCTGGCATCTTCGCTTACCGACTGAGTCGGTATGTGTTTATAACCCCCGAGAATCAGATCTGACCAGATTTCATCAGAAATTACAACACAGTCATTTGCCCTGTAAACTTCCATTGCTTTCTCAATTTCCCACTTCTCCCATACTCGTCCGCAGGGATTATGTGGACTGCAAAATACTGCCACATGAATGCTGTTGGCTTTGATCTTCGCATCCATGTCTTCGAAATCCATTCTCCATACTCCATTTTCATCTTTCTTTAACGGGCTGTGAACCATCTTAAATCCATTATTTCCAATACAGCCGGTGAAGCCAATATAAGTGGGACTATGAAGCAGTACAGCATCTCCTGGTGCAGCGAAAGCAGTTAATGCTGAAACAACACACCCCAGCACGCCATTCTCATAGCCAATATGTTCTTTTGTCAGCCCTGCAGCACCATTTCTCTCTGTCTGCCAGTCAATAATGGATTGAAAATATTCTTCTCTCGGTGCGAAATATCCATATGCAGGATGTTTTGCACGTTCAATGATCGCCTCCGGAATTGTCGGTACTGTTGGAAAATTCATGTCTGCTACCCACATTGGAATGATGTCAAATCCATCTTTCGGTTTTGCAGGACTCATTTTTCCATTTCCCAGCCCATCCACTGCAATAGCATCCATATTGTGTCTGTCTATAATCGATGTAAAATCGTATTTCATATCCTGTTTTCTCCTCTGTTAACGTGAAATCGCCTGAGAACTCAAACCTCAGGTACTATTATAACATGGTATCCATATTGATTCTATAAAACTCTTTTTCATTTATTTGCACCATGTTTTGACCAATGCACACATATCAGGCAACTGGCAGGCTACTTTCCAGACATAAACTCCCCGAGGATGTCAAGTAAAAACCACAAAGTTTTTACTATTTTTTTTGCGTTTTTTTCCCATAAAACCGTTGTTTTC
>CAKRLX010000011.1 GCA_934359835.1 uncultured Blautia sp.
TGAAATATGTTCCTGTTCAAATTTGGGATTATCCAATGGCTTGACATGAAACAACTTGAATTTTCCAGTTTACAGTATATATTTTCTGGTGTATAATACGAACTGTGTAATGATCTGCAGAACGAAAGGCTGGTCCTTTATCAAAAGATATGAAATATGTTCCTGTTCAAATTTGGGATTATCCAATGGCTTGACATGAAACAACTTGAATTTTCCAGTTTACAGTAAATATATTCTGGTGTATAATACGAACTCGTTTAGAAGATTTTAAAGGAGGAGAAGTATGAAAACAGTACAGAATGATATGACTGTTGGAAATCCGATGAAGATTATCCTGAACTTCACTCTGCCGATTTTCCTGGGAAATGTTTTTCAGCAGTTTTATAATATGGCAGATGCAGTCATCGTAGGAAAATTTGTTGGAAACAAAGCCCTCGCGGCAGTTGGAAGTACAGGAACGATCATGTTTCTGATATATGGCTTTGTTGTTGGAATGACAGCCGGATTTACAGTACCTACGGCACAGAAATTCGGAGCCGGAGATATGAAGGGAATGCGCCGGACTGTTGCAGGTGCCGGGATACTGTCACTTATTGTAGGCGCAATTCTGACAGTTCTGTTTATGCTGTTTATGAAGCCGTTGCTGACATTTATGAATACGCCGTCTGATATTTTTAAGGATGCATACGGTTATATTATGATCATCAGTGCCGGAATTCTTGCACAGATGCTCTACAATTTGCTGTCGAGTATTCTCCGTGCAATAGGTAACAGTAAGATTCCACTGTATTTTCTGATCATAAGTGCTCTTTTGAATATAGTTCTGGATCTTCTGCTTATTATTGTATTTCATATGGGAGCCAGAGGTGCAGCAGTGGCAACGATTATTGCCCAGGGAGTATCCGGCGTGCTCTGCCTGCTTTATATTGTTGCAAAAATTCCGGTACTGCATCTGAAAAGAGATGATCTTCAAGTTGGAGGATATATTTATGGGTTACAGCTGAAGATCGGACTTCCGATGGCATTGCAGTATTCGATTACTGCAATCGGTTCCATGATGGTACAGTCTTCACTGAATATACTTGGTTCGACAATGGTTGCAGCATTTACAGCAGCGGGAAAAATCGAACAGGTTGTCACGCAGGCTTATGTTGCAATGGGAACAACCATGGCCACTTACGCTGCTCAGAATATGGGTGCAGGTTCTGTCAGAAGAATCCGGGAAGGCTTTAAAGCATGTACAACGATCGGTGTTATTTATTCTTTTGTGGCAGCCGCATTTATAATGACAATAGGTAAATATATGACGTATCTTTTTGTATCAGAAGATGTAGAACTGATCATGAATTCTGTTGATATTTATCTGAAGTGCATCGGACTGTTTTTCATACCGCTTGCAATTGTCAATATCTACAGAAATGGAATCCAGGGTCTTGGTTTTGGGCTTCTTCCGATGATGGCAGGCGTTGCAGAACTGATAGGAAGAGGTGTGGTTGCAGTCATTGCCGGAAATATGAAAAGCTACACAGGAGTCTGTCTCGCAGGTCCTGCAGCGTGGATGCTGGCCGGAACGCTTCTGATCGTGATGTATTATTATATTATGAATGTACATATGAAAAAGGTATTTGGAACTAATGGAAAAGACCGGAAAGTGTGAGACTGAATGATAAAAGATGAAGTTAAAATAAGAACTGCCACAGAAAATGATGCGGAGGCACTGCTGGAAATATATGAGCCTTATGTAAGAGAGACGGCGATTACTTTTGAATATGAAGTGCCTTCTGCTGAGGAGTTCAGAAGCAGAATCCATAATACGCTGCTGAAATATCCTTATTTAGTGGCAGAACAGAATGGAGATATTCTTGGCTATGCCTATGCAGGCCCATTTCATGACCGTCCTGCTTATGACTGGGCAGTGGAAACTTCTATTTATGTGGACTGTGACAGAAAACGTATGGGAATAGGAAAGAAACTTCACAATGCACTTGAGGAAGAACTGAAAGAACGTGGATTCCTGAACATGAATGCCTGTATTGCATATCCGGAAACAAAAGATGAACATCTGGACAAAAACAGTGCAGAATTTCATGCTCATCTGGGATATCGTATGGTAGGTGAATTTCATAAATGCGGATATAAATTCAACACATGGTATAATATGGTCTGGATGGAAAAGTTAATAGGTGAACATACTACAGAACAGAAACAGCCCCGTTTTCGATAAACGGAGCTGTTTTTGCTATAAGGGCAATTTCCGGAAACTGTGGAGAAAATATATGACCTCCGCAATAGCAGTAATAGCCCATGAAAAGAAATACAGAGAGTACAGTGCCGGAATGGTATGGAACCATGCGAATACAGTGTAGACCCATACGATTCGAAATACACAGGAACCGAGGATCACGATGACTGTTGGTATTACAGTCTTTCCGATACCTCTGGAAGCTGCGATAGTGCCATCCATAAAAGCGCTGATTGCATAGGCAAACCACATAATATGGATTCTTTGCATACCTGCATCGATGACTCGTGTATCTGTCGCAAACAGAGAAAGAAACTGTCTGCCAAAGATGAGCAGGAGAATACCAAAAACAGCAGCAGCTGAAAATGAATAAAAAATACTGATCATATAGCTTTTTTTCATTCTTGCCTTGTTGCGGGCTCCCATATTCTGGCTTATAAAACTTGCATTTGCAATGTGAAATGCATACATGATATTAAACACCAGTGTGTCAGCGTTCATGGAGGCTGCATTACCGGATACCATCACAGCATCAAAAGAGTTTACACCTGCCTGTACAAAGAGATTGGCAATGGCAAAGATCGCATTCTGGATGCCGGCAGGAATACCAAGTGCAAGAACTGCCATGCAGGAATTTCTGTACAGATGAAGACCGGAAAGCCGGACATGACAATTGTCTTTTCTGCGAAAAAGATTGTACATGACAAGAGCAGCAGATACATACTGTGCAATGACACTGGCTGTTGCTACTCCATCAGCTGCCATATGGCATCTGATAACAAAAAACAGGTTCAGGAGCACATTCAGCACGCCTGCAATGGTAAGATAAAGAAGAGGAGTGGTTGTTTCACCTCTTGCACTCAGTACCCCGTTACCGAAATTATAAACAGCCATGGCAGGCATTCCAAGTGCATATATTTTCATATAAAGAACCGCACCGTCCATCAGCTCATCTTTTGTATGCAGAATCCGGAGAAAATTTCCGGAAAAAAGGATGCAGATAAGTCCGATGATAAGCCCGATGGACAGACAGAGCAGAAGAGAGGAATGGATCGTCTGTTCTGTGTCTTTCCGGTTGCCGGCGCCAAGGGCATGTGCGGTACGTACATTGACACCGGATCCCATACCAATGAGAAAACCGGTGAACAAAGTAACAAGCAGTGTAGTTGAACCCACAGAGCCAAGTGC
The DNA here is from genome assembly GCA_934359835.1 of uncultured Blautia sp. Classification (GTDB taxonomy): domain Bacteria; phylum Bacillota; class Clostridia; order Lachnospirales; family Lachnospiraceae; genus Blautia_A. The sequence goes on from CAKRLX010000011.1 coordinate 3,431, forward strand.
CTTATAATTTGCAAATCGTCCAACTACAGCTACATCACTCAGATTAAACATGACTTCAAGAATCTGAGAAAACATCAGGGGAAGACTGAACAGAAAAATATTTTTCCACAGGGACCCCTTTGTCATGTCTACGGATTTTGAAAATGAGAGTTTCATTTCTTTGTAACTTCCCCCACTGCAATATAAAATTAACGTTCCATCATACTGATAGATTCAATTCCTACACTTCCGCCCCGGACTACCTCGATATGGCGGAATTCTTCTTTGATAAGTTTGATGACTGCATCATTTTTGGTGGCTGTCTGCACAAATTCCAGAAGCAGACTGTCTTTGCCGTAGTCAATAACACGTGCTTTAAAAGTTTCCGCAATCTGAAAAAGTTCTACTTTGTCCTCAGAAGTGCAGTCTTTTACTTTGATGTAGAGAATTTCCTTCATTCGAACAAAAACATCTGTAAAATCAATAACTTTGATGACTTCTATCATTCGGTTCAGCTGTTTTTTGATCTGTTCAAAAGTTTCATCATCGCTGAAAGTTGCGATTGTCATTCTGGATACAGTAGGATCCTCGGTAGTTCCAACAGTAAGACTGTCCAGATTATAGGACTTTCCGGAGAAAAGACCGGAAATTTTAGACAGGACACCTACCTGATTTTCTACATAAAGTGAAATCCATCTTTTTTTCATTCCTTTTTCCATTTCAATTCCTCCTTAACAGTCCATGATCATATCAGCGAGAGTTCCACCTGGTTTGATCATCGGGTAAACCATTTCTTCCGGATCAATTATAAACTCGATAATAGTAGGTGCCTTTGTATTTTTCTTTGCTTCTTCAAAAGCAGCTGCAATTTCTGATTTATCTGTAACACGGATACCCTTTGCACCATAACTCTCTGCAAGTCTGATAAAATCAGGAGTATATTCCGGATATTCTTCACCATCTGTACGACGGGAAAGGGCACCTGCGCGAAGATTGGTCATTGCATAGCGCTTCCCATAGAAGAGCTTCTGCCACTGACGGACCATGCCAAGGTATTCATTATTAAAGATACAGCAGATGATCGGGAGTTCTTCAAGAACAGCAGTTGCAAGTTCCTGGATATTCATCTGCACACCACCGTCGCCGGAAACGGCAATGACAGGTGTGTCAGGATTTCCGATTTTGGCACCGATGGCACCTGGAAGACCATATCCCATGGTTCCAAGACCTCCGGACATGATCAGCTGTTTCTGCTCAGTGATTTCAGCATACTGGGAAACGAGCATCTGGTGCTGGCCTACATCTGTAACAAGAATGGATTTGTCAAACTGACGGTTGATTTCATTTATGATATCGAGAGGTCCCATCATGCCACGGTCTTTCATGGTAAGTGGATGCTCTGCCTTCCAGGCTGCAATTTCCGCAAGCCATTTTTTGGTGCTGCATTCTTTTACATATTCATTCATCTTCGTGATAGCTTCTTTTGCATCGGCAACGATCGGAACATCTACATGAATATTTCGTGAGATAGAAGCAGTGTCAATATCAATATGTACGATCTGTGCATTTGGAGCAAATTCATGCAGTTTGCCTGTGATACGGTCGTTGAATCTGGTTCCTATGGAAAAAAGCAGGTCACAGTTGCTTACTGCCATATTAGCTGCATATGCACCGTGCATTCCGAGATTTCCTATAAAAAGAGGATGGGTTGTAGATATTGAACCACGTCCCATAACTGTTGTGACAACAGGAACCTGTGTTTTTTCAACTACTTGGGTAAAAATTTCTCTCGCATGGGCGATATTTACACCGCCGCCGGCAAGAAAAAGAGGTTTTTTAGCTTTCTGAAGCATTTTCAAAGCTCTTTTCAGCTGGCCGATATGAACACTGGTGTTTGGCTTGTATCCGCGGATATTAACATTCTTCGGATATTCCGCACTTCCCAGTTCTGCCATGACATCTTTCGGAAGATCGATAAGGACCGGTCCGGGTCTGCCTGTGCGTGCAATATAAAAAGCTTCTTTTACAATTCGTCCAAGATCTTCACGATTCCTTACCGTGACACCATATTTAGTGATACTTCTTGTGATTCCCACAATATCAACTTCCTGGAATGCATCGTTTCCGATAAGATGACGGGCAACCTGACCTGTGAAGCAAACCAGAGGTACACTGTCATAGTTGGCGGTGGCAAGTCCTGTAACAAGGTTGGTGGCACCAGGGCCGCTGGTTACAAGGCATACGCCGACTTTGCCTGTTGTTCTGGCATAGGCATCTGCCTCATGGACAAGGGCCTGTTCATGGCGTGGCAGAATAATATCGATTCCGCTCTGTTTATATAATTCATCACTGATATCAATAGTACATGCACCGGGATAACCGAAAAGTTTTTCGACACCTTCTTCCTTCAGTGCCTTTACAAGTAATTTATTTCCGGAAATCTGCTTCATACGTATATTCCTCCTGTCTTTATAATAAAAAAGCCCTAAGCACATATCGCTTAAGACGAACTGTTTGATAGTATTATCACGACATATGTCGCTCCGTTTATACACTATTCACAAAAGTAATGTAATTATAATTTGAAATGCAGAATTTGTCAATGCTGTATCACACAAAAGGTTAATGTTTGTTACTGTCGTAACTAATGTTTGTAGGTAATAGCTTGCGTTTTGAAGATAACTTTGTTAAACTTGGTATAAATATGTATTGAAATTTTAGTGGAATTTCACATGAATGAGAATGGAGAAAAATGGACGAAAAAAAATGTGAAATTATGGAAGAATGCCGGCTCTGCCCAAGAAACTGCGGAGTTGACCGCAATTCAGGGCAAAAAGGCTTCTGCGGAGTTTCAGCAGAAGTGAAGATTGCCAGGGCTGCACTTCATATGTGGGAGGAACCGTGTATTTCCGGTAAAGAAGGGTCAGGTGCTGTTTTCTTTTCCGGTTGTGCACTGAGATGCCGTTTCTGCCAGAACAGGGCAATTTCAGGAGGGCAACAGGGAAAAACAGTTACAGTTAAACGTCTGGCTGATATTTTTCTTGAATTACAGGAACAGAATGCAAATAATATTAATCTGGTTACAGCAGGTCAGTTTGTTTCGCAGGTGGCGGCAGCAATCATTCTCGCAAGAGATCAGGGACTGAAGATACCGGTTGTATATAACAGCAGTGGATATGAAAGTCTGGATGCACTTAAAATGCTGGAAGGCCTGGTTGATATTTATCTTCCGGATTTTAAGTATATGGATCCGGATCTTGCATTAAAATATTCACATGCGAAAGATTATCCGGAAGTGGCAAAAGAAGCACTGAAAGAAATGGTAAGACAGGTGGGAGAGCCTGAATTTGATGATCGGGGGATGATGCAGAAAGGCATTATTGTCCGACATCTTTTGTTGCCGGGACATGTAAGAGATTCCAGAAATGTCCTGAAATATCTTATTGATACATATGAAAACAGAATCTATATCAGCTTAATGAATCAGTATACACCAATGCCGGCAATGAAAGGAGATCCCCTTCTTTCCAGGAAGGTAACAGAAAGAGAATATGAGAGGCTGATTGATTATGGAATTTCTCTGGGCCTGGAAAATGGATTTATCCAGGAAGGAGAAACTGCAAAAGAGAGTTTTATACCGGAATTTAACGGAGAGGGAATATAGATGACAGAAAGAAAAAAGAATTTTAAACCTGTAAATAAAACAGAAAACAGAAAAACATATAAAAAACATACAGCAGATAAAACAGAGAAATCACTCTGTCCTGTAAGCAGTAAATGTGGAGGCTGCCAGCTTTTGGATATGCCGTATAAACAGCAGCTGGAGCAGAAACAGAAGAACATGCAGAAACTTCTGAATCCATTCTGCAAAGTAGAGAAGATCATTGGCATGGAAGATCCATTCCATTACAGAAACAAGGTGCATGCTGTTTTTGGACATAAAAAAGACGGGACTGTTATTTCCGGAACATATCAGGAAGGTACACATTTTATTGTGCCGGTGGATGAGTGTAAGATCGAAGATCAGAGGGCAGATGCCATTATCCGTGATATTAGGGACCTTCTTAAGTCTTTCAAAATCAAGACTTATAACGAAGATACAGGTTACGGACTTTTCCGTCATGTTCTGATTCGTACAGGCTTCCACAGTGGTCAGATCATGGTCGTACTTGTACTTGGTTCGCCTGTCCTTCCATCGAAGAATAATTTTGTGAAGGCCCTTCTGAAACTTCATCCGGAGATTACAACAGTTGTGCTGAATGTAAACGGACAGAAAACAAGCATGATCCTTGGCGAAAAGGAGACTGTCTTATATGGAAAGGGATATATAGAGGATCAGTTATGTGGTCTTACTTTCCGGATTTCTTCGAAATCATTTTATCAGGTGAATCCTGTTCAGACAGAAAAGCTTTATAGCAAAGCCATTGAACTTGCTGGTCTTACAGGTAAGGAACGCATAATTGATGCTTACTGTGGAATAGGAACGATTGGTCTTATTGCCAGCAGCAGAGCAAAAGAAGTGATCAGTGTAGAGCTGAACCGTGATGCTGTCCGTGATGCAATTGTCAATGCAAAAAGAAATGGGATAAAAAATGTCAGATTTTATCAGAATGATGCAGGTGTTTTCATGAGTCAGATGGCAGAAGAGGGTGAAAGCGCTGATGTTGTATTTATGGATCCTCCGAGAAGTGGAAGTGACGAAAAATTCATGTCTTCTGTGGTGCAGTTAAGTCCACGCAAAATCGTGTATGTGTCCTGTGGACCTGAAACACTTGCGCGTGATCTGAAATATCTGACCAGACATGGATATAAAGCAGTCACCGCAGTGCCGGTCGATATGTTCCCTGCAACGAACCATTGTGAAAGTATAGTCTTACTTTCAGGAAAAGGTAAATAAGAAACGCAAAAACACCCCTTCCAACAGGAAGGGGTGTCGGCATTTATTCATCTGTTTTTTCTTTCTGCTGAGGCAGATATACATGTACACTTTCGATTCGGTTTTTGTCCAGTTTTTCGACTACCAGACGGATATTATCCTCAGTGATAACTTCATCACCTTCTTCAGGAAGACGGTCGAGATGCTCAATAATAAGTCCACCAAGTGAATCATAATCTTCAGATTTGAATGTTGTGTCAAGATGGTCATTCACATCATCGAGACTCATGGAGCCTTCAATGATGTATTCATGATTGGAAATTTTTTTGACCAGTTCGTTTTCGCTTTCATCGTATTCATCGTGGATTTCTCCGACGATTTCCTCCAGAATATCTTCCAGAGTAATAAGACCTGTCATTTCGCCATATTCGTCCACTACAATGGCAATGTTAAAAGTGGAAGCCCGCATCTCAACAAGAAGTTCGGAAATATCCTTATATTCATAAGTGAAATGTGGTTTACGGAGAAACTGATGGATATCAAAAGCTTCGTTTTTATCATAAAGGAGCAGGTCCTTCATATTGATGATTCCCACAACATTATCCTGATTTTCTTCATATACAGGGAGACGTGTAAAGCGATCCTGACGGAAAATGTCAATCAGTTCATCATAAGTATTATCGACACTGGCAAAGGTTACATTTACCCTTGGAACCATGATATCTTTGGCGTTTGCGTCTCCGAGATCGAAAACATTGTAGATCATCTCTTTTTCGTCTGATTCGATCACACCATCTTCATGGCTGACATCTACAATGGTACGGAGCTCTTCTTCGGTCATTGCTTTGCTGGCAGCATCAGGGTCTACCCGAAGCAGATACATGACACCTCTGGAAAAAAGATTAATAATAAAAATAAAAGGTGTCATAACAGTCATAAAAAACTTCAGTACAGGAATGTATCTGAGAATGATTTTTTCTGCATTCAGAGTTGCATAGTTCTTCGGAGTGATTTCTCCGAAAATAAGAACCAGGACAGTCAGAAGACCCGTAGCGATACTGACCATATATCCTCCGAAATGATATGCAAGTGTAGTTGCCAGGGAGGAAGCAGTAATATTAACGATATTATTTCCGATCAGTATGGCACTGAGCATTTTGGGTGTATGATTTTCAACGATGTCAAGAACGAGTGCTGCACGTCTGTTTCCGTCGTCCGCAAGTGCACGGAGACGGATTTTGTTGACTGCCATCAGTGCTGTTTCATTTGATGAAAAAAAGGCTGATAAAGCCAGCAGGATGATCAGAATGATAAGCTGGTAGGTATCCCTGGCGTTCAATGTATATATTCACTCCTTAAAATATTAGTCTAAATCTTTGCCTGTCAGCATTTTATATGCCTGGAGGTATTTGCTGATAGTTTTGTCTACAATATCCTGAGGCAGAGTCCAGTCATTTCCCGGATGGGAAGTCAGCCAGTCACGTGCAAACTGTTTGTCAAAGGAAGGCTGTCCATGACCTGGTTCATAACCCTCAGCAGGCCAGAAACGGGAACTGTCAGGTGTAAGCATTTCATCACCGATTACCATGTTTCCATCTTCATCAAGACCAAATTCAAATTTTGTATCTGCAATGATGATTCCTTTGCTCAGTGCATATTCTGCACATTTTTTATAAAGTGCAATTGTATTATCACGAAGTTTTTCTGCAAGTTCTCTGCCTTTTCCCGGGAAATATTTTTCCAGATGATCGATACTCTGTTCAAAAGAAATATTTTCGTCGTGATCACCGATTTCAGCTTTGGTGGAAGGAGTATAGATTGGTTCAGGAAGTTTGTCAGATTCCTTCAGACCTTCAGGAAGTTTGATTCCACATACAGTACCATTTTCCTGATAGCTTTTCCATCCACTTCCTGTAATATACCCACGAACGATACATTCGATAGGAAGCATGTTCAGTTTACGGCACATCATAGATTTTCCTGCATATTTATCCTGCTGGAAAAATTCCGGCATATCTTTGACATCAACGGACAGCATGTGGTTTGGAAGGATATCCTTTGTAAGATCAAACCAGAATTTGGACATCTGTGTCAGCACAGTACCTTTTTTGGTTACTTCATTGTTAAGGATGACGTCAAAGCAGCTGATTCTGTCAGTTGCAACCATAATAAGACTGTCCCCGTTATCATAGATTTCGCGTACTTTACCTTCTTTGATTGGTTTTAATTCCTGCATGTCTTCTCCTTTTTGTACCCTTTTATAATTTCTGTACAATATAATAGATTTGAAATTCACAGTAAAAATATCACTTTTTGTATAGCGCTGTCAATACACATTCGGAAATTACAGTGACCAAAAAAAATCATCTGTACTGTTAAATTTTTTTGCATTATGCAGGCTCTCTGCTGGAATTGAAGAGGATAATCTGTTACAATATAAAATAATAAAAAATCAGAGTGGAGGAAATACAATGAGTACAAAAGCAGAACACGCAATTGAGTTACACGATAAAGGATATAACTGCGCACAGGCTGTCGCATGTTCATTCTGCCAGGAATTTGGCGTAAAAGAAGAAGAGATGTTTCGCATTGCCGAGGGATTTGGCCTTGGAATGGGAATGATGGAAATGTGCGGAGCGCTTTCCGGAATGATGATGATCATTGGACTTCAGAACAGCGCAGGCCCGGCTGGAGAAAGACTGACCAAGGCTGATACTTACAGAAAGGTCAAAGAATATGTAAAGAAATTTCAGGAACAGAATGGTGCATATCTGTGCAGAGAACTGAAAGGTGTGGAAACAGGCAAGGTTCTCCGTAGCTGCCCGGACTGTATCAGAGATGCAGTTGCACTTACAGAAGAATATCTTGAAAATCAGAAATAAAAGCATGAAACAGTATGTATAAAATAATATATACAATATAAAATAAATATACCCCGGAGTGAACCAATAGTACGTATTACGTCATTCAGTTCTCCGGGGTGTTTTGTTTTAATATAAAGTTTATTCGGCCACTTTTACAAACTGACTGTTATAAAGGTTGTTATAGAAGCCGCCTTTTGCAATAAGTTCTTCATGTGTGCCCTGCTCAATGATACTTCCGTCTTTCATGACGAGAATTTCGTCTGCATTACGGATAGTGGAGAGACGGTGAGCTACGATGAAACTTGTACGGCCTTTCATAAGGCGTTCAAAAGCTTCCTGAACCAGAAGTTCTGTACGTGTATCAATGCTTGAAGTAGCTTCGTCAAGAATCAGCATAGGAGGCAGACAGAGCATGACTCTGGTAATGCAGAGGAGCTGTTTTTCACCCTGACTTAAGCTGTCTTCTTTCAGCGTGGTATCCAGTCCTTTTGGGAGACGGCGGATAAATTCCCAGCTGTGGGACATTTTGGCTGCTTCAATGATTTCATCATCGGTTGCATCAGGTTTACCGATATTAATATTCTCTCTTACAGTGCCGTTTTTGATCCATGTGTCCTGCAGTACCATTCCGAAGCTGCTTCTTAAGGAATGGCGGGAAATCTCATTGATCGGGTGTCCGTCGATGGAGATGGAACCGCCAGTTACATCGTAGAAACGCATCAGAAGGTTAATAAAAGTTGTCTTGCCGCAGCCTGTAGGGCCAACAATGGCAATTCGTTTGCCTGGTTCTGCATGAAGATTAAAATGCTCGATAAGCTTTTTGTCAGGAACATAGCGGAAACTTACATCATTGATCTCTACATTTCCTTTTACAGCCGAAACTGTTTCGGAAGGATCAGGACTTTCAGGAGTTTCTTCCAGAAGAGCAAAAATTCTGGCTGCGCAGGCAAGTGCATTCTGAAGTTCTGTAATGACGGAACTGATATCGTTAAAAGGTTTCATATACTGGTTGGCATAAGAAAGCAGCACAGACAGGCCGCCGACAGTCAGAGCACCTCCGGGGATCATAAATGCGCCTACAAGAGCAACTCCGGCATAGATCACATTGTTGACAAATCGTGTGGATGGATTTGTGAGGCTGCTGTAAAAAACAGCATTCTGGCTGTATTCTTTCAGTTCCTGATTGATTTCTGAGAAATGCTGTGAAGCTTTTTTTTCATATCCAAAAGCCTGTACAATTTTCTGATTACCGATCATTTCTTCAATAAGAGCAGTCTGACGGCCTCTTGCATCACTCTGTTTACGGAACATGTGGAAAGAGCGTGAAGAAATAAATTTGGCTACAAAGAAGCTTACAGGTGTCAGTACAATCACCAGCAATGTAATCCAGAAGTTTTTGGAAAACATAAAGATCAGTGTACCAATGATCGTTACAATACCGGAAAACAACTGAGTAAATCCAAGAAGCAGACCATCCGAAAGAATATCGGTATCTGCAATGATCCGGCTGATAATATCTCCTGTACTGTGGCTGTCAAGGTAGGACAGCGGCAGTACCTGAATGTGGCGGATTGCTTTTGCACGAATATCCTGTACTGTACGGTATGTCATACGGTTATTGATAATATTCATAAACCATGTGGCAGCACTGGAAATCACGATCATAACGAGAATCCTTGAAAGATAATACCACATGCCGGAAAAATCAACCTTATGTTCTGCAACGATCTGGTCAATGGCATTTCCGAAGAGGACAGGAACATACAGCTGAAGAATTACGGAAACTGATGCAAGAATGATACTGAAGATCAGAAGAAAACGATATCTTCCGATGAAACGGAGTACTTTCCACAGAGTTTCCATGCTGCCTGAATTTGTAGTCTGTTTCTTTTCACTGCTCATAATGTCACCTCCCCGGAGTCTGTTGAGCTGCCTGAATATCTGGCACGTTCTTCAGGAAACTGTGAGAAATAGATTTCCCTGTAAACATCACAGGAGAGAATCAGCTGATCATGTGTTCCTCTGCCCACGAGCTGTCCATCATTCAGAACAAGAATCAGGTCAGCCTGACGGATGCTTGCTGCACGCTGGGATACGAGAAAAGTAGTAATTCCCCTCAGCTGGTGCAGAGATTTGCGGAGTGCTGCATCTGTAGCGAAATCCAGAGCACTGGCACTGTCATCAAGGATGAGAAATTCAGGTTTCTTAACAACAGCTCGTGCAATGGTGAGACGCTGCCTCTGGCCACCTGAAAGATTACGACCATTCTGTTCCAGAAGGAAATCAAGCTGTCCGTTTTTGGCTTCAACGATTTCTTTTGCCTGAGCAGTTGTGAGTGCCTCCCAGATTTCACCATCTGTTGCATTTTCACGGCCCCATTTCATGTTATCACGGATGCTTCCCTTAAAAAGCACTGCCCTCTGAGGAACCACACCGATTTTGCTTCGGAGCTGTTCCTGAGAATAATCCCGGATGTTCTGTCCGTCGAGGAGCACAGTACCTTCTGTTGCATCGTAAAATCGTGAGATAAGATTTACGAGGGTCGATTTACCACTTCCTGTTCCACCAATGATTCCGACAGTCTGGCCTTTTTTAACAGAAAAACTGATGTCAGAAAGACTGGCTGCACCGGAACCTGCATAGGCAAAGCTGACATTTTGAAAATCAACCGCATTTTCGGAAGAAGCAGCTGTTACAGAATTCTCCGGATAAGACATGGTTGAACGTACTTTAAGGATATCTGCCACACGGTTTGCACATGCAGCGGATTTGTTCAGTGTAATGATAAGAGATGCGAGTTTGATCAGTTCTACGATCATCTGCGCCATATAATTATAAAGTGCAACTACTTCACCCTGCTGCATGTTTCCGAGATTTACCTGCAGACCGGCATTATTGATCAGAAAAACAGTGGCAATATTGATAAGCACATAGGTGACTGGATTCATGAGTGCGGAAAGTTTTCCTACAAATTCATTAAGTTTTGTAAGCTGACGGTTGCTTTCGTCAAATTCCTGTACAGATTCTTTTTCACGGCAAAAAGCACGGATGACACGTACACCTGTAAGATTTTCCCTGGTTAGCCCTGTAATGGAATCGAGACGTGCCTGAACCTTGCCGAAGAGTGGAATACTTAAATACATGATAATGAATACGACAAAGAAAAGTACCGGAATCGCAACCACAAAAATAAGTGCACAGCGTACATTGATAGTAAAGGCCATGACCATGGAACCAAGAACGATAAAAGGACTTCTGAGAAGAAGACGGAGTCCCATATTTACCCCGTTCTGCACCTGGTTGATATCATCAGTAAGACGTGTAATAAGAGTGTCTGTACCAAGAGTGTCCAGTTCTGTATAGGAAAGTCCCTGGATATGGTCAAAAACAGACTGCCTCAGCTCTGTAGCAAAGCCTACACTTGCTTTTGCTGCAAAATACTGGGCAGTTATACTGACGGCAAGTCCTGCCGCTGCCATCAGGATCAGAATAAAAAATTTCTGAACGATGTAGCCATGATCATTATTTGCTATACCGACGTCGATGATCTGCGCAATAACTACCGGAACGAGAAGATCAAACACCACTTCCAGGAATTTGAAAAAAGGTGAAAGGATACTCTCTTTTCTATAGTTCTTCAAATAGACTGCGAGAGAACGCATGTTGATAGTTTCCTCCATTTCGTTTATTTATGTCTGGTAATTGACAAAGTTTATTATATCCCTGTACAATGATTTTGTACAGTTAAAACATTATTTTGAAAGGATATATCCGGAATATGAGAAGAGAAGTAACACTGGAAGAAATTTCAGATGGAAAATTATATAATGCCAATGATATGGTAAAGGCTGACTGTCAGGACTGCAAAGGCTGCAGTGAATGCTGTAAGGGAATGGGTGAGTCTGTAGTGCTGGATCCGTATGATGTCTGTCGTCTGAGCAGTGGACTTGGAAAAAGTCAGGAAGAACTCCTGAATGGTATACTGGAGCTTGGAGTGGTGGACGGTAACATCCTTCCACATCTTGCAATGAAAGGACCTGAGGAAAAATGTATTTTTCTTAATGAAGAAGGCAGATGTTCTGTACATGCCATACGTCCCGGCTTCTGCAGGCTTTTCCCGCTGGGAAGATATTATACTGAAGAAGGTTTTTATTATATCCTTCAGATCCATGAATGCGCAAAGAAAAACCGTTCCAAAATAAAAGTAAAAAAATGGCTGGATACGCCTGATCTTAAAAATTATGAAAAATTTGTCTGGGACTGGCATCAGTTTCTTCGGGATGTGCAGGAAGTTTTTTATCAGACAGAGGATACGGAACTGATCCGAAACCTGAATATGTATGTCCTGAGCAGATTTTACAGAACGCCATATGAACAAAACAGAGATTTTTATGAGCAGTTCCGGGAACGCCTGGAAGATGCAGAAAAACTTCTGAGCCTGGGTGTATGACCCGGACTCAGAAGTTTAAAAGTTATCTGTTATTAAGAGAATCGAGAAGCTGGGAGATTGTTCTGTTTAATACCGGATGTCTGTAATAAGGTGCAAGTTCATTCATTGGAATCAGAACAAAATCTCTGTTTTCGATATCAATATGTGGAACATGAAGTTCCAGAGTGTCGATGATTTCATTATCATAAAACAGAATGTCAAGATCCAGAGTACGAGGTCCCCAGCGGACAATTCTTTCTCTGTTTGCAGCTGCTTCAAGTTCATGAAGCCTGTCAAGAAGTTCTTCCGGTGTGAGAAGAGTACGGAGTTTGAGGGCTCCGTTAAGAAAATTATCCTGTTCCACTCCACCGTATGGTTCTGTTATCAGATATTCGGAAACTGCCTCTACAGTACAGTGTTCGGTATTACGAAGTCCCTGAATACCGTCATCAACATATTTCTTTTTGTCACCAAGATTTGAGCCAAAAGCGATATAGGCTGTATGCCAGCTTCTTGTGATTTCAACTGCAACCGTGTCAAGCGGGAGTCCGACAGGAGCCCATGGCTTTTCAATACGGAGAGAGATTTTCTGAAGATGAGGGACTGTTTCCAGAAGCATCTGGCAGAGGTTTTCAGCCAGAGCTTCCAGCAGTTTAAATGTGTGGTTTTTTGTAAATTCAGTAATCATCTGGCTGACTTCTCCATAATGGATAGATGCAGTCAGTTCATCCGTCAGTCCTGCTTTACGGGTATCTGTGTAAAGAGTGGCTGATATCACAAATTTCTGTCCGAGAACATTTTCTTCCGGAAATACACCATGATTGGCAAAAATTTCAAGTCCTCTGATTTCTATTTTATCCATGAAATTACCTGTCCCTTCCAAGAATTGCCTCAGTCATCTGTATAACACGTTTGTTTTCTTTTACATCGTGAACGCGTACAAAAGCGCAGCCTTTCATGACACCGATAACAGAAGTTGCAAGAGTTCCTTCCACACGCTGGTCTACAGGAAGATCAAGTGCAAGTCCGATCATGGATTTACGTGAAGTTCCAAGGAGAACAGGGAAACCAAGGTGCTGGAAGAGTTCAAGATGGTTCATGGTTTCAAGGTTCATTTCGTATGTTTTTCCAAATCCGACACCCGGGTCAAGAATGATGTTTTCATCTTTGATGCCGGCTTTTCTTGCGATATTTACACATTCCTGTGTTTCAGCAAGCATATCGATAAGAAAGTTATTATATTCTGGATTTTCTTTGTTGTGCATCAGACAGCATGGGGCATTGTGACGTGCAATGACAGGTGCCATTTCAGGATCATATTTCAGTCCCCATACATCGTTGATGAGATCTGCTCCTGCTTTCAGAGAAGCATCAGCAACGCTTCCCTTGTAAGTATCTACAGAAATCGGAACATCAAAACGGCTGTGGATTGCTTCGATAACAGGAAGAACACGTTCAATTTCTTCCTGTGCACCGACAGGTGTATGTCCGGGACGGGTGGATTCACCGCCGACATCGATAAGATCAGCTCCGTCATTGATCATGGTTTCAACATGACTGAGAGCGTGATCCAGAGAATTCCATTTGCCGCCGTCAGAAAAAGAATCCGGAGTGACATTAAGAATTCCCATTATGTATGTATGATTTTTTACATCAAATTCAGTATTTCTGATTTTCATGATTATGTTCTCCTTTTAGTACTGAAGAGTCATATTTTTTTTCTCAGGTGCCCAGTTACATTCAGAAAGTGCAGGGCAGAGGAAACAGTTTCTGGATTTTTTGTCTGCTTTATAAAGAAGCCGGCTTAAAGTTCCGGTCTGTGTACCGGAAGAACGGTGTTCGCTGATAGCTGTGATGATCAGTGATTTTTCTTCTTCTGTAAAAGCAAGGTCCGTGAGGATTGTATTTGCAATACAGGCGCCTGCCTCGTCATGAGGTGTTCCGTCAATATACTGCCGGGCACGGCCAATGTCATGAAGCAGTGCGGCACTGTAAACAATTTCTCTGGAAAAATCGAGCCTCTCTTCCAGAATATAGATCCAGGTAAGCCTTGCCACATCCAGAAAATGTTCCGGTGTATGCCGGCAGAAAATTCTGTCTGATTCAAGGTTCAGAAGTTCAGAAAGATTCTGCTGATACAGAGGGTGGTTCCAGATTGCATTAATTCGGTTCATCAGTCTTTAACCATGGAAAGAAACTGTTTCTGAAGTTCCATATTGTCTTTGAATTCGCCTCTTGTTACAGTGGTGATGGTTTTGCTGCCGGGTTTTTTGATTCCACGCATTGTCATGCAGGTATGTTCTGCCTCCAGCATTACCATGATTCCCTTAGGATTCAGAGAACGCTCCAGAGCATCTGCAATCTGTACTGTCAGACGTTCCTGGATCTGTGGTCTTCTTGCATAGACATCAACAGTACGGGCAAGTTTGCTTAAGCCTGTTACTTTGCCGTTTGGTATGTATGCGATAGCTGCTTTGCCGTAAAATGGCATCAGGTGATGTTCACACATGGAATAAAATGTGATGTCTTTTTCCAGAACCATTTCATTATTTTCTACTTCAAACTGTTTGGCGAGATGGTGATCTGCTTCTTCATCAAGTCCGCCATATATTTCCATACACATACGGGCGATTCTGTCAGGTGTGTCTTTCAGGCCCTCACGTTCTGTATCTTCCCCGATTCCCTCAAGAAGAAGACGAATCGCCTGTTCTACTTTTTCTTTGTCTACCATAATAAAAACAACCTCCTTGATCTGGTGTGAGTGATTTCTGGAGATTGTCTTTTTTTTGTCGAGAAGTATATAAAAAAAGATATCTCCAATTGTGATAGAACGTATGTCGAAAAACGTATCCCTTCACAATATGAGATATACTCTTATATTGCAAGCAACGGGTGCGGATCATATACCGTAAGACGTACTTTTCGTTTCAGCGACAACTCCCCATTCGCTGAACACTTAACGCATATGATCCTATTTTGCATATCATTCATTCTGCACTAGTATATCACATATGTAACTGGTAGAAAAGGGCAAATTTTATAAAAAAAGGGGTTATAAATCGGCATAGTATACAATAAATATTGACGATTTCGGAGATATGTGGTAGCATAAATGTAATTCACAGATTACGGACCATCAAGGGATAACGACTGTGTGTATTTCGTGTACACCTGGCGTTGTCCTTTTTTTGTGTTGAAAAGGAGTATAATATGTATTTGATGATTGATAATTATGATTCATTTGTATATAATCTGAAAGCTTATTTTGAGGAGCTTGGAAAGGACATTCTGGTAAGAAGAAGCGACAGGATATCACTGGATAAAATTGAAAAAATCCACCCGGAGGGAATTATCCTTTCACCGGGTCCCAAAAGACCCTGGGATGCTTCTCTGTGCGTGGAAACAGTCAGAAGATTTCAGGGAAAAATCCCTATCTTAGGCGTCTGTCTGGGGCATCAGATCCTGGGATTCTGCTCAGGGGCAACTGTAGAAAAAGGGGAACGGCCCATGCATGGAAAAGTGACCAGAGTTTATCATAACGGGACAGGACTTTTTGAAGGACTTCCTGAGACATTTAAAGTTACAAGATACCATTCTCTGATTGTTAAAGAAAAAACAATTCCGGAGGATTTTCGTTTGGATTCGATCGCAGAAGATGGGGCGGTTATGGGAATCTCGCACAGAACACTGCCCCTGTACGGTGTGCAGTTTCATCCGGAGGCAGTCCTTACAGAATACGGGCATGAACTTCTGAACAATTTCTGCAAAATAGCGGAACAATATAGTGAAAAATATCCGGCATAACTGACAGGAGGATAAGATGTACGAAAAACAGAGAGTGATAAAAGAACTGAAAGAATATATATCTGCAGCAGATATTTTTCAGATATTAAAAAAAGAAAAAGATCAGGCATTTCTTGATTCTTCCCTTGTGAATCAGCTTGGAAGATATTCTGTGATCGGTCGAAAACCATATCTGAAATTTGTAAAAGACGGTGGAAAATTTTATATTAATAATATAGAAGAAACAGATATTACTTTTGAGGATTATCTGAGAGAATATCTCAGGAAAAATGAAGACAAAAATACGACAGAACTTCCACTGATTTCCGGTGCGATAGGATATTTTTCTTATGAATATGGAAGAAAACTCATGCAGGTGACCTCCTCAGAAAAAGACATTGTATCTATTCCTGATGCTGTGCTTATTTTTTATGATCTGTTTGTGATCGAGGACTGCCAGGAAAAGAAGACATATCTTGTCGCAAATGGTATCACTGAAGATGCAGAAGAACTGATAAAGAAAACAGAGCAAAAGATCAGAGAGACAAAAACCTCCGGAGAAGTTTCGAAGCCTGAAAAGAAAGCATATAATATAGAAGTATTTCCAAATTTCAAAAAAGAAGAATATAAGCAGGCTGTTGATGATATGATCCACTATATTATAGAAGGGGACATCTATATCGCAAATATGACTCAGCAGATGAAGGTAAAAAGTCAGAAAAAACCGGAGGATGTATTTTGGACTCTCAGAAAAAATAATCCCTCACCGTTTGGGGGCTATCTGGATTATGATGACTTCCAGATTGTCTGTGCATCACCGGAGCGTTTTTTGAAGATGAAGAAAGGACATGTGGAGACACGTCCAATCAAAGGAACACGCAAAAGGGGTGAGACATCGGAAGAAGATATGATCATGCGGAAAGAACTGGAAACTTCCGAAAAGGACAAGAGTGAACTTCTGATGATCGTGGATCTGGAACGAAATGATCTGAACAGGGTCTGTAAGCCGGGAAGTGTGAAAGTCACGGAACTTTTTACTGTAGAAGAATATGCAACTGTATTTCATCTTGTTTCAAATATTGAAGGTGAACTGGAAGATGGAAGAAACTTTGCAGATCTTCTTGAGGCAGCATTTCCGGGAGGGTCTATCACCGGGGCACCAAAATACAGGGCAATGGAGATCATTGATGAACTGGAACATGGAAGAAGAAATCTGTATACAGGTTCCATCGGGTATCTGACCCTTGACGGTGACTGTGATTTTAATATTGTAATAAGAACAGCTTTATATAAAGATGGAGCTTATCACCTGGGAGTAGGCGGCGGCATTACCGCAGAATCAGAACTGGAATTTGAATATGAAGAAACACTTCAGAAGGCGAAAGCTGTTCTGGAGGCAATGAAATAAGAGAGGAAACAATATGGACATAAAACTGGATAACTGTTTTCAGTTCGGACTGGGAGCATTTGAAACAATTGCTGTGGAAGAGGGGCAGGCTGTATTTTCGGGAAGGCATTTAAGAAGACTGAAAAAAGCAGCAGAGTTTCTGAATATTGGAAATCCTGAAGAACGTGGGATTACAGAAGAGGGAATTAGAGAATATATAAAAAAAACCGGACTTATAAAAGGGGCACTCAAGATAATGCTCTCGCAGGACAATGTCCTGATGACAACAAGAGACAATCCTTATATGGAAGAAAATTACATAAAAGGTTTCCGGGCAGATTTCAGTCCAGTGAAGCGAAATGAAACTTCTCCCCTGGTATACTATAAGACAATGAACTGCGGAGACTGTATCCTCGAAAAAAGAGCGGCGGCAGCAGCTGGCTTTAATGAGAGGATTTTCCTGAATACAAAAGGGCAGATCAGTGAGGGAACTGTCAGTAATATTTTTTTTGTGCGTAGAAACCAGATCTGTACACCACAAGTTTCCTGTGGGATTCTTCCGGGCATTATGAGGGAATATCTTCTTGAAAATTATGATATTAATGAGAGAGTGATCTATCCGGAAGAACTGAAATATTATGACGAATGTTTTGTTACCAATTCCCTGATGGGAATCATGCCGGTAATGCAGCTGGGTGATAAACAGTTTACCGAGAGAGGTACAGCTGACAGACTGCGAAAAGAATATATACGAAACAGATTCTGAAGATAAAATAAAGATGTATATATATAAAAATGTTCCTTGTCACAGGGACATTTTTTTTGTATATCCAAAGAAGAATACAAGTTGCTGTGAACGGAGTGAACAGTTGCGAATACAAAAGTGAAAATTCTGTGACGCAGAAAAAAAGGATTGCATTATGAAAAACAAATCCGTATAATATGTAAAGTTACGAATCTAACTGTTTGAAGTATTGAGGAGGTAAAAGATGAATAAGACACTTTTCAAATCCATCAGGGAATATAAGAAACAGTCTGCACTGGCACCATTTCTTGTAATTCTCGAGGTACTGATGGAAGTTCTCATTCCTCTTGAAATGGCAAAGATTATCGATGTCGGAATTGCAAATGGTGATCTTGGCTATATTGTTCAGAGAGGAATTGTTCTTGTAGTAATGGCAATGCTCGCACTGTTTTTTGGCGTTCAGGCAGGTAATATGGCAGCAGTGGCAGCGGCGGGATATGCCAAAAATCTCCGTCATGATATTTTTTATAAAGTACAGGAGTTTTCATTCAAAAACATCGATCATTTTTCAACATCAGGTCTTGTTACACGAATGACAACAGATATCACAAATGTGCAGATGGCATATATGATGAGTATCCGTCTTCTTGCAAGAGCTCCGATCATGATCATTCTGTCATGGATCATGACGCTTCTTATTAATGTGAAAATTGCGCTGCTTTTCCTGATCGTTATTCCTCTTCTCGGAGGGACATTGCTGTTTATAGCAAAAAAAGCGCATCCGAATTTTATTAAAGTATTTGATGAGTATGATGTTCTCAACAATTCTGTTCAGGAAAACGTTAATGCATCCAGGGTTGTGAAGGCTTTTGTCAGAGAAGAATATGAAGTTAATAAATTTCATGGTATATCAGGATATGTATATAAACTGTTTACAAAAGCTGAAAAAATTGTTGCATGGAATGCACCTGTCATGCAGTTTACCATGTATATTGTAATTCTCCTTATTGCTGCTGTCGGCGGTCGCAGTATTGTGTTTGGAACAATGGAAACAGGAGAACTTACCAGCATTATTGTTTATGCACTGCAGATTATTATGTCTCTGAATATGGTTACCTTTGTATTTGTCATGATCATGATCGCAGAAGCTTCCACAGACCGTATTACTGAGGTGCTGCAGGAAGTTCCTGAAATGCAGGACAAAGATAATTCAGTAAAAGAAGTGAAAAACGGAGAAGTGGTATTTGATCATGTAGATTTCAGTTATGCAGGAGAAGGAGGAAATCTTTCTCTGAAAGATGTAAGCCTTCATATTAAATCCGGTCAGACAGTTGGTATCATTGGAGGTACGGGCAGTGCAAAATCAACACTTGTACAGATGATCCCAAGACTTTATGATGTGACAGGCGGTACTGTAAAAGTCGGTGGAGTAGATGTGCGTGATTATAACCTGGAAGTACTCAGGGATCAGGTATCTATGGTGCTTCAGAAAAATGTACTGTTTTCCGGAAGTATTTATGAAAATATCCGTTGGGGCAACGAAACAGCCAGTGATGAAGAAGTAAAAAGAGTCTGCCGTCTTGCACAGGCAGATGGCTTTGTACAGGAATTTCCGGATGGATATAACACAAAGATTGTCCAGGGTGGCAATAACGTTTCAGGCGGACAGAAACAGCGTCTCTGTATTGCGCGGGCATTGCTGAAAAAACCTAAAATTCTTATCCTTGATGACTCCACAAGTGCAGTTGATACAAAAACAGATGCGCTGATACGTAAAGCATTCCGTGAGGAAATTCCGGATACAACGAAGATTATTATTGCACAGCGTATTTCCTCTATCGAAGATGCCGATCAGATTATTGTTCTGGACGGAGGACGTATTTCCGGTATAGGAACTTCTGAAGAACTTTTGAAAACAAATGATATTTACAGAGAAGTATATGAATCTCAGGTGAAAGGAGGGGAAGAAGATGAGTAAGAAAGAAATGGACAACAGAAAACCGTCACGTAAACCTAAACTTGATGCACAGAACAGAAAAACGGCGAAACGTCTTATAAAGTATGTTACAGAGACATATAAGATTCAGTTTATTCTGGTATTTATCTGTATCCTGATCAGTGCAGTTGCAACTACGGCAGTTTCGCTCTCGTTGAAATATCTTCTTGATGATTTTATACTTCCTCTTATCGGACAGAAAACACCTGATTTTGCAGGGTTATATAAAGCATTGGGAGTGTTGGGCTGTATTTTCCTGGCAGGTATAGTTGCCACATTTATTTATACCCGTATGATGGTATATATCGGTCAGGGAGTTCTGAAACGTGTACGTGATGATATGTTTGAGCATATGCAGACATTGCCGATACGGTATTTTGACCAGAATACAAACGGATCTGTCATGAGTCTTTATACCAATGATACAGATACTTTACGTCAGATGATCAGTCAGGCGATCCCACAGGCACTTATGGCACTGTTTACGATTATTGTTACGTTTGTATCCATGCTGGTATTAAGTCCGCTTCTGACAGTACTTGCAGTGCTGGTTATTTTCGTGATGCTTTTTGTGACAGGAAAGATTGGAGCCAAAAGTGGAAGATATTTTGTCCGTCAGCAGGTATCCCTTGCTGATGTCACTGGTTTTGTGGAAGAGCGTATGAATGGCCAGAGAGTAGTAAAAGTATTCAACCATGAAAAGAAATCTGAAGAAGAATTTGATGTTCTGAATGAGGCACTTTTTGAAAGCGCATCTGAGGCAAATAAATACGGTAACATGATGGGACCTGTGATTGGAAATATCGGTAATCTTCAGTTTGTGCTGACTGCTGTTCTCGGAGGTATTCTTTCTGTAGCAGGCATTGGCGGCATCACACTTGGTGTTATGGCATCTTATCTTCAGTTTACAAAGAGTTTTACACAGCCGTTTATGCAGGTGGCACAACAGTTCAACTCTATAGTCATGGCACTGGCAGGTGCGGAACGTATCTTCAACCTCATAGATGAAAAACCGGAAGACGATGAAGGGTATGTAACTCTTGTTAATGCCAGAAAAGACAAAAACGGCAATATTGTCGAATGTGAAGAACGAACTGGTATGTGGGCATGGAAGCATCCTCATTCTGCTGATGGAACTGTATCCTACACAGAACTGAAAGGTGATGTCCGTTTTGAAGATGTAACTTTCGGCTATAATGACAACAAAGTCATTCTCCACGATATCAGTCTTTATGCAAAACCAGGCCAGAAACTTGCTTTTGTAGGTTCTACAGGTGCAGGAAAAACAACGATCACAAACCTGATCAACCGTTTCTATGATATACAGGATGGGAAAATCCGTTATGATGGTATTAATATCACCAAGATCAGAAAAGATGATCTGAGACATTCTCTTGGAATTGTTCTTCAGGATACGCATCTGTTTACAGGAACGATCATGGATAATATCCGTTATGGAAAACTGGATGCAACAGATGACGAAGTATATGCTGCAGCTAAACTGGCTCATGCAGATCAGTTTATCCAGATGCTTCCGAATGGATATGATACTATGCTGAGTGGTGACGGTGAGGAACTGTCGCAGGGACAGAGACAGCTGCTCTCGATCGCAAGGGCGGCAGTAGCAGACCCTCCGGTACTGATCCTCGATGAAGCGACATCAAGCATTGATACCCGTACAGAGAGTATTGTACAGAAGGGCATGGATAATCTGATGAAGGGCCGTACAGTATTTGTTATTGCGCACAGACTTTCCACTATCAGGAACAGTGATGCAATTATTGTTCTGGAACATGGAAAAATCATTGAAAGAGGCGACCATAAAGATCTTATAAAACAGAAGGGAACCTATTATCAGCTTTATACAGGTAAACTTGAATTATCATAAAAAATCAGAAGGGACAGTCGGCAAAGACTGTCCCTTTTTTATGGACGAAGATAATTTTTCATGTATTTCAGGGCATTTTTTTCAAGGCGACTGACCTGGGCCTGGGAGATACCAATTTCATCAGCTACCTCCATCTGGGTTTTTCCTTCATAAAATCGCATTTCTATGATATTTCGCTCCCGTGCACCAAGCCGGTCCATAGCTTCACGCAGTGAGATATTTTCAATCCAGTGCTCTTCGCGGTTTTTCTTGTCGCTGATCTGATCCATGACGTAGAGCGTATCACCGCCTTCTGCATATACGGGCTCAAAAAGACTGACAGGGCTTTGGATGGCATCCAGGGCGTAGACGATCATTTCTTTTTCAACTCCGATCTCACTGGCAATTTCTGTTACAGTTGGTTCACGGAGATTCTGCTTTACATAGTTGTCTTTGGCATAAATTGCTTTGTATGCAATATCCCGTAATGAACGGCTTACCCGGATGCTGTTATTATCCCGGAGATATCTTCGGATCTCGCCAACGATCATTGGTACTGCATAAGTTGAAAATTTTACATTCAAGGTTGTATCAAAATTATCAATTGCTTTCATAAGCCCTATGCATCCGATCTGAAAAAGATCGTCAGCG
Organism: uncultured Blautia sp.; assembly: GCA_934359835.1. Classification (GTDB taxonomy): domain Bacteria; phylum Bacillota; class Clostridia; order Lachnospirales; family Lachnospiraceae; genus Blautia_A. The sequence goes on from CAKRLX010000011.1 coordinate 26,008, forward strand.
TTTTCACTGCTGTTCTGAAACCGTTTGATCACACTCAGCACAAGACGCAGATTCCCTTTGATATAGAGTTCACGCGCATGCATGTCGCCTTCTTTTGTTCTGCGTAGAAGATCCTCTTTTTCTTCCGGTTTCAGGACAGGAAGTTTTGATGTATTTACTCCACATATTTCAACTTTATTCAGAGCCATCGCCGTATCCTCCTAATCTCATTCTGTTCAGTCATTCCGTATTAAAAATGATTCTCAGGTAGGATTGAAAATATACTTTTTCATAAAAAATATAAAAAATAAAAGCCCTTGACAGCTCAGAAACTGTGGCCTTTACGGCAGCAGTGTTCTTCTTTCAGTTCAACAAGAATAATATCATCTCCAATCTGTACGATGCAGTTCCATGGAATGATATATTCATTTTCTTTGCCCCAGAAACAGCAGAATTTGCCGGGCATGGGAACTATCATTGACTGAATTTTTCCGGTTTTACAGTCGAATTCAAAATCAACGGGGCAGCCCAGGCTTTTGCAGGTACATGTGTTGATGATCTCTTTTTGTCTGAGTTCGCATAATCGCATGACGTTAACTTCTTTTTTTCAAAATATATGTATAAAAAGGCAGAAATATACAGGTACTTTTATTGACATGGCCGGAAAAAATAAAGTATAATATTGGGCATAAAAAGGGGAAAGGGGACAAATACGTGAGATGTCCATTTTGTAATCAGGATAATACGAGAGTTGTTGATTCCAGGCCGGTAGAAGATACCAATTCAATCCGAAGAAGGCGGATGTGCGAATCTTGTGGGAAACGTTTTACCACCTACGAAAAAGTAGAAAACATTCCACTCAGTGTTATCAAGAAAGATCAGACCCGTGAACAGTATGACCGCTCCAAGATTCAGGGAGGAATCCTGAGAGCATGTTATAAACGGCCGATTTCAGTAGAAAAAATCGAAGCTATGATGGATTCTATTGAGGGTGATATTTTTGATGCGGCAGATCATGAGATCTCAAGTACGCATATAGGGGAAATCGTCATGGAACATCTGAAGGATCTGGATGCAGTTGCCTATGTGCGGTTTGCTTCTGTGTACAGAGAGTTTAAGGATGTAAGTACCTTTATGGATGAACTGAAAAAATTTATGGAACCATAAAAATCCCCCCTGCCAGCGATGTCTGACAGGGGGTAAATTTTACCCGAGAACTTTTTCAAGTTCTTTTATGATAATTTTAAGTGCTTTGATACGGGCATATTTTTTATCAACGGATTCAAGAATGTGCCATGGAGCGTAAGAAGTGCTTGTCTTTTTCAGCATTTCATCTACCGCGGTTTCATACTGATCCCATTTTTCACGGTTACGCCAGTCCTCATCAGTGATTTTCCATTGTTTTTCCGGATTATTCTGACGTTCTGTAAAACGCTCCAGCTGCGTTTCTTTATCTATCTGTACCCAGAATTTGATGATTACGGCACCCCAGTCGTGGAGTTCCTTTTCGAATTCATTTATTTCATTATATGCACGCTTCCAGTCATTTTCACTGCAGAAACCTTCCAGACGTTCGACCATGACACGACCGTACCAGGTGCGGTCAAAGATGGCAATATGACCGTCTTTGGGAAGTCTTGTCCAGAAACGCCACAGATAGTGACGGGCTTTTTCGTGCGGCTCAGGGCTGGCAATCGGGTGGACTTCATAGCCACGGGGGTCAAGAGCTCCGGCAACCCGTTTGATATTGCCGCCCTTACCTGCAGCATCCCAGCCTTCATAAGTGATGATCACTGGCACACGTTTGCGGTAAAGACGGTTGTGAAGTTCACCGAGGTGTGCCTGAAGCTCTTTTAGTTCCTGACGGTATTTTTCATCTTCGACAGTTTTACCTTTGAGTTCAATTTCAGAAAGTCTGGGTATATTTACAAGTGGAAATACATTCTGCGGAATCGGGACAGAGTGTTTCTGATTCTGCAGTGCAACATCAATATTATTGACCAGGGTTTCCATAACCTGGAGTTTAGCCCATTTCCTGTTTCCTGCATCTATAATATACCAGGGAGAGGTTGGGAGATTGGTATCTTTGAGGCAACGGTCAAAAACTTTTTCACATTTTTTGTAATGCTCGTGCTGCCACGTGTCAAAATCAGATACGCGCCAGCTGGTATCATGTGAATCAAGAAGTTTTTTCATGCGTTTTTTCTGCTCATCTTTGTCAATTTCCATGAAAAATTTCAGAACAAGATATCCATTGTCAGTGAGCTGTCGTTCAAAACGCCGGATACTTTCTGTACGTTTTTCATAAGATTCGCCTGACATGCTGCCTTCCAGGACTTCTTTTGCGGTCTGTTCAAGCCAGCCGGAATCCAGAAAAGTAAATTTGCCTTCTTCAGGAATCTGTTTCATATAGCGGTAGAGAAAAGGACGGCGTATTTCTTCTGCCGAAGGTGCAGACATTGTGGCAACTTTAAAGAAGCGAGGGTCAATGTTTTTGATTACTTTTCCAATGATGCTTCCTTTTCCGGCAGCACTCCAGCCTTCAAAAAGTACAAGAACCGGAAGTTTGTGTTCTTTGATCTTCATCTGCAGATCGTAAAGTCTGTCCTGCGCAGCAGTCAGCTGCTCTTTGAGATCAGACTTTTCGGGCATTTCAGCGGGTGTCCATGATTTCAACATTATAATCACCTCATATTTTCTGAAAAAAACTGTTTTTACCTGATATTTTCAGTATACCATATTGTGAGAATTATTACTACACAAGATGATATTTCATGAAAGCTTTCTGTATTCCGTCATCTGTCACAGCAGGGCAGACATCATCGGCAAGCTTTTTCAGTTCTTCATTTCCATTTTCCATACAGATACCAAGTCCTGCTGTTTCCAGCATTTCCCAGTCATTCATACTGTCTCCGAAAGCAATGGAATTTTCAACAGGAATGCCAAGATAGTCACACACTTTAAGAACGGCAGTCCCTTTGTTGAATTTGCGGTTTATCAGTTCACAGTTTATGTAAAGGTCAGATGAATCCTGAATGCAGAAGTTAAAATCCTTTTCCAATGCAGGTCTGCACATGTCCAGGTTTTTCACAGAAGGACTCATAAGAATCAACTTATAGACAGGATCACCAGGGTATTCTGCCATGGGGCGGATACCAAGTGAGTTTGTCAGTTGATTTTGCCAGCGGAGCATTTCGCTGCTGAGATTTCCTCCGGACTGTTTTCGGATAAAATCAAAAAATTCTGTATCTGTATAAGAACCGTTCCTGCATTCAACGGTGCGGTATACACCATTTTCTTTAAAGATTCTGAGGACATTCTGTTTTTGCTCTTCAGTCATGGGGCAGTCGTAGATTATTTTATCTCCGCAGAAAACATATCCGCCTGCACTGGCTATGGCACCGTCAAACCCATATTCCATGAAACGTGACATCATGGAATAGCATCGTCCTGTACTGAGAAAAACATAATGTCCTTTAGTATGTGCTTTTTTTATTACTTCAATGGCAGATGGAACAGGAACTGTTTCTCCCGGGAGTGCAAGAGTTCCGTCGATATCAAGAAAAATAATTTTTTTATCCATGGTAAATCCTTTCGTATTCTTATTATGAAATCGATTTCATTTTTGAAAAGAATTATAGTTGAAAAAAGCTGATTTGTAAACAGCAGATTAAATGTAACTCAGAGAGTGTAGCAGGAGAATCAGTAATTGCCAGTGTATATACACAGGACAGAGAATGGGTTATGTATCTTTTTGCTTCTCTGATATATAAAAGAAAATAGAATAATATACAAAAATGAGGTACCGGCTGAAAAGTCAGTACCTCATTTTATTATGATGAATTTTATTTTTATGAAGTCAGAAATTAAACAATACCCTGTGCGATCATTGCGTCTGCAACTTTTTCAAATGCTGCGATGTTTGCACCGACAACGAAATTGTCTTTCATGTCATAACGGTTTGCAGCATCGTCAATCTTAGCATAAATGTCTTTCATGATCTGATGAAGTTTTGCATCAACTTCTTCAGCTGTCCAGGAAAGTCTCTGAGAGTTCTGGCTCATTTCCAGTGCGGAAGTAGCAACACCACCTGCGTTTGCTGCTTTTCCAGGAAGGAAGAGAACACCGTTTTCCATAGCGTATTCGGTAGCTTCCAGAGTAGTTGGCATGTTTGCACCTTCTACGATATATTTGCATCCATTGGCAATCAGAGCTTTTACTCCGTCAAGACCAAGTTCGTTCTGAGTTGCGCATGGAAGATATACATCACATTTGATGTTCCAGATGCCAAGTCCGTCTGTGTAGGTAGCACCTTCAACACGGTCTGCATATTCTTTGATACGTCCACGTTTAACCTCTTTGATGTCCTTTACGATGTCAAGCTTGATTCCTTCAGGATCATGGATAAATCCGTTGGAGTCACACATTGCAACAACTTTTGCACCAAGCTGTGTAGCTTTTTCTACAGCGTAGATGGCAACGTTTCCGGAACCTGTAACGATAACAGTTTTGCCGTTCAGGGAATCGTCATGTGCCTGCATCAGTTCGTTAAGAATATATACAACACCATATCCTGTAGCCTGTGTACGAATAAGGGATCCACCGTATGTGAGACCTTTACCTGTCAGTACGCCTTCGTTAAGATTGCGGATACGTTTGTACTGTCCGAAAAGATATCCGATCTCACGTCCGCCTACACCAATATCACCGGCAGGAACATCAGTATCAGCACCGATGTGTTTGCAGAGTTCTGTCATAAAGCTCTGGCAGAATGCCATAACTTCTCTGTCAGATTTTCCCTTAGGATCAAAGTTGGAACCACCTTTACCACCACCGATCGGAAGACCTGTCAGGGAATTTTTAAAGATCTGTTCAAAACCAAGGAATTTAAGAATACTCTGGTTTACTGACGGATGGAAACGAAGACCTCCCTTGTATGGTCCGATAGCACTGTTGAACTGTACACGGTAACCTTTGTTTACCTGTACATTTCCCTTGTCATCAATCCACGGAACACGGAAGGAGATAATTCTTTCTGGTTCAACAAGACGTTCCAGAATCGCATAGCTGCGATACTTTTCTTCATTGCGGTCGATTGCAACTTTCAGGGAATCAAGCACTTCTTTTACTGCCTGATGAAATTCCGGTTCACCAGGATTCTGTGCAACGACTCTCTCATAAATTTCTTCTGTGTAAGACATTTGATTTCCTCCTCATCCATATGAATATTCTTGTGATCTGCACAAGATTCTGTATGATTATACACCAATGTGGTAAAGTTGAAAAGAGCCAGAGCAAATTTTTTTTGCAAAAATTTTTATCTTGCGTATTTTGACCGAATGTGAGATTATTATTCAATACAGATTATGGTAAATCTGAACAAAAAGTAACTGTTCACAGGTAATATCCCGCGAGGTATTTTTACATGAATATGGCAAAATCCCGAGACATACAGGGCAAAATCCCATCACTGAAGGTGATTTGGAATGGATTTTGACCAATTTGCTGTGAATGGAGTGAACAGTAACAACAAAAATCATGAGAGGAGTGAATATTTTGAGAACATTTGATAAATCTACGAAGCTTGATAATGTACTGTATGATGTGAGAGGACCGGTGGTAGATGAGGCGGCAAAAATGGAGGAAGAAGGCAAAGAGATCCTGAAGCTCAACATCGGAAATCCATATCCTTTTGGATTCTCAGCTCCTCAGGAAGTGATTCTGGATATGCTCAGCAATATCAGGACTTCTCAGGGATATTCGGATTCCAGGGGAATATTTTCAGCACGTAAAGCCATTATGCAGTATGCGCAGCTGAGAAATATACCGAATGTTACCATGAATGATATCTATACAGGAAACGGTGTCAGTGAGCTTATCAATCTGTGTATGCAGGCGCTTCTTGATAATGGAGATGAGATTCTGATCCCGGCACCTGATTATCCCCTGTGGACAGCTACAGCCACACTGGCAGGTGGAAATGTAGTCCATTATATCTGTGATGAACAGTCAGACTGGTATCCAGACATTGAAGATATCAGAAACAAGATTACAGACAGAACAAAGGCAATCGTAATCATTAACCCGAACAACCCTACAGGGGCTGTTTATCCGAAAGAAATTCTGGAACAGATCGCACAGATAGCAAGAGAAAAAGAACTGATCATTTTTTCTGATGAGATTTATGACAGACTTGTTATGGATGGCTATGAACATACTTCCATTGCATCTCTTGCACCGGATGTTTTCTGCGTTACATTTTCAGGACTTTCCAAGTCCCATATGATCGCAGGATTCCGTATTGGCTGGATGATCTTAAGCGGGGCAAAAGAAAAAGCAAAAGGATATATAGAAGGAATCAAGATGCTTTCTTCCATGCGGCTCTGTTCCAACGTACCGGCACAGTCTATCGTTCAGACAGCACTGGGCGGATATCAGAGCGTTGCAGAATATGTGAAACCGGGCGGAAGAGTATATGAACAGAGAGAATGCATCTATAATGCACTTCGTGACATTCCGGGAATCTCCGTTGTGAAACCTCACGCTGCATTTTATATTTTCCCGAAGATTGATACGGAAAAATTCAATATTACAGATGATGAACAGTTTGCTCTTGATTTCCTGCATCAGAAACAGGTTCTTCTTGTACCCGGCAAGGGCTTTAACTGGGCAGAACCGGATCATTTCAGGGTTGTATATCTGCCTAATGTACGTCAGCTTGAAAAGGCATCTGCCAAACTGAAAGAGTTTTTAAGCACATACAAACAGCATTAAATTATAGACCAAATTGTTTTTTGATGATATACTTATCACAGGTATTACAATCGGGAATTCTGATTCCCGGTATTATTAAATGAGGGAGGAACCTTGATCGACAGAAGACGATAACTGAAAGGAGATTTTTTGATGACAGGATTTAACACAAAAGTGACACCGGAGATTGAGAGACTGACAGGAATATGCCAGGATCACAGCAGCATGGATCTTTCGCTTTATGGCAAATATGATGTCAAAAGAGGACTGCGTGATATTAATGGCAAAGGTGTTCTTGCAGGGCTTACACAGATTTCCAATGTACAGGCTGTAAAAATTGTGGATGGCAAGGAAGTTCCCTGTGCGGGAAGTCTTTTTTACCGTGGTTATAATATCAAAGACCTCACTGCAGGTTTTGTGAAAGATCACAGGTTCGGATTTGAAGAAACAACATATCTGCTGCTTTTCGGTGTACTGCCGGATGAAAAGCAACTTGCTGATTTTTCAGCGCTTCTTGCCAATCAGCGGTCACTGCCCAGAAACTTTGTAAGAGATGTTATTATGAAGGCACCGGGACGGGATATCATGAATGCCCTGTCCAGAAGTGTCCTTACACTGTATTCTTATGATAATAACCCGGATGATATTTCTCTGCCGAATGTTCTGAGACAATGTCTGAATCTGATCAGTGTGTTTCCGCTTCTTTCTGTTTACGGATATCAGGCTTACAATCACTATGTGAGAGGTAAGAGCCTTTATATCCATAATCCCAAGAAAGAGCTTTCTACTGCTGAAAATATTTTGCGTATGTTACGCCCGGACAAGAAATATACTGACCTTGAGGCAAAGATCCTGGATCTGGCACTGATCCTTCATATGGAACATGGCGGTGGTAATAACTCGACTTTTACCACACACGTGGTATCATCTTCGGGAACGGATACATACTCTGCAGTTGCGGCTGCGCTGGGTTCACTGAAGGGACCGAAACACGGCGGAGCCAACATTAAGGTTATTCAGATGTTCCAGGAAATGAAGAAAGAAGTCCATGACTGGGAAGATGAGGATGAAGTGAGAACATACCTCAAAAAACTTCTCCATAAAGAAGCTTTTGACAGACGCGGTCTTATTTATGGTATGGGACATGCGATTTATTCTGTATCAGACCCGAGAGCTGAGGTTCTGAAAGGATTTGTAGAGAGCCTTGCAAAAGAAAAAGGCCGCATGAAAGATTACAGACTGTATTCTATGGTGGAATGGATGGCTCCTCAGGTGATTGCAGAAGAAAGAAAAATATATAAAGGTGTAAGTGCCAACGTGGATTTTTACAGCGGATTTGTTTACAGTATGCTGGATCTGCCGCTTGAACTTTATACACCGATGTTTGCAGTGGCACGTATTGTAGGCTGGAGTGCACACCGTATGGAAGAGCTTATCAATACAGACAAGATCATTCGTCCTGCATACAAGAGTGTTCTGCCGGAAGCAGAGTATGTACCTCTGGCTGAACGATAATAAAAATACAGCTGTTGAACAGCAGCAATAAAACTGGCAGGAGAGAACAGAATTCATGTTTCGATGTTTTTTTCCGGATGAATATCTGGATTCCGCATATGTGATTGATTATGACAGATTATATCAGGAGGGCTACCGAGGGCTTCTGTTTGACATTGACAATACTCTGGTTCCTCATGGTGCACCGGCAGATGACAGGGCGATCGCTCTTTTCAGGCACCTGAAAGAACTGGGATTCCAGTGTTGCTTTCTGTCAAATAATCAAATTGAACGTGTTTCATCATTTAACAGTGCGATCGGTGCAAAGTTTATAGAAAATGCTCATAAGCCGGCAACAGGAAATTACAGAAAGGCAATGGAGCTTCTGGGTACGGACACCGGGAACACAATATTTATAGGAGATCAGCTTTTTACAGATGTATGGGGCGCAAAAAGAGCCGGCATCCGTAATATCCTTGTTAAGCCGATCAATCCAAAAGAGGAGATCCAGATAGTGCTGAAGCGTTATCTGGAAAAAATAGTGTTATATTTTTACAAAAAGGAGGAGGGGATTTCATGAACCATATTGTCATTATTGGGTTTATGGGTTCAGGAAAAACAAGAGTAGGAAAACAGTTAGCGAAGGATCTGGGACTTCCATTTATAGATCTGGAGAAGATCATCACCAAAAAGATGAATCTTTCTGCAAGAGAAATATTTGAAAGATTCGGAGAACCATATTACAGAGCACTTGAAACTCTGGCACTGAAACAGCTGATACAGGACAAGAACCGTAAGGTGATATCCCTGGGAGCGGGACTTCCGCTGCAGGAGCAGAACGAAAAATATCTCAAACAGCTTGGTACTATCATATATCTTAAAGGTTCATTTGCAACACTGAAGAAACGACTGGAAGGGTCAAGAAAAGACCCGCTCCTTGACGGAGAAGACCGTGATGAAAAGATCAAAAAGCTCTTGAAACAGAGGGATCCGGTTTATGACAAGTTTGCGGATATCAAGGTTGTCACCGGTGAGAAACCTTTTGAAGAACTGATAAAAGAAATAGAAGAAAAAATTGTTGTTGACTGATTAATACCTGTGATATAACAAGAAAATTGCTACATAATAAAAAAAATAGTTGAAATATTTTCATGTATATTATAGAATGGTTAACAGTGAACACTATCAGAAGGAGGATTTTAATATGATTTCAGCAGGTGATTTCAAAAACGGTATCACACTTGAAATTGAGGGAAATGTATGTCAGATTGTTGAATTCCAGCATGTAAAACCTGGAAAGGGCGCTGCATTTGTCAGAACAAAATATAAAAATATCATTACAGGAGCTGTACTGGAAAAATCTTTCCGTCCTACAGAAAAATTCCCGCAGGCGCGTATTGACCGCGTGGATATGAGCTATCTGTATAATGATGGAGAACTTTACAACTTCATGAACACAGAAACATATGATCAGATCGCACTTACAGCTGAGCAGGTTGGTGATTCTCTTAAATTTGTCAAAGAAAACGAAGTTGTTAAGGTTTGCTCTTACAACGGAAATGTATATGCAATTGAACCACCTCTGTTTGTTGAACTTGAGGTAATTGAGACAGAACCAGGATTTGCAGGAAATACTGCACAGGGAGCTACAAAACCGGCAACTGTTGAAACAGGAGCGCAGGTACAGGTTCCGCTGTTCGTAAATCAGGGTGACAAACTTAAAATTGATACAAGAACAGGTGAATATCTCTCACGTGTTTAATAATGGAGAAAATACCGTCGGTGAAAGCCGGCGGTATTTTTTTCTCTAATATTACTATTGAATTACAAAAATATTTCGTTTATCATAATTGTATCAAATTTTGATTGTATAATGTATCTTGTCTTAATGTGAAAATATCAGGAGAGAAAAATGAACAATATTAAGATCATGATCGTAGAAGATGAACCGAAGCTTTTGAAGACCATGACAGATTTTCTGACACTGCAGGAATATGATGTCGAATATGCATCTGATGGAAATAGTGCCCTGGCACTTTTTCGAGAGAAAAAAAGGGAAATAGAACTGATACTTCTGGATCTGATGCTTCCGGATATCAGTGGTTATACAGTTTTAAAAGAAATTCGAAAAATATCTGAAGTTCCTGTGATCATCCTGTCGGCCAGATCAGCAGTGGCAGATCAGATCAGTGGATTTGAAAAGGGTGCAGATGATTATATTACGAAGCCTTTTTCACTGAGCCTTGTAAAAATGCATATCGAAGCAGTGCTGAAGCGTGCGGGAAAGATGAGAGATGTACTGGAATACAGGGAACTCCGTCTCGACAAGAGCAGACAGACTCTGTACAGGAATGAAAAACCTATCGAGACAACCCGGAAAGAATATGAACTCCTTCTTTATTTTATGGAACATGAAGGCATGATCCTTCAGCGGAATGCGATCCTTGATGCTGTGTGGGAGTATGATTATGAAGGAGATATACGCACAATAGATACTCTTGTAAAACAGCTGCGCAAAAAGCTTGGGGAAGAGTGCAATTATATCAGGACAGTTTATGGAGTCGGATATGTTTTCGGGGAGGACAACGGTGAAAAATAAGTTCAGAAAAAACAGATACAGCGTGTTTGTCCTGTATGCGGTTATTTTATCGATGATTGCTGTTCTTGGGTATGCTTTTTGCTGTTTTCCTTTTTACATACATCAGAAGTCGGCAGTTATGTATCGGATATATGATGAACTTCAGGAAATGGAACTGGCAGATCTGGATGATGAGGAAATAGAAACAATCAATGAGTATCAGGAAGAGAAGCTTGAAATATTAATCGTTGATGAGAAGTTTGATATCGAATATTCATCCAGGAGCACATTATCATCTGAATTTGTTCGTAAACACGTATCAAGCAGGCTCGATCAGTACGTTGAAAATCCTGAGATTGACCGCAGAAGTTATCAGATGAGACAGATGCTGACGCTGAAGGGAAAAATCACTCAGAAGAATCAAGATTATTATATTTATATAAGAAAAGAAGTACAGTCAGGACTTGAAATTATGGAAGGAACCATATGGTACCTGGCAGTTGTTCTGATTCTGCTTTGTGCAGGTGAGTTTTGGTTGATGAAAAAATATGACTACAGCTCAAATGAACAGAGCAGGCAGGCGGATTTTCATCTTCTCGAAAGACAGAGAGAATTTATTGCAAATGTGTCCCATGAGCTTAAAACACCTCTTGCGGTTGTATCCAGTCAGGTGGAAATGCTTGAGATGATGGGCGACAAAGTTGACAGAGAGTATTATTTTTCGTCTATTCATGAAGAACTTGACAAAATGTCAACAATGATAGGTGAACTTCTTGATTTTACCATGCTGGATAATCAGCTTGACAGTATGAAAACAGGAAAAACAGATGTCTCAGAACTTATGGAATATCTTCTTATACGTTATGATGCGATTTTCCGTAAAAACAGTATCCGAATTGAAAAAGAGATTACACCAGAATGCTATGTCTGTGGAAATCAGATGTATCTGGAGCGGGCTGTAAATAATTATCTTATGAATGCACTGCAGCATACAGGTCAGGGAAGAAAGATACGTGTCAGCGTAGCAGAAAAAAGGAGCAGGATACGTATTGAAGTCTATAACGAAGGTGAACTGATAGGAAAAGATCAGATGAAACACATCTGGGATAGCTTTTATACATTTTCAAGAAAGCAGAAATTAGATAACCAGGCTGAATTGAAAAATGTCGGACTTGGCCTTTTTGTTGTCAGAAAAATAACGGAAAAACATAGAGGAAGCTGCGGGGCAGAAAACCTTTCAGAAGGCGTTCTGTTCTGGATAGAACTTCCTGCATATGAAAAATAAAATTAAACATAAAATTTTAACATTAAATAAGGAGTGTATTGATCATGAAAAACAGAAAACTTGCATGGATTCTTGGAGTAGTACTTGTAGCAGGAATGATCGCAGGTTGTGGCTCTGAAAAGAAAACAGAGGAAAACACGACAGTTACTGAATCACAGGAAGAGGAAAGTGAAGACTCTGAAGAAGCAGACGAAACTGAGAATACAGAAGAAACCGATGATGCAGAGGAAGAAGATACTGAAGTAACAGACAGTGAGGAAACAGAAACTCTCGAAGATACAGAAGATGCGGCAGAAGATGAAACGGCAGCTTCTGAGGGGGTAAAAGGCGATTTTGACAGTGCGACAGCTTCTGTTGCAGGCTGGAATCTGACTGTGGAAGATGTAGAACTGAATTCTTCCCTGGAAAACGTCAGTGTGGAACTTGGTTACACAAGTGTCGAGACAAATGACTTTAAAAAGGAGGCAGAAGATGGAAAAAACTTCTGTCTTATCAAAATGAAAATCGAAAAGGACGGAAGTAAAGAGAGCATTGACTGGAAAAATATGACAGTTACTGACAGCGAAGGAAATACTTATGAAAGAATATCCGATGAATTTCTGACTGATCTGGGAATGATGCGTATGCCTGGAAATACACTGAATTTCGGATCAAACGAAGGCTGGATCATCTATGAGGTAAATGAAGGCGCTGAAGGACTTCAGCTGAATTATAACTTTGAATCAGAAGAGTACAGTTGTACTCTGACTAAATAACATAAAATATAAGTGGGAGAATTTCTATGAAGAAGAGGATATATTTATGGATGGCAGCCGCACTGGTACTTACAGGAACAACAACCGCAGTACTGCCGACACAGGTAAAAGCAGAAACTTCATCGAAAAAAAGTTCAGATTCCGATGAAACAGAGACAAATTCTATCCTTGAAAAAACTGATATTTTTGAACAGCAGAAAGCAACGGATGAGGCACTTCTCCAGGAAGCCGGGAATGATTATTCACTGGAAGATGCTCTGATTGTTGTAAATCCTTATGGTACAGCGCCATTGTCAGCAGTGGCGGTATTTACAACAGATGAAGAAGTGGGCGGAACAATTACAGTAAAAGGAAAATCATCTGAAAACGATATTACAGGTACATTTGAGGCATCAAAACAGCATATCATACCTGTGTATGGACTCTATAGCGGAGATACGACAAAAGTTGTTATTGAACTTGATAATGGAAAGTCTGCTTCTTATGAGGTAAGTACAGAAGCGCTGAATGCTGATTATGGTGAAATTAAGACAGAGGTATCTGATCCTGATAATTATGATTATTCCAGGCTGACATTTCTCTGTTCAACAATGGGGTCTCTTTATGCAGTTGATTCTGCAGGTGATATCCGCTTTTATACTACAATGGGAGGAACACTGGGAGTACATCAGCTGGAAAACGGACATCTTATGATGCCGGCTTCCTATGTATTGAAATCCAGTTATTATAAAGAAGGACTGATAGAAACAGATCTTACCGGAAGAATTTACCGGGAATATGCGATTCCTGGTGGAATGCATCATGATTTCAGAGAACTTCCAAATGGAAATCTTCTGATTGCTTCTGACAGTCCGGATCTGAGTTCTGTAGAAGATTATATAGTAGAACTTGACCGTACAACAGGGGAGGTTGTATGGGAACTGGATATGAAAGATCTGATAAATATGGAAGACGGACAGTCTGCTTCAATGGATTCCGATGGAAGTGAGGAATCTGACTGGTTCCATAATAACGGAATCTGGTATGATGAACAGAATGATCTTGTCCTTCTTTCAGCCAGACACAAAGACGCAATCGTAGCTGTGAATAAATCAGACAAAACAATTGCATGGATCTTAGGTGATCCGACTGGCTGGGACAAAACGGACAGCAAATATTTCTTTACTCCGGAGGGAGAAGATTTTGAATGGTTTTATGCACAGCATAATGTAACCATGCTGGATAACGGCGATATTATGCTCTTTGACAATGGTACTGCGAAGGTTAAGAGAGAAGACAATGACAAACGTGTTACCGGTGATGATGTATATTCAAGAGCTGTGATCTATCACATTGATACAGAGAATATGACAGTTTCCCAGGTTTATGAATATGGTAAAGAACGCGGTGCTGACTGGTATGCTGACTGGATTTCAGGAGTCGATTCTCTTGATGGAACAAAGGATCATCTCTTTATTACAGCAGGATCACATCTTCATAATGATGAAGAAAACAGAAGTGATTACTATCCGTCCGATATGTTCCAGCAGGGCCTTACAAAAATGACACATATAGATCAGGTAGATAACGGAAACCTGACTTTTGAACTGACTGTGGCTGGAGATACCTATAATGCACTTACCTACAGATCATTCCGTATGGCACCATATACAGTTTCCGCAGATCTGACAGAAGTACCGGAGGTACTGGGAAGCCTTGGAGAAACGGCTTATGAGGCAACAGATACAGATCTTTCACAGGCAGAAACAGTACCGGAGGGAATCAGTGTAACACTTGATGATATTAAAGTATCTGTCACGGGAACCTGTCAGACAGATACAAAGGCAGCAGATCTGAAAGATGGACAGCTGATCCTTCAGAGCGAAAATGAGCAGAGAACATACGAACTCAGACAGTCGGCAACAGATGGAGAAAAGGGTACATCAGTAAGTGTAAATGGATGGACCGCAGTTGACGGACTGGAAGAAAGTAACTGGGATATCTATATTTCAGTAGATGGAGTGATCTACAATACGGGGTATAGTTTATCCTTATAAGGGAGAAGAAATGAAGAAAAAGGGTCGAAAAATTTTACTGATCATTATTGTGGTCGTACTTATACTGATGATTCCGGTGGGAATCATTGGCTGGAAAAAACGTATCGGTATTTATAATACTTTCATGAAACTGACCGGACAGGAAAGTTCTTTTGAAGTCATAGAAAAACTGAGATCTGATTATACTGGATATTACAAACAGAAACTGAAAGTAAAAATGGACAGGGATAATACAATTAAGATCCAGGAAAATGATCAGTCAGCAGATGATGTTGAAACAACTATTACAAAAGAAGCAACACTGGTGGCATCTTCTCTTGAAATTGATCAGCAGCTTCAGACAGAGCAGGAAAACGGGTATACATGGGAAGAACCGATGGTTATTTCCAATCCATATCAGATATCCCCTCTGACAGCCGTGGTGCTTTTTGATACAGAAGATTCCTGTGGTGTTCGTTTCACTGTAAAGGGAAAAACAGAAGCAGCAGATATTTCAGGTGAGGTGGCTGCGGCAACATCTCACAGAGTACCGATTATAGGACTATATCCTGGAATGGAAAACACGGTTGTACTGGAACTTCTGGATTCTCAGGGAAAAACAACGGATTCGCAGGAAATTAAAATCACAACAGATGCACTTCCGGAAAATATGCAGGATGTAGTTACTCCTGTTCAGACATCAGGAGAGTCAGCATTTGAACTTACTATGGTTTATGGACAGCGTACACATTATCCGTTTGCATATGACTGTATGGGCGATGTTCGATGGTATATGTCAAAAGAGACTGCTAATTATGGAGTTTTTATGCTAAGCAATCACAGAATGATATGGCAGGATGCAGCTGGCTATGTACCGTCGGTTCACAAACCACAGACTACGAATATGTATGAAATGGATTATCTGGGACGGGCATACAGAATGTATTATGTTTCAGGCGGAGTTCATCATGAAGTCATTGAAAAAGAACCGGGAGGTAATCTGCTGGTTCTGAGCAGTTCCATGAAAGCACATGTGGAGGATGTTATTCAGGAGATTGACAGGGAATCAGGAGAAGTTGTTGATGAACTGAATCTGAAAGATATATTTGGAGATAAATTTGCAGACAGATTTGACTGGGCACATTTAAATACAGTTTCCTATCAGCCGGAAGAAGGTACAATTCTTGTTAATGCCAGAAATATTGAATCATCAGTAAAAATTGACTGGGCTACGAAAGAAATCAAATGGATTCTGTGTGATCCGTATTTCTGGAAAGGTTCAGAATTTGAAAAATATGTCCTTACCCCTGATGGAGATTTTACCTATCATTATCAGCCACACAGTGTGTATCAGCTGAGTGCTGATCTGGATGGAAATCCGGATACAGTAGAGATTTCCATGTTTGATAACCATTATCTGTGGAATCATAAATCCGAACTGCCATCTTATGAGGCAACGGGAAATTCCTATATACTTGTTTATTCTGTCGATGAAAAGAATGGAACAGTAAAACAGCTTAGGAGTATTCCGACAGCCTTTTCGAACATTACTTCGAATGCAGTTTATGATGAGGAATACAATCATATTTTCAGCATGTCAGGGCATATAAAAACAACAGGAAAAACGTTTGAATATGATTATGATACAGGAGAAGTGCTGAATGAATTTGATAT
Source organism: uncultured Blautia sp. (assembly GCA_934359835.1). Lineage (GTDB taxonomy): Bacteria > Bacillota > Clostridia > Lachnospirales > Lachnospiraceae > Blautia_A. The sequence goes on from CAKRLX010000011.1 coordinate 42,541, forward strand.
TGCCACAAGTTTTTATCGTGCTTCGGAAATGCTGATTGATTACAATGACCTTGCGACGCCGATGGAAGTGGAAAATGATTATATAAAAGGTGAATTGTGGCAGCCTGTTTCCACAAACAAAAAAATAAATTCAGCACCATCTGAAACAATTTCATCTGATAAAGTAAGCCTTAAGATGATGGGAAAAACACTTTACGTTGGTACTGATGACCACAGAATTTCGCAGGTTATTTTTCAGGGTGAAAATAATACCTATGTTTATGATCTTTCTGATATACGACTTTATCTGAAAGTTGTCATGCAGTTCCATGAGACAATTCCAATCCCTCTTCAGGGAATGGAAACAGACACTTATAATATTTATGTGATGTATGAAGATAATTTCTACAATACAGACCAGTCATTCACAATAAAATAAACTGAAAACCGGCTCACGGACAGGGAACATCTGTCTGTGAGCTTTTTTTCTGTAAATATTTGGTGGATTTTTCAAACATTTTACATAACTCTGCAGGGGATTTTATATCAGTAGTCTATAGTGGACAGGAAATATGAATGATATTATTACGGAGGAAAACAGGATGAAACAGAAAGTATATATGAATCGTGAGCTGTCCTGGCTGAAATTTAATGAAAGAGTGCTGGAAGAAGCAGAAAATCCGGAAGTCCCGCTTGCGGAAAGACTGTCCTTTGAAGCAATTTATCAGAGTAATCTGGATGAATTTTTTATGGTGAGAGTCGGATCGCTGATCGATCAGATGCTGCTGTCCGGTGATGTCAGAGAAAACAAAACAAATATGACGGCAAAGGAGCAGATCCAGGCAGTTCTTAAAAAAGTGAGAAAACTGAACCAGCGTAAAGATGCAGCATATGAATCTCTTATTGAAAAGCTGGAAGAATTTGGAATCAGTATGGTTGATTTCAGAAGACTGAGTATAGAAGAGAGCGCATATCTGGAAGTATATTTTGATTCGGAGATTTTGCCTCTTCTTTCACCTACGATTGTAGGTAAAAGACAGCCGTTTCCATTTTTGAAAAATAAAGATATCTATGCAGTCTGCGTTCTCCAGACCAGAAACGGAAAAGAAAAACTGGGAATCGTTCCATGCAGCAAAGAAGTTTTCCCGGAGCTTGTTGAACTTCCTTCAAAGAATCGTTTTATGCTCTCAGAGGAGCTGATACTCCATTTTCTTCCAAAAGTTTTTGAAGGATATAAAATTCTGTCAAAATCACTGATGCGTGTTACAAGAAACGCCGATATTGATGCAGATGCACTTTATGATGAAGATCTTGATTACAGAGAATTTATGGTGGAACTGATCAAAAAAAGAAAGAAACTTGCACCTGTTCGTCTTGAATTGTCCAGAGATATGGATGAGACAATCGTAAAAACACTTTGTAATTACCTTGAACTTGAGGTCAGTCATGTATTCAGAAGTTTTGCACCACTGGATCTGTCTTTTGTATTCCAGCTTCAGGACAGACTCCGCACAAAACCAGAACTCTTTTATGAAAAAAGAGTGCCGCAGCTGTCTCCTTCTTTTGACAGAGAGCGGCCTGTACTGGAGCAGATCAGAGAAAAAGACAAGCTGCTGTCTTATCCATTTGAAAGTATGAAACCATTCTTAAGAATGCTTCATGAAGCTGCAAATGACAAATCTGTTGTTTCTATCAAAATGACTTTGTACCGCCTGTCCAGACAGAGTAAAGTTGTGGAGGCACTTATTGAGGCTGCCGAGAATGGAAAAGAAGTCTTTGTTATGATTGAACTTAAAGCGAGATTTGATGAGGAAAATAATATCGAATGGTCCAGGAGACTGGAAGAAGCAGGCTGTCGTGTGGTTTATGGTCTGGATGGATATAAAGTTCACTCGAAACTCTGTCTGATCACCAGAAAAACAGATGCAGGAGTGGAATATTATACGCAGATCGGAACAGGAAATTATAACGAAAAAACAAGCCGTCTTTATACAGATCTTTCCTATATGACTGCAAGGGTTGAAATTGGTCTGGAAGCAGCAGATGTGTTCCAGGCGCTTGACAAGGGAGAAACAGTAAAAGAAACAAAACATCTCCTTGTAGCACCGAACTGCCTGCAGAATAAGGTCATTAACATGATTGATGACGAAATTCACCATGCACAGGCTGGTGAAGAAGCTTATATTGGTCTGAAGATGAATTCGCTTACTGACAAAAAAATTATTGATAAGCTGATCGATGCTTCAAAAGCCGGTGTCAGGATAGATATGGTGATCCGCGGAATCAACTGTCTGATTCTGGGAGTTCCGGGATATACGGAAAATATCAGAGTGATCAGTATTGTAGGACGTTTTCTGGAACATTCCAGAATCTATATTTTCGGATGCAATGAACGTAAAAAAATTTATATTGCTTCCGCTGATTTTATGACAAGAAATACCGTAAGAAGAGTGGAAGTTGCCACACCGATTTATGATGCTGAAATTGCTGGACGGCTGGAAGAAATGTTTATTACCATGCTCAGTGACAACCAGAAAGCAAGGGAAGAAGATCAAAATGGAAAGTATTCCCTTATCTACAGAACAGAAGATACACCATTGAATTCTCAGGAGTTTTTTTATCAGACAGCTTACGAGAACGCTGAACGGAGTGAACAGTAGCAGGCAAAGGACTGATGACAAATCTTTCTTCTCCGTGTATAATAAAAAAATAAGAAAAAATAATTATACAGGAGAGAGGAGATCATTATGGAATACAGAACGCTTGGAAAGACGGGACTTAAGATTTCAAGAATGGGTTTTGGCGGAATTCCGATTCAGAGAATAGATGCAGAAGGAACGAGAAAGCTTCTTCATGAAATGGCTGAAAAAGGAATCAATTATATTGACTCAGCAAGAGGGTATACGGTCAGTGAACAGTATATTGGTTATGGACTTGAAGGAATCAGAGATAAATTTGTGTTGGCAACAAAGTCAATGTCCAGAACAAAAGAAGCCATGGCAGCAGACATTGAGACAAGCCTTAAAAATTTCCGCACAGATTATATTGACCTTTATCAGGTACATAACCCAAGCATGGAGCAGTTGGATCAGGTTATTGGAGAAGGCGGTGCACTGGAAGCACTTATGGAGGCAAAGGAGGCAGGAAAAATTGGACATATTGGTCTGACTGCTCATTCTACTGCGGTATTTGAACGCGCACTGGAGCTGGATTGGGTTGAGACTATCATGTTCCCTTATAATATCGTAGAACAGCAGGGCGCAGAGCTTATCCATAAATGTACAGAAAAAAATATCGGTTTTATCGACATGAAACCTTTGGCAGGAGGGGCTATTGAAGACGGTACACTGGCACTCAGGTATGTCTGTTCCAATCCGGATGTGACAGTTGTCATTCCAGGTATGGCCGAGAGCAGAGAGATTGAAGAGAATATGAAGGCATGTTCTGATACATCACCACTTACAGAGAAAGAACTGGCTAAAATGGAAGAAGTACGTAAACAGCTGGGTACAGATTTCTGCCGCCGCTGTAATTACTGTGCACCATGTACAGTGGGAATCAATATCCCCAGCGTATTCCTGTTTGCAGGATATCTTCAGAGATATGATCTCGGAGACTGGGCGAGAGACCGCTACAGCACACTTAAGGTAAAAGCTTCCGAATGTATCGGCTGCGGCAAATGTGAGCCAAGATGTCCGTATCACCTTCCAATCAGGGAAAAACTCAGAAAATGTGCACAAGATTTCGGGGAGATTTAAAGGGGGCAAACGGATGTTTAAAGACCTTGTAAAGGCGAGCAGAAGTTACAGAGGATATGATGAATCTTATCATTTTACAGAAGAAGAACTTGCAGATTTTGTGGACTGTGCAAGGTTTGCACCTTCCAGTGTAAATGGACAGCCCTTTCGCTATTATCTGGCATGGCAGAAAGAAAAAGTTGATCTGATACAGAGCCTGACAAAATGGGCGAGAGCACTGCCGGATATGCAGCTTCCCCATGAAGGAAAATGTCCGACAGGGTTTATTGTGATCTGCCAGGATCTGACCATTGGAGATTCCATAGCGAGATACCAGAAAGATGTGGGAATTGTAGCCCAGACCATGCTTCTTGCAGCAGCAGAAAAGGGACTTGGAGGCTGCATGATCGGCAATTTCGGACCGGAGAAAGTAAAAGAAGCCCTGAAACTTCCCGAAAATCTTGTGCCGGTCCTGATCGTGGCATTTGGAAAACCGGATGAAAAAATTGTCCTCACAGAAATTGAGGAAGGACAGAGCATCAAATATTACCGTGATGAAAATGATGTACATTATGTTCCAAAGCGAAAACTGAAAGATATTATAATTTCCTAATGGTGATGAAAATTTTTTCTGTCATTCTGGGTCAGGGAAAGCCCTGTATCTGTCAGCTGAAGGTCATAACGGTTGGGAAGACTTTTGTTTAAATACAGTTCCGCACGGTGAATGAGCTGTATATCAGAACAGCAGCAGTCATACTCAAACAGATATCCCTCCTCGGTTTTCAGACCGTTTCGGAAAGTGACAGGAACTTTCAACTGTGTTGACAGTGCATCTGCATACAGACGTCCAAGGCGGGAGATTTTGCGTTTTTCTTTGCGTTTAATGGGCCGTTCCTCATCGGAACGGTCCAGATCTTTTTGCAGAAAGAAAACATGTACAAAGGAAAAAATGACCGGCAGAATACTGAGAAGAAGCCAGTAATTTAAATTTCCGTAAAATATCCCCGGAATGATAAGTAACAGGAAAACAAGCAGGTATAAAGTGCCTGAAAACAGACTAAAGAACAATCTGTGCCAGCCAGGAAGAGAAGAAACAGCTGCCAGAAATGTCAGTCCAAGCAAAAAATATCCGGACAGGGTAAGTTCAGGATACTGAAAAAGAAAACTGCCGCAGAGAATAAAAGCTTCCAGAATAAGCACAGTGATATTGATCAGCCGGAGGATTTTGTACATGGCACCTGAGATGTCATTAGATGGACAGCCTTCCATCAGCTGTACGTCAAGTTTTTCGGCAAGTTCTTTGGCAGCACGTGAAAAGGTGCTGTTGGTCATTACCATAGCATGGTCGCAGTCATAAAACCCGGCACCGGAATAAGCTTCCTGAACAGCCTTGTTACCGACAGTGTGGGAATAGTATTTACACTGAATCCCATACTTCTCACCGTTTTTGTAGGCGATAACATCAATACCCTGATCGCCGATGCTTTGTGTGACAGATACCTTGTGGAAACCACGGTTTCTCAAAAGTTCCGCACATCTGTATTCAAACTGAAATCCGTCCATGGACTGCCCCCTTTCCGTGAAAAACGAACATATTTTCGCATAACAGGAGAATACCAGATTTCAGGACGGATTTCAAGAGGGATAAAGTAGAAAGTCGAATTATACATGATGTATATTAATTGACATTTTTTACTTTTTTATATAAAAAACTGCCTGTTTTATGGCAGTTTTTTGTGCTTTATTAAGATTGTTACAGAAAAATATTCTGTGCTATAATAATATTCACCTTGTGGTCACTGTCAGAAAATCAGGCAGTGGCCGCCAATGCGTAAAGGTATTATTACAGGAGGCGAATGTTGTGAAATATTTAAGACAGTTCGGAATCATCCTTGGTGTTACCTGTGTGGGAGAGATCATGAAATATTTTATCCCTCTTTCTGTACCGGGAAGTATCTATGGACTGATTCTAATGTTTGTTCTGCTTCTTACAGGAGTCTTGAAAGTAGAACATGTAAAGGAAACAGGAGAATTTCTCATTGAGATCATGCCGCTGATGTTTATTCCGGCAGGTGTGGGACTTCTTACATCATGGAGTCTTTTGCAGTCATTTCTAGTTCCATTGCTCGTGATAACGATATTATCTACATTTATCGTTATGATCGTAACAGGCAAAGTAACAGATTTTCTTTTATCACGAAAAGGAAAAAAGGAGGAACAAAAAAATGGATAAACTGATCTTAAGCTCTGCTACGATCGGAATCGTGGTCAGCCTTCTGGCTTATGAGATCGGTCTTGCAGCACAGCGTAAATGGAAACTTGCAGTGCTAAATCCTCTGCTTATATCAATTGTTCTTGTAATTGCGTTTCTTGTTGCTTTTCATGTGGATTATGACAGCTACAATAGCAGCGCCCAGTATCTCAGTTATCTACTGACACCTGCAACCGTCTGTCTTGCAATTCCTCTGTATCTGCAGCTGGATCTTCTCAAAAAGAATATAGGTGCGATCATTGGAGGAGTAATTTCCGGGGTTCTTGCAAGCCTTGGATCTGTACTTGCAATGGCTGTATTATTTGGCCTTGATCATCAGCAGTATGTGACAATGCTTCCGAAGTCCATTACAACAGCTATTGGTATGGGCGTTTCCGAGGAACTTGGCGGCTATGTGACGATTACAGTTGCAGTCATTATTATCACCGGTGTACTTGGAAATATGTCAGCAGAATATATCTGTAAACTGTTTCGTATTAAAAGCCCTATTTCCATAGGGCTTGCCATTGGAACTGCTTCCCATGCCGTAGGAACTGCCAGAGCAATGGAGCTTGGAGAAGTAGAGGGTGCCATGAGTAGTCTTGCAATCGTTGTATGTGGTCTGTGCACAGTTATAGGTGCATCAGTCTTTTCATATATCTGGTAAATATAATATACATAATTCAGTAAAAGAATCTGTTTTCAGCAGGTTCTTTTTTTAATGGGAATATTGGCAATTGTTTCTGCATAGTATACAGGTGAAGGAGGTAAAAGCATGATACATAACCATTCATCTGGAAAATGCAGATTATTAAAACGGTTTTTCGTGATATGCATGGTATTGCTGTTAATCTGCAGCGTTTCTCCGAACCTTATCACGGCAGAGGCTGACATGGAAACCAGAGAATCTGTATCGGAAGATTTTGCAGAAGAAAATCAGAATACAGAATCACAGATGATTTCAGATGAGAAAAAAACGGATGAGAATGAAGCGGACAGGCAGGTACTTTCGGAAGGAAATAAACTGGAGGCAGGAACTGATGAAACTGTATCTGATGAAATACCAACAGATGAAACAGCGTCAGACGAGACTGTATCAGACGAGACTGTATCAGACGGGACTGTATCAGATGGAGATATACTTCAGCCAGAGGAAGATACAGAGACAGATCTTGAGATTGCGGAAGATGATGAAAACGAGATTGAAATAAAGGAAGAATCAGAAGCTGCAGCGGGACAGGCTGTGGAATCCGAAAAAGAGCTGGAACTTATAACAGACAGTACAGATACTGTCAGCAAAGTTCAGCTTACAGAGTCTATTCAAAAGGATGGCTGCCTTCATATATCTGTGCTGTCTACGGACGGAACAGACCTTACCTGTGAACAGTTGATCAGAGACGGATATACAATTACTTGGTCCAGAGATGGTGCGGAGGTAGAGAGAGTTTGCGTGACAGGAGAAAGATATAATCTGGCAGAAGATTATAGCTGGCTGAATGTGGCGCTGGATGCCGGAGCACGGAAAACATATAAAGTTAAGATTGAAAAAAACGGACAGACAGTGGAATCAAACGGTATTACGATACCGTATTATGATGCCCTTCAGAATGGAAGTTTTGAAACACCGGTATGTACAACTTCCTATCAGCCTTTTATAAACAGCGGGCAGCAGGGTATTGTCTGGAAAACAACTGCTTCAGACAAAAAAATCGAACTGATCAGTGCATCGACGACAAAAAAGGACAATGAACGTACGCATCAGAGTCTGTCGGAAGAATGGCATGGAATGTCAGCAGCGGCAGCCGGAATCCAGTTTGCAGAACTTAATGCGAATGAAGAGAGTTCCCTTTATCAGGACGTACTGACGGCACCGGGATCAACCATGCACTGGAGAATTGCACATGCAGCCAGACTTCGTAATGGGAGTGCCGCATATTCAGGAACAGACAGTATGTATGTTGTGATCATGAACGCAGAGAAGGCTGAAACACTTTCGCAGGATCAGCAGAAACTTCTTTATGTGGCACAGATGCTGGCAAATGGAAATACAGTGATAGATGGCGAGGATTATACAGATGCCGGAAGTTTTTACTGCGAGGAAAGTTCGGGAAAATGGACAACTCATACAGGAACATATAAAGTGCCGGAAGGTCAGTATCTGACGCGGTATTTCTTTGTTTCTGCATCGAGTGCTTCAGGGGATAAGACAAAAAGCATCGGAAACCATATTGATAATGTATGGTTCAGCACAGAACTTCCCCCTCCTGATCCGGAGATCAGGGCAGATGTTGTGATCAAAAAAGAAGTGGCGGGTCCCATGGGAGATGTGCAGAAGGATTTTTCATTTTCGTATAATTACGTAAATGCTTCCGGTCAGGTGGAAGAAGGAACTTTTTCACTGAAAGATTTTGACACTTCCGGTGACAGCTTTACTCTGAGTGAAATTCCGGCAGGCAGTGAACTGACCGTGACAGAAACAGATGCCAGTGGGTACACAACAACTGCCAGTTATGGAGGACAGGCTGTAAATAATGTAACCGAAGAAAATGAGACAGGGAGAAAGATCATAAAAGTTGTCACAGGAGAAACAGATCAGGAACTTACTGTAACAAATTTCAAAGATGTGGTGCCGGATACGGGGATTGAAGAGGGAAGCCTCCGGATGGAGATTTTCAGCATATCTCTGGTTTCGGCAGCAATGGTCATGGTGATTTTCAGAAGGAAAAGAAAATGCTGATGCCAGAAGAGCGTAGAAAGATAAAAAGAGGATACATGTGGCTGGCAGTACGTATCCTTATTATTACGGCAGTTGGCTGGATTATGCTTACACAGGTCTTTATGGTGATGCAGGTTTCAGATAACGGAATGTTTCCAGCGGTAAAAGCAGGAGATCTGCTGATCGGATTCCGCCTTGAAAAGGAACTCCGGAAAGATGATGTGGTTATATATCAGAAAGACGGCAGGAAATATATCGGAAGAGTTCTGGGAAGAGAGTCAGACATGATCATGATGGATGACAGCGGGAAACTTCTCATAAATGGAACAGAGCAGTCGGGTGAAATTGTCTTTCCGACTTATCCGAAGGAAGGGAATGATTATCCCTTATGTGTTCCAGACAACAGCATTTTTGTGCTGGGAGATTTCAGAACGGAAACAAAAGACAGTCGGGATTTTGGCTGTATTTCACTTCAGGATGTAAAGGCAAAAGTGATTACGGTATTTCGTAAACGAAATCTGTGATTTACAGCTTACAGGCTCTTCAGAGCATGTAAATATATTTCATTCAGGAGGTAATCAATTATGAGAAAGATGCGGAAAATTATGGGCTGTATTACGGCGGCAGCTATGGCACTGGTGCTGTCCTTGAGTATCAGTGTGCAGGCGTCAGAAATAGCACCAGCAGGAACACCGACAACAGACGAGCGTGAAGTGACTGTTACAAAAGTTTATAAACTGAGAAATGCAGATACAGTATCACCAGGAGAAATCTTTACACTGGTACAGGAAGGAAATGGAACAGTAACAGACGGAGAAGCAGCGTCAGCCCCTCACCTTGGAACTGTAACAGGTGCAGCTTATGCTCTGGGAGAGGCAACAACCGGTGGTGTATCAAAAGTGATTACAATTACACTCCCAGAATATACCCGTGTGGGCGTTTATGAATATACCTTAAAAGAGGTGCCCCCGGCTAAGCCAACAGCAGGTGTGATCTACCGTAGTGCAGCGATCAGGCTGGTTGTAACTGTTGTTCAGGGTGAAAACGGAAAATTACGTATCGCAGCGGTACATACAGAAGAAGAGAACGGTGATAAAAATGACAGTTTTGAAAATATTTATGAGGCAGGTAAACTGAAGATCACAAAAACAGTAAAAGGTAATCTGGCAGACCCAGATCAATACTTTGAATTCAAAGTAAAACTGACAGGAGACAGCACAAAACAGTATAAAGAAAGTTATAACATTACAAAAACATCTTATGCACAGAATCCAACCACGATAGCAGTTGGAGAGGAAAAAACTGTTTATCTGAAACACGGTGAGACAATTACGATCCCGGATCTTCCATATGGCGTATCTTATACAGTTACAGAGACAGCTGATCCCAAATATACTACAACATCTGAAAATACTTCAGGCAGTATTTCTTCAGCAGAGACAACAGCTTCATTCACAAACACACGAACAGGAACTATTGATATGGGCGTGAATCTGGATAGCATACCTTATGCGCTGGCATTTGCAGTTGTTGTGATTGCAGCAGGAGCAGCACTGCTTTTCAGAAAGAACAGAAAACAAGATTAAGATAAAACCGGGAAATTCAGGAGATAGTGTATGAAGCTATTAAAGATTATTCTCAAGACACTGGATTCTGCCCTGACTCTTCTGATTTCTGTAGTGCTGCTTACAATAGGAGGTTATTCTCTTTATGCAATCTGGGATAATGCACAGATTTATGCGGCAGTGGATCAGGTGCAGTCACAGCTTTTGAAACTGAAACCGGACGAAGACAGCAAGGATAATGGAGAGTCTTTTGAAAAACTGAGAAAGATCAATCCGGACGTATGTGCCTGGCTGACGCTGGATAACACAAAAATTGATTATCCGATTCTTAAAGGCAGTGATAATCTTACTTATATCAACAAAGATGTATATGGAAATTTTGCCATGGCCGGAAGTGTTTTTCTTGATTCCGGCTGTGACAGTTCCTTATGTCAACATTATTCTCTGCTCTACGGACATCACATGGAAAATCATAAAATGTTCGGGGATCTGGATCTGTACAAAAACCAGACCTTCTTTAATGAAAACAGAACAGGTACGCTTTATCTGCCGGACAGATCGCTGAAACTGGAGATACTGGCATGCTTTTTACTTCCTGCTGATGATGAAAATATTTTTGAACCACAGAGATGGAACGGGCAGGAGAAAGGACTTCTGGATTTTGCAGAAAAAAATGCCGTGTACATTCATAAAAATCTGGCAGAGAAAATTGCGGATAAAGAAATGCAGACACAATTTCTGGCAATGTCAACCTGTTCTTCTGAATTTACAGATGCGAGAACCGTTATTCTTGCAGTGATAAGTGATGAAGGATAAATGGAAGATAAACAATACCGGAAAGACAGGAAGGAGGAGATCATACGGATACAAAGAAAATGATGGTTTCGTTTCTGATTGCAGTTTTTTTTCTGGCAGGGTATGTAAAAAACGTTCCGGCATCAGAAGTTTTCAAGACTGAGATACCGGTCAGCACAGAGGTGACAGGAGATGTTCCTTCTAATGCAGAAAACTTTATTATTATAATGGAAGCAGTAAACGATGCTCCGCTTCCGGAGAAAACAGAAATACAGACAGATGGAACAGGACATGCATCATTTATCATGGATTACGGAACTCCCGGTGCGTACTGCTACAGAATATGGCAGAAACCCGGCAGTAACAGCAGGGGTCATTACGACAGCACTGTCTATTATATAAAGATTACTGTGACAAATGGAGAAAATAATAAACTGGAGTCTGCAGCTGCCGTATACAGGGACAGTGAGATGAAAGGAAAGAAAAGTGAGGTTGTATTTACAAATACATATGAAAAGAAAAAGAGCCCTGCAATAAAACTACAGGCAGATAGCAGGGGCAATCAGACCGTTCAGAAGAATACAGCTGTTCAGAACGTCCAGAAGACTGTGACAGGGCAGTCAGTGAAAACCTCAACAAAACCGAAAACAGGAGATAATACACCGGTACTGTTCTGGGCAGTGTTGCTTGGCGGGACAGGAATCATTCTTGTGGTGTTGTATATAAAACTGATCAGACGAAAAAACAGATAAAAATACCTGCACAACAAAAATACCTGTGTTTCTGAGAATACGAAAACATATTCCCGGAACACAGGTACTTTTTTATCTGAAAGAAATATTATTCAGCCATTTTTGCTTTTACAAGTTCAAACTCATCTGTGATCTCTTTGGAAGGTGCTTTTGTCAGAAGGCTGACAATTACAATTGCGATACAGGAAATCACGAATGCAGGAAGCAGTTCATAGAAATCAAGGATACCACCCATAGGACGTACAAGGTATTTCCAGATAAATACCATGGAACCACCGGTGATCATGCCTGCGAGGGCACCCTGCCAGTTTGTTCTTCTCCAGAAAAGCGAGAAGAGGACAACAGGCCCGAAAACGGCACCGAATCCTGCCCAGGCAAAGGAAACAATATTAAATACAGAACTGTCAGGATTTTTTGCAAGGAAGGCAGCGATCACAGCAATCAGAAGAAGTGTGATACGGTCAACTCTCATGCTTTCCTGTTTTGTTTCTTTTTTCTTAAAGACTCCGCCAAGCAGGTCAGAGGAAACGGCAGAAGCAGCAGCCAGGAGCTGGGAATCTGCAGTGGACATGGTAGATGCCAGGATTCCTGCAAGGATCGTTCCTGCAAGAAGAGCCGGAAGGATGCCATGTGTGCTGAGAAGATCCGCAATTTTTACGATAATGGTTTCGGAAGCAGAACCTTCCAGTAAAGTAAGTTCTCCTGCATTTGTCATGCCGAGGCCTACAACACCGATAAGAACAGCTACAGCAAGTGAGATCACTACCCATGAGGTGGCAACTCTTCTTGAAAGAGAAAGTTTTTTCTCATCTTCGATGGCCATGAAACGGAGAAGAATATGAGGCATTCCAAAATATCCCAGTCCCCAGGCTATCATGGAAAAAATATTAATGAGAGGATAAGGTTCCTCCATGCCGCTTACAGGATTGTATGTAGTAGTCATTGTAAGATAGCCCGGAAGAGAACTGGCGTTATCAACAACAGCTCCCCAGCCGCCTGCTGTCTGAATTCCGAAAATGAATACGATAACAAGGGCAATGGACATGATGATACTCTGGATAAAGTCTGTGGTGGAAGCTGCAAGGAAACCTCCAAGTGTTGTGTAGGCAACGATAACGATCGCACTGATGATCATTGCCGTGAGATATTTTACTCCGAAAAGGCTGGAGAAAAGCTTGCCGCAGGCAGCAAATCCGGAAGCTGTATATGGAATAAAGAAAATAACAATAAAAACGGCTCCGATCGCCTGAAGGATCTTGCGGCTATCGCGGAAACGGTTGCTGAAAAAAGATGGCAGTGTGATGGAATTTCCGGAAATATGAGTATAAAGACGGATTCTCTTTGCAACAATTTTCCAGTTAAGGTAAGTTCCGATAGCAAGACCGATAGCAGTCCAGCCTGCATCAGCAATACCGGAAAGATAAGCAAGACCGGGCAGTCCCATAAGGAGCCAGCTGCTCATATCAGAGGCCTCGGCGCTCATTGCAGTGACCAGGGGGCCAAGCTTACGTCCGCCCAGGTAAAAATCAGAGGAATCATTGTTCTGTTTGGAACAGAGATATCCGACGAAAAGCATCGCGCCGAGATATACAATGATCGCGATCATAATACAGATGTGTGAAGTTGTCATAGTTACGTCTCCCTTCAAAAAGTTATGTTATAAAAAATGTTTATGCATATCATTACATTTTGTTATGCCATGCATTACATTCTATAATAGATGAGAAAAAAAGTAAAGTATTTTTTACGCGCTAAAGTGATAAATTGAAGTTGCTGTGAACGAAGTGAACAATAACAAATTGGATTATATGGAATTATGTAAATTAAAATTTAAACCTTGACAGAATACATGTTCTCTGCATATAATAAAAAAGCAGTAACTTTATAAACTTTCGTCTGTACACCAGTATTTTTTCGGAATTATCCGGTAACTCTTTATCAGGGCTTGTACTGGTTTCGACGGGGGCTTTGAAGTTGGGGCAGCCATCCGCAGACTCCGGGACTGCGTATCAACCTGGAAACTAAATATAAACGCAGACGAACAGTACGCGTTAGCAGCCTAAGCGCTGCTCGTCAGCCCTGACGCACTCACACTTCAGGAATCTGGCGTCAACCATGTGAGAAACCTTGCCGGGTAAGCTTTGCCCCGGTAGATGTATCATGAAGCTACTGAAGCAGTAAGCCTGTCGGTGGGCGTGCGGCGGAGGGAATGTCAAAGCAGCGACTGTGATGGGAGATACCGCAAGGGATAGGCTTTCGGACAGGGGTTCGATTCCCCTCAGGTCCACTAAAAAGAAATCATTCTTAAAGAACTGACTTTGAGAATGATTTCTTTTTTTGTTCTGCAAAAGTATGTATGACGTTAAAAAAATCTTGACAGAGAAGGTTAGATGATATAAACTAATGATAGTTAAAGCAAACTAACCATATATCATCAAAACAGGAGTGAGAAAATGGAAGCACTGAGAGAACAATCTAAGATAGAAACTCCGGATTTTACCATGAATTCCTGTCAGAATCAGCAATATCAGAGAAGCAGTATGCAGAGAAGTGCAATCATGGACCGGCTTCGTCAGGAGGGCTGCCGTATTACAAGGCAGAGAAAGATTATTCTTGATATTATCCTGCAGGAAGAATGTACCTGCTGTAAGGAAATTTATTTTCTGGCATCCAGGAGAGACCCGAATATCGGCATGGCTACTATATACAGAATGATAAATCTTCTGGAAGAAATTGGAGCATTAAAGAGAAAACAGGCCTATCGCATACGCGATGAAGAAACACCGGTACATATGTGCAGTATTCAGCTTGACGATCAGACAAGTATCCGCCTTGACGGAGAGAAATTGAAGCATATCATTCAGAAGGGTATGGAAAGCTGTGGTTACCTTCATAACAGGCAGGTGGAAAGAGTTTCAGTGGAGAATGCGGAGTAACGCTTTTCCACTGAAAAAGATGGCTTTTTATAAACTGGATGCTTTATTTTTGTGTGTTACTGAGAAAATTTTTCAACTCGTCAAGTTAGTCTGGACTTTTGAATTTCGTTGATTATAATGAGTGATAATATCTGAAAAGGATAAATAAATTATTAATCATAGAGGAGGCAATCGTTATGTTAAACAAAAAACACAGTGGATTATTTGCAGCAGGAGTATTATTTGGAACAGCAGGAATTAAACTCCTTTCCAGCAAAGATGCAAAGAAATTATACACAAACTGTACAGCAGCAGTTCTTCGTGCAAAAACATGCGTAATGAACACTGTTTCCAAAGTTCAGGAAAATGCAGAGGATATCTACGCAGAGGCTAAACAGATCAACGAAGACCGTGCGGCAGCAGAAGAGGCTTTTGAAGATACTGCTGAAGAAACAGCAGAAGACTTTACTGAAGAAACAGCAGAAGAAACAACTACTACAGAAGAGTAATCTGCCGGTAATTTTAAAAACAATGAAGACACCTGTAGTATAAACACTGCAGGTGTTTTTACGTAACTGTTACAGGAGGAAGATGATAATATGAAATTCAATATAGAGCATGAGATCAGAGGCCGGTTAAGGATTCATATCCATCAGAAAAGAATGACCTGCAGACAGGCGGACCAGCTTGAATATTTTCTGACCAGCCTGGATATGGTATCATCTGCAAAAGTAGTAGAAAGAAATCAGGATGCGGTAATCTGTTTTGCAGGTGACAGGAAAAAAGTTCTGAAAGCAGTGCAGAGTTTTTCTTATGAAAAAGCTGAGGCTCCGGAAAGTTACCTTCAGAATTCCGGAAGAGAGATGAACGGGGAATACTGGGAAAAAATGGTAAATCATGTTGTGATCCATTATGGTAAGAAACTTTTCCTTCCTCTTCCGGTGAGAACAACACTTACGGGTCTGAAATCAGTAAAATATATCTGGAAAGGTATCCGTGCTCTTGCAAAAGGTAAAATCGAAGTTCCTGTACTGGATGCTACAGCAATAGGAGTGTCTGTGTTCCGCGGTGACTTCGGAACTGCTTCATCCGTAATGTTCCTTCTTGGATTCGGAGAGATACTGGAAGACTGGACACATAAAAAATCCGTGGATGATCTGGCACGCAGTATGTCGCTGAATGTCAGCAAGGTATGGCTTGTCACAGATGAACATGAGATCCTGGTTGATTCAGATAAGATCAGACCGGGAGATCAGGTTAAGATCCATATGGGAAATGTGATACCGTTTGACGGAATTGTCACAGCAGGAGAAGCTATGGTAAATCAGGCATCTCTTACAGGAGAATCAATGCCTGTTGCCAAGAGAGAATCCGGCTATGCATATGCGGGAACCGTTGTAGAAGAAGGCGAGATCACAATTCGTGTAAAAGAAACTTCAGGTTCCACGAAATTTGAAAAGATTGTATCAATGATCGAGGAAACAGAAAAACTGAAATCAGCAGTAGAAAGCAAGGCAGAACATCTTGCAGACAGACTTGTTCCCTACACACTGGCAGGCACAGCACTTACTTATGTGATCACCAGAAATGTGACAAAAGCACTTTCTATTCTCATGGTTGATTTTTCGTGTGCACTGAAGCTGGCAATGCCGCTTTCTGTACTGGCAGCGATACGTGAGGCAAATGCGCATCATATTACAGTAAAAGGAGGCAAATTCCTTGAAGCTGTCGCAGAGGCAGATACTATCGTATTTGATAAAACAGGAACACTGACAAAAGCTCAGCCGACTGTTGTTGATGTAGTTTCATTTAACGGTGACTCAGGAGATGATCTTCTCCGTCTTGCAGCATGTATGGAAGAACATTTCCCGCATTCCATGGCGAAAGCGGTGATGGATGCAGCGAAAGAGCGTGGACTGACTCATGAAGAAATGCATTCCAAAGTAGAATACATAGTTGCACATGGTATTTCCACAAGTGTAGATGGAAGAAAAGCGATCATTGGCAGCCATCACTTTGTATTTGAAGATGAAAAATGTACGATACCGGAGGGAAAAGAAGAACTGTTTAACAGCCTTCCGGCAGAATATTCACATCTGTATCTCGGAATCGAAGGTGAACTGGCAGCAGTCATCTGTATTGAGGATCCACTTCGTAAAGAGGCTCCGGAAGTTATCGAGGCACTGAGAAAAGCAGGATTTTCACAGATCGTCATGATGACAGGCGACAGCGACAGGACAGCAAAAGCTATTGCCCGTAAAGTCGGAGTGGATAAATATTATTCAGAAGTCCTTCCGGAAGACAAAGCAAAATTCATTGAAGAAGAAAAAGAAAAGGGCCATAAAGTTCTTATGGTAGGTGATGGAATTAATGATTCACCTGCTCTTTCAGCAGCTGATGTAGGAATAGCGATCAGTGACGGTGCTGAACTTGCAAGAGAGATTGCCGATATCACGATTGGGGCAGATGACCTTACAGTAATGGTAACACTGAAAGAAATCAGTAATGGTCTGATGGATAAAATCCACAGAAATTACCGCAGAATCGTAGGGATCAACGGAAGCCTGATAGCACTGGGAGTAACTGGTGTGATTCAGCCGACCATGTCCGCACTGCTTCATAATACCTCTACTTTGCTGATTGGAATGGACTCCATGAAGTCGGTTCTGTAAAAGAATAAAATGAATAAAGTTAATTTAAGAAAACTCTTGACAGCTGTGGGAAAATATAGTACTATCACATCAGTTAGTTAATACTAATTCATTCATTCATTCAGATTTACGGATATGGAAACATATCCGTAAATTTAAAACCTAGAGTTAGTTTAAACTAATCTACTTTCTGCGCATAATACATAGAAAACTGGGGGAAATAATATGTTGGAAGCGGATATCATTGCACACTGTGCACCCACACTGGCAGGAATAAAAACTGCAAATATGTTCAGCTACAGAATTGACAGCCTGGAAGTACTTTTCAGAGAAATAGAAGAAGAAAACAGAAAACTGAATATAAAAGGTGTCTTTATAGAGGTACTGAAATGCAGTGACAGCCGGGCACTGGTATATGTTTACCGGAAGAAAAAACTGGAAGCAGACCTGAAAAAAGATGGTGCTGACAGTATTCTTCGGGACTGTGGTTATGAAAACTGTGAAAATGACTGCTGTGACTGCTGCATACGTCATTTGCAGTCACGTTTCTTTCAGTATGAAAATTTCCCGCATGAAGTCGGACTTTTTCTGGGATATCCGCTGGACGATGTCAGAGGATTTATTGAGCAGAAAGGAAAAAATTATAAGTGCTGTGGAATCTGGAAAGTATATGGAGATGAACAACAGACCATGATGATCTTCCGGAAACTGAAAAAGTGTTCCGAAATCTACAAACGACTTTTTGAAGATGGAAGAAGTATTCTCCAGCTTACCGTTGCAGCATAAAAAAGAAAGGACAAGGTAAAAGAAAATGAGTAAAGTAGCAGTAGTATATTGGAGTTCAACAGGAAACACAGAATCTATGGCAAATGCAGTAGCAGATGGCGCCAAAGAAGCCGGGGCAGAAGTAACTACATTTGAAACTGCTGATTTCTCCACAGATAAAGTTGATGAATTTGATGCGATTGCTTTCGGATGCCCCGCAATGGGAGATGAAGTTCTGGAAGAAGATGAATTTGAACCACTGTTCAGTTCATGCGAAGCTAAACTTTCCGGCAAAAAAGTCGGGCTTTTTGGTTCTTATGGCTGGGGTGACGGTGAGTGGATGAGAAACTGGGAAGAAACCTGTAAATCAGCAGGCGCATCACTTGTTGCAGATGGTGTTATCTGTCAGGAAGAGCCTGATGATGAAGCAGTAGAAAACTGCAAAGCTCTTGGAAAAGCACTTGCATAAATAATTAATCAAATTTATTCCATTCCGTTCACAGATCTAACATAAATGTCTGGTATCATAATCACAGATAGATGCTGATTCACATAAAAAGATTGTATGAACAGATATATTTTATTATTATAACGAATGAAAAGTGAACGGAATGGAGGAATAAAAATGGAAGCCCCGAAAATTCTTGTAGTTGATGATGAAAGCCGTATGCGTAAACTGGTAAGAGATTTCCTGGAGAAAAAAGGATTTGTCGTACTGGAAGCGGGTGACGGTGAAGAAGCAATGGATATCTTTTATGATGAAAAGGATATTGCATTGCTTATTTTGGATGTAATGATGCCGAAGATGGATGGCTGGGAAGTATGTCGTGAAATCCGCAAAAACTCAAAAGTTCCGATCATCATGCTTACAGCCAGAGGCGATGAGAGAGATGAACTTCTTGGATTTGAACTCGGAGTAGATGAATATATATCGAAACCATTCAGCCCCAAAATCCTTGTTGCGAGGGTGGAGGCAATCTTAAGAAGAACGGGACAGGATGCTGGAAATGATGTCCTTTCAGCAGGAGGTATTGTGATCGATAAAGCTGCACATATGGCAACAGTAGACGGCAAACCGATGGAGCTTAGCTTTAAGGAATTTGAACTTCTTACGTATTTCCTTGAAAATCAGGGAATTGCCCTTTCCAGAGAAAAAATCCTGAATTCTGTTTGGAATTATGATTATTTCGGCGATGCCCGTACAATTGATACTCACGTCAAAAAACTGAGAAGCAAGATGGGAGATAAAGGAGAATATATCAAAACAGTCTGGGGAATGGGATACAAATTTGAGGTAGATGAGAAATGAAAAAACCGGCTGACACAAAAAGCAGAAATAAGTTTCATCCCCTGAGAAGGCAGATTGCTGCACTTTTTATCGGACTTCTTCTCCTTTCGCTGATTGCCATAACTGCGATCAATGCGATGTTTCTGGAGCATTATTATATCAGCCGCAAAACAGAAGTCCTGAAAGAAG
Organism: uncultured Blautia sp.; assembly: GCA_934359835.1. Lineage (GTDB taxonomy): Bacteria > Bacillota > Clostridia > Lachnospirales > Lachnospiraceae > Blautia_A. Next base: position 62,144 of record CAKRLX010000011.1, read on the forward strand.
CAGTTGAGAAACTGGAAAAACTGGATGTTCATACAGATTCAGACGGAGTGTCAAGCGCGGATATTTCAGATGAGATTTTCCGGAAGTGTTCTGAAAACAATCTGACCTGGGTAGTGATCACAGAAGACGGTCAGAATGTCTGCTCAGTGGGGAGCAATGAAGATCTTCTGGAAGCAAGGCTGCTGGGATATGTCTATAATCTTGACAAGCAGAAAACAAAAGAAAAGATCCTGGTTCAGGAAGACGCTTATGTAATCCAGCAGGTCAGAGACCGCTTTGCAGGAATGGAATACGTAGAGAGCTGGGGACAGCTTAAGAACGGCTGTTATTTCCTTATACGTACGCCGCTGGAAAGCATACGTGAGAGCGTTTCTATTTCCAACAGTTTTTATTTATATGTAGGCATCACGATCATTGCGATCAGCGGTATACTGATCTGGATCATTACCAAAAAGATCACAAAGCCTATAAGCGAACTGACGCTTCTTTCCACAAAAATGAGTGAGCTGGATTTTGATGCAAAATATCAGAGTCATTCAGGAAATGAAATAGATGAACTCGGTGAGAATTTTAACAGAATGTCAGAACAGCTTGAAAAAACGATTTCCGAGCTGAAATCTGCGAACAATGAACTGCAGAAAGATATCGAAAATAAAGAGCGTATTGACCAGATGAGACAGGAATTCCTGAATAACGTGTCTCATGAATTAAAAACCCCTATCGCACTTGTACAGGGGTATGCAGAAGGACTTAAGGAAAATATTTCCGATGATCCGGAAAGCAGGGAATTTTACTGTGATGTTATCATGGATGAAGCATCTAAGATGAATAAGCTTGTCAAAAATCTTCTGACACTGAACCAGCTGGAATCCGGCAGAGATGAAGTGACGATGGAGCGATTTGATATTGTAAGTCTTATCCGTGGTGTCTTACAGTCCATGGATATTATGATTCAGCAAAAAGAAGCAAAAGTCAGTTTCGAGGCAGATAATCCGGTTTATGTCTGGGCAGACGAGTTTAAAATCGAGGAAGTTGTAACTAACTATACAAGCAATGCACTGAACCATCTGGATGGCGCCAGAGAAATTGAAATCCGCATTATCCCTGAGGGAGACAGAGTAAAGATTACAGTCTTTAATACGGGAACTCCGATACCGGAGGAAGATGTTCCGAAACTCTGGAATAAATTTTTCAAAGTTGATAAAGCCAGAACGAGGGAATACGGTGGAAGCGGAATTGGTCTTTCTATTGTCAAGGCGATTATGGAAGGACTGCATCAGGAGTATGGTGTGCAGAATTACGATAATGGCGTGGAATTCTGGTTTACTCTTGATGTAAAGAATAAATAATATAAAGAAAAAAGACAGATGTGAAGAAACTGCTTTGCATCTGCCTTTTTTTGGGTTATACTGAAAGACGGATGAGGACAAAAAATGACAAATAAAGACAGGATGTGAGACAGAATGATTGGAATTATTGATTATGATGCAGGCAACATAGCCAGTGTATCAAAGGCACTTGCCTATCTTGGCGAGGAGGCAGTTGTATCCAGAGATCCTGAAGTTCTCCTGAAAGCAGACAAGGTAATCCTTCCAGGTGTCGGAAGCTTTGGACAGGCTATGGAAAATCTCCACAGATATGGATTGGTTCCTGTGATTCAGGACATGATAAAAAGTAACACACCGTTTCTTGGAATCTGCCTGGGCCTGCAGCTTCTCTTTGAAAGCAGTGAGGAAACTCCGGGGGTGGAAGGACTTGGAATTCTGAAAGGGAAAATCCTTAAGATTCCTCCGGCAGAGGGACTTAAGATTCCGCATATGGGTTGGAATTCACTTCATCTTCAGAATGATGGAAGATTGTTTCGTGGAATTCCGGAAGATACATATGTATATTTTGTACATTCTTATTATCTTAAGGCAGAGGAGCCTGAAATCGTAAAAGCCACCACAGAATACAGTACCACCATTCATGCATCTGTGGAGAAGGGTAATGTATTTGCCTGTCAGTTCCATCCGGAAAAGAGCAGTAAATACGGGCTTAAAATACTCGAAAACTTTGCCGGGCTTGAAAAGGAGGGTAAATGATATGTTTACAAAAAGAATCATTCCCTGCCTTGATGTAAACAGGGGACGGGTAGTAAAAGGCGTTAATTTTGTGGATCTTAAAGATGCAGGAGATCCTGTGGAGATTGCAAAGGCATATGATGCGGCAGGAGCCGATGAAGTCGTTTTTCTGGATATCACAGCCTCCTGTGAAGAAAGAGATACAGTTGTTGACATGGTAAGGGAAGTTGCCGCCAATGTTTTTATACCTTTTACGGTGGGAGGCGGTATCCGTACAGTAGATGATTTTAAGAAACTTCTGAGAGAAGGGGCTGATAAGATTTCTGTAAACTCGGCAGCAATTGACAGACCGGAACTGATCACGGAAGCAGCTGACAAATTCGGCAGCCAGTGTGTGGTAGTTGCCATTGATGCAAAGAGAAGAGAAGATGGTGGCTGGAATATCTACAAACACGGAGGCAGGCTGGATACGGGAATTGATGCAATAGAATGGGCGAAGAAAGTTGAAGCACTGGGAGCCGGTGAAATCCTGCTGACCAGTATGGACTGTGACGGGACCAAGGCAGGTTATGACATTGAACTTACCAGAGCAGTTGCAGATGCAGTATCCATACCTGTGATTGCATCGGGCGGTGCAGGTACTCTGGAACATTTTTATGATGCTCTTACAGAAGGTGGTGCAGATGCGGCACTTGCAGCCTCTCTTTTTCATTACAAAGAACTCGAGATCAGACAGGTAAAAGATTATCTTGCAGATCGGGGAATTTCTGTCCGCAGATAAGAAAGGAGAAAGACAGATTATGGCTCCTTTGTCAGGAGAATGGCTGGAAGCTCTGAGAGGGGAATTCCATCAGCCATATTATTCAAAATTGTATAAGACCGTTATGGAGGAATATCAGACACGCAAAATTTTTCCTCCTGCGGAAGATATGTTTAATGCATTTCACTTTACACCGCTCAGCGAAGTAAAGGTTGTGATTCTGGGACAGGATCCATATCATAATGACGGACAGGCACACGGACTCTGCTTTTCTGTAAAAAAAGATGTGGAGATCCCGCCGTCACTTGTGAATATTTATCAGGAACTGCATGATGACCTGGGCTGCTATATTCCGGATAATGGCTATCTGGAAAAATGGGCAAGGCAGGGAGTACTTCTTTTGAACACTGTGCTGACTGTACGGGCACATCAGGCGAATTCACATCGTGGAATTGGCTGGGAACAGTTCACGGATGCAGCAATCAGAATTCTTAATGAACAGGACCGTCCGATTGTATTTCTTCTCTGGGGAAGACCGGCACAGATGAAAAAATCTATGCTGAACAATCCGAAACACCTGATTCTTGAGGCACCGCATCCCAGTCCTTTGTCTGCATACAGAGGATTTTTCGGCTGTCGTCATTTCAGTAAAACAAATGAGTTTCTGATCGCAAATGGTCTGGAACCGATTGACTGGCAGATCGAAAATAAACAACAGCAGGAAGAGGGAGTACAGAAATCTATATGAATAAAAAGAATAACCTTGTAAAAAATGCCTCTTTTCTGATGATCGCAGCCATGATCTCAAAAGTCATAGGACTGCTTTACAAGAGCCCGCTTTCATCAATCGTGGGAAATATGGGTATGGGCTATATCAGCCTTGCACAGAATGCCTATATGATTCTTCTGATGATTGCGTCTTTCAGTATTCCGCAGGCTGTATCGAAACTGATCTCTGAGAGGATCGCACTGAAAGATTACAAAAATGCGCAGAAGATTTTCAGAGGTTCCCTGATTTATGCAGCGGTAGTTGGCGGTATTGTGGCGCTTATCTGTCTTTTTGGTGCGCATATTATTATCCCGAGCAATCAGCCGAATGCAGTCCTTGCATTGCAGATTCTTTCTCCAACGATATTTTTGTCAGGAATCCTCGGTGTATACAGAGGATATTTTCAGGCATACAGAAATATGATGCCAACCTCGATCTCGCAGATCCTTGAACAGATTTTTAATGCTGCAGTCAGCCTGATCGCAGCCTGGATGTTCATTAAATATTTTGCAGATGGCACAGATGGAAATGTTGCCAAATGGGGCGCAGCCGGTTCCACAGTGGGAACAACTGCAGGTGTAGTTGTGGCGCTGCTCTTTATGCTGATGGTTTACGGAGTGAACCGAAAGGCAATTAAAAGAAGGGTTCAGAAAGACCATACACACAGAGAAGAATCTTATGGTGAGATCCTGAAACTGATCATTCTCATCGTTTCACCGATCATTCTCAGCTCATTTATTTACAATATCAACGGATATCTGAATGGTGTCCTTTATTCTGAGATCATGGGGTCTCATGGAATGAATTCAGATACTATCAGTATTATGTATGCAGAATATGCTACTTATTTTATGAGTATTATCAATATTCCGCTGACACTTTCCAGTGCGGCACCTACTTCCATGATACCGGAAGTTTCCGCTCTTTATGCAACAGGAGATATCCGTGAGACAAGAAAGCGTATTGACCAGACAGTACAGCTGTCCATGTTCATTTCCATTCCATGTGCAGTAGGACTTGCCACACTTGCACAGCCGATCGTTTCTCTTCTGTTTGGTGGCACGAACGGAGTGGCAGGCAAACTCCTTATGCTTGGTTCTTTTACAATCCTTCTTAATGGAATGTCAAATATTTCAAACGGAGTTTTGCAGGGAATCGGCAAACCGAAAATCCCGATGTTTACAGCAGCAGTTGCACTTGTTGTAGATGTAGTTGCAGTAGTCCTTCTTCTGATGTTTACAGATCTTGGAATCTACGCACTTCTGGTTGCCATGATCATCTATGCAGTAGTTGTATGTGTGATGAATGACCGCTTTATGAAAAAATATCTGAAATATAAAAATCCATGGAAAGAGGCGTATTTAAGCCCGCTTATTGCATCTGTAGTTATGTGTGCAGTAGCAGGAGGCGTTTATTATGGACTTTATTTTCTGATCCATTCCAATGTGATCTGTCTGGGAATGGCAGTGATTCTTGCGGCAGCAGCTTACTTCCTGGTGTATATTCTGGTGGACAAAACAGCAGCAGAACGTCTGTCCAGAATGCCGGGAGGCTCATATCTTGTAAGAATTGCAGACAAAATACATCGTTGATACTGACTTGTTTAAGGACATCTGAGAAAAAATCCCGGATGTCCTTTTTGTGTTACTGTGAACGGAGTGAACAATAATCTTTTTGTAACAGATTCCGAAACTTGGTGATTGTAAATTTAAAAACTTTGTCGTATAATGTTACGGAATTCGATTTTTATGGATTCGCTTTTAATAAGAAGTAACACTTTTGTTTATCTGTATAAATACAGTCACATGACGAGGAGGTCGAAACACTTTATATGAGTACATACACATTGGGAATTGATATCGGATCTACAACTGTAAAAATTGCGATTCTTGATGAAAATGAAAAACTTCTGTTTGCGGATTACGAACGTCATTTTGCAAACATTCAGGAAACACTGGCAGATCTTCTGGAAAAAGCTCATGCAGAACTTGGAGAAATGACTCTCTGCCCGGTGATCACAGGATCCGGCGGACTTACACTTGCCAACCACCTGGAAATCCCTTTTGTACAGGAAGTTATCGCAGTATCCACATCTCTGCAGAAGATCGCACCCCAGACAGATGTTGCCATTGAACTGGGTGGTGAAGATGCAAAGATCATATATTTCGAAGGTGGCAATATTGAACAGCGTATGAACGGTATCTGCGCCGGTGGTACAGGATCTTTTATTGATCAGATGGCATCTCTGCTCCAGACAGATGCGACAGGACTGAATGAATATGCAAAAAATTACAATTCACTTTATCCGATCGCAGCCCGTTGCGGTGTTTTTGCAAAAACAGATATCCAGCCGCTGATCAATGAAGGAGCGACGAAAGAAGATCTTTCTGCTTCTATTTTCCAGGCAGTTGTAAACCAGACAATTTCCGGCCTTGCCTGCGGAAAACCAATCCGTGGCCATGTAGCGTTTCTTGGCGGCCCGCTGCATTTCCTTTCTGAACTGAAAGCTGCATTTGTGCGTACACTGAAGCTTGATGAAGAACATACGATCGCACCGGAGAATTCACATCTTTTTGCAGCAATCGGATCAGCACTGAACTCCAAAAAAGAAACTTCAGTTTCACTTCTGGAGTTGAAAGAAAAACTTCGTAATTCCATCAAACTGGATTTTGAAGTGGAACGTATGGAACCTCTGTTTGCAACAAAAGAAGATTATAAGGCATTTGATGAAAGGCAGTCTTCCTACAAAGTAACCAAGGGAGATCTTGCGTCTTATAAAGGAAACTGCTATCTGGGTATTGATGCCGGTTCTACAACTACAAAGACAGCGCTTGTAGGAGAGGATGGAACGCTTCTGTATTCTTTCTACAGCAATAATAACGGAAGTCCGCTGAAGACAGCAATCCGTTCTATTCAGGAAATTTACTCAAAACTTCCGGAGGATGCCAGAATTGCCTATGCATGTTCCACTGGTTATGGAGAGGCTCTGATCAAGGCAGCACTTCTTCTTGACGAGGGAGAGGTAGAGACAGTATCCCATTACTATGCGGCAGCATTTTTTGATCCGGAAGTAGACTGTATCCTTGATATCGGTGGTCAGGATATGAAATGTATCAAGATCAAAAATCAGACGGTAGACAGTGTACAGCTGAATGAGGCGTGCTCTTCAGGCTGTGGTTCCTTTATTGAGACATTTGCAAAATCTTTGAATTACAGTGTGCAGGATTTTGCAAAAGCAGCTCTTTTTGCGCAGCACCCGATTGACCTTGGAACCCGATGTACTGTTTTTATGAACTCCAAGGTTAAACAGGCACAGAAAGAGGGCGCAGAAGTATCCGATATCTCTGCCGGCCTTGCATATTCTGTTATTAAAAATGCACTCTATAAAGTTATCAAAGTTTCTGACGCTACAGAACTTGGTAAACACATTGTTGTACAGGGCGGTACTTTTTATAATGATGCAGTTCTCAGAAGCTTTGAGAAAATTGCCAACTGCGAAGCTATCCGTCCGGATATTGCAGGTATCATGGGCGCTTTCGGTGCAGCACTGATCGCAAGAGAGCGTTATGAAGAGGGCAGGGAAACCACAATGCTCTCCATAGACAAGATCAATGAACTGAAATATACAACTTCCATGGCGAACTGCCGCGGCTGTACAAATAACTGTCGTCTGACAATCAACAAATTTACGGGTGGACGTCAGTTTGTCAGCGGAAACCGCTGTGAGCGTGGAATCGGAAAAGAAAAGAACAAAGATCATGTTCCGAATCTTTTTGAATACAAATATAAAAGACTGTTTTCCTATGAACCGTTAAGCCCTGACAAAGCGACAAGAGGGCAGGTAGGTATCCCGCGTGTGCTGAATATGTTCGAGAACTATCCGTTCTGGTACACTTTCCTTACACAGCTGAAATACGAAGTAGTACTTTCACCTACTTCCACAAGAAAGATTTATGAACTTGGAATTGAATCAATCCCAAGTGAATCAGAATGTTATCCTGCAAAACTTGCCCACGGACATGTGAGCTGGCTCCTGAAAAAAGGTGTGAAATTTATTTTTTATCCGTGTATTCCTTATGAGAGAAATGAATTTCCGGATGCAGTAAACCATTATAACTGCCCGATTGTTACTTCCTATGCGGAGAATATCAAAAACAATGTAGATGAACTGCGTAATCCGGATATTACATTTATGAATCCGTTCCTTGCCTTCACAACAGAGGCAATCCTTACAGACCGTCTTGTTCAGGTGTTTAAGGATATTCCGGCAGATGAAGTAAAAGCGGCAGCACATGCGGCATGGGAGGAACTTGCGCAGGCACGTAAAGACGTAGAGAAAAAAGGTGAAGAAACTCTTCAGTACCTGAAAGAAACAGGAAGAAGAGGAATCGTCCTCGCAGGCCGTCCATATCATATTGATCCTGAAATCCACCACGGAATCCCGGATCTTATTAACAGTTATGGAATCGCAGTACTTACCGAAGATTCTGTCAGCCATCTGGGACATGTGGAACGTCCGATCCGTGTTAATGACCAGTGGATGTATCATTCCCGTCTGTATGCGGCAGCAAACTTCGTAAAGACACAGGATAATCTTGACATGATCCAGCTGAACTCTTTCGGCTGCGGCCTTGATGCCGTAACAACAGATGAAGTATATGAGATACTTGACGGAAGCGGTAAGATATATACCTGTTTGAAGATAGATGAGGTAAATAATCTCGGAGCTGCACGTATCCGTGTACGTTCTCTTCTGGCAGCACTCCGTGCAAAAGATGCCCAGCATAAAGAACGGGAGATAAAAACTTCATCCATTGAAAAAATTGTATTTACAAAAGAGATGCGTAAAGACTATACGATTCTCTGTCCGCAGATGTCCCCGTTCCATTTCAGCATTCTGCAGGCTGCTTTCAATACCTGTGGTTATCATCTGGAAGTGCTTCCAAATGATAATAAACATGCAGTTGATGTGGGTCTTAAATACGTAAATAATGATGCATGCTATCCGTCTCTGATCGTTGTCGGACAGATCATGGATGCGCTGCTTTCCGGTAAATATGATCTGAACAAAACAGCTGTTATCATGTCCCAGACAGGTGGTGGATGCCGTGCTTCCAACTATATTGCATTTATCCGCCGTGCACTTAAGAAAGCAGGCATGGAACAGATCCCTGTTATATCCCTTAACTTAAGCGGACTGGAAAGCAATCCGGGATTCAAACTGACACTTCCGCTGATCAAGCGTGTATGCTATGGAGCTGTTTTTGGTGATATACTTATGAAGTGCGTTTACCGTATGCGCCCATATGAACTGGAGCCGGGAATTGTTAACCGCAAACATAAGATCTGGGAACAGAGAGTCATTTCTTTCCTGGAGGGAGGAAGCGTCAGTCACAGTCAGTTCAAGAAGATGTGCCGTGATATGGTACATGAATTTGACCTGATTCCGATCAGCAGTGAGAGAAAACCGAGAGTCGGTATTGTAGGAGAAATCCTTGTCAAATTCCTTCCTGCGGCAAACAATCATCTTGCTGAACTTTTGGAGTCAGAAGGTGCAGAGGCCGTTTGCCCGGATCTTATAGATTTTATTAACTACTGCTTCTATAATCAGAATTTCAAGTGTGAATTTCTGGGATTTAAGAAGAACAAGGCGACGATCGCAAACTGGGGAATAAAGGGAATCGAATGGCTGCGCAAGACTGCAAACGAGGCACTTGCCCAGAGCCGTCACTTTACGCCGTCTGCAAATATTGCAGATCTTGCAAAAATGGCGACACCAATCGTATCGCCTGGAAATCAGACAGGTGAAGGATGGTTTCTTACAGGAGAGATGATGGAACTGATCCATGGCGGAGTTCCGAATATTGTATGTATTCAGCCCTTTGCCTGCCTGCCGAATCATATTGTGGGAAAAGGTGTTATCAAGGAAATACGTCGTGTCCACCCTGAAGCAAATATTGTAGCTATCGACTACGATCCGGGAGCAAGTGAGGTAAACCAGCTGAATCGTATCAAGCTTATGCTTTCCACTGCACAGAAAAATCTTGATAAAAAAGAGGCATGAGTACGGAAATCAATTACGAAAAGGAACTGAAAAAGAAAAATGAATAAAGCAGGAAACAAAATAAGCAAATGCATTGGAGTCCTGTTTGCATTGTACTGGAGCTATACACTTCTTTCTGTTTTCATTCTTGAGAGAAGTGCAGCTTACAGGCAGAGAAGTTATGAATACAGCAACTTTGTTCCGGCACTGCTGATCATTGCGCTGCTGGCGGTTCTTGGCTGGTTTAACAGAACGAAGATGGCTGACAGGATAGAAAAATCAGATGACAGATGGTTCTATGTGATTCTTATTCTTGTAAGTGCGGCGGTACTTCTTATTCAGCTGAAATGCATGAAATATCTGGCGAGACCTCTGAAATTTGATTTTGAGCATGTGCGGGAAACAGCGATGGCCATCGGGCTTGATCATACATTTTCTGATCAGAAATATTTTAACAGATATCCGAACAACCTGAATATTCTGTATGTGTTTTCCATGATCGTGCGCATGTTTGGAGACTGGCAGCCGGTGATTACCATCGGGATCATACTGGTAAATCTGTCTGTACTTCTTACGGCTCAGATCAGCTATAAGATCACAGGCAGGAAACTGATCGGTTTTGTGACTATGTTTGCAGGAATCTTTCTCTATGATTTTGCATACAGGACATTTACACCTTATACAGATAATTACGGTGTGCTTTTTCTGGTGATCCCGCTGTTTGTTTTCTTTAACAAAAAGAAAGGAATCGGCTGGCAGATTTTAAGTGCAGTGTCCATTGCGCTGGCATGTTTTATCAAAGTGACAGGCGCTATTTTCCTGATCGCGGGAGTTATTGTGATCTGCTGCCTGAAACTTCAGAACAAAAAAGATTTTCTGAAAAAAGTTCTTATCTTTGCAGTTATATTCAGTGCTGTTTATGCAGGACTGAATGCAGGCATGAGATCCTGCTTCAGGGACGCCGGCTATGAACAGGACACAGAAATGGAGAATGGATTCTGGCATTATTTCATGATGGGTCAGAATGATGTTTCGCTTGGTTCTGTTTACGGAGACGATGTTAAGTTTACCCGGAGCTTTACTGCAAAGACAGAACGTGACAGTAATGATCGTGAAGAGGGAATAAACAGAATAAAAAACAGAGGCATTTCAGGAAATCTCTTTTTCTATACGTATAAAAACTTCCAGAATTATAATGACGGAACTTTTTCGATTGTCCAGAAATTAAGCGACGGAGAAAAGTTCGGAGATTCCGTGATTGAAAACATATTTGTAAAAAAACGTCCGCATTTTCGTTATTATGCACTTGTGGAACAGTTTTTCTGGCTGTCTGCCCTTGTATTTATATTCTTTACTGTGTTACCATCAGAAAAGAAGAGTGCAGGACTTTTTTACCTGAAGCTTGTGATAATGGGAGTTTCTGCCTATGTGCTGATTTTTGAGAGCAGGGCAAAATATCTCTATATGTTTGTTCCGGTGTATCTCATTCTTGCTGCAATCGGAATGAAAAGATTTCTGGATCGAAAGTAACAGTCAACCAAAAAAGAAAGAGGAAAAATATGGCAAAATATACATTGATAAAAACAGAAGGACGTGCCAAGCGTGCACAGTTTGAAACTGTTCACGGAACCATTCAGACTCCTGTTTTTATGAACGTGGGAACAATCGGGGCCATTAAAGGTGCTGTTTCCACGGAGGATCTCAATGAGATCGGAACACAGGTAGAATTATCAAACACTTACCATCTTCATGTACGTCCGGGAGATAAAGTAGTAAAACAGCTGGGCGGTCTTCACAAGTTTATGGTATGGGACAAACCAATCCTTACGGATTCCGGCGGATTCCAGGTATTTTCCCTGGCAAAACTCCGCAAGATCAAAGAAGAGGGAGTGCATTTTCAGTCACATATTGACGGACATAAGATTTTTATGGGACCGGAAGAAAGTATGCAGATCCAGTCAAACCTTGCATCTACCATTGCGATGGCATTTGATGAGTGCCCCAGCAGTGTGGCAGACAGAGATTATGTACAGAAATCTGTAGAACGCACCACACGCTGGCTTGCTCGCTGCAAGGCAGAGATGAAACGCCTCAACAGCCTGCCGGATACCATCAATAAGAACCAGCTTCTCTTTGGAATCAATCAGGGAGGTGTCTATGAAGATATCCGTATTGAACATGCAAAAGAAATTGCAAAGATGGATCTTGACGGCTATGCTGTCGGCGGACTGGCAGTAGGAGAAACACATGAGGAAATGTATCGTATCCTTGATGAAGTTGTACCATATCTTCCGCAGGATAAACCGACATATCTTATGGGGGTGGGAACTCCTGCCAATATCCTGGAAGGTGTGGAGAGAGGAATTGATTTCTTTGACTGCGTTTATCCGAGCCGAAACGGACGTCACGGACATGTATATACCAATCATGGCAAGATGAACATGTTCAATGCAAAATACGAACTGGATACACGACCGATCGAAGAAGGATGCCAGTGTCCGGCCTGCCGCCGCTACAGCAGAGCCTATATCAGACATCTCCTGAAAGCAAAGGAAATGCTCGGCATGCGTCTCTGTGTGCTTCATAATCTGTATTTCTATAATCATATGATGGAAGAAATCCGTGATGCCATTGAGCAGGGAAGATTTGCAGAATACAAAAAAATGCGCCTGGACGGTTTTGAAGCAGGTGAATAAGAAGATTTTGCAGAGAATATTGGCTTTATTCCATAAAAATCTACAGAAAGCACTTGAAGTGACGTGTGTTTTTGTGTATGATAGACTATAATGTTCCTGAATGAAGCAGGAAGATAGTTGTTACCATACAAAACAGGGAGAACAACAACAGTTAAAAACAGGAGGAATCGCAAATGAGCAGCACAGCAAGCAGTACCGCAAGCATGGGTATGATGATTCTGTGGATGGTTGTTATTTTCGGAGTAATGTATTTCCTGATGATCCGTCCTCAGAAAAAAGAACAGAAAAGACTTCAGGCGATGTTGAACAGCATGGAAGTTGGTGACAGTATTGTTACAACAGGAGGCTTTTATGGCGTGATCATCGATATGACAGAAGAAGATGTGATCGTTGAGTTCGGCAATAACAAAAACTGCCGTATCCCCATGAGAAAACAGGCCATTGCAGAAGTGGAGAAGGCAGAACAGGCGTCTGCATAACTGTAAATAAAAGAAGGTGTTGTGTAGAAATGCATGACACTTTCTTTTTTTATAAACAACTGCGGTAAGCGCTCTGCAACTTTTACGTAGTAAAGGGTTGAAAAGTAAATAAAAGTGCGTTATTATAATAACGATACCCAAAGGAAAGGACTTTGCAGTCAAAAATATATCTGCAGAGAGAGGAAATCGTAATATGGAATATAAGATTGCGCTGATTCCAGGTGACGGAATCGGACCGGAAATTGTTGCTGAAGCAAAAAAAGTTCTGGACAGTGTATGCCAGAAATATCATCATACATTTTCATATTCAGAGGTCCTTCTGGGCGGAGCATCCATTGATGTCCACGGAGTACCTCTTACAGAAGAAGCTATTTCAACCTGTAAGGCTTCAGATGCTGTTCTGATGGGTTCCATCGGTGGAGATGCAAAGACTTCTCCATGGTATAAACTGGAACCATCCAAACGTCCGGAAGCTGGACTTCTGGCAATTCGTAAGGCACTTAACCTTTTTGCCAATCTCCGTCCGGCATATCTTTATAAAGAACTCGAAGAAGCATGCCCTCTTAAAAAAGAAGTGATCGGTGAAGACGGATTTGACATGATCATTGTCCGTGAGCTTACCGGTGGCCTTTATTTCGGAGAAAGAAAAACAATCGAAGAAGATGGTGTAAAGAAAGCGATTGATACACTTTCTTATAATGAAAATGAGATCCGCAGAATTGCCATCAAGGCATTTGATATTGCCATGAAGAGAAGAAAGAAAGTTACAAGTGTTGACAAGGCAAATGTTCTTGACTCTTCCAGACTCTGGAGAAAAGTTGTCGAGGAAGTTGCAAAGGATTATCCGGAAGTAACTCTGGAACATATGCTGGTTGACAACTGTGCAATGCAGCTGGTCCATGATCCGGGACAGTTCGATGTTATTCTTACAGAGAATATGTTTGGTGATATCCTTTCTGATGAAGCCAGCATGGTAACAGGATCAATCGGAATGCTTTCTTCCGCAAGTCTGAATGAAACAAAATTTGGCCTTTATGAACCAAGCCATGGTTCAGCACCGGATATTGCGGGACAGAACAAGGCAAATCCGATTGCTACAATTCTCTCTGCAGCAATGCTTCTCCGTTATTCACTTAATCTGGATAAAGAGGCAGATGCAGTAGAAGCGGCAGTACAGAAAGTCCTTACAGACGGATACCGCACAGGTGACATCATGTCAGACGGATGCAAAGCTGTCGGAACAAAAGAAATGGGAGATCTGATCGCAGCAGCGGTCTGAACCGTATAAAGAAAAAGGAGATACAGAAATGAGAAGTGACGCAGTAAAAACAGGCTCACAGCAGGCACCGCACAGATCACTGTTTAATGCTCTTGGCCTCACAAAAGAAGAAATGGAACGTCCGCTGGTAGGTATCGTAAGTTCCTATAATGAAATCGTTCCGGGTCATATGAACCTGGATAAAATAGTAGCAGCTGTAAAACAGGGTGTTGCCATGGCCGGCGGCACACCGATCGTATTCCCGGCTATCGCAGTTTGTGATGGTATTGCAATGGGACATATCGGAATGAAATACTCTCTTGTGACAAGAGACCTGATTGCAGATTCTACAGAAGCTATGGCAATGGCTCACCAGTTTGATGCCCTTGTAATGGTTCCGAACTGTGACAAAAACGTTCCGGGACTTCTGATGGCAGCAGCAAGGATCAACGTTCCTACTGTATTTGTCAGCGGCGGTCCGATGCTCGCAGGACATATCCACGGCCACAAAACAAGTCTTTCCAGTATGTTCGAGGCAGTTGGTTCCTATGCAGCAGGAAAAATCGACGAAAATGAACTTACAGAATTTGAAAATAAAACATGCCCGACCTGTGGATCATGTTCAGGTATGTATACAGCAAACTCCATGAACTGTCTTACGGAAGTACTTGGTATGGGACTTCGTGGAAATGGAACTATCCCGGCTGTATATTCAGAGCGTATCCGTCTTGCAAAACATGCAGGTATGCAGGTTATGGAAATGTACCGCAGAAATATCCGTCCGAGAGATATCATGACAAAAGAAGCAATCCTCAATGCACTTACTGTTGATATGGCACTTGGATGTTCCACAAACAGTATGCTTCATCTGCCGGCAATTGCACATGAGATCGGAATGGATTTTGATATCAGCTTTGCAAATGAGATCAGCGAAAAGACTCCGAACCTCTGCCACCTGGCACCTGCAGGTCCGACATATATGGAAGACCTCAATGAGGCGGGCGGTGTATACGCTGTTATGAATGAACTGAACAAAAAAGGACTTCTCCATACAGAATGTATGACAGTAACAGGCAAGACAGTCGGTGAGAACATCAAAGACTGTGTAAACCTGAATCCTGAAGTAATCCGACCACTGGATAATCCATACAGCCAGACAGGCGGACTTGCAGTTCTGAAAGGAAATCTTGCACCGGATGGCGGTGTGGTAAAACGCTCTGCGGTTGTTCCTGAAATGATGGTTCATGAAGGACCTGCAAGAGTATTTGAATGTGAAGAAGATGCGATTGCGGCAATCAAAGGCGGCAAGATTGTTGCAGGTGATGTTGTAGTCATTCGTTATGAAGGACCGAAAGGCGGTCCTGGAATGAGAGAAATGCTGAATCCTACTTCTGCGATCGCAGGTATGGGACTTGGCTCATCTGTTGCTCTTATTACAGACGGACGTTTCAGCGGGGCTTCCAGAGGTGCTTCTATCGGACACGTTTCACCGGAAGCTGCTGTAGGAGGACCAATCGCCCTGGTAGAAGAAGGCGATATCATCAGTATTGATATTCCGAACCTGAAACTGGAAGTAAAAGTTTCTGATGAAGAAATGAAAGCAAGGAAAGAAAAATGGCAGCCTCGTGAACCTAAGGTAACAACAGGATATCTTGCAAGATATGCTGCAATGGTAACCTCAGGAAACAGAGGAGCTATCCTTGAAGTACCAAAGGCAAAATAAGGAGGAACTATCATGCAGCTTAAAGGTGCAGAGATCATTATAGAGTGTCTGAAAGAGCAGGGCGTGGATACTGTTTTCGGTTATCCGGGCGGAGCGATTCTCAATGTCTATGATGCTCTCTATAAACACAGTGATGAGATCACCCATGTGCTGACCTCTCACGAGCAGGGTGCATCACATGCGGCAGACGGATATGCAAGGGCAACCGGCAAAGTCGGTGTCTGCCTTGCAACCTCCGGACCGGGAGCAACAAACCTTGTAACAGGTATTGCAACTGCTTACATGGATTCCGTTCCTGTAGTAGCTATCACATGTAATGTAGGAAATGCACTCCTGGGAAAAGATTCTTTTCAGGAAGTAGATATCGCAGGTATCGTAATGCCTGTGACAAAACACAGTTACATTGTCAAAGATGTCACAAAGCTTGCCGATACTCTCCGCAGCGCATTCTGTATTGCAAAGAGTGGACGTCCGGGACCGGTACTTGTAGATGTTACGAAAGATGTGACAGCAGCGCCGTGTGAGTATACACTGCGTCGTCCTGCAACCATTAACCGTGAGACAGAAACAATCACAAAAGAAGATATAAACCAGGCTGTTGAAATGATCAGGGCATCACAGAAACCATATATCTTCGTAGGAGGCGGCTGTGTGATCTCCGGAGCTTCTAAAGAGATCGCAGATCTTGCACACAGACTGCAGTCTCCGGTATGTGACAGTCTTATGGGTAAGGGCGCTTTTTCAGGAGAAGATCCCCTTTACACCGGAATGCTCGGTATGCACGGAACAAAGACTTCAGACTTTGGGGTTACCCAGTGTGATCTTCTGATCGTACTTGGTTCAAGGTTCAGTGACCGTGTTACCGGAAATGCAAAAACTTTTGCGAAACAGGCGAAGATCCTTCAGATAGATGTTGATGCAGCTGAAATCAACAAGAATGTTCAGGTAGACGCTTCTGTTGTCGGAGATGTCAGAGAATGTCTCCGCAGAATTCTGGAACTTCTTCCGGAAGAAATGCCGCATCCTGAATGGATCGAACACATCCAGGAAATGAAAGCAAAATACCCGCTTAATTATGATCACAGTCAGCTGACCGGACCATATATTCTTGAGAAGCTTTATGAGCTTACAAATGGTGAAGCGATCATTTCCACTGATGTTGGGCAGCATCAGATGTGGGCAGCCCAGTATTATAAATACAAAGAACCAAGAACATTCCTGACATCAGGAGGTCTTGGAACTATGGGATACGGACTTGGTGCTGCAATTGGTGCCAAAATGGGCCGTCCGGACAAAATTGTTGTCAACATCGGAGGAGACGGCTGTTTCAGAATGAACATGAACGAGATCGCGACCGCTGTACGTTGTGGTAAACCTCTTATACAGATTGTCATGAACAATCATGTACTTGGTATGGTTCGTCAGTGGCAGACCCTGTTTTATGGGCAGAGATACTCACATACAGTTCTCAATGATGCAGTGGACTTTGTAAAAATTGCTGAGGGTATGGGAGCAAAAGCCATCCGCATTACAAAGATGGAAGAAGTTGAACCTGTGCTGAAGGAAGCACTTAACAGTGACGGACCTGTAGTACTTGACTGCTGGATCGATCAGGATCTCAGTGTATTCCCGATGGTACCTGCAGGAGCTAATCTTGATGATGTTTTTGACGAGGAGGATATGAAGAACAATGAGCAGAGTGTATAATTTTTCTGCAGGACCGGCCGTATTGCCGGAGCCTGTGCTGAAAGAAGTAGCAGACGAGATGATGGATTACCAGGGCACAGGAATGTCAGTAATGGAAATGAGCCACAGAAGCCCTGAATTCCAGAAAATCATTGATGACGCAGAGCAGGATTTAAGAGATCTGATGAATATTCCTGACAACTACAAAGTACTTTTCCTTCAGGGAGGAGCATCACAGCAGTTTGCCATGATCCCTATGAACCTGATGAAAAACAAAGTAGCTGATTATATTGTTACCGGACAGTGGGCAAAGAAAGCTTATCAGGAAGCCCAGAAATACGGAAAAGTAAACAAGATCGCTTCTTCCGAGGACAAGACATTCTCATATATTCCTGACTGCAGTGACCTTCCGATCAGCCCGGATGCAGACTATGTATACATCTGTGAGAACAATACAATCTATGGAACAAAATACAAAACACTTCCGAACACAAAAGGTAAAACACTGGTAGCAGATGTTTCTTCCTGTTTCCTTTCTGAGCCGGTTGATGTTACCAAATATGGCATCATCTACGGTGGTGTTCAGAAAAATATCGGACCTGCAGGCATGGTGATCGCAATTATCCGTGAGGATCTTATTACAGAAGATGTTCTTCCTGGTACACCAACCATGCTTACATACAAAACACACGCAGATGCAGGTTCTCTTTATAATACACCAAACGCATACTGCATCTATGTATGCGGCAAAGTCTTCAAATGGCTGAAAGCTATGGGCGGACTTGAGGAAATGCAGAGAAGAAATATTGAGAAAGCAAAAATCCTCTACGATTATCTGGATCAGAGCAAACTGTTCAAAGGAACAGTAGAGCCTGCTTCCCGTTCTCTTATGAACGTACCTTTCGTAACAGGAGACAAAGACATGGATGCAAAATTCGTAAAAGAAGCAAAAGCAGCAGGTCTTGTAAACCTGAAAGGCCACAGAACAGTTGGAGGTATGCGTGCAAGTATCTATAATGCAATGCCTAAAGAAGGTGTTGAAGCACTTGTTGCATTTATGAAGAAATTCGAGGAGGAAAATGCATAATGTTCCAGTATAAATGCCTCAATCCAATCTCCCAGACAGGTCTTGGCCTGTTTGGAGATGAATACAAACAGACAGAAGAATTAAATGATGCAGATGCGATCCTTGTAAGAAGCGCAAAGATGCATGACATGGAACTTCCGGAAAATGTCAAAGTTATTGCACGTGCCGGTGCAGGTGTAAATAATATTCCGATCGACAAATGCGCAGAACAGGGTGTTGTTGTATTCAATACACCTGGAGCAAATGCAAATGGTGTTAAAGAACTTGTTCTTGCAGGTATGCTTCTGGCTTCCCGTGATATCGTAGGAGGTATTGAATGGGTTGCTCATGAAGAAGATAAAGAACACATCGACAAACTTGCTGAAAAACAGAAAAAACAGTTTGCAGGATGCGAGATCAGCGGTAAAAAACTTGGTATCATCGGACTTGGTGCCATTGGTGCAATGGTAGCAAACTCTGCTACACATCTGGGAATGGAAGTATATGGATATGACCCGTTTATCTCCATTGATGCTGCATGGAATCTTTCCAGAACAATCAAACACAGCAAATCCCTGGATGAAATATACAGCCAGTGTGATTATATCACTATTCATGTACCGCTCAGTGACAACACAAAGAAAATGATCGACAGAGAAGCTTTCACAAAGATGAAAGATGGTGTTGTACTTCTGAACTTTGCAAGAGACCTTCTTGTTGACGAAGAAGCTCTTGTTGAAGCTCTTGACAGCGGAAAAGTCAAAAAATATGTAACTGACTTTGCAAATCCACTTGTAGCAGGAAGATCTGGAATTCTTGTAACACCACATCTTGGTGCTTCTACAGAGGAATCCGAAGAAAACTGTGCAGTTATGGCAGTAAAAGAAGTAAGAGATTTCCTCGAAAACGGAAATATCAAAAACTCTGTCAACTTCCCGAACTGCGATATGGGAACATGTGTAGCAGTAGGCCGTATCACTATCTGCCATAAAAATATTCCGAACATGATCAGTCAGTTTACAAAGATCCTCGGAAGCGAAGGACTGAACATTGCAGATATGACAAACAAGAGCCGTGGAAGCTATGCTTACACGATCATTGATCTTGAAAGTGCAGCATCAAAAGAAGCACTGGATGAGCTTAAGGCAATCGAAGGAGTATCCAAGGTTCGTGTAATTAAATAATTTTATTGTAGTAGTTTTTACTCCTCACAGTTAATGCTGTGGGGAGTTTTTGGATGAGTCAATAATATTTCGACAAAAAAGTAACTTGTAAAGGAATATCATTAATGTTAAGATAAAATCAAATAAAAGAGACTTTCACAACACTCATTAAAAAATTAAAACGGAGGTGACAGCGAACGTGGCAAATGAAAAAATTATGCCAGACAGCGAACTGGAAGCACGTTACGAAAGATACAAAAGCGTTATTAGAAATTTTACGCTTATGAGTGATATATTTATGAGAAATGTCTTTAAACAGAGAGAATGTCTGGAATATGTCTTGCAGGTTATCATGGAAAAAAAGAATCTGAGAGTGATTGATCAGGTCATTCAGAGAGATTATAAGAATCTTCAGGGGCGGTCCGCAATCCTGGACTGCGTTGCCAGAGATTCAGAAGATAAGCAGTTTGATGTGGAAATTCAGCAGGATAATGAAGGTGCGTCACCTAAGAGAGCACGTTACCATAGCGGGCTGATGGACATGAATACTTTAAATCCCGGACAGGATTTCGATGAATTACCGGAAAGTTATGTGATTTTTATTACCAGAGATGATATCCTTGGATATGGACTTCCAATTTACCATATTAATAAGAAAATTGAAGAGGTCAATGAAGATTTTCAGGATGAGGCGCATATCATATATGTGAATTCTAAAAAACAGGAAGATACAGAACTTGGGAGACTTATGCATGATCTGCATTGTAAAAATGCGGATGAAATGCACAGTCCAGTTCTTGCAAAACGGGTACATGAATTGAAAAACACACAGAAAGGGGTTGAGTTTATGTGCCATGAAATGGAGAAAATCTATAGCGAAGGAATGGAAAACGGAGAAAAACGTGGCGAGTTAAAGGCAAAAAAGGAAATGGCTCTTTCTATGGCAGAAGAGGGGATGGATATTAAAAAGATTGCCCGTCTGGTTAAGGTGAGTGAAGAAGATGTCCAGAAGTGGATTGATAAAAATCTATGCGCAATGAAATAAATAAAAGATATAGATGGGCAGGTCTGTTTTGTGGACCTGCCCATTTATAGAATACAAAAAAACTATCCAGTTGACCTTACTGTCTACTTTCGATAAATGCAAGCACATCTTCTCTGGAAGGCATTACACGAAGTGCGCCTTTACGTGTGGTGATAAGTGATGCAGCTGCATTTGCAAAGGTGAGAAGTTCTTTCAGATTGTCAGCTGTAAGGTTCTCGAGGTCGTGATCAAGAACATAATTCAGTGCACTTGCGCAGAAAGTGTCACCTGCTCCTGTAGTTTCGATGGTGTTTTCCTGAAGGAAAGGAGCTGCCTCTACGATCATATCCCTGTAATAGGCACGGCTGCCGTCTTTTCCCATTGTGATGAGAACAAGAGTTATATTGCTGTATTTTTCCATGATCATTGCAGCACCTTTGTCGTAATCTGTAGTACCGCACATAAATTCTACTTCATTATCAGAAATTTTCAGGATATCACATTTGCCCATTCCATATTCAATCTCAACTTTGGCGTCGTCCAGTGATTTCCAAAGCGGAGGGCGGAGATTCGGGTCAAAAGAAATAATACATCCGGCTTCTTTGGCAACGTCAATGGCATATCTGGTTGCTTCGCGTACACCTTCATGGGTGGAAGAAAGAGTTCCAAAATGGAAGATACGGGATGCACGGATCAAATCTTCTGATACTTCATCTTTGGTAAGCATCATGTCAGCACCAGGGTCACGGTAAAAAGAGAAATCTCTGTCCCCATCCGGATATGTATGAACGAATGCCAGAGTAGTGTGATAAACGGGATCCATGATAAGATTGCGTGTATCAATACCGACTTCTTCTACCGCATTTTTCAGCTGTGTACCGAACATATCTTTACCGACTTTGCCGATGAAAGCTGTTTTTTTGTTCAGTTTTTCAAGCATGGCAAGCACATTACAGGGAGCTCCGCCCGGATTTGCCTCCATGAGAGGATTCCCCTGAGAACTGGTACCGTTTTCAGTAAAGTCGATAAGCAGTTCGCCAAGAGCGGTTACATCAAATAACTTGTTTTCCATGTTAAACAAACCTCCTGAGTTAAAAAAATACGAATAAAACACTACTTAAAATTTATATCAGATAGACGTTTTTGTCAAACAAATTTGCATATATTCTTTATTTTTAGGATAAAAAATGATAAACTGATTACAGAATTTATAATTACTGATACCAGAGACTGGAGGCTGATAATATGAGCAGCAAAGCGTATGAATATATGGACTGGCCCGGAATTGAGGCAGTTGTTTACGGAGAAGAAGCATCACCAAAAGATGTTATGGCACCGAAGCTGACAAAAGATGGTGTACTGATACAGGGATTTTTTCCAGAGGCAGAGAAAGCTGAAGTACTTGTCGGGACTAAAAAATATCCCATGGAGCAGGAAGATGAGGCGGGATATTTTGCAGTAATGATCCCCGGAAGGAAGATTCCTTCCTACCGTATTGCAGTAACAAAAGAAGGCAAAACCACGGAGATGGAAGATGCTTATGCGTTCCCGGGACAGATTACAGAAGAGGAAGAAAAAGCTTTCTGCGCAGGAGTCTATTATCATGCATATGAGAAGCTTGGAGCACATGTGACAGAAATAAACGGAGTAAAAGGAACTTCCTTTGCAGTGTGGGCTCCAAACGCAGTGCAGGTAAGTGTTGTCGGAGACTTTAATGACTGGGACGGAAGGCGTCATCCAATGCACAGAATGCCAATGTCCGGAATTTTTGAACTTTTTGTTCCGGGCGCAGCGCCGGGAGATCTTTATAAATACCAGATAAAGATTAAAGGCGGTGCAGTGCTGATGAAGACCGATCCGTATGGAAACTGTACTGAGATGCCGCCGGCAACAGCTTCTGTTATCACAGAGCCGTCTGCTTATTCATGGGAAGATTCTGACTGGATGAAAAACCGTGTTAAATTTAAGAGCCGCAAAGAACCTGTATCCATTTATGAGACATCTCTGAAAGACTGGGATACTCCGGAAGAGCTTGCTGATTTTGCAAAGAAACTGAATTATACTCATGTGGAACTTCATCCTGTCATGGAATATCTCAATGAAGAAGACGGGGAGTATGGTACATTTGCATATTATGCAGTTACCAGAAGATTTGGACAGGCAGATAAGCTGAAAACTCTGATCAACGAACTTCACAAAAATGGAACAGGAGTGATTCTTGACTGGACACCGGCACATTTCCCGCGTCATGAAGAAAGCCTGGAGAAATTTGACGGAACACCTCTTTATGAAAATCCGGATCCGTCTATGGCAATTCATCCGATCTGGGGAACTTATCTTTACAATTATGACAGTCCCATGGTCCGGGATTTCCTACTCGCAAATGCTTTTTACTGGCTGGAGGAATTTCATTTCGATGGACTGAGACTTGACGATGTGGATTCAATGCTTTATCTGGATTATGGCAGGGAATATGGTCAGTGGAAACCGAATATTTATGGAACTAATGAAAATCTTGCAGCAGTGGAATTTCTGAAACATCTCACTTCCATAGTGAACAAAAAAACTCCCGGAGCGCTTCTGATCGCACAGGAAGATGGTCTCTGGCCGGAACTTACTGATTCTGTTGAAAATGATCATGTGGGATTTGATTACAAATGGAATAATAACTGGACTGAGGATTTTGTGGCATATCTTTCCAAAGATCCGATTGAACGACAGTATGTTCACGATCAGCTGACACTTTCCATGCTGTATGCATATTGTGAACATTATGTGCTGACACTTGGCTGCCGTGATGTGGGGAATGCAGAAGAATTTATGAAGAAACTTCCTGGAGACGAGGCGCAGAAACTGGCTCAGATCAGAGCTGCATATGCTTACATGACAGTTCATCCCGGGGCAAAGATGATGGCGCCTGGCAAAGAGCTTCCTGAGAGTCTGACAGAATATATTCATGACCTCAATGAAATGTATCGTACACAGCCGGCATTGTCCAGGATGGACGATGATTATGATGGCTTTGAGTGGATCCAGCTTATGAAATATGAAGAGAATGTGCTGACTTTTCTTCGTAAGACCGAGAAGCCGGAGGAAACTCTTCTTGTGATCTGCAATTTTGCGGCTGTTCCGTATATGGATTATCAGGTGGGTGTTCCGTTCTACGGTAAATATAAGGAAATCTTTAATACAGACCGTAAAGAATATGGCGGTGAGGGAGTTGTCAATCCGAGAGCAAAGACCAGCCGACAGGAAGAATGTGATGAGAGAGAATTCTCTGTTAAATTCAAAATCCCGGCTCTTGGTGTGGCTGTATTTTCCTGCACACCAGTCAAAAAGAGAGAGGCAGCAGCTTCTCCTGTGAAGAAAAAAACGTCAAAAACAACGGCAAAGAAACCGAGAGTTTCTACTGCAAAGAAAAAAGCGGCTGCCAGACCGGCAGCAAAGAAGGCTGTCTGAAAGTAATGAGCGCCATTTCAAGGGATGTACCTGGAAATGGTGCTCATTTTGTAAAAAGATAAAAAAATAAAGCTGGAAATGAGAC
>CAKRLX010000012.1 GCA_934359835.1 uncultured Blautia sp.
TCCACCGGAACATCCAGACAGCCCGCAAAACCTTTATTTATGGGCTTTTTCGCAATTTAGTCCGCTACTCGAACTCGGCAAGTCCAAAGATACTCTTAAATATATTTGTTTAAGTTTTATGTCTTTTTTGCCGTTATTTTATTTCTGTTACATATATTATTTTGGCTCGCTGATTTTCTGTTGCCAATTTGTTGCCACTTCATTATAACTGGTACAGATAAGTTTGACAACATTCACTTTGAAAACAGTACACATTTATCTTTGTTTTACAAGATCATATCCGCTCGCATCATTCTCACTTTTATCATACGCATTATTGATATATTTTTCCGGATCATCCAAAAATGTTTCTTCTTCAACAAAAGTAATATATGAACCATTTAACCAATCATATGTTTTGCATTTATCACAATGCCATTGTTCCGGATTTGAATTAAAATGGTTCTGTGAAATAATGTCGAACACTTTATCTAATTCATATGATACCGTCGAAGAACCATGACAATTTGTTCCACTTTTTTTGAACCACTCATAACTATTATCCACTTTCATAATAACAGCCACAACTCCATTTGTATGCGAAGTTCTATCTTTACGCGTTATATCTTTCAAACAATATTCAATCTCCCAATCAATCCATTTACTCTCTTTCATGTTGGGTGATAAAATTACAATTGTAACAGAAGTATCATACATCATATCTTTCAAATTCTTTTTAATATTATCAGTCGATGTATCCGTCAAATCTGGTGATTCACTTGTTTCACCTTTATAGTATGTAGCATCCTCTCCAAGTGCATCAATTATATCATTTCTTAATTTCTGTGCTTCACTATATTTATATGAAATAAACGTTTTATGTGCCATTATTTGTACCTCTTTTATCTCTACTATTTATCAGAAGATATATACTTTATCATATCTTGTGCCATGCTGAAATAATCAATTCCATCCAAGAATTTTTGGTTTAATTCCAACGAAGCATTATTAAGACCACGCCAACCAATGTTTTTATATTCTAATGCTACTTCACTAGAACAGCCTCCTACACTTCCAACAACAAAAACTGGTATGTTCATTTTTTGTGCTAATTCGATCTCTTCACGTATTCCTTCTTCCTTTTTATTTTCTTTTACTTTCCCACCTAAACAAACTAATGCTTTTACTTCTTTTCTTTGTATCATCCTCCTTCGCATTTCATATAAACTTTGATTCAAATTTTCTTTTTTATCTACTTTAAATAAATTAAACTTATCTACATATTCTGCTTCTTTTTCTGAATCATTTGATAAAAACCATTCTGAAATATACATGTTCACTTTTTCTTTATAATTTTGAGGTGATATCTCCTTTGCAATTTCATAAAAAAGTTCCTGAAAAGTCGGATGTGCCCCAAAAGTCAACTCATATCCATTACTTATAATAGCTTTTGCAAATAAAATCAATGCATCTGTCAAGCTCTGCTTGAATATCTCATCCGAATCCGGAAATGCACCTGAAATAACAATTTCCATAGTTTTGATTCCTTTCTGCGTTTCTGCCATATATTGATTCCAATGATAATAAAAATCCTGTATACCATCAAAAACCACATTGTTCCGTATTGATTGTGATACAATTCTGTTAGTCAAAATAGCTATTGAATCCGCTGTAGTATCGTTCAATTCCATATTCAGCTTTTGAGCATCCATCAAAGTTGGGGTACGTCCAAACATCTGATAATATTGCTCAATGTTACGCTGCGGATAATGATATCCTTTTCTTTCCACTGAAATATGATAAATCATTTTTTCCTTATCTACAACTTCCTGTTTATCTCCAAATAAATCTTCTAATAAGTCGACGTATCCTAATATTTGATTTGATCTATCCATAATCAATTCAAAAGCTGTTTGAAGCATTGTATCAACAATCTTTATAAGCTTTTCTTCATCAAAAAAATCTTCAGTTGTATATTTCAGATGTGGTTGATCAGAAGGCTTAATCTTCAATATATTTACATCAGCATTATCAATTTGAACCCATAAAACAGGAATTTGCCTTAGCAACGCAAATCTTAATTCCTTTAATATCCAATCCGACTCACCTGATCTTGCAGTATGAAGAAAAATAAATACGTCACTATTTTCCATTCTTTCATCAATTACTTCCTGTGCTGCATCTCCAACCTTAACATTTACAACATCTCTAAACGGAGTTAGCTCCTTAGCCTGAACAAGCATTTTATCATAAATTTTTGCGGTAATATCTTCACCATCTATTCTTCTATGGCTTAAAAATATTTCACTTTCCTCGCAATAGCAAGTTGGAAAAACTCTTGCAATAATCTTTCTTGCAAAAATTTTAGCGATAATGCCAATATATTGTTCATCTAAATCTCTACACCGAAGTTGTTCCCATACATCATAACTCTGTTTATCCGATATTACTCCAATAGGTATTCTGGCTTTTTTATCAATTGCAACAGGCCATATCTGTGCATTTTTCTCAATTGCCTTTTTTAATAACTCTTGTACTTCGCCAAATATCTCATATTCCAATTCATGTTCATTATAAACAATTATTATCGAATCTTCGGCAATTTGTAATTTACATCTTGCTATACTCTTATTATTAATTTCATAAAGCTCGACACCATACTCCCTTAATTGTTTAACCATCTCTTTGTTGAATTCATCTGCATAAAAAGTGTTTTTCATTGTCAGTTGAGGACTAATAATAAATACTCTCATTACACCTTCTCCTTACGGATTTACAAACTGTTTATCTAGCATCTAACGTACTTTATATTTCACAAAATTCTTCTATTATCATACTGTATGTGTTAAGATAATTACTGCCGTAGTAACAATAGATAAAGGAATATAAAAACCTGCTTCTGTAACAGAAATCATACATGCACAAAATGTGTTTTTTTCTGATTTGAATTCATTTTTCGCTATATTCATATCAAAATCTATTTCATCTTCCGATAGTCTTCTTACCTTTCCATATAAAGAGCGAAAAAGCCTTTCCTGTAACAAATAATAAGCATCCAAAAACCAAAATACAACAATAGGAATATACGCTATTAAAAAATATATTTCATTAGCGTCTTTGCTTGATAAAGCAAAAATCCCAGCTACAAGTGTTACTGACCAACCTTTTAATGCAAATGAATTCGAAGCCATTCTATTAATTATTCCTTGAATCATTTCGAGATGTTTCAATTTATTTTCCATTTCTATTTTCCCTCAATCCATTGTTTTAATTCAATCTCTTTTTCTTCTTTAGTTATAACCACATTTTTAGAAATATTTAATATTGGATATGACCAGCAAAATTGAGGAAGATTCTTCAATTCTATTCCTTTTAAATAAATACATATCTTCTTTCCTAATGCCTCAGCATATCCAATTTCCCATGAACACCACTGCGATTGCAAAACATCTTCTGTTGCGTATATAACAAAAAAACGACTCTGTTTAATACGCTCTTTTATTATTTCTGCTGTAGCAGCATTACACCATTGCCTTTTTAAATCAAATTTGTCATTAACCCAATCTACGTATGCTACCATTCCTCTATTATTAAGAGTTTTGTAAAATTGGGCTACTTCTTCTTCATTTAAAGAATTATGCGAAATAAACATATCAAACTTTTTTAATCTCTCCAATCTATCAATTCGTAATCGTTTCATTAAAATTTCTGGACTACTTTCATTACATACTATTTCATTATCAATAAAACTTTTCTTGCCTTGCTTTTTTCCTCTTAAATAAAACGGCAAATCAAGACCTTGTATATACCGCATCGCTTCTTTTTTCAATGAAAAATTCCTAGTACATGCATTTACCTTATAGAAAAAACTGATAATTTTATCTGATTTAAATTTTGACAACTCTCTTATTATCTCTAAACGTTCATGTAAATCATGGGTTTTAAAATATTCCCGAATAAATGCTTCTGTAAAAACAGGTTCTATTTCCTGAATATAATGCAAATTCCTCTCAACTTTCTCTTGTCGCTTTTCTAGCTTTCGCAAATTTTTTTCATGAATATCATATTTTTTCTTCTCAACTTGATTTATATCCATCGAATCTTCACTTGACATATTTCTTAATTCTTTTCTACAAAATTTAGATGCATTTAAAACAAATTTGCGCGGATTATCAAATTTCTGTCCAATATTGTTCCAATATCTATACTGCTTATCTAAATCATCCCAGATGTTTGGATATAACCATTTAAAAGTCTCTACAAAATATTCATCTGTAAATCCCCTTGGCATAATCTCACCAACTACATGTATTGGTTTTTTTATCTTTTTTCTGTAATCACAACATGCCTTGTTGCACTTTCTTTTCATCTTCCCCATTGTTGATCCATGTCTTTAGAATTTCTATTACCCTATTATTAATCATACTGATTTTACAATCTTATACGAAGCTGTTTGTTCTTTATATCTAAATGCCATATCCATGTCTAATTGTGAGTATTTTAAAAAATCTTCCCATGTAACTACATATGTATATCCATTGTCAATATTATCCCGTAAAATCGGAAAAAGCTTGCTTTTGTCATAATATCCATATGAGCCACTTTTATCCGGAAGAATAACAGCAAGCAAAGCATTTCTATGACTTGTTCGATTATTTCTTGTAGTTTCTCTAACAGAAAAACTAATCTCCCATGGAATCCATTGAGAACGTTGCCACTTATTTGCTTCCTTCATATTTGGTGATATTAAAACAATTGTAATTGTACTATCATAAATTTTACTCTTTAAATGCTCCCAGATAGCCGTTTCACTCCAAGAAGAAATGTCTTCGTCACTGTTTTCTCCCTTATACACATCATCACCAGATAAAATCTTATTTTTAATATAATCCACATAATCGCATGGCCAAGTTGGTTGCATTACTCCTGATATTGCCTTAACATTCGAATCTTTATATTTATAAGAAACAAAAACTTTTCTTCCCAAATCAAGCACCTTTCCTTTTCTAAATCAAGAAATTACTTTGTCATTAATTCATGGAAATCTCTTACAATCTGCACATATTTAATTTATTCCATCTATTCTATTAAAATATTACTATCTCGGTCCCATAAATCGATCGCCATTCAGATGTATCATATGATCCGGCATTTCAGCAATCCAAACTTCCGTCTCCCAAGCCAACTCTTCCGCAAATTTTTTATACGTCTTGAAATCCAGAAATGCTGTTACAAATATTTTTCCTGCTGTTACATCTTTCGTCATTTCTGTAATTTCCAATATACGCTTTGGATCCATCGGACCGACCGATGTTACCGATTCCACAAAATAGATCCAATTCTTATCCTCACGATATAGTACTACATCAGGCATTTTATCATGTAACGTAATTTCAAATCCCAGTTCTTTTAATTTTTCTACATTCTTTACCAAATCTTTTTCTATTGTATCGCCAACGTACAAGCACTCCGAATTTGGTGCAAATCTCGGTGCAAATTCCTCGATAATGGCTTTTTGCAGCTCATTATGCTTACCTGCTGAAAATTTAAAGCTTTCACCATTTATATTTACTGGCATCATTGTCATCTTCTTTTTAGAAGCGTACAAATCAATTAACTTTTCATGATAACAAAGAAACCGCTTTATAGATTCTTTCCATGCTGGTGTTTCCATCGTTCTCAGTATTTTAATTGTTTCTTCCGTCAATCTGTAGCGATAGTTCGGACTGTTGGTTGCTTTTCCATTATCCTCTATCAAAGCAGCTGTCCTGAATCTGTGCAGAGCCTGCTTTCTAAATGTTTCTCTGCTGTTTTCTGCATAGCTCATACCGTAAAATGTGTTAACAAACTGAATAATATCATGAATACGAATCCACTCATTTGTTGCTTCACTCCATGACATATCCGGCTTTATTCCTGCCATAGCCAGTATCACATAGCAGCATATATCTGCCTGCTGTGCTTTAGGCATACCTATTGTTTGCAGAAATTCTCTTGTTTCCTCTATTTTCTTATCCACAGTATCCCTCCAATATCAAATTGCAATTTGCCTCCGAATAATCCTTACTTTTAAGCACTTTTCTGCCCATTTCCTGAATATCCTCTAACTCTGGCACAGGCATTGCATTTATCTCTGTTGAATTAACCTGTGTAGACCCATTTAAAATACGATAATATTCATCATAAAGTGTAGAATTAAATAATACATACAACCCATACACCAGACATTCTGACATTTCCGTTAATACACCGTCCACAAAATTAATTTTAT
Organism: uncultured Blautia sp.; assembly: GCA_934359835.1. Taxonomy (GTDB): domain Bacteria; phylum Bacillota; class Clostridia; order Lachnospirales; family Lachnospiraceae; genus Blautia_A. The sequence goes on from CAKRLX010000012.1 coordinate 6,251, forward strand.
TCTGTGTACTTATCTTTTGGTACTGCGGAAATCTTTTAGCTAAATATACTCCACACTGTAATCTTCGAGATTCTTCCTTTGCTGTAAATCGCTTTACAAATAGATAGTTCTTGTTATCTTGCATTAATCCCTTTTGTTCTGTCACCACATATTCATGTTCTTTCTGAATTGGAAATTCTACCTTTCCTTGCTTTATATGCTGTGAATAAAATAAAGGTATTGCCCCTTCTTCCGCTTCATCCCTCAAAATATCACGATTACGGAAATCTACGGTCAATCCCGTTTTCATTTTTACTCCTATTGCTGGAAGTGTCTTATCAAATTTATGCAATTTCTTTAATACTTCCACTTCATTTTCATCTGTCACAAGATAAACATAATAATCTGATCCTGCTACAACCAGATCATACGGAACTGTTAATGATGTCAGCTCCCCAAAATCACTATTTGATTTCGAGGATGTAATCGTAACGTTTTCTGGCTTTTCACTCGTCTTTCTTACTTTAATAATAATTGTTTCCTGTAACACACTTTCTTTGTCGAAAACCTTATTTCTGCTGACAAAAAGATGAATATGTTCCAATTTTCCCTCTGTCAGAAAATATTCCCGAAAACGTTTAAAATACGCTCCTGATGTCCATGACCTCGGAATGATATAAACCATCTCTCCATTTTCACATAAATTAAACAATCCCATAGATGCAAAAATAAAATATAAGTTTGGTGCACCATAACATACCTCTGGCATTGCTGTTGCTTCTGGCGCATCTTTCGGAATTTTCATATACGGCGGATTTCCAATCACAAAATCATATTTCTTAGGCTCCGCATTTCCTCCCAACATATGATTAAAATCCAAATACTGACTCAGAATATAGTTATCTTCAATTATATTGACTATGATGTTTTTCTTTGTCTCTTCTTTACAATATTCCAGATTACGTTTCAGCAATGGCAATACATTTTCATCGTTCTCATAGCAGGTAAGCTCAATCTCCTGAATAGAATCTATTGTTTCCAATCGTTCAATAAAGGCACATGATAATATGCCTGAGCCAGCCCCTGCATCAAGCACACTTACTTTTCCTGTTTTCTCATCGAAGTTATATAATCCAGCCATAAAACGGGCAGTTTCCATACTGGTAAAAAACTGTCCATATTTTTTACGTTCTTTTTTCGGCATACTCTCTATATATTCGTTTGTAAGTTCTATAATTTTTTCTAGCATATTCCACCTACCTACAAGCCTTCTATTTCTTCTTATTATACAATAACTTACTACCTTTTTCAACGCTCTTTTACAAACGTACGTTCTGTTTTTTTCTGTAAATTAAAACCATAAAGGGCAGCTAAAAAGCCACCCTACACTCTACGCATAAACAATCTCTTTTACTACAAGCTCCTCCGCACAAGCCAGGATATTATTCATTCTCCCAACCCATGCCATTTGATCCTGCATTTTCAATTCTTCCGTCACTCCCTGCTTTTCTTTCATCTGCTCCACCAGTCTGTCCATCATCTGATTACACTCCTCGTCAATCTGATGCAAATGCTCATTTAATTTTCCGGCAAGTACCAACTCCATATATAATCCTTTCCGATGCTCTTTCAAGTAAGTTCTTCTCAACATTCCATACTTTCCAATCGGATACTCTGTCTCTTCCGGGAGATACAGGTCTGGATAATACAGACCGTCCTCTCCTAAAGTGTAGCTGATTCCGTTTTCTCCCATAATGTGTTTTTCCATGATTGTCCTCCTATCTTGCACCCCGATCTTTATTCTGTTTGTGGGTACGCTGTTTATTTTTCTGTTCATTCTGTATTTCCTGTTTCTTTTCTGCCAGCTTCGCTCTAATACCATGTGCTACTGGCTCTTTTCCGGTTTCTTTCTTCCATTTTTCTATTGCAATCCGATACTGGCTATACTCAGTTTGGGAAACCTTAAAATCTTTTAAAAATTCCTGTACGCTTCTATAACCAATTTTCTGTACAATCCTTGGAAGGTAATCTTTCATATCTCTGATCTGACTTGTCAATGCATCAATTTCTCCCTGCAATTCTTTTTTCTTTCTTCCCTTAAACCAGCCTTTGACTTCTGACAGTTCTTTTTTCTTTGCAGAAAGCTGTTTTTGTTTCTGTTGAATTGCAGTATTTTGTTCGTCCAGTTCTTTCTTAACTTTGAAAAATTTCGGATACTTAGATGCAAGCCTTGTCATTTCTGGCTACTTCGGTTCTGCCTTTTCTTCTTTTATCTTCACACTTTCTGGTACGATATTTTCTGCAATCCTCTCTGTTTGCTCAGGTTCCGTTGTTCCTGCCTGTGCCACGTTAGTCTGTTCCGACACTTCTCTGGATTTTTTAAACAGCACACTTTCTATCAAAAATTCCAGTGCTTCAACCGCCACTGCTATAACTCTGCCAAATAATCCCGGACTTTTTCCATGCCGAGCAATAGATTTCTTAATTGATTCAGTAATTTGTTTTCGCTTCACTTCCAGTATCTGCGGCTCTGGTACGCCACTAATCAATGCCATATCAACTGCTCTGTTCCATTCCTGACGTTTCTGATTATCCGCTTCTATCTCATGTGCTTTTGGATTGTTCTTTCCGATTTTCTTTGTTGCAAGATACACACCACCACGCTCAAATACCTGCAGCTTCTGTTTCTCGTCCTGCACATAAATATTGATTAAGTCTGTATAAGAATGCTTTACTTCATCCAGAAATGAATTACTCTTGAAGCGTTCATCTTTCGCTGTAAACAGCTTCTTCTCATACACCTCACCTTTTTTCACAATGCGACAGCCTTCTCGTATCTCACCCGCTTCTCCCAGTATCTCTTTCTTGGTTCGGACATGTTTTCCATTTTCATCATAAAACATATTTCTACTGGCAGTCTTAATGATTGGTTCATCCAATAGCTTCCGTTCTGCGAATATCAGATGAATGTGATAATTTGTTTTTCTTTTATTGTGATGCAAAGCTGCAATACACTCTGTTCCATAATTCTGTTTAAAATGATTTGTAAAAAGTTGCAATAATCTGTCCGGCTGGTATTCTGTAAAACTCTCTGGTAAAGCAATGATCAATTCCCTTGCTTCAATGCATTTTCCTTCTGTCCCACTTTTTACAAATTCTTCCTGATTACATTTTGCAAGTTCCCTCCAGAATTTCCGGTCTGTAGTTTCATAAACTGCATAGAGATTTTCCTGTTTTGCGTGACTGGATATATAAGTGATTCTGCCTTTTACATTGCTTAGTTTTGTCATTTGAATAAATGAATTTCTTCCGATAGGCACTTCCTCCTTGTTTTCGGCAAAGTTAATTCTGCCATATCATTTGTGAGTGGATGCATCGACATCCGTTTACGAACCAACTGCCGTTTCCGGCATTACCAGCTCCCGGCAGGGCGAAATACCCTGAGTACAAATCTTTGATTTGTGCGATGGGTGTATTTCGCTCTCAAACGCCGAGGGCTTTGTAAGATACTTCCTGTCCCTGCCATAACTGGGATTTAGCTTTTCATTTTGGGCGTATCCGCCCTCTTTTTCTGCCCGTATCCGGGCTTATTTTTTATCACTAACAACCAATCGGGTATTGCTCTTCCTGTCTGCTTTATTCCGGTATCCTTGCCCGTACATACTCCAAATCTCCGCAATACGGTGTTCCAACCAGATACCATTCTCTCGCCGGATTCATTTCCATTCTGGTTTTTACCCATTGATCATCTACTAATACTTCCAGGCATTCTCCGCAGTGAAATCCTGTATCAATCCATAAGTCTGATGATAATAAGCCATATCTCTTGTTATAACTGTTGTAACCTAATCTTCCTTCTCTCATTTTGTCATTCTCCCTTCATTTATCGTTCCTGCAAGGACGCCCTGAATCAGGGCCCCCTTTTGAAAATCTCCTTACTTCGCCAGCCAACTCCCGACTGCACCTTACCGGCTTTCTCCTTGTTTGCTATCTACAGGTGCGTGCCACGCTCCTGTTATTAGGTAATCAGGCAAAACCTTTACCATCGAAAGTCCTCATGCATTCCACACTTATCCAAATATTTCTGCCTTGCCCTTTCCCGTTCTTCCTCAGCTGGTGCTGTTTTGAATGTTGTATATAACTGACGCTTTACCATACTGTCTAATTTTTCTGTCAATGCTTTTTCTATCTCCGGCAAATATTCCTCGTTCCCAGCAAGATGATACTGGAACAATGCCAGTAATAAATCTTTTGGTATCTGTACCTGTGATTTTCTTTCCATGTTTCTCCTTTCCGTGACGGTCGTGACGCTTGTTTTCCGACAAAGGTTAATCTAATTTTTCTTCCATCGTGTCCTCGTTCTGTTTTATACCGGATTCCATATTCCAGAATCAATCGTTCCAGGCTGACATTTAATTTTCGTGATAATGCGTTTGGCTGCATTTCCACCTGCAATACTTCCACAAGCTCTGTTGCTGTTCCTACCCACTCTGGCGTAGTTTCTGTTACAAGTTCTTTGATTTTCTCTAACAGAGGATCTTCTGGTTCTTTCCAAAGTTCTGTCTCTGTCTTGGTAAGTTCCCAGACACATCTCTCCCGGTTAAAGTTCAACCATAGTTTCTGATCCTGCTGGTCACGCCCTGCCACTTCCAGAACTGCCTTATTATCTGTCCGTTTTTCTTTCTGCATGACGAATGCTCCATCCGCAGCTCCCAGCAATCCATTCGTGCCAGAAATCATATCAAAACTATCTGAAGATTCCATTTTCCTTGTATGATGCACAACCAGAAAACAGATACCATATTTATCACTGAATGCTTTCAGCTTCGTTACAATCTCGTAATCGCTGGCATAACTGAATTTATCTCCACCGACCTCTCGAACCTTCTGAAGAGTATCAATGATAATCAATCTTGCATCTTTATGCTCTGTCACAAACGTTACAAGCTGTTTTTCCAGTCCGTCATTGAGCGATTTGGATTTTGTAGCGAAATAGAAATTCTCACTGCCTTCCATTCCAAACATCTGTGATAACCGCTTTTGCAACCTTGCATAATCATCTTCCAATGCCAGATAGAGAACCGTTCCCTGTCTGACTGAAAAGCCCCACAATGGAAGTCCTTTACTGATGTGATACCCGATCTGTGCCATAAAGAATGATTTTCCGATTTTCGGTGAACCAACAAACAGATACGTTCCGTTATACAGAAGTCCATCTACAATTGGCAGTTTTGGTGGATATGCGGTGTCGTATAATTCCGTCATAGAAACTGTTTCCAGATCATCTGGATTCTTTTTATTTGCTGATTTTGCTGTATTTTCCGCATTATTTGTGGCTTGCAGATTGCCCTTACCGGGCAAATCTGCTATACTTTGGTTGGTTTTAAAATTTTGTAATGGCTGTTCCACATCTGCGCCAACAGATGCAATCGGAGCAGTCATTTTTTCTTTTACTGCCATTCATTATCCCCTTTCAATCCATACAATGTCTCTGCAACCAATCCCAGGGTACTCAGCAACTCTTCATTTTCCTCATTACATTTTTCCAAACATTTCAGTTCTTCATAAATCTCTGCCATCTGATTTCGCAATGCTTTATACACTCTTGGATTTCCCTGTACCACAATTTCCCGATCAGTTAATCGTTTTGTGATATAGTCCTGCTTGCTAAGTCCTGACAATCGGACACATGCATCAATCTGCTCTGCTTCTTCCGGTAATACCCGGAATGCTACGATTTTGTTTCTCCATCTTCCTTTACTGTCCAGATTTTTCTCCATATGATTTTTCCATCCTTTCAATATCCAGCTGTTCGGCCATTTGTGTCTGCTCACTTGGAAACAGATGTGCATATCGATAAGTGATATCAATGCTCTCATGTCCCATTCGGTCTGCGATTGCTAATACCGTAAATCCCATATTGATCAATAACGATACATGGGAATGTCTCAAATCATGCACTCGAATTCGTTTCACACCAGATACTTTTGATCCTCTATTCATTTCATGATGCAGATAAGATTTGGAAATCGTGAAAATCCGTTCGTTCTCTTTCGGCTCATACAGCATTTTCAGATAATCCTGCATCTCATCACACAAAAACTGTGGCATCTTAATGGTTCGATTACTTTTTAATGTCTTTGGCGGTGTAATCACATCTTCCCGGTGCAGTCTCTGATAGGACTTGTTAATCCGTAGTGTATGCGTTTCAAAATTGAAATCTGCCGGTGTAAGTGCTAATAACTCGCCCATGCGAAGCCCACACCAGTAAAGTATTTCAAATGCATAATAGGAAACAGGCTTGTCCATCATGGCATCTGCAAATTTCAGATATTCTTCTTTTGTCCAGAACAGCATTTCCCGGTGTTCCTCTTTTCCCATATTTCCTGCTTTCTGCGCCGGATTAGATGGAAGATGGTAAAAATTAACTGCATGGTTGAAAATAGCACTTAACTGACTGTGAATTTTCTGCAGATAAGAGGCGGAATACGGTTTTCCATTTGGCTGCCGGATCGCAAGCAGTTCATTCTGCCATGCAATAATGTCCCTTGGCTCGATTTCTCCTATCTTACGCTTTCCGAAATAAGGAAGAATTTTAGTTCTAGCAATATTTGTCTTCGTTCCCCAGGTATTATCACGAATTCGATTTTGCATATCCTCCACATAAATTTCATAAAAGCTTTCGAAAGTCATATCCAGTTTGGCTTCTTTCTTCAGCAATAACTCTCGTTCCCACATCTGCGCTTCTCGTTTTGTAGGAAATCCTCTTTTGGATGACTGGTGCGTTTCTCCTGTCCAGTCGGTATAACGATAGACTACTCGCCACTTTCCAGTGGCATTATCTTTATGAATACTCATACAAATTCTCCTCTCTTTCTCTTACATTTCGCTGTAACATACTTTTTTGCGGAAATAATTGGTGTTTACTCTGCCAGCTACCGTAAGATAACCCAGCTTCTGTAATTCTTCATTTAGCTGTTTAACAATCTTATAAGCATAAGACTTGGAAACACCCAGTTCCGCTGCAACTTCTTCTACTGTCATAAAAGTTCTGTTCGTCACATCGCATCTCTCCTTTCTATCTTAACGTAATTTGTTTAGGTTTCTACATTTGCATGATACTAAACATATTCATTTAAGTCAAGTAGTTTCGACAAGAATGTTAAATTTTTTTGTTTAAGTTCTTCTTGCTATCTGAAATTGCTCATGCTATACTGAACCTAAACAGAATTGTTTTATTTTCTATCACAATTAATTATGGCAACACGAATGACCACTATAAGGAGGCAAACAAAAATGGCAATCGGACAACGTATCAAATATTTTCGCAACCGCAAAGGCATGACACAAAAACAACTCGGAGAACAACTGGGATTCAAAGGAAAAACCTCAGATGTCCGCATGGCTCAGTATGAATCTGAAGCCAGAGTTCCTAAGATTGATCTTGTAAAACAAATGTCTCAGATCTTTGATATCAATACTCATGCCTTAACAGTTCCAGATATTGATACTCACATAGGTCTGATGCATACACTATTTGCACTGGAAGATATGTATGGTCTGAAGGTAAAAAATGTAGATGGGCAACCTCATCTCTGCCTTGACTCTTCCATATCTGCTCCCGGCTCATCTGTCGATGAAATGCTTCGTGCATGGATGGAACAGGCTGACAAATTGGAAAACGGTGAAATCAGCAAGGAAGAATATGATGAATGGAGATATAAGTACCCGGAACTGGATACTTACCAGAAACGTGCCAAGGTACCATCTCAGGAACTGAGTAATTACCTCGTAAAAGAATTGACTAAAAAAGAAAAATAAGAGAAAAGAAAAAACCTTACCGATATTCAGTTTTTTACTTCTGAAAATCAGTAAGGTTTCTTTATATACGTTATGAAATAAAAATTTTATCTCTCGAATAATCGCAAAATGTTGCCATTTTGTTTCCAATCACTAAGCAAATTTGTTTGCGCCCCGCACAAATACTGGGTTCTTATGATTGTGTGGATTATTCAAACTCAATAACACTAGGCCGCTTTTTCGTGTTACCGTGTATTAAATAAAATAAAAGAGGCGGGCTTTTATTAAATATACCACGTTGTATTATTATTTGCAATAGTTCCAAACATCACTCTAACATCACGGGAATAAATCGTATTATTTATTGCAGTGATGTTAATCAGGTATATACTCTATCACATCACTGATGCCGCAATTAAGAGCTTTACATATTCTATCTATCTGTTTCAGATTGACTGGCTCATTCTTTCCCATGGAAGCCATAGTCCCATAACTTAATCCGGTTGCGTCTTTTAGATCTCCCTTATTCATACCTCTATCAAGAAGCGTGTGCCAAAGCGGATTGTACGATATCATAATACACCAACTTTCTGTTGACTTATTTTTTTCTTCCTGCTATTATTTTCTTAGGTACCGAGCGGAAGCAGGAAGTTTCGGAGTCCGCTCGGTGTCTATTCGCTTAGTTCTTAATTATTTTCTTTTAAAATGGAGAGGTTCTTGATTTTTTCAAGTGCCTCTTCTTTATTTTTACTGTTCTCAATGATCAACACGACCATTTCCATAACGGTTTTAAATTCTAATGTAGTCATTATATCTTTTTCCATTTCTCTAACTCCTTTCCTGCTATCTCCTTGCTACAATTATAGTTTATCACTATATCTTCATTTTGTCAACATTTTTCTTCATTATTTTAGAGATTTTCTTCAATAAACTATTGACATGTACGGTACATATGGTAATATACAAACATAAACAACAGAACAAACATTCGCATAGACGGTGCGAGGTTTGAGAGATAATAGGAGGAAAATGATATGTCAGAACTTTTAAAGAAACAGAACTACGGTGTTGAGGTTGAATTTACAGGTATTTCAAGAAAGATGGCCGCTGATGCAGTTGCAGAAATCATCGGAACTACAGCTTCCAGACCAGATCACACTTGCTACCAGACAAGAACAATTCAGGATTCACAGGGAAGAAAATGGAAGGTAATGCGAGACAGCTCAATCAATCCAATTCGTAAAGTTGGAACCGAGAACATGGACGAATACAGAGTTGAATTCGTAACACCGGTTCTAAAATACGAAGATCTTGAAACATTGCAGGCAATCATTCGCAAATTCAGAGAAATTGGTGGAGTACCTCATGCTTCATGTGGTATCCATATCCATGTCGATGGAGCGAACCATACAGCAACCTCTCTGCGCAGATTGGTAAACTTCATGTATAGTCGGCAAGAAATTATTTATGATGCCCTTGCAGTCGGAAGTAGAAAAAATCGTTGGTGTTTGCCAGTTTGTAAAAACCTGCTCGATACCATGAAAAAAGATAAGAACATCACAACCGATTCTGTCGAAAAGATCTGGTATAGCCCAGCAAACGACGGATATTGTGGTGGTATCGATCATCAGCATTATAACTCCACAAGATATCATGCGCTGAATCTCCATAGCTTCTTCCAGAAAGGTACTGTTGAATTTAGACTTTTCAATAGCACGCTTCATGCAGGAAAAATCAAAGCATATGTTCAGTTTTGCCTTGCACTCTCTGCTTGGGCTATTGAATCCGATGATAAAGTAGTATTCCGTTCAATGAATGGATATACCGCTCAGAAAAAAATTACACTTATGTACAATATTTTGACTAACCGCCTTGGACTCTACGGAGATGAATTTAAGACCTGCAGACTTCACATGATGAAACAGCTCCGTGAAAACGCAAAAGCGGAACAGGTTGCTTAGTTATAAATCAGCTGTCCTACCGGCTTGACGGGGAGAAAGGGAATGTCATGTTATATGTAGCATACGGAAGCAATCTTAACGTACAGCAAATGTCATACCGTTGTCCTGGAGCAACGGTCGCATTTACCGGATATCTGATAAATTGGAAATTACTTTACAGAGGAAGCCACACAGGATCTTATGCAACCGTCAAAAGGCAAAAAGGAAGTAGGGTTCCTGTTGCTGTTTGGAATATCGATAACAAAAATGAGAAGGCTCTTGATCTGTACGAGGGATATCCGAGATTTTATAAAAAGAGAAATGTATTTGTACAATTAAAAAACGGCACTAGAAAAAAGGCTATGATATACCTCTTGCCTGACTCAGCCACTGCGGGAAGGCCATCTAGCCGTTATGTTGGAACTGTATTGCAAGGTTACAAAGATATGGGATTTGATACAGATTATTTGTACGATTCATTGGGTTATAATTTAAAAGAAGTGAAATAAAGAGGGGAAATCCCCTCTTTAATAAGAGGTAACCGTTGCAGCGGTTACCTCTTTCTGCCGGGTTTTTGAGTTCCCTGGCGAGTGTGGGTTATGGCTGATTCCTTGTTCGGTACCCTAACAATCAATTCATCCAGCTCACAATCCAGGGCTTCGCAAATCAAGTCGAGGTGTTCCAGATTCACCCTATCTGCAAGCTCGTGGTACAACTCGTTGATGGTGTTGGGTCTTATTCCGGTTGCCCTCGCCAAATCTGCCTGAGTAAGTCTCATTTCCCCAAGCTTTTTTGACAGTAAAATTTTAATCATGCCATTGCTCCTTCCGTTATAATTTAGCACCTCTTGATATATCGGAAGGACTTTTGTTAGATTATATCAAATACTGTTATAAACTGCGTGATATATTTTATACCCTGTAAGGCAAATTTTGAAGCAAACATATTATAAAAAGCACCTATTTTGTTATTATTTGAATGTATTTGCATTCATGTGGTCAGCTATCTTTTTCCATGTATTCTGACCACAGCAACCATCATCATCAATACCAACATTCCGCTGAAATGTTTTAAGTGCTGACTTTGTATTTTTTCCAAAATCTCCGTCAACAGAAACTCCAAGAATGGACTGTAAGCATCGCACCGCTACACCCTCAGTTCCAGACTGTAATACAGGAAGCTGAATATCCAGTTTTACTGTTAAGTCAGCTTTCTCTTTGCGTGATGAGGTATCTTTTTTCTGTTCCGGATATACAGCTTTTCCATTCCAATCATAGATGGTGTAGCCTTCTTTCCAGTCTTTTTTAGCATTCTCAAGATTCTTGTATGCCCCAAGCTGGCTCTTACTGTCTCCCCAGGTTTTCCGGATTCTGTAATATTTATCTACAGTTGTAGTTGCTGCCTTTGCACCGATCAGCTGCTTGAAACGGTTCCAGTCACCTTTTGCCCGGATTGCAGAAGGGCAATTCTTCGCACACACATCATAGTGGGATACCACATGATTTGCGTCAATTCCAAACTTCTTCATCAGCATCTTGCAGATCTCAACAGTGTTCTGGAACGCTTTTTCGTAATTATACCCTGCCTGCACACACATCTCAATGCCAATGGAATTGTGGTTGTTGCAAATTCCGAAAAGACCACCTCCGTAGTTAACGCCGACATGCCAAGCGCCTCTGTCGAATGGAGTTGCCTGATAAGCCTCGGTATCATCAACGTATACATGAGCAGAGTAGCCGGAGAAATTTCCGTCATGCTGGGCCTTTGCATGTGCCTTTGCATTTGCTCCTTTGGCAAAGTTATCTGTATTATGGATAACGATGTATTTAGGTACCTGATTTGCATAGCTGTTGTTATTGCTGATTAAACTTGTGTTAAGATTCATTGTAACATCCTCCTTATTCGCTTCTGGCATCGCAATTATCTTTGCCAGAATTTCCAATATCTTTGATCCATAATTCTTCCCTGCGGCCCAGCCTCCGCCCTGTGGATTTTCCTGTATCCCAAGCCATTCAACATATGGGGCTATTCCTCTTTTCACATAACAGAAACGAGGATCCACGCATACACCGTACAGTTTTTCGTTAGATGCATATGCTTTAAGATGCTGGATCTGTGCCCGGATGCCGATCCATGGATGAGAGAACGAATTCCCTTTCATACCATTTTTTGTAACGCCGATTCCGGCAAAATTGTTCTGGTCCAATGTTACGGCAGAACCATTGAATGTGAAATTACCTGTTTCGAGGCAACTTTGCGCAAAGGCGATATCTCCCCTTACTCCTTCCGTTTTTCCTTCTGATATATAATATTCAACCATATCGATTACGGATTTGGGTACTGCCGGATTAACTTTCTGTATATATGACTGCATCTGCTGGACCGTAGCAACTGCAGTTCCCATTATATTCGTTTTCATAATATCCTCCTAAAAAAGGAAAGGGCTTAAGCCCCTTCCTTCTGTGAACCATTAATTTTTCCATCGTCTAAAAGATCTTTCACGCCGCAAAACCACACATCAATTATCTTAAGCAGCGCATCTTCCGACATAATAACCTGCAGCCACTTTGGCAGTAATCCTCTCGCCTGCTGAACAACCCATTTCAATTTCTGCTGTCCCGTTCCTGATTCTTTATACATATGTTCCGCTTTCAGGATCAGCTGGTATACCTGTTCACGGATACCTTCCAATCCTTTATGCTTGGCATACTGAAACGCAATAACCAAAGTCACTACAAGCAAAATTAACACCGCAACCAGTAATACCGGGAACGGAATCTGTTTTAAAAAGTTAAGTAATTCCATAAGTAATTCCTCCTAATCAATGCTGTATTTGGCCAGAACTTCTCTGTCCATTTCTTTTTTGTGTGCTTCTGCACGCTGAAGATTTTCAAATGCTTCTTCGAGCTCGCCATTATGCTCTCCTTTTACAATTGCATGATGTAGCCAAAAGAGCACGCGCCCCGTAGCATGTGTAATTTCTTCATCCGCTTTTCTCTGTTCAATTTTATACTTAATGCGTTCCTGCTCTCGTGCCTCCACTTCCATGAGCCTTCGCTCAATATAGTGACGAATCAGAGCAAAAAAAATGCCGGCAACACCTCCGCTGCCAAGCACAGATAGACAAAATGTTTCGAGCATTACTCTTCCCCTCCGAGTGCTTTTAAGAGCCGATCCAGATTACCTCCGATTAACCAATCCACCAGTTTTCGCATAAGAACCTCCTTTCGCCATTAATAGATGCCAATGTGTTGCGCCTAAAAGGTCTATCTCTCGCATGCACCATACCTTACCTCCATGAAAAAAGGGAACCTCTACGGTTCCCTCATGCTTACATACTCTTCCTTTACTTCTTCAATAATCCCTGCGTCAAGTCTTTCATCTTCGCTCGCTTCTACATTCAGCATATTTCGCAAATGAGAAAGTTCGGTTGCCAGGCTCTTGATGAACCTGCTCTGCCTCACTATGATTTCATCCTGCTTTTCAATCATATCTTCATAGAATTCCACAAGTTCTAAAACCTGGTTTTCATCCATCGTCGTTACCTCCACTTGTATCTTGGTTTTTCTTCACCAAATATCCAATACCTCAGATGATCATCCAATACAATAGCTAATAGAGATAGGATATACCATGCCACAGTAAAAGGAAGACATATCTGTCCAATTATATTAAAAGGCATATTGCTGTAATCCCATATTCCAAGCCCCAATACAATATTCAAAATGTATCCGGAAAGGAACTCAATTGCAGTTATCCCGACAGCACAGATAAACATCTGTTTCCATATGAGCATATCCCATCTCAAAAATTCATTTATCGAACCGCAAAACAAGAAGCAAAGTCCGCCAACCAGTACCATAGGCAGTGAGCTGTACCCTCGCCATATCAGTTCGATCATGTAGTAAATCGTACCTCCTATAGCGAAAAGCACAGCGTTTCTGCCTATGGTCTTCAGAGTAATCATTTAACCTCCTTGTCGGCTGCCATTTCGGCCAGATAGTCCTTTAAAACTTCTGACTGATATTCTTCCGGGATCGGCGCTCCGTATTCAATCTTGGCGATTTCCGAAGCTTTCGCACATCCTTTAATCCACATATTTACAGAGTTTCCATATGTTGTGTGATAACTCTTGAATTCCATTGCACCATTAATAATCTTCTGCATATCCTCAGCAGAATAATACCGGCACGGATTGCCGTCTTCATGGTATTCCAGTTTTTTGATGCCAGCGGTCAGCTGAGCCTGTTTTCCAAAGAGATTTAACTGATCTTCATTTTTAAGGCTAAAGTGTTCTGTTCCTGAAGAAATAGAAATGTCCACGCCTGCAAATACTGTACTCTGGCAAATCTGCGAAATCTCTTTCTTCTTTTCTGCTCGGTATGTTTCAACAGAAAGATAATCAGCATTGCAGCCTTCTTCTTTGTCTTTCAACTGATCGAACCAAAAATCAAGATCTGCAACTATCTCTTCCTTAGGAACAACACCTGCAGATACTTTAAAATAGATTTCATCAGCTTCCATACCCTGTGGTCCTTCATCTTTTTCCGGAAGCTGGACTTCGTTCTTACGAATCCATACATCAGCGGAACCATCTGGAAGAACAGCATATGTAATGTTTCCTTGTGATTCCGGGCTATTCGTTTTATGCATAATTCAATTTCCTCCACTTCTTATAATATTTTTCCATAGCATAGCTTTTCTGTTTCGCATAACGGCTGATTATATTTTTAGCCATCGAAATAAGTTGATCCCAACATTCTGCAACCCTCACAAGAAAGGAGTCTGTTGTTACAAACCAACCGTTATATGCTATGGTACTCATGGCGAATTTACTACCTATAATCTTTTTGTTCTTTATTTTTTTCGCAAATCTATGAATTTTCCTGCGAGCCTTTAGGAATATTGATGCTCTTATCCTTGTTGACACATTCCGTATTGTCACTGTTTTTCCGGAATAACATCTTTTGATTAAATTCTGTCCATGGAACACAAGCCCCATATAGTCTAAATCCCTTCCTTTTTGTTTTCCGTTTCTGTCAACATAACCTGTACGAAATAACGACCAGGAATCTTTGATCTTTAGACAGAGTGTAGATTTTACGAATTCAATAACAAGCAGCATTGCCTTATGAAGATCTTTCTTATTAGAGCCAAAAAGAATGATATCATCCATCTGAATCATGATATGATAAATCAATCTTTTTCTTGTTGTCTTCCCTCGTCTGGTCTTCATTTCATAAAGTTCATTTGTGCAATAATGGTACAAATAAGATAGATAATAATTGCACAGATCTTTCGACACCGGAGAGCCTATAAAAATCCCATGTTTGCAATCTTTCTCTTTGTTCTGCACCTTTGCTTCAGAATACAATCCAATCAAAGTCTCAAACAAGTACAACAACATATCTGACTTTCCTAAATCTCTTCGAAGAAATTCTAATATTTTATCATGTGACATAGAAGGATAGCATTTTTTAATGTCTGACTGAACGCAATATTTAGTTCCTTCCGGATCACGCGACATCCATCGTTCGATGTATTTTTTACCGTAAGCTTGTCCTCTTCCAGGTATTGATGCAACTTGAAAAAGTCCGACTTTTGCCGTCCACAACTCATCTGCCGCTTCCTTGGCCAACACCTCATATAGCTGCATGATCATCTTTTCAAGTCCTAGCGTTCTAATTTTTCCGCTCATTCCATCTACTATATCAACATTTTTCACAAGTTTCTCTTCCGGAACTACCATATAGATATGTTCCCTTACAGTTCTGGTCTTCAAATGCCACGACATTTCATATGCAATCTGATCGATCACAGATGCTACAAATTCCGGTGAATTCTCCAACCGCCTTCTAGCCTCATTTTTACTTATGCTTCCATAGTAAGCAAAAATACTCGGCATATTACCATTTTCTAGCTTGTCATATATAAATGCAGTTATGTATTTCCTGATGAAATTTTCGTCAGAAATATCCATTCTTCGGCAATATGTCTTCATTACCAGTCCTCTTTCTTTCTGTGTTCAAGAGCTTTCGGTTTTACTACTAACCCCCACCTGTGTCCACTTCCGCCACAGGGTCAGCAGTCAGTTTCCTGACCGCCGATGCTGGTGCTTGAATTTCGGGCATTCCGCCCCCGCCATTTTAGGGCCGTCTCAAAGGACAGCGAAACACGCTACACATCAAAATTCTCACAGAAATTCGCGCGGCATAGTTCCACCAGCTGTTACCGAGCCCGTTGTTCAGGTTCGCATACCACCGGCCCGCGTTAGACCAGTTGTTCAGGTTGCCGCCGGAAAGCCACTGCCAAACGTAGCGTGAGTCCGTATGATTTTAAAACGCCCCGGCTACGCCGGGAAATAAAAGGGGAGTTCCCCTCTTGCCATTCGGCAATTCACCCCCTACGCTGCTGCTTTCGCACAGCGTCCAGAAGCAGAAAGACGCGCGGCACAGGACCACCAGCTGACACCGAGCCCGTTGATCAGGTACGCATACCACCGGCCCGCGGAAGACCAGTAGGACAGGGAGCCGCCGGAAAGCCACTCTCTTAACCCGTCAGAAGTCTGATCAAGCTTATTTGTATACTGTCCATCTGCATACCCTGTGCTGGAGGAAGCTGCTACTTTCGTTCCATGTCTTACAGAAGGATTTTCCGGATCATATCCAAGTTCACTGATATATTTCCAACTTTCCTGTGTATCTGCAATACTATATCCACACTCAACATAATCCGATGTCACACTTGTTGCTAACTTTGTGCAGTCATAACAAATGCAAGCCGTCATTACATGATTAGATATCTTAAGAATTACATTGCTGATAACTTCGTAAAATCCCAGGAACATTTCTACACCGAACAGAATGTATGGGTCTTTTCCAGATGTATTACTGTTCGGAGAACCGCAAGAACCAAGGACATTATCGCATGCACCTGTGTGCCATGGCATTGTAACGATAGTGGTCTTTACTTCTGTAGAGCCTACCATTGTAGAACCGGTAGAAAATTTAGTTCCTCCATTATCTACATAAACTGCCGAATTATTGCTGTCATAATCTTCAATTTTTGTAATGATGACACGATTTGCTTTTGCATGAAGTCCTGCATTTCCTCTATCATCCGTCGGATTGCTACCACTTAAAGCTGTGGCATTTCCAATGGATACCGTGCTTCCGACCACCAAATTGTTTGCATCACTTTTGCTGATAATGATACGTTCCACATTATTTTCAACAACAGTCGCATAGAACCTGTTGTAATATCCTGTGCAACCAGACATGATTGACTGTGAATCCCGTGTTGCGAAAGCGACCTCAAACAGGTTGTCCATATGGTTTTTATCCTGTGCAGTTGTTCCACAATACTGTGTTCCTTTGGCTTTGAATCGTGTAATCATTCCATTGTGAGACTGATCATGCGCAGCGTTTACTCCGCTAATAGATGCAGCCTTTCCATCAGAACCATTTCCAGCCATATATTTAGCCTGTGCAACGAACGGTCTGACAGTCTGATCTGTACGGATTGCTGCTCCTTCCGGAAAGAAGCCTGCGTGATGTTCATCTGAGATAACAAGGCTTTCTCCATTTGCATCAATGGTTATGTTAAGCCACTGAGTCAGATACAACATCCATGTATCTCTTTCTGTCCTGGAGAACTCATTGTCGATTCCCTTAATATATTCCACAATGAATTCTCCGGCATCATCTACATGACCATTAACTTCCAATCCATAAAAAACAGATTCGCCTTCAAAATCATTTCTTCCTCTTACTGTGTTCGTAGAAGGCTGTGCTACCATGCCTACAGCATCGAGAGTACGTGTGCCCGCCGACAATGGCGATACATCAAATGCACTATGATGAACCCCATATTTTTTCCCAGTTCTCTTGAGATTAAGAATGAATTCAGCCTGTTTATTTTTTTCTCCCGCAAACATACTGGCGGCTTCCATAAGTGCCACGTCATTATTTATCAACTGTCGAAAGACAGCGTTAAACACATCTGCATGAGCAGGATCAGAAGTTTCTAATTCGCGGAGCTGATTGTTGAAAACAGCTCCAGAAATATCGAAATACGACATTTTCTACCTCCTTATGATAACATTTATCTATCATTATCCGATTACTTGTTACAAAATATCGAAATACGTTAGAATGTATCATCACACTCGAACACGCATTCCATGTCTGCATCTTTTCCTTTCTTCAAAAACGCTTTCATGGCCACCATATCCCCATCTGCATCATATAACCCAACTTCAGAAATATAAGTGTTTGCCAGCTCATTTTCTGCCAGTGTGCAGCGATATCTGATTTTTGTATCAGAGAGAACCTCATAACCATCAACGTTCTTGCGAAGCAATTCATGATGTAAGGTGTTCTGATCGGCACTGTGTGGTTTTACTGTTCCGCCCGAATCTACACCTCCATCGCCAAAAGCCATGCCTACAATCTTTGGGAGCGATGAAATCCCCGCTCTTGCTTTTACCATTTTTTTCTTAGCCAGTGTTGTAACTGTAGTCCCTGCCATTTAAAGGACCTCCCTTCCTGAATTTAGTTTTACACTTCCATCTAGCCTACACGTTCCATCCAGTCTTGCGGCCCGTGAAGGAATAACCATTGTGACCTCTACTTCTTCTTCGTGTTTAACAGGCGCGCGAATCCGAACTGTCTGCAGATATGGTGGCTCTCCTGCATCAAGCAATAGAGTCCCGTCTAACAAACAGTTGCCGTCCAGGATCTTATTACCATCACGCCAGCCCATAATTACCCTCTGTGTGCCTCTAAAATCAGCTTTCTCAGCATTAATCATATCAGGCAATGAAATACACTGTTTCGTTTCAAAAGCCTCCTGATTGCCGATAAACAGCCTATGCCCGATAAAAGTTTCCATCGGATACCAAGAATTGATCTTTCTCGTTCCGTCCAGTGAAAAGTTTCCATCAAGAAAACCTTCCCACCATACAAAATCACTTCGTACGAAAAGGGAAGGCTTAAATATATTTTCATGATATACATCTGGAATCCGGTGAAAAATTCGATCTGCTATAAAATTCTCAGTTAAGACTGTATCGAACGGATAGACTGGGCGAAATTCTGTCGGATACCAATGATTCAGATTGATACTGCCGTCAAGAGTGAAGGAACCATCAAGAGAATACTTCCACCATGAAAAATCTGAATGATACGTCACTCTCTGTTCAAAGCTCTCTGTGCATTCAATAAGCATGAGGATAACAGAAAGAAGATATACTGTGTGTGATTGCTTCAGCTTATCGACTTTACTCTTAACTTCTCCTAGTTCTACCTCTGTTTCACCTTCCAATTGAACGCTGAATATGTTAGGGTGAGAAAAATAATGTCCCGGCTCATTACAATCATGAACCTGGACATCATAATCCGTCACGCCTTTTAAAATCTGTTCCATTCGCCATGGGGTCATTGGTGCTTTTGTGTTTTTCTTTTCACGGAGCAACCGTCGTCTTTCTTCATATGACAGGTCTTCTCTTACGGGCAGTCCATACTTGATCTCATGATATTTAAGCCCCCATGTAGCTGTATCGATAAACATCTGGTATGGAAGTTCTTCAATATGCACAGTGGCCAGATCAAGCTCTCTGCCCATAACTTCGTATATCCATTTTCCGACATAGGATTTATCATACCAGTCTTTAGTTACATATGTCAGCATTCTGTTGGCCGAATCGCTCCATGGGAATCTTTCCAGATCTATACTCATGTCTCAGCCCCCTCTAATGTAAATGTCACATTACCGGTATCTGCATACTCGCTTGATGAAAGGTGAATGTTTTCTCTCTTTCCATCCATCGTAAAATCTATGAAATCGCTTACTCCGGTTATGGTTGACAGTACTGTTCGAGCCGAATTGTACCGGAGGATATTTGTTTCTTTCGCCGCGGAATAGACTGCCATCATTTCAGTTTTGAATGTCGAGATTACATCATCCAATCCAACGCCATCCAGAACAAGTCCTGTACAGGCAAAATCTACAGTTTTTACTGTAGCTGACTTGACGATCAGCTTAGACGATCCAGTAGGCAACAGTCTTTTGCTCCTGTCGTCCGGAGAAACGATATGGTTGTAAACTGCTGTGACCAGTGTACTTGATGCGGGCTGTCCGTTGCTATCAACTAAGATCAATCCCACTGTTCCTGGTCCTTCAACAGCTGGTTCTACAATACAATCTCCAATCCCGGGTACTTCTTTGGCCCACTTAATATAGTCAGCATCATTCGCTACATAGAACTGCGAATCTTGGAATTCTGCATGGATTCGTTCATAATAATCTTCATCATTTTCTTCTTCAGCACCACCCGATGTTTTCTCGCTGTTGGTAATTGCTGTAACGCCATTGATCGGTGATGCCATAATTGTAATCGTATTTGCTGGAACATTCCCGGATACCCCCGGAGTGACCGCTTCAACCGCAAGGTCCATGGTTTCATTCTCTGTGAACGTAACAGTTCGTAAAGTCTGGAACTCAACAGCTTCCATCTGATCTGTTGCGGGAACTGCAAAAACTGTGCCTGCTGCCAATACTGTGCCATAAGCCGCCGTAACAGACACTGTTCCAGTTGCTGCTACAGCTTCTTTCCTTGTCACTCCTGCTTCTGCGCCATGCAAATCCATCCAATCGCCCCAGGAATATTCCGGAAACGCAACCATCAGGCAGCGAACAAGATTGAACTGTACAAGCTGAGATATCTCGATGGCCGTAGGCATGGTAAAATCATATGGGAAATCACCTTCCATATCCGATATATCCGCCGGAAGGTTTCCCATCATCCTCTCCTGTATCTGGTCAGAATCACTTTCTGACACAAATTCCGGAACTTCAAATTCTGGTCTAGCCATATTAACCACCTCCTCTAAACTTCTATGATTGAATCAACGGTAAAGGGTTCTCCATCAACCGAATAAACTATGAATGATACTTTTACCCTCCCAGTACCCCATTCAAAAGAAAACTCTTCTACCGATGATGTCCGCGGATTGACCATCAGAGCTTCCTGGATTGTCCTTTCTAGAGAAAGTTCTACAGTGCTTTGGTCAGATTCTCTTGTTATATCTTCCGTTTCAGTTCCATGATCATCCGAATATCCCAGACAAGAATATCTTTCTGTAGATACCGTTTTTACACACCATATTTTATATGCTTCATATCCATCGTTCATTGGCACATTATTTGCGGCGGTGCGAACGAAATCTCCTTTTTCAAGATCCCACATTGGCGATGGCTTATAGTCAACGTCATATTCTTCGTCTTCCTCTTCATCCACAAAATCTGGAACATCTACAGTCGGCAGTAAATTTTTTGATTCTTCTTCCATATTGCCTCCTATAATCCACTTGCCTTGACTACTACATCTATGACTACAGGTTCTCCCTCAACCCATACGATAAGCACACGATCTCCCGGTTTTAACTTAGGCATAACCACCTTATGGCTATGTGAGCCCGTTCCGCTGTTATGCCCTCCGTGTGTTCCTCCAGATACGTTTGTTGATAGATTAGCCAAAAGTCTGCAGACGGAATAATCCTTTTTAGGAATAGGCAAAGGAAAAGTATTGGAAACAAGGGAATAATCTTTCTTGATCACTCCAAAGTCGAACGAAAATCCTCCTCCTGAGTGTTCTACCATTCTCGAATCCAATACCTTTGCAAGCTTTTCCATTCCATTTTTTTCCATTTTTGACATAATGTTCCTCCTGTCAGTCAAATGATCCATCGTCAACCCAGCCCCAGACATGAGTCTGATTCCAGTTTTGTGTAACCAGATGCCATGGGTGTGCTTTTCCGGAACCACCTTTGATCGTGATTTTTGCTTTTCCGGCTCCTACACTGTATCCTCTGGCATCTGGATAACTGCTGACATAATGCTTACCGCCATGGAAATTAACAATGTCCCCAACATCATATGATTTTGCTTTTGTTTTTTTATTCCCACTGCTCTTTTTTGCTGCCGGTGCTTTTTTCAATCCCAGTGTCATAAGCATTTTATCTACATCATGCGTAGCAGATATTACGATATAATACCCAGCACTTATTGAAGCTGTTTTTAGATGAATCTTGTCACCCTTCCGAATGATAGGAATATCCGGGAGTTTTATCGTGATTTCTTCCTTTGGTTTGCCATCATCTGCAAGAATCTCTCTCGCTTCTTTTTTTGCCTCATCCAAAGTATCATTGGTTCCCCTGGAAACAATCTTCTGTCGGATTCCGTAGCTTGTCTTTCCATCAACTGTAGCCTCAACAGGTGAGCATCCATCATCATTTGCTTTTCCGATGATTTTTACCCTTGTAACCATCCCGGTAGTGCTGATCTTATGGTTTACTTCTGTAAGATGCTGTGTTTCTTCAAAATGATATACTGTTTTATTTGTTCCAAAACCAACTACGGTCACATTCATTTTCACAGCCCGCAGACATGCCTCAATGCCACCTTTCTTTTTGGCTTCCTTGAGGATTTTCACAACCACTGTTCCAAGCTTTTCAGACTTATAAGCCAGTTTCCCATGCTTCACATTTGGTCCGCTGTAAGATGTGACCTTTATGCCCCAACGTTTCAGCACTTGGACTATGGCTGACTTTGTCTTTACGCCAGCTGAAAAATATACATGATCTTGTGATTCCTGCAGATCATATAGAACATCGTATGCCTTTACCTTAAACTTCTCTCCGGATGTTCTCGCTGAAGGATTCCATTCAACTATTTTTCCTCTGGTTGCTTCGGCATTTTTGCCGCCATTATAAGAATACAAAAGTGCTGCATAACACCCAGGCTTGGCAAGAGAAGAAATTCTTCCCTTTGAAGTTTTATCGTTCTTGGCTGAAAAACTAATTCTGGCCGCAAGCTGGTCCTCTCCCTCTTCCCAGGATACATCTTCGACAAATTGCGTGATGTCGTAAGCCTTTTTATCTGCAGTCATAATGGCCACGAGGTATTTATATTTCATTGGATTTATCAATACTCTCGCCTCCTTATGGTAAAGTCAGTACTGTTCCTGGATATATCCAATGTCCGTTGTCGCTATTGCGCCGGCCATGTTTCTTAGCAGCCGCTTCAATAACCTTCTTATTGGCATTGTAGATATTTCTCCACTTTGATTCAGTTTTATATTTCTTACGAGATATTCCACAAAGCGTATCGCCTCGGACAATCCTGTAGGTCTTTTTCTTTTTAGTAGATTTCTTGGTACTTGGCCTAGTGGTTTTCTTTTTCTTTTTAGCTTTTTTCTTAGTCCCCAGTTCCTTTGTTGTATAAATCTTCATCTCGACATATGGAACAAAAGATATCTCGTACGAATAGTCCCCATGTCCGCCAAAAGGCTTATACTCAAAAGATTTGATAGTAACATCTTCATTGATACCAGCTTCAGAAACCACCAGATTTAAAGGTGTCTTTTTTGTCTGCCAGCTTTTCAGTTTGCTGGCGCAGGTTTTTGGCGCTATCCATTTCTGGTTTACGGAGGCAAGCTTTTTTCTGCCTGCCCCCCAGAAATATCCAGACCATTTTATAATCTGAGTACCCATACCAGATGGGTAACTCATTTTTCCTTTTCCAAGAATGTTATATTCCTGATATGCTGTTTCTCTTTTTACATCAACATCATCTTTTGGCATCGAAGGGAACTGGAACTTCGATGCCGAATTATGCAATTCTTTTAATATCGCTCCCATGTTCCCTCCTTATGTTGTAACAGGCGTATTCTCATAAGCTTCGCTGAGCATTGTTGCAATTTCGCTTCCAAGATCGTCAGCCAGCTCCTTGATATGCGCTTTGATGAGCCGAATAACATCACTGTCATTTGTATCTGATATATTGAACTGCGGGGAGAGGTTAACCTGTACCACAACGCCAGATTTGTCTGACACTACATTCGTTGGCACAGTTTCTTTCTCTGTTTTTTCAGAATCTTGCGAACTGGAATCTGTGTCGAAATAAGGTGTCGTGTTTGATACTTCTTTGCCAACGATTCCTCCGCTCGCATGTGCTGATATCTCATCATTAGGACCAAGAACTCCCAGTGTCCGTCCTGCGGATTTCCACAATTCAATACCTCTCTGTCGTCTGGCCGGTACCGTAGGAATGATATACTCCAATCCTTCCTCACCTACCCACGACAGCTCAGCTCCATTCAGTCCGACTTCGCCTCCATTTGCATTACCTGCAATAGTAGCTGATACAGATGATCCGCTACTTGAGGTGGAAATACTAGCTGAT
The DNA here is from genome assembly GCA_934359835.1 of uncultured Blautia sp. Lineage (GTDB taxonomy): Bacteria > Bacillota > Clostridia > Lachnospirales > Lachnospiraceae > Blautia_A. The sequence continues at coordinate 30,214 of CAKRLX010000012.1, forward strand.
GGATTCGTGATATGCCAGTTCAGCGTAACTGCAACATTTGCAGAGGCTGTGAAGCCCTGTGCGAATGTGCTTTGTACCTGTCCGGCACATTCCGAATAAATCGCTGCTGCATTGTTGGTCTGGTCGAGTGTGACATCAACATGTCCGTCTGCTGGAATTGTCTCCGAGAAAGCAGATACTACATCAGCTGTTGCGAGAGAATAAATCTCAGCCGCATTATTGGACTGATCCAACGTGATGCTCGCATGACCATTGGCCGGAACATCACTTACTGCGCTCTCAATATCTGCTGTTACCTGCTCCACAACGCCAGAAGTGTCTGTTGTCGTGCCTGAGAAGGTAACATTTGCACTGCCTTCAACTGGTACATCTCCTACAGCACCTTTTGCGTCTTCTTCCGCCTGTGCCTGCATTCCGGAGGTATCGGTCGTTGTATTTGTGACATTTACATTTGCAGATGCTTCCTGCTCAATAGGCTCTGTTTCCGTTTCATCTGCTGCCTGTTCGGTTGCAGACTGCATGCCAGATGTATCCACCGTTACCAGTTCTGATGGGATAGTAACAGATGCACCTGCCTGCACTTCAATTCCATTTGCCGCAAGTGTCCCGGATTCCATGCCGAGAGCTGCCTCAATCTGAGCCGCCGCTGTATCGGAATCCACTTCTACATCTGCCAGATCAACTTTGACTCCTTCTGCTGTCACAGACATTTCTGCTCCTTCTGCATCCAGAGCCGACATAGCCTGCTCGATAGCAGCCTGAGCCTTGTCTCCGTCAACTTCTGCAGTCAACGTATCCATGGAAATAGTCAGTTCCTGGTCTGGGTGAATAATATACGGGCTTTCGATACCGTTCTGTTCTGCAATGGTCTGCCAGTCAATTCCAAGAGCGTTGCCAATTTCCCACAGGCAATCGCCTTGATCAACCTTAATCTTTACATGATCAGCGGTAACCTCCTGTGTTTCACCCAAGTCACCAAGAGCCTCATTCAGCTTTGAAGTCCATGCATCTTTGTCAATATCAACGTCTCCATCAACAGAAGCTTTCAGTCCTTCAAGTGTCACATCATCAGTTGTAGTCTCTGCCGCCGCCCTGTCAATCGCTTCTGCAAGTTCAGGAGGCAACTGACTGCGGACCGTTTCATACATTGGATTGCTCGGATCCGTAAGTGATGCTTTTAATTCATCACTTCCATTCTTCCAGATCTGATTAGCATAGTTCTGCCATGTTGCAGACGTATCGCCAGCAGCTGCTCCAACCTCAATAGCATCATTAAATGAATCCATAAGGCTTTGTGGAACTGCTTTCCCCGCTTCCCGGTAATCGTCAATTAGACCCTGCATCTGTGTTACATCAGGTTTCATGCTCTCATACATGGTACTCAAGGCATTCTGTGTAGCGTCAGTTGTAACTCCTAATGTTTTTCCATTACCAAGTTCGTTGAAACCATACATCAATGCGCTGGTCATAGCAGATGTGTCTCCGCTCTCTAATTGTTTCTGTGCTGAATCAATAGAAAACTGCGTATTTTCCGCAAGGCTCTGCCTGTTGCTCTGAATTTTCTCTGCATATGCAGAATTCAAAGTGTTTGAGCCAAGCTGCAAGCTCTTAGACAGTTCGTTTCCTTCCTGTCCTTTTACATACCAGCCAGTCATTTCGTGATACTGCTTATTCTGAGCAGTTGTGATTCTTCCGGCTGATTCCATCGAATTAAGCTCTGAATACCACTGCTCAACATCTGCCTGTACGCTTTCCTTTGCCGATTGCCTCTGATCTCTCATTGCTCCCAGTAAGTCAGTGAATGAGCCACTTTCCAGATCAGCTGCATTCAAGCTCCCGTATTCCTGATTTATCCAGTCCCATTTTGCCTGTGCTTCCGATTCCTTCCACCGGGCAGTTATGCTGTTCATTTTTTCCTGCAAAGCACTGATGGCACCTTCTTCATCTGCATCTATGATTCCATCTTTCAGTGCCTCAGAGACCTTTTGTGATAACTGGCTAGATAATCCATCCAATTCAACATAATCCGCTGTAGCCCATTTCTCGATGTTCTGGGCTAATGTCTGTCCCTCTTCCGTGCCTCCGAGATACGTCTGAACGTGGATATGCGCTGCAAACGTCCGGCTTTCCAGTTCTTCAATCTTGCTCTTAACAAAAGTTTCGATATTACTTGTGTAATCTTCCTGTTCTTCTGTCGTAAGTTTAATACCAACTCTGCTCTTAAACTCCAGAACGTCATTGGATTCCAGTGCCTTCTGAGCATCTTCTCGAAGCTTATCAGCGTTCTTTACCTCATTTAAGGCAACTTCCACATTGGCCAGGTACTTCTGATCAAGAATTCCAGAAGCAATGTCCTGCACTTCCTGAGCTGATAGTTTGATGTTTCCAAAATGTTCTTCCAGATTACTGCTCAAAGCTTTCTGGTTATAGTTGTCTACTGCAACACCAATTCCAACCACTGCCGCTGTTACTGCCGCTGCCGCAAGTCCGAATTTCGCCGCTGTCGGAACCATTGCTCCCAGATCACTTATGAACGCTCCAACACTTGGTGCTGTCTGTGCTGCAAGTCCAATGCTTTTAATAGCATTTCCGATAGGCTGTAAGGTGGTCGCGATATTCTTTGCATTTCCAAGAAGCCCAGTTGCTCCTTTAGCGATCAGCATAGAGCTGAGCACAGAAGAAAGGCCTGCTTTCTTTCCTCCCGGAAGGATAGCAGACGCACTGGAGAATAATGTTCCGAGTCCGGAAGAAATCAGATGTTTCCCATCTCCGCCAATCCAGTCGGCAAAAGGCTGACCGATAAGAGTATCCCATGCAATATCCATCTTTCCGAACATATCCGCATTCTGCCACTCATCAGATGCCGTCATGGTCCCGATAACTGTCTTCATGTGTGCTGCTTTTTTGTCCACAGTGTCCATAAAATCATTCAGAGCAACCGTCACAGCCGGCATTGCATCTGTAATGGAATCAACGAATCCTCTGACATAGGGAGTAAGTCTCTGTCCAAAACTGTTCTGAACGCCCTCTACAGCCGACTGCATAAGAGTCATGGAGCCTGCCAGGTTGTCCAACATGGTGTCAGCCATATCCTGTGCTGCATCTTTTGAATTTCCGATTGCATTGGAAAGATCGTTATAATCCTGTTCTGAAGCATTGATGATAGCAAGCATACCGCTCATAGCTTCTTTTCCGAAAATGGTGGACGCCGCCGCTGTCTGTTCAGTTTCAGAAAGACCTCCTAAACTGCTTCGCAAATTATCCATGACACCTTTCAGTGTTTTCATGTTTCCCGAGCCGTCGGTCAGGCTAATGCCATATTTGTCCATAGCCTCTGCCATGCTGTTAGTTGGTGCTGCCATGTTAGCCAGGGACGTCTTTAAAGCTGTACCGGCCATGCTTCCTTTAATTGAACTGTTAGCCATAAGCCCTAATGCCAAAGAAGTATCTTCGACGCTATATTTCATGGCTCCTGCTACCGGCGCAACATATTTGAATGATTCACCTAGCATGCCTACGTTTGTATTCGAACTAGCAGACGCCTTTGCAAGGACATCCGAGAAATGTCCGGCATCTTTTGCTTTCAGTCCAAAAGCTGTCAAAGCATCTGTAACAATATCCGAGGTGCTTGCCAGATCTTCGCCGGAAGCTGCTGCCAGACTCATAATACCGGATATACCAGCAGTCATTTGCTCTGGTTTCCAGCCTGCCATAGCCATGTAATTAAATGCCTGAGCTGCTTCAGTAGCGGTAAACTTCGTAGTTGCACCCATTTCCTGTGCTTTTGCGGTCAGATCATCAAATTCTTTTCCTGTAGCACCAGATATAGCCTGAACCTGTGACATCATACTCTCAAACCCTTTGTATGTATTCACAGTATCAGCCAGTCCTGCGCTCACTCCAAGGAATGTTGCGCCCTGTGCTATTGGATTCTTTGCAGCATTTAAAACCGCTCCCATTGGGGCAGTAGCGGCGTCTACTATACTCATAGTTGCCGTAAATACGCTTCCGTCCCAGGCTGATGCTTTATCCATCACATCATCGATGATCGGACTTGCATTATCATCTGCCCCCAGTTCCGCTGTCCCGGAAGTTCCATCGAATGTGGCCACTGCATCTTCAGCGCTTCGGATTATCTGCGTGGCTGTATCGTCAGCTTCCACTGAGGCCACAGCCACTTCACCATTCAAGGCGGCTAAAGCATCCTCCACATCCATAATCTGCATCGTAGCATTGTCGTCCGCAGTAAGCTCTACTACCGCTTCATTTCCGTTTAGAACAGACAGTGAATCTCCAACACTATTTACCACCCCGGTGGCATTATCATCTGCCCCCAGTTCTACGTCAGCACTTGCTCCGTCAAGGGTTGCTGCTGCATCCTCGACACCAGATATTTCAGCGGTAGCATTGTCGTTTGCACCTATCTCAATATCTGCAGATATTCCTCCTACTCTTTCAGCCGCATCTTCGACTCTTGAAAGAACCGGAGTGGCATTGTCATCTGCTGAAACTTCAATAGAATGCTCACGTCCAAGCGTTCGATCTACTCGCTCTGCTGTTTGTTCAATCCCTCTGGTTTTGAATCCAGATGACAGGATCCGATTTACCTTCTGGGCGGCAGTGGCTAGGGTGTTCATCTTATTCGTAATATTTGATAGGCCAGGGTCTGTATTATCATTCACAGATACAGGAATCTCAATTCTAATTGTTTCTCCCATTTACCATGTCACCCCTTTTTCGTATTCGCCTCGATCCATAGCCTGGTTGAAGCAAAAAGAAAAGCCCTCTCTCCAGAGGGCAGACTCATTACTTCACTTGGCAATAAACCTTGGCGTTGAAATATGTGGTGGAGTAATGTTGACTTCCCACCGGCCATAATCAGTTTTTTGCAGTTTCAGCCTTCAATTCTTCATTATTGAAGCCATTGACATCATCAATGATATCCATAATGCGGTCTTTTTCTCCCGGAAGAAGAACAGCATCGATTACATCAAGGGCATTGATAATGCAGATGCCTTTTGCTTCCAGGCCTTTTTTGACAGCAGGATTATCCCACAGTTTGGCCTGATCTTCTTCCGTAGTGGAGTTGTAAATCAGAGAAGCTCTGTACTTTGGCAGATCCAGCTCGTCTGCAACCCGGATGCCCTGGCGGCGATTCTTTGTATATTTTGTGTATTTTTTCCGGATATCTTTTAACATTTCATCGGACAACGAATGAATTCTGAAGGAGAAATACTTTCGTTCATTACGGATGATATCGATCTTCTTAATATCATTTGCTGCATCATCAGCTGCTGCCAACAATCCTTCCAGATAATCCTCTTCATTTTTAATAATCATGTCTTCCTTCTCTTCCTCGGTTAATTCCGGATCCATAAAGTCTTTATTTGCCATTTCTTTTCCTCCTGTTAAAAACGAGGGGCTGATGCCCAGCCCCTCTTAATAGAAATCAGATTGTCAGTTTGCTCTTATTCTCAACCTTGCCATTGCAGTGCAGGGCAAAAGATCTTTTCAGCACATCGCCTGTAGCTACGTTCTGGATATCGCTGTCTCCGGAAAGGATACACTCTCTGTAGGTCACACGTTCCTGTGATCCATTTCTTCCTTCGATAACTCCTGTAAACATCAGAACAGGAGATTCTCCGTTTGCAATAGCATTGATAACCGCATTGAACAGCTCACCATCAAGAACTACGATTTCGGAAATGTTTACGGTAACGCCCACAGTTCCGTTGACCTCAAGCTCTCTGTTCTGGCCAAGAGGTGCGTATTTGTAGTTGTTAAAGGAACCTTTTGTAGTAAAACTTTCAACCTGTGCAAATGGTTTTCCAGCAGAGTTATAAAGCATCGCATCTTTGCCAGATCTGCTGTGTCTGGCATCAGTAGCTGCACTCTTATTCAGCATTATTTATTCCCCCTTTTCTCATTCACCAGATGCAGCAACAATAGTGCTGAACTGGAAGTAGTAATTCAGATAGATGTGCTCTGCAGAATCCAGATCGATCACTTCGATGTCAAACCCACAGGTGTCTCCATCGGTAGTAACAGTTGTAGATTCAGTTACATTGCCGTACTGGATCTTTCCTTCTGCCTCCATGGCATTGCAGATACCCTGGATAGCTGCCATGATAGTGGCTCTTCCGTTTGTATCGTTATCAACCTTTCCAACCAGTGCGTCAGCTGCTGCATTTGCTCTGTTCAGAAGTTCATAACGGGTCTTTGTTCTACGGATTTTCTTCCATCCGCTGTCGTGGTTGGCATCCGGATGAACCAAGGTATTAACACCATTGTCAATCCATACAGCCCCATCAGAAGCCGTAGAGAGGACCAGGCAGCCTTTTTCTTCAGCTACTTCCATCTCTGTATTTGTAAGGATTTCATTCAGAACGCTATATCTGCTAAGAGTTGCGTGTGTCACGGACTGGTTCGCAGGAGTCGCAGCTACGATACCCGCGATATACGCAGCCACCTGATATCCTTTCAGCTCTTCATTGCCGGCATTAGCATTTGCATTCAGCGGTGCAATTACGTTTTCAGTATCGAAACTGGAGATTGATGTCATTCTGTCTTCCAGTGAAGAGGAAGGTTTTGGGGCAACGATTGCCATTGCGAAAGAGCCTGCCAGATAAATTCTGTCAAGCCATGCTGCTACCAATGCATGGACAGCGGCATCTTCTGTATCAACACAAATGGTATTGATGTAGTATTTTTCCACTTCTTTTAATCCGGCACTGTAGTCTGCGGTTGTCACTGTCGGATCTGCGCCATCTGTGAAAGCGGACTGGCTAACCGCCGTAACAGTTCCTGATGCATCAGTAATATCGACTACAAAGTTCTTTGAGGAAGCGAATGCTTCTTTCAATGCAGTAGCCTCTTCTGTTCCTGCTGCAAATGTTACTTTTTCGAACTCAGAGCCATCCAGATATACGATGCACTCTTTCTTTGAGGAATCGCCAAGCTTCTCTCTGATTGTTGCTGTGAATTTTGCACCACTTGGATATTTTGTTGAGAGCTTTGCCTTTCCAGTTGCACAAGCAAGAGAGGCACTGCCAACTGTACCGCCGTTTCCTATTCTAACAGCGATAAGTTTGTCAGCGCCTCCAAAGAACGTTTCTCTTAATGCATCTGTGGTGCCGCCGGTGCCAAAGGTTTTTTCATATCCTTCAGATGCCGGAAGAACTGTAGCTTTTCCAAGTGGCCCAATCGAAGACCTGAAAAGCACTGCTACAATACCATCAATTGCTCCAAAGTTTGTTTCATCCCCTCTTTTCTGCACATTGAAGTATGCACCGGAACGGATTTTGTTTTCTCCAAGAGAAAAATAACCTGCCATTTATTTGACCTCCTTTTTCATGAATCTATCGATGATCTGTTTCGCTTCCGCAACAGTCATTCCTGTTTTTTTACAACCCTTAAAGGCTGCTACTGCACATTCGTGAGGAACTCCAAATACTTTTGCGCTTGCATTTTCAAGTTCCTGGATGGTGTACTTGTCAGCGGACGGCTGTACTGTTTGTGTCGCAGCCGGTGTCTTCTTGATATCTTTTTCTGCCATTACTTACTCCTTTCATGTAAGATCGTTGATTGTTACGCCTGATATACCAGGCTGCTTAAATGCGTCTTTTAAGCACGCATAATACCCTGTCAGAGACATCTGCCCCTCTCTAAGGTAATCAGCATTGTTGTTCATTTTCAGAGCTTTCACGACCATTGGAGAATCATCAAACATGATGATCTCTTCATCCTTCGCTAAACTCTGGTGAAGTGCGGCTATCATCTTCAACCGCAATGACGGTTTCGGGCACAGGAGATGCACTGAAATAACTGCATTGAACCACGACAGGCTACTCCTGCAATGACCATCTGTGCTGTCAATTGATTTCAGTCCAGAATAGAAAACAGGAGTATCTGCCGGAATGGTGTATTCTGATAACTCATCAATTCCAAAAACTATGCATTCCGGGAAAAGATTCTTAATATACCTGTTCAATGCCATAACAGGATCTGGATCCGTAGTTTCCTGTGCGGGGTATTCCAGAATATCGAACACAATTTCTTTACACAGCACTGCGTTTCCTTCCAGGATGTAAGGTTCGCTTCTGGCCCATGCAAAGCACATAGGTGCCTCCCCTTCTGGTTTCATCACCACGTCCTGAAGACAATTCCTGATAGCAACTTCCATCTTCTCTACTTCAAGCGGATCCATGATGTCGTACAATGCGGCAGTAAGCTGGCCAGATGAAGACCGCTTTGTATCCACCTGTTTGTTGAAGACATAAGAAATCCTCGGATACTGGCTTTTCCCATTCCATCCCTCCTGCTGATCAGGAGGAAACTCTGTGTTAAAGATGGCCGGCTTATCTGCGTACTTGGCCAGAGTTCCGTTCAGAAGGTTGTCCTGAGATAATCTTCTATACAGCAACTGATTCAGATCCATCTTCTACACTCCCCTCATATACGTTCACCGTTTCCATTCCGTCAGAAGAATATCTGATAGTCCACATTCCTTTTTCAATAGCCTCAGCCGGAATCACGAAATGATTCTGGATATTCTGTGTTTCTGGAAGGAATAAAACTGTGATGGTGTCAGCAGTCGCTTCTGTCACTATTCCAGACTGCGCTTTATCCCAAGTTTTATTTTTTGCTGAAATAAGAGAGCCCCTTCCGATTTCAGCAAGATTTATAACTTTCTTTGTTTCTTCAGTCAGTAACATTTACCCTCCTAACTCCGAGAACAATGCCAGAATTTCCGGCATTGCAGTTTCTTTGATTTTTTCAACATAAGGACGGGCTGCCATTTTGCTTGTTCCATGTTCCAGGTATCCTGAGTAATGCATTCCAGATTGGATTCCGAATATGCCATTTCCTCCACCGCCAGAACTGTACATATTCCAGTTCCTTCTCAGGTTTCCGCTTCTTACACCAGGTGGACTTCCGGGAGCTGAAGGGCTTGGATTGGCCAATACCGTAAGAGCAGCATTCCTGAGTTCATTGGCTCCCTGCATCATCTTTGCATCAACCTGTCGTTTGGTTTGCTCTACGCGATTCTTTACTTCTTCCTGTACGGCTGCCGCTGCTGCCTCCGGACTCATTTCAGATCATTCCTTTCTTCAAGATAGACAATGCCGGCAACCCCAAGGTCTCCGGCATTATCAACAGCAAGAACTAAATATGCTTTTTCCTCGTATGCAAGAATATCTGACTTTTTGAGATCACATCTTCCAGATACCACAAGGGTATGTGTCAGGGAATGCAGCTTCTGATCCCATAGGTGTTTTGTCAGCTCCCTCTCATTCGAAGTCGCCTGTGCAAGAATTCCATCCACTATAGTTCCCGTATCTTCATATGAGTTCTTTGCATATCCATCTACATTGTCCACATGCATCTTCAATACCCGGAAGCTCTTCCAGAGATTTCCCGGGCGAAGGTACATTGCGTTTCCGAACATCATATGTCTTCCCCCTCTGTTTCCTCATGCGACATCATTCCGGCATAAAAATAAGGCGGTGTTATCCGCCCTGTTTCTGGATTTTCTGCCAACGGAAGAATTGCTTCGGCCGAAGCCGCACTGGCTTTCAAATCTTTTTTCAGATCCTCATACATCTCTTTCCATAGTTTTGCCCGTTCCCCCATGGATAAGGAGAGTGGACCAACCTTTGTATCGGGTTCAAATGCAAACTTCCGCGTAATGCTTTCAAGGCAACGAAGTTTTGCTTTTTTCCATTGTCTCGCTGTCGGAATCTTTTCCGGAATCACCGCATTGTATTCCTCATCGCAGAGCGCACAAGTCTTTTCTTTTCCCTCGACCATTACATCTCCGAGTTCAAAACGCATACGGTCTTTTCCGTATTCAGCAATATTCCCCGGTTCGTACTGATATGTTCCAGGCATCAGGCATCACCTGCGCTTTCCTCCAGTTCCCCAAGGCTCTTCGCTTTAATTTCAGCTTCTTTCTTTACAGCAGTTCTCGAATCTACTGCATTCAGAAAGATAAGCACTGTATTATCCTCTACAGTGTCTCTAATATGAGCTACAGCATCCTTCTGGTTCATCTGCATAGTTTTTACTGCTTCCTGAAGCTGAGGCTCTGTAACGTCCAAATCGAAGCCCTTATCTCCTTTTACGATTTCGATTTTGAAGAATACTTCTCCGACTGATGCCACGCATTCCTCAAGTGTTTCAGCCGGAATACCGTCACGAATCACAGTCAGCACTCCCATTTTTTCAAGAGCTACCGGATCAGCGACTGCTTCGGCCGGGATTTCCTCTCCGATGAAGTATCGTTTTCCACTCAGAGTGCATGGTTTATTTGCAACAAGCTTCATATGGCACCTCCTTAGACTGCAGATTTGTAGAATCTCGCCAGATCATCGGATGTCTTATGCATATCTGTTGCCATAAGTCCTTCCACGTATTCTGTATGTGTTCCATTCTCGCCAAGATAGTTCAGAATCGGAAGTATCTGTCCGTTTCCAAGCATATCCCATGTAAAGGTGTAGCCGGCAGACGGTTCATCAATGCTTGGTGCGTTTGTGGCATAGGCAAGAAGGAATGCATCCGGATCTCCGATATACTGCATATTTTCATCCTCTCCCATGCTGGCATTGTTCATGATGGATTTAAGCACCACGATTTTTTCTACTCCAAAGAGCTGTGCCAGAACATTTTCTGTTACAGACGCTGGGTTTGCAGTGCTTCCGCCATATTTAACTCTTTCAAGGATTGCCGGATGCACCTTCAGGGCATTAAATACATTGATACCAAGACCAAGGCGGTTCGGCATACGTCCCGTCTGCTGATTCATGCTTGTCTTCTCGCTATCAATAAATGCAATCGGATCAGAGTTTGCATTGCTGAATTTAATAAACTCATTGGTTGAAGGGCTTGTAGTGTCAACTCCGGAAAGTTCATTCTTCCATGCACCGGCTTTGAAGTAGCTTTCCGCAAACAGACGATCCTGATGGATGTTCGCTTGTTCTGCAATGGTTTTTACTCTCTGCTGTTTCGGCTGCATTGTGGTTGGTCCCTGTCTTCTGCTGAGATCGGTCTGGCGAATCTGATCAATTCCCATGATCATCTGGTCTACCTGGCATACATAAGTTTTCGTGCTCTCGCCTACTACTGTAGGATCAACTTTTCCATAAGCAGGTTTTCTGCCCCAGTTATCTCTCAGAAGATCTTCCTTGCTGAACTCATAGTAGTTATCAGAAGAAAGGCTTACCGGACAGGTTGGGAAAAGAGCCTTTGCAAAGTAGTTAGCTGCATTCTGGTAATATGCCAGAGCCATGTTTGTAAGTGCTGTGTGAGGTCTGAATGCGCCTTTTGCGATTTCAGACTGGATTCCTGCTGCTGTGTTTCTCATTAATATTATCCTCCTTTATCAAGATTATGCTTTTGCCTTCTGGTATTTAGAAAGCTGCAGTCTGCTGTAGCCTCCAGCAGATACATTGTTAAGAGCTACCCCGATCACGTAATCGCCAGCTGCCGCAACTGCCGCTTTTCCTCCGGTGGTCGCAGTAACCTCCTGCCCTTTCTTGATCTCAGCGGAAGCAATGACGAATCCGATGTCCTTAATCAGGATATCAACGTCTTCACCCTTCTTAACCATTCCAGCTTCTACACCGGAAATGTCATTATATCCACTTTCGATAATAGAAACGCCAAGCAGAGGTGCTGTGCCATCGGCAGCGACAACCACATTACCATCAGTATCGTATTTCAAAATAAGGTTACGGATGTCAGCAACATCTGCTCCTGCCTTTTCGGAAATAGTTGGTGACTGGTTGATCTGTGTTCCATTAAAATTTTTACCCATTATCATTCGCCTCCTTCTTAGTATCCGGCTTCGTCTTCATACTCAGCCATAAGCTCTGGATGTGCTTCCCAGGCTTTTGCCAGCGCCATGTTATATGGCATGGAAGGATCTTTTTCAATCAATCCCTTTGCAATCGTATCGATTTTTCCTTCTGCTGCAGACTTCTTGACTGCTGCAGTTCCGCCAGAGAATGATTTTCCGATTTCTCCAAATACGCCAGAGTTGTTGACCATTGCCACATTTCTGTCGAGAAGGCTGATCATATCATTGTAGGCAGTTCCACCTGCACTTTTCAGTGTTTTCAAGGACTTAGCCAGTTCTTCCGGTTTTTCTCCAAGAACTTCGTACTTTTTAGCAACTGCATAAAGTTCTCTGTCTTCCGCTTCTTCCGCTCTTTTCTCGAGAGCTTCCAGTTTTTCTCTCACAAGAGGATGCAGTCCTTTGTAAATATCATCGTCAGCATTCTGTTCTGGCGGTGCAAAAGATTTCTTTGTATCTGTTTTCTTTTCAGCTCCATCATCATCGAGAACGTCTGGGTTTTCCTCTTTTTCGCTTTTCTGCGGTGCTTTCTTCTCGATAGACGGCTCCTCGTTTGTCTCTACGGCAAACTTTTTGATAAGTTCATCATATGTCGCTCTTTCCTCAGCAGACATTTTTGACTTGTCGATTTTAATCATGTCTTCCAATTCTCCTTTCGTTTCTACGGATTTCTGAATGATTTCCTCCAGATTGCTATGCGCTTTCATCACCATAGGAAGATCTGTTTCGTCAGGCGCATCCAGATTCTTTTTGATTTTTGCAGATGTTCCCCCAGCCCATCCGGGAATGTATTCCTTCATAGCTGTAGCGAACTGTTCAATGCTTGTATCCATTGCACTCTGCTTCCCGCTGCTGTCCAGTTCTGGGTCGCACAGGATTGAATTAAGTGAATTCTGCAGGGCGTAACATACAGACCAGATTTCATCCCGGATTGCGTCCATGCTCACAGCGTTGATCTGTTCATCAAATGTCGTGGCTGATTTCTGCACCTCTCCGCTGATCCAGTTCAGGAATCGTTTAAATAGTCCGATTTCCGGGTCTGATGTTTCCTCTGCTTTATTCTTGCCTTTCAGCAGTTTGATATCAGCTCTCTGATTTGCGCCTTCATCAACGAAATCTACTTTACCTACTTCCAGGCCTTTCAGTTTTGTTGCCACAATGCTTCCTCCTTTCGCTTTTATTTATCAAAAAAGCGCCCTTTTGGACGCCTATTGATCACATTTATTTAATTCCATGCCACGCTGTCTGAAGCAGAAATCCTAAAAGATACCAGATCTTATCCTTTATCTTCTTCATGCAGATTTCTTCTCCGAGCTTCTGGTCATAATTCCGAGCATCTACACATGCAGATGTTTCAATGATCTCAAAACCATTTCGAAGCACGCAACGAACCATTGTTGTCTTATAGCCTACGGTACTGGTTTCAATATAGCTGATAAAATCATTCACCATGTGTTCTCCTATTGATACGCCAGATATCAGTTTCGGATTCTCCTGAACCTGCATATAAGACTGCTCGAACACATCTTTCGGAGACCAACTGATGTATCCATCCGGATATTTAACTACATATCCCGGATTGCCATCATCTGAACCTCCAAATCTTTCTCTTGCTTCTTCAATGGTATCGCAGGCACCTGTTTTTAATGCCTGTGCTTCCGCAAGAGTTGCTTTTTCTGCCTCAATAAGCTTTGTTCCAATATACTTATTCATTGTTTACTTCTACCCTTTCTGCTTTCCCTTCAATGGAGAACATGCTGTAAGTTCCATCTTTTACTTTCTCCCAAACATCCGCATCTGTAACCTGGAATCCAATCCACCAGCCAACAGGGAGTGTACCTTCCGGGATTCCCATTGCCGCCATCTTCTCTTCCGTAAATACAACACTCTCGATCAGATACGCAACCCCACCTCTTTCGTGCATCTCTCCGCCTTCCCGGTAGAGATCAACGAACTTGTAAGCGGCGCTTTCAAGTTCATCAGGCTCTATGATGTCGCCCTGCCAGTCTTCCAGCGTTTCTCCATTCTCAGCAATAGCAACACTGGCCCAGCCGAATGCCTGCATTTTTTCATTATTTGTCTTCTTTACCTGGAACTTTCTTTTTGTTACCTCCGGCTTGTTGTCCGGTTCGTCCCTTATTTTCATTATTTCATTGAATGTTTTCATTTTTCACCCTCACATACTTCACCGCACATTTACAGCGCGGGTGTAATGGTGGAATAGACGTTGTAATCTCTCTCCTTCCGGATACCGTTTTAAATTCATCATCCATTCCTATCTTAGTGCCTTCAAGAGCTGCACATGATGCACACACATGGCCGTCCAAAGCTGTTGACCACTCTTTTTCCATCTCCGGAAGGTTCCCTGCAGTTACCGCTTCCCTCACAAAAGCATCTGCGCCATGGTTATAGGCTTGTGCTATTTCCGATCTGGCTATAGTCTCTGCCCTATACCGCTGCTGTCTTTCTGCATATTTTGAAGCAGCCTCCCTCGCTTTCCGCTCAATTGACTCAGGTTTCATTCTCGGATGATCCGTTGTCAGCCTTTCCTTGATGGAATTGTAATATTTGAGATTCGCCGCAGCCTGTCTCTCTGTCAGTCCTATTGTTGGCCGGATATATCTTGCCGTTTCAGCACTGCTCATATTAAGAGATTCAGCTTCAGCGATCAGATACCGAATTGCGCTCACCTGCTCATTACAACAATTTGTTATCAAATCTCCCGTATGATCAACAATCCAGCTTCGAACCCAGCTCTCAGAGCTTATTACATCTTCTGCTCCACAAAAGAGAGAATTGTTTTTCCACCCTTCAAGAAACGCCTGTTCCCATACAGGTGTCATTTTTTCTGACAGCATCTTCGAATAATCCTGGAACCATATATCAAAAAGGCTTTCCGGATTTGTTTCTCCTATTACGAGTTCTCGCAGTTCTCTGTACAGCATGACTGCTGCCTGATCCTGCCAGAATCGAACAAGCCATCTTACTGGTTCATCAATATTCCCCTCGAGATAGGCGTCAAGTGCATCCAGTACTCTCTGTGATTCTTCGCTTTTTTTAACGGCCCTTGATCGTGGCCGTATTTTTCGCATCATCAAATCACCTGCCTAACCTTTTCTTGGCTTCCTCAGCATCTTGATTCTCTTCTGGATCCACCTCTGGTCCATCAGGTTCGTTTGCTGTCTTCTCTGGCGCTCTGCGCTGTGCTTCTCGCCGTTCATCTTTCTCTCTGGAATCTGGAACTTCCGTTCTTTCCGGCAGGTTTGCTGCCTCCCTGACATAATCTTCCAGTTCTTCATCAGGTATCAAGATTCCCGTGCCGACCATATCCTTCAGGAATGTTGACAGTTTCGTGATATCCCGTTTGTCAACATCTCCATGGGCGAGCGTAGGATAGTCCTCAATCCCATCGAAATGGGAACCATTGATGTCTATCAACGAAGGAATGCCCTGGTTATTGAACGTCTCGCAAATAACATCTAAAAAAGCTCCGAGCGCAACAGAAAACAATTCTGTCTTGTCAGAGCTTAGTGCGAAGCTTCCCGTCTTTTCATGTCCCAACATAATAAAATCTGCAAGGACTGTCTGGGCAATCTTCGTATCGTATCTGTTTATGATTGCATTGGTGTCAAATTGTCTTGTGCCTCCGGTGCTCAGAAGTTCCGCTTCGTATCCATGCGGAAGAACAAGCCCTTCAGATTCATTTCTGCGAAGGTTCTTTACCATGGCAATAAGTGCTCCATTAATTTTAACCATGTCAGGATCTTGACTATCCCATATTTCCAAATCTTCAGGAGCATGAATAACTGGCAGACCTGCAAGATCGCGCTCAATTCCGATAGCTTCAATTTCCTGGATTCTCCGTTTAAAATACCAGGAGCGATATGCGTTTCTTAAAATACTCCGACCTTCCGGATTGTCTTTTACGCTCTCCGTTCGGAATAGCATTGCTTTACTCATCGGTATAGTAAACAGTCCATAATCCGGAGGCGGTTGCTGTGTCATTCCAATCAGATTGTCACTATCATCATATTCCCAACGATACAAGGTATCCTGTGCTCTCGGAGGAAGTTTTCGCCAGCCTATCAGTCCATCAGAGTATTTGCTTGATGATCTCCGGTTCTTTGTCTTGCCCATTCGGCGCTTATATACAATCTCATGGAAGCTCCAACCGTAAGGTAGGAATGACAGGATTTCCGCTATGGTGTCTGTCCATGTGGCCTGCATGTCGTCCATACAGCTTTCAACAAACTCTGCAGCTTCCTTGTCTTTGGCACTGTCACCTCCCGGCTCTACATGCCACTCAACCTGCCGGATCAACATCTTAATTGCAAAAAGAATGGCTCCAACGGTATCGTCATTCTCTTTCATTTCTTGAAATACCTTTATCCCACGCATTCCGGACAGTTCCGGAAGAAATTCCTCATAAAACTGTCCTTCCCAGCGTTTCTGTCCAATCCGTCCATACTCTTTCATCTTCATCACCCCTCTTTCCGGCTATATTAGCCCCAGTAATTGTCTTTGGTCAGTTCCTGTAATTCTTTGACTCCAGGTGCTGTGCCTGTGTGTTTCTTGATCTTTCCGAGATACAATGCCAAAGAAAGAGCATCTGCTCGGTCGGGGGAATCCAGCCCCCTTTTCTTCATTTCTTTTTTTGATTCGATTTCAAGCTTTCCGTTACTCGTCATTGTATATTTTCTGGAGGAAAGCTGGCCGACCGTCTGCTCATCGTCTTCAATTACAATTTGCTTGTTATCCAGAAGATCTCGCATGCTGGCCCACATGGCGGTGGTCAGGTTATTGTACTTTTCAGCTGCATCTTTACCTGCTGCCGTATCGGTCTCAATCTTTTCTGCTGCATTTATCGGAATAATCTGCATCTTATACAGCTTCTGTTCTTTCCGGACTTCCTTCAGACGGTCAGTAACACCTCCACCAAGACCGGTGTCATCAATCTGTACATACACCTTGCCTTCATACTTTGAATACTCCCTGTATATCTTTTTGAATTCCTTTACGATGTCACCTACAGTGGCCATCAGGTTCTGTCCTCGCCTGTTTCGGACTATTTTGCAATGACCATGATAATTACGATATATGATCGTTTCATCATCTCCGAAACGAGCCACATCTACCCCCAGTGATACAAACTGCATCCCAGCCGCATCATCAAGTTCTAGCAATTTACTGCTGCACTGCTCGATCAGGCTTAACGGAATAAATACATCATCTTCCTGATTCGGAAATTCTCCACGGACACGGACACGGACTACGTTTGAATCCCATCCATACTTCCTTATGAGCGAATCAATATTTTCTTTGTTTGTTCTACTGCTGTCTGCAGATGATACAGTGTGGCATTTATACAGTGCCCTGTCTCTGGTATGCGAATCATAGAATGTTCCAGATGTTCGTGTTGGGTTTCCACACAGAAGAAGTTTATTATTTGATCCGGATAAGGTACCAAGGATAGCCTCCATGATCGGATCCGCAACACCGGAAGCTTCATCAACGATAAAAAGCATATTATCTTCATGGAAGCCTTGCATATTCTCTGGCTTTGTAGCAGTCCTAGCAACACCAAACCAACGCTTTTCATTGCCAACCATATAAACATAGGTCTTTGTCCATTTCAGAAGCATAGAGAGCAACTCAGACTTGCTCATCCACTTAGAAATCTCAGACCAGAGGACATCGTGCAACTGCTGTTTGGTTGGTGCTGTCGCAACGATTCTTGGATATGGGAAACAGGTTATGAACCAAAGAAATACTGCTGCCTCAAGACCAGTCTTTCCTACACCCTGTCCAGATTTAATACTGACCTTCGGGTTTGCCGCCAAATCTCTTGCAGCTTCTGCCTGCCATTCATCAGGTTCAAAGTTGAGCACCTCCCGGAAGAACATAACCGGATCATTTCGCCACAGCGGTATGCTTTCATCAAGGAATTCAGAGAACTGAATATCATCCATCTTTGTTCTCTCCTTCCCTTGCTTTTACCACAGCTTCGGCCCATGCACGAACAACCTCATTGCCCTTGCTTTCTCCGGCTATCTTCTGCTTTTCAAGTCTCAGCTTCGCAAGTGCTTCAATAGCCTTTGTCTTCTTTGACTGTACAGTTGACAGCTCTTTTTCAAGTCTGGCAATCATATTGTCCTTGTTTTCCATTGTGGTTTGCATGTTATACATATCTCCCGGCAGACGTTCTTCAGCAGATATTTTCTTCTCTATGCGTTCTTCGTAGAGCTGCTTGTCCTCTTCTGTTTTGAATGTCCTTTTGCTTTCGCTTCGGTTGAATCCATACAGGGATACTTCACCTTTCATGTTCCGGTATTTATTGATTGCAATCATGATCCTTCTTTCCCTCACGGCAAAGAGCTGAATCTGTTCGATCAGGAGCATTTCTTCATCCATCGGGATATCTTCGATCATATCTTTTTCAGACTCATCAAGGACATCCCAATATACAGAGGAATATGCTCCGTGTTTCTCTGCAATCTTATCTCCCGGTTTCAGTGGACCGCCCTTATTTCCAACTGCATTTCTGTTTCCAGGCTGTCCACCTTTATGGCGAGCGTTCGTTTTTTTCTTTTGCGAACGTTCGTTTTTCTTTCCTTTTGTCTTTCCGTCCCAATTCTGTGTTGATTTCCACCGCCGAACTGTGCTGGCCGGGACGTCCAACTTCTTGGCAATGTCAACAAGTTTCATCCCGTTCTTATACATTTCCTCAGCTTCAATGCTGTTGGGACTTCTTGCCCTTGCCAATGGACACCCCTCCCCTCCATCATCTTATTTCGGCATATGCAAAAGGGAGAGGTTGCACTCCCTCTCCCCGCTTTCTGTTCTATATGTCGTAGAACAATATTAAATTTTTGTAATAAATTCAGCTTTTGAATAGCCCGTCACCCCTTTTGTCATCATCTTCAAGAAGTCTTCTTTTGAAAAATCTGACAATCGGAAGATCTCCTCCGGTCTCATTCCAAGCTGTTTTCCGATTTCTTCAACTGTTTTGCCTTCGTCCATGAGTTCTTTAACGATTTTCTTCATAGGTTCTAGCAAATGGGTACCTCTTGCCCTATTATGGGTAACGGTACCGTAAATATTTTTCGCTTTATCTTTATGATCAACAATTACTACAAGCACTTTTCCCTCAAGACGTTCGTATAATGTCCTGCGATCATCTTCTTCCGAAGGAGGAACGTACTTCCAGTCAGGTCCTGCAACCGTCCATCTGTGGAATCCATCAATAATAGTACCGTCTGGTCTTACCACAATTGGCAGCGTCCATCCGTTTGTAAAGATAGACTGTGTGAGCAGTTCCAGATTTTGTCTCGAAACTTTGTTCGGGTTGTAATCATTTGGTTTGATCTTATTCCTATCTACCCAATGCATGGTCCTAGATGGTGCTGACAGCTTATTGTCCATGGTGTTCTCCTTTCTTCGCATCGTTGATATAACGTCCATATACTCTCTGGTACAGTGCCCGGAATGCCCTCATTTTGGGATCTCCGGATATCAGTCCTTCGTATATGTGCTTGCAATCGGCCGATGTAGCTATTGCTGATACCGCCATAAAGAAATTACGGTATCGTTCTGCCACATGCCTTTTATGCGGAGTGTCGAAAAAAACGTCCATGTGATTAAAAAGATGTATCAGCTCCTGCCGATAATCTCTCTGCTCCTGTCCCTCTTCCGCCTCTTTCCTTTTTCTGGAACTTCTGCCGAACATCTCGCTGTCCCAATACAGGGCAGCCAGATAAGCGTTCGGTTCTCTTCTGATGATCCGTTCCATAAGATCTGGATAATACTCATTCATCTTCACAAGGCTTCTTGCTGTATCAACAGAAAAGAACTGGGATACTCGCATCTGCCTTTTACTGGATCCTGACTGCCAGAGGAACAAATATATCTCCGGGATATCTACATGATTTCTCAGAAGGAAGAGCCAGACATCATTGTCCGTCCAATCATAAATGGGAAATACCTGCTTCTTTGCAGTCATTTTGTTTCCTGCTTTTGTCATAGACGCAATATTCTGAAGCCTCTGTACAGATTCCGCTGTACGGATACCGACCATTGTAATTCCTGATACGGTTGTCCTTGGCAGGAAATCCTGATAAGCATCAATCCTTGGACGTAACAGTTTATGGTTCCTTATCGCAAAGGAAGGCGGCTGTCTTACCCATACGTCTTGTTTTGCGGAATCCCAGCAGATAAATGTTTCATCATTTGACAGTTCATTGAAGCAGTTAAAATGTTTTACTTCTACGCAATACCATTCAAACTTTGCTCCCATCATCATAAAGATGCGCCGCCACTTCTTTGTCATATCCTCCATGCAAGGAAAGATTGCTTCTTCATCTATAAACTGCACTGTAAGTTGTTTCATGTCAATCTCACCTCGATTGGCCAGATTGACCATCAGCTGCGCCACGCATAAGCTGTCCTTTCCCCCACTGAAAGAAAAGAACACTGGTAGCCCGTTTCCGAACACGTTTTTTATCCGGATCTCTGCAGCTTTCACAACATCGATATTGGCTTCACAACGTTTTACAGCCATATCTTTTCACCGCAGTTCGGGCAGATAACAAACTTCCGGGTTTCTGTTATTTCCGGTTCTGTTTCAGTGGTATTCTGCCTTTCCGACGATTGGTTGTCTGAAGTGTTCGGATTTTCCGAACTGTTCTCTGAATTATTGTCAGATATTTCCGCTGCTGCCGCTTTCTGCTCCCGTTTCTCATTGGCTTCCTTTATCTTCTGGATCTCTGATTCGTCCAATGTTCCATATTCAGAGATTTTCTCAGTTACTTCGTCTGCATCCGCGACCATCTGCTGTAATATTTCTTCATCGTATCCCGGAATGTCCAGATCGCCCTGCAATTCCTCAAGAAACTCATTCAGTGTATCCAGATTATCAATTCCAAGAGCATAAGTCTTATTGTCGGCTATCATAAGCTTCTTTTTATCATTTTCAGAAAGTTCCGTTTTTACATATACGGATGCCTCCTGATAACCAAGGCTCACCATAGCCTCATATAAGCCGTTCCCGATCAGAATCACATTATTTTCATCCACAACAAGGGCTCTGGTCTGTCCAAACTTCTCAAGGGAGCGTTTCAGTTCCCTGATCTGCTGTTCAGAATGAATTCTGACATTTTTCTCTGGATGTTTAAGATCATCCAGTCTCTTTTTAATAACCTTCATTTTGTCCTCCATTTCTGAAGGGCAATGGCCTCCGGCTGCAACCGGCTATTTGATAGCTTTTAAAAAATCTCTGGCTCCATCGAAATGCTGTGCCGCATTTTCAACTATGGTCTTATCAATGTCGTAAACTTCTTTCCAGCCCTGCTGTTCTGTCTCCATGTACTGTCTGGCAGGCCATGGATGTGTGCCGCATAAATATCCTTTCTCCCAGTCATATATGGGTGGGAGCTTCACATCATAATAGTGAATGTATGCAAGGATATCTTCGTGCCTCCACTCTGCAAGAGGGCTGTATCTGGTGATTCCGGCTGAATTAGTGTAGATATTATCTTTTCCAACATAATTGCCGTCTGCCTTTCTGCGTCCGAGCAGGAGTATTTCCAGCTGATGTTCTTTATAATATCGTGCCTGTCCCCTGTGCTGTACGATATGGAACCACTGCGCTGCCTTATTGCTTTTATCCGGAAATAACATATCCGGATGCTTTTTCAGCCATTCCATATCCTGTCCGGTATTGATAATCTCAAGGCCAGAAGGTTTATTCTGCTCTATCCATGCAATAAATGCCGGATATTCCAGATTACACCTTACAAGGACGCTCTGATCAATGCCGGCTTTCTCGCATATCTCTCCAAGTACCAGTGAGTCTTTTCCCGCACTCCATGCATAGGCTGCCTTTTTCCCCTTGCATTTCTCTTTGATGTCTTTCACTGTCTTTTTCACAAGGGAATCCAGTTCTTTCTTTGGCACCGTCTCTTCAATGTGATCAAGCGCATTCTTCCAGTCTTCATTATTTCGAACGGATTGTTTTCTACCGAGCATAGTGTCTCTCCTTTCCGGAAGCAGCCAAGGCGATAAGTCCGCTCAACAGGACTGTCAGCAAGCTTCCCAGTGTTTTATATGGTCCACTATTCAAAACGCTGCCGTAGGCGAATACAGGAAGCCCTACAGCCAGTGCAGCAACCACACCTGTGATAATCCCTTTTGCATTCAGTCTTACCCCTTTCAGTGTCATGACTGTTGGAAGTAATGTTGACGCCCTCAGTGTGCCATAGAACAAAAACAGATGTGTCACTGTAATTCCCGGGATATTTGCAATCAGAATGCCAGTGATCAGAAGCACTGCCATTGCAGCTCTGGTCTTCCTGATGTCTTTTCCTCCTGCAATATCTGTCGTAAGCGAAGATACTGCGCACAGGTTGCTATCCACTGTAGACAGCAAACCGGAAACAATCATAAAAAGGAACGGCAATACTGCCCAGGACGGGAAAAAGTGGCGGATCAATTCAAAATTGATGATTCCAAGGTTCTGTGCCTGATATCCTGCACCGGCTCCCATAAATCCAAGAATTCCCATTGACAGTGGAACCACCGCAAAAAGAACTGCTCCAAGAAGAAACGCTCTTCCCAGCTTCTCTTTTTTTACTGCAAATGCCCTCTGCCAGAAGCTCTGATCTCCAAACGGCCCGGATAAAAGTCCTATCGTTGTCGGAAGCCCAAAGGCTAAGAAAATCTCTACTCCTTTTCCAGAAAAGAGCGTTGTACAGTCTCCTGATATACCACTCAGGCCCTGTATAATGCCCTGTGTTCCTGTATTTCTTACTCCGAATATTACAAATAGGCTACATGCAACAAGCATGAATACCATTTGAATAGCATCTGTAAGCATAGATGCTTTAATTCCAGAGAACAGAGAATAGGAAATTGCTATACAAGCGAGCAAAATAGTCATGGTTTTGAACGAAATTCCTGTTACTGCACTAAGAATCTGGCTTCCCGCAAGAAGCTGAACTCCTGTTGACAGAACAGACAGTCCGATCAGCTGAAACAGGTAAACCCTTTTCACTCCATCGGATTGGTATTTTTCTTTCATGTAACCAGACAGTGTCATTCCCTCTGGCATTTCCTTCCGGATTTTCTTTGCAAAGGGAATGAATATCACCAGACAAAGGGCATTCGGGACCAAAAACCAGAACAGGCCAACCCAGCCGGTAGAATATGCTTTCTCAGTTGATACAAATAATGCCGGAGCCCAGATCCACGTTGCCGCAATGCTGAGAGCCGACATCAGCCAGTTTTCAGAACGGCTTCCAACGCAGAAGCGTTCCACATTTTTTTCTTTCTTTGTCAGGATCACTGTTGCCAGGATCATGATAACTGCATATACAAATAATATTGTTACTCCATTCATGCGTAATCTCCTCTAAAATATTTTAAAGGAGCATTCCCGTCTTTCTATCCTTTCCTCCCTCCCAAGATTGCATTAAAAAAGCCACTGGTTTTTTCCCAGTGGCTCATGGCTTTTGATTAAAATTTTACTCGCATATCATACACCATTTTCGTTATTAAGTCAATGTTAAGTTAACAGATTCCGTTATTCCGATTTTATTAAAAAAACTTCAGACCATCAATTCCGAAAAACAGCGAAGATAAGCGCTCTTTCGCAATTTTGATATCTTCGTATACAGTGACCTTGCTGACCGAAAATTTTTTTGAAATTTCTGCAATCGTCATTGGCGTCTTTGATATGTAAAGGGCTTTAATAATCTTATAGCGTCTCTTATCTTTTTCCGATAATTTGCTACAATAGATACGGTATACATCAAGCATTTTGTCAATATGCTGTACCATGATAGCGGTTCTTTTGGCCGAAGTTTTGATGCTCTCCACTATAACCTTATCATCTTTCATGGTCATGATGTCTTCCAGCACCTCTGTAACCTCCCCTTCCTTGGACTTGTAGACGGCATTTTCGTAGCTCGCCTTTAAAGTTCTGTAATTTCTAAGGAGTAAATCAGTATTATGCAAACGACGATCAATCTTCTCCTTCTCGCTTTTTCTCTGTCCTACCATCATTGCATCAGACGCAACCTGCGCTCCGGCAAGGGCAGCCTGCTGAATCATTGCATCAATTTCCTCTTTTGTCAGTGCTACGAATTGTACTTTTTTCTCTGTGTCCATGCCATACCTCACAAATATTTCTTTCCTGTTTCCGGATCCTCAAATCGAATTCTGTCGCAAAGTTTAAAATTAAATCCTTTTGCCAGACGTTTCACCATCTTTACGAACATATCTGCCTCGTTGTCTCTCCGCGTCCAGTCAGATCTGAAAACCTGTGTCTGCGGTTTTGATGCAGAACAAATCGCATCATGAGCGGTCTTATCCTTACACCCGCTGGCATTATAAAGTGTTCTGTCCATGCTGTCCCTCCCTCGACCTTTTTAAAACTCCACTTTTATATCCTTCCCATTGCTGATCGGTCATTTCCGGTCCCAGTAAATCCCTCACAGTGTCAAGTGCCTGCTTTGTCCCACAGTCAGGACATATTTCTTTCCTATCCTTTCTCGACACTGCTGGTCTGGTAGCGTACTGCTGCCCGCATTCAGGGCATATCTTTCTTATCGCCATTGTCCCCACCTCCCATATCCAAAAAATCCTCAATGTTCATTTGCCCAGGTACTCTGTAGTTTTCCCAGTCAACGGGATTCCGGTAATAATGTGCAGTAAGGCTGTTCCAGCATTCCGGACCGTATCCCCTTTTAATGCTTTCCGGATCCGTCAGTTTCTTTCCGCACTTCTGGCATTTGCTGTACATATGGGCTTCCTTTCTTTACTCATCTACATATGTTTCATACTCCAATCGAGATATTGGAATTACCTTTTCTTCAGGCACATTACACATATCCGCAATGCTCTTTTTCTGTTTGCTCGCATATTCTTCAAGATCGATACTTTTCGCATTGACGTCAACATTCAGTTTCATATAACCATCATCATAATTATATAATTCTGCGTCCAAAATCTTATAATATGTGCTGATACTGCACTTCATTGCTTTTCCTCCTGCTTTTCTTCTTCTCTTTTTCCACACATCAGTTCGATAAGCCACTTTTCCTGTTTAACCAGGTATTCGTACTTCCACTGAAGTAATGCCTGATCCAGCGTATGGTCTGACATATACAGCTGTGTTTTTGTAGCAGCTATTCTTAATCTGACTTCGTCAATCTGCTCCTGGATTCTTCCGCAAAGAACACCATATCTGGAAGTTTCATACTCTCTTCTTACTCTTTCAATTGATATCGCGCACCACAAAGTAAAAACCCCTACCATCATTGCAGCTCCAGCAATATAAAATAGCATCTCTGTCATTTATTCCTCCTTCTCGCTTGTGCGTTTTACATAATCCTCATAAATTTCCAAATCCATCTCCTGCCGTTCTTCGTTAAATTTAACGTTTAAGAATGTATTGCACCCTAAGCAATGTCCAATTCCGGTATTGACACCAAGTTCCATTGCAATGCTTTTGCATATCCAGTTTGTTTTTCCGCACACTGGACAAATTCCTTTATACCTTGGTTTTTTATCTCTGTAATCCATATGCTACGCCTTTCTTATTTCGTTACCAATTCATCAATTTCATGCCCTATTGGCTTCCAGAGATGCAGGCAATTTTCGACACCATTTACATATTGGCTTTTCTTCGGGTGGATCTGGTACGCCTCTTCTTCATCATCAAAGAAAATGTCCTTCAATGTGCACATATCGTTCCACGTTGGAACATTGTATCTCTTTTGTGGAGAAACCGATACATGCTCATAGCCGTCCGCGCAGTCCCAAATGACACTGCATGTCCCGCAATCTGGTAATTTAATCGCTGCTACATGTACAGGAAACATCACCTTGTGGTTCCAAATGCGATGATTTTCCAATATTTGTTCTAAACTTCTCGTATCACTCACCTCCTGCAATCTTATCAAGGCAATCATTCCATCCGTCTTCGTAACCAATTTCATACCCCGTCGCAGTTTTCGGAGCTGTGTGTCTTTTCGGTAATGGGATCAGCGGACACCAATCTGGTCTGTTGCGAGTATCTTTATTCATTGTTTTGGCTATCCCGCATGCATATCCATAAACTGTCAGTCCTTTCTGGAAACAACATTCACCGCAAGATTTCGGTGCATTAATCAACGCTATTGCTTTTTTATCCAAGTACATATTGGTAACCTCACTCCCTATTCTCCACCCTCTGTTTCGTAGTGTTATCGAGCATGTTTTTTCAATGCCTCATATGTCCTTTCATTCATGTATATTTTCTGGCCCATTACAATCATTTGTCCGTTTTTAAACAGCTGATTTTCATATGTTTTAAAACCGTATCTTTTTGCCCATTTTTTGTTTATTCTCTTTTTCTTATGGGTACGCGCCTGTACCTTTTTGTCCCTTAAAACAATAATTTCATGTACATTTACATCCATTATAATTCCTCATATCAACGTCCGCTTCTTACCATGCAAAAAAGTAGTTCTGTCATGGATCTTTTTCTTGATCCATTGTGATTACACTTTATGGCAACTGATAATTTCCATTTTTCCACATCTCCATCTAGTGGTGTTGAGTTTTCGAATTCTTCGGCAGCCTCTCTCTGATACGGAACTGCAACCATTACTCCCATGTTACCTATTTCCGCGTAACATTCCGGAAAATTCTCACGTATATGTTGGGCAAATTTTCCATTTTTTAAATCAGGTAAAATCTCTTTGTAGCACTCCATTGTTGTCACAAGGTAGTTTTTTTCGCCAATAAAATTTAATCCATTTCCGCTGTAAATATCCTCTTTGCAACTTTTGATTTCATAGCATGCAAATATTCCTTTTTCGATTGCTGAGATAGAGCACTGATTTTCCGGAATAAATTGCATGTAATCTACTCTTCTTGGCTTTCCTGCTGCGTAGCCATAATCAAGGCTTACTTCTCTAGCCCAGTATTTACCTGGACCAGAAAAACGGCTTTTTTCCAACAATCTGCTAAGAAATTTTGTTATTTCAGATCTTGTCATTTTATACCTCACATTCTTCTGCAAGTTCTGCTTTGCTACTTCAGATTTGGTTTCTTGATCTTAATCGTTTCCTTCAGCTCAGGTTTTACAGTGTTGTTTTCTGCCCACATGCGAAGCTCCTTTGCTCCCGGATTATTTTTTTCAATATCATCTGCCAAATTACGCAGGATCATGGAGATAATTCCAGCGTCTGCAGTTGCATACGGTGTAATAGCTTTGATGATATTTTTACTGTAATAACTCATGCCCTCACTAAGCATTTCTGCCCCTTCTTTGTTTTTTCCTTCTTGAACCATTTTTCTGGCTCTAAGGACATAACTCTGCATACGTTTCTCCTTAATCTTCCTCATTTCTTTACCACCTTTATCTTTTTTCTCAAACGTTCAGCATGTTCATTTGTTACGATATAATTTTCGCACTGCTTGCATCTCATATCTTTATTTTTTAAGTCCCCATCATAGTATCGACATTCCTCGCAAACATAGCAAAATATCTTTGCTTCTCCCGCCATTTGGTCTGAACTGTACAAATTGTTCGCACAATGGTCGCAAAGACAGCCAGCGCAAGGAAAAGCGTAATCATCCCGGCTCATAAATTTCTTTCAAGCATTTTTATGCTTTTAAAATAGAAAATCCATTTGTCCGGTTCTGGCATCTGTTTCGGAAAATCCTTCCAGTATTCGTATGCTTTTGACAGTAGACAATCAATGGCATGATTTTCTATATCATTCTCTGTCTTTAGCCACGCACAGTGTTCTCTGCAGTAATCTTTAACCGTCTTCAACAATTCCGATTTTCCGGCAATTTCAATAAACTCTTTCATCAATGGATAGTAGTTAATATCTTCGATACTCCCAAATTGCGTTTTCTTGAAGCTTATCCCCCGATACTGTTTACGACCTGTCTGATCTTTTCCGATAAATTCAGATCTGAAATTATTACTTGCGGGCTTAAAATCCTCAACCTTGCATACAACACTACATGCTTGATACATTTTTATCTCCCTTATAAAAACTGCTTTCCAACATGCCATCCTTTATTAGCTGATACAAGATATCCAGAGCGGTTCTCATATCACTATATCTGCAATTTGCCCTTTTATGTATTCTTGGGTCGTCTTTTTCCCAGTCGATTATATCGAAGCAGATATCACTTACAAAAATCATCTTACATCCTCTTGCAACGCACAGATAATAGCATTCGCTATCTCTCGGGATACCTTTGCACCGCTTGAATCCGTATTTCGCGAACTCTTTAGCTTTTACCTTTGGTGTTAGCATTAATTCCCACCGCCTTTCACGATTTCAATTGCCGTGTGCGTTTCAATAATTTCTCTTTTACGATTCCACCCCATGGGTCTTGCTATACAGCTTGCTCTTAAAATTTCATCCGTAACCTTTTCCACATTAAAAGCAGTCGGCTGTTCTTCTACTGCTTTCATGCAATTCTGGATTGCAGAATATACCGCACTAGATATTCTTCTCTCACCTGCACATTCTCTTTCATCCGGTGCTTCTGTCAGTGCATAATCGTTCAATGCCATAATAAGTTTATCTGCATCAATCAACCTCATCGTTCGTCCTCCTGTTCCAACTTTCTATCGCTTTTTCTTTACACCTTTCTATACTTTTTATGGCGTGCGCTGGGTTTTCCATATTTGGGCAATATCCTTCAGTTCTTGCGCTACACTCCTTGCATTCGCACCAAATTGTAAATCCGATATTTCTTTTCGTTTCAGCTATTATCTCTGCTTCTCTACCACAAAACGGGCAAGGTTTTAATTCAGTCATGTTCTACCTCCATTTTCAATTCTTCCTGCAATTTATCATCAATCACCGGTAGCATCATTTTAGGTACTGCCATCATATGAAACGGTGTTGGGGCATTGATGATCTTGAAACACATATCAGCGTATACCTGTCCCGCCGTCAGCCCTTCTTTGTACGTTTCCTCCTTGTCTTTGTTGTCCTGGTACAAAGGAAGCTTCCGACATTCTTCAGCAGCTTCATGGATCAAGGCTTTTGATTCCGCCGTAAATTCAACTATTCCTTCCTCTTTCATCTGGACCAATTCCAGTATCTTAATGATTTTTTCTTCCATAACGCCATTTCCTCCTTGCTTCTGTTCTCTTCATTCTGTTTACCTGATTTTCCAATGCATTTACCTGTTTCTGAATATCATCGACATCGACCAACAGGTAAAAGTCTGGCTGGACCAGTCTGGTCGGGCCTGCATTCATATTCATCTCTTTGTGTAATTCCTTACACTTGTTTTCTCTCTCATGTACTGCTTTATATACTTTCATTATCCACACCTCTCAAGAATTTCTTTACGAACCCGGTCGTATTCCAAAAGTAATGTAAGATCTTTCGTTCGGCTCAATGGCCGGTCTACAACTTCAACATAAAACTCTTTCCGGATCATCTGACCGTAGCTCGCAGAGTTATAAACGTCCTGCTTTTTGCAGCTGATCAATTCAGTTACTTCGGATCCAGTGATGGAATACTCCATCACTGTCCCATTCTTTTTGCATAAGTTATATAACGCCTTTGCCATATTAATCACCCGTAATAAATTTCGCTGCACCCATCATCAGAAAACTCAACTTCTTCCAGCTTCCAACCATCGCGCTGGAATTCTCCTCGATATGCTTTTTCGTAATGGTTTTTTACGATTTTTTCAGCCTCTTGTATGTCTTTTGCTTTAACAATTCCGGCTGTAGTTTCGCATCGGAATCCATCATGCTGATAATATCTATACAAATTCATTTATTTCATTCCCTTTCAGCTGTGCGTGGCAATAAAGTTTTCCATCGCCCATCTATTTCCAGTAGCAGCCACCTGTGCTCTGGTTCGCTCATACGGGCTGAGAGGTCTTCCAGATGTTCTCCTGGTTCCTTCCGCCGGAAGAAGTCCCTTCCGGCGAAGATTTGCAAGTTCCTCTGGTGTTGCGTCTTTGATATCTTTTACTGATATGATCTCAATCATGTTTACGCCTCCCTTATCGCAACCGGAAGCACCATGGCTTTCATGTCGCTGTCCTCTGCTTCCACAATCATCGGTGTTCTTGGGCTGGTGAAGCCCAGTGCAATATTGTCACAGGTAAAAGCTTTCAGCGTTTCAAGAACCAGTTTGGAATCAAATCCCAACCGTATGGATTTGCATACGGTTTCCTGGAGCGGTACCTGTTCCTGATAATCTGCCAATTTATCCCGAATACTGATATTCAGCACATCGTCTTCTATCTGGAATACTGCCGGCTGCTTTTCCTCTGTACACATCTTTGCTCTGGTCATTGCTCCGATCAGGGCCGTGCGAGATGCACATGTATTGATTTCGCCATCAGTAAACATCTTCTGATACGGAAAATAATTTCCTGTGATCAATCTGGTATAGATGGTGTATTCGTCAGATTTGAATACTGCACTGTTTTTGGTGTATGTAAGTGTCACATCGTCGATCACGCCCATGGAAATCAACTTCTTGGCGGTTGCCTTCGGCACGATCAGTTTCATGTCCTTTGCGCCTTCTGCTTTAACAGAATCTACTGCGACCACGTGCCCGTCCAGTGCGGCAAGGGAAACTCCGCTGTCTGTACCCTCAAAATAAATTCCGGTCATCTGTGTATTCGCACCGCCGTCAGCTGCTGCATAAATAACATGACCTATAGCCTCCATGATCTTTTTGCCATTCAATTCCACTCCATCCGCTTCCGGATCCTCTGTAATATCAAAATTGAATTCTTCCGGAGGATAACTCTGGTATTTATTTTTAATTGCTCCTATCTTGACCATAACTACATTCTTGTCAGTTGCGCTGATGTCGATTTCTCCATCTGGAAGATTTTTAATCAAGTCAAAGGCTTTCATTGGAATAATAAAATAACTGCCTTCTGAGGCCTCTAATTTGACCTTCATTGTGATCTCGGAGTTGGAGGCGATTAAATACCCGTCCTTTACCAGAATTCCTCCCAGAGCCGGAAACTGGTCATTCTTCTGCACAATACTTTTTAATTTGTCAATAACTCTGGCAATCTCATACTTCTGTACTTTCATCTTCATTCCTTTCCCGGAGGACAATACCATCGAGGTATTTCACCACTCCGTTTGAATATTTGATCCTGTAAGGTTCCAGCTCCTCCCGGTTCATGTACTTGTGTCCGTAAATCTTCTTCATGTCCCGGAACACCACCCACGGAACTCGGTAGAATTCTTTAAATTCCAGAGACACAACCAAAAAGCACATTGCTCCAAGCTTCATATACCGTTCAAAGCACGCCTGCTGTTCAGCAGTAACTACATCTCTGCCGATCTTATCCTTGTCCGTATGTTTTGCATCAAACAAGATCATGGTTGAATCCATGAGAATTCCTTTGAAATCAGGCTGAGCCTGTTTAGTGAAGCAGCAGATGAACTGACCTCTGTTCCTGTCCATTGCCTTCAGTACCTTAAATGCTTCCGGAGTTTTATCCACTGCTGCGATTCCTCTTTCTTCATAGAATCTGGATGCCGCAATTATCATTCCCTCAAAATGTTCCCCGTTAGATCTGCTCTGCAGACCTCTTATCGAACGCTTATAAGTATCCATTTTCTTCCGCTACCTTTATGAGTTTGTTTATTGTTACTGCTCCAATTCCCGGAATCTTATTCAGCTGAAGGAATGCGATAAACTCCTTTGCTCCCTCTCCGGTTTTTGGAGCACTGGCTTTTCCACAATTAAAGCCCTCACTTCGTGCTTTTTCCACACGATCTTCCACATAATGCACAAGCTGTTCGTCTGTCTTCTTTCTCATTTCCACAGCTTTTTTATGAATAAGGTTTTCATCAGTTGTTCTTCTACAGCTTCTCTTTGCCATCTTCAATCTCCTTTTTATTTTCCAGGTCCGGCACCGGTATATTGTGACTAGTCAGCCATTTCGCAAAGCAGGAATGACACATATGGCCAAACGATGTCGCCTTGCCGCCCCTGACCGCTCTTGCTGTCAAGGTAACCATCTTGTTTTTATCTTCTGTCTTTCCGCACAACATACAGTTGCCACTGAGTTTTTTATTGACTTTCTCGCTTCTTTTTCGAATCTGCAGTTCCTTCGGATAATCCCTGCGCATATTCTTCTCACCAACAATCGGAATCAGACTGTCTTTCATAAATACCGGTATCCCGTTGTAATCAGCTTCTACAACGATTCTCTTGATCCATTCGAATTCAGGAATCACTTTCTCTTTCCTGTGTCCTGTCTCGGCACCGATGATTATCCAGTTCAAATATTTCAGTGCGGAAATGTTTT
The DNA here is from genome assembly GCA_934359835.1 of uncultured Blautia sp. Lineage (GTDB taxonomy): Bacteria > Bacillota > Clostridia > Lachnospirales > Lachnospiraceae > Blautia_A. Next base: position 62,387 of record CAKRLX010000012.1, read on the forward strand.
CATCTATATCTTCGAGCAATGGCTCTATACTGGCGAAAGTGTTTAACAGGTTTGGAAGCTGGTATATCCGTTCCATGTCCTCACTATTCGTCACAGTTGTTCCGTACCACATATTCCCTTTCCCAGAAGGCACACCGTACTGGGTGTACCTTTTCGGATTCTTTGTGAGAAACAGGTAATTGTGCTGAGAATGTTTTGCACAAGTGTAAAGGACATCCTCTATCCAACTGTCAGGAATCCACTCTCCAAATATGTCTGCCATTGCTCCAACAAATATATTTTGCCCCTGTTTCAGCTTGTCCAGTGTGTCATATCTGTATATGTGTAATGTCGGTTCAAACCCAAATGGATATATGACAGGCTTTCCATCCTCATTCATGAACGGTTTATCCAGGACAAACAGATCTCCCTCCATTCGATATTGGTCTGTCTGGACCATATTTCTTTTCATATTTCCACAAAAACGGAGTGACATCTTGTCAGCGTAGCAGTAAGAACAACCATGCCGACAACCGGTAATTGGATTCCATGTATGATTGCACCATTCGATACCGCTCTTATTCATTGGCCAGCCTCCTTCCTGCATGTTCAAGGATTTTTTCTTCTTCCCACTTCACTTCGGAGAAGTCAATCTTCTGTCCACACTCGCTACAATATTTCGGTTGAAAGTTCGGCCCCGCATTCAACACATGATTACATCTAGGACAATAACAAGGCTTATGCTCCACATATGTGAATCCGTATTTCCGGTAAACTTCCGTTCTTACAACTGGTTTTCGTGCTATGAATTTCATCACTCCACCTTCTCTCCATACTCGATCACGTATTCGTACTGAGCTGATTTTCTGTTTTCGCCTCCGGGAACTTCTTTTCTGACAATCTGGACTGCATATCCTGCTTTTGCCAGCATGGAAACCATCTGCAATCGGTCTTCTTCGTTCCACTGAACGCTTCCTTTTCGAATACTTCTGATGCTCTGCTTCGCCATTATCCGCACTTCCTTTCCATCTTTTCTTCTCGTTCTTTCATCAGCTTCTCAAATGCAGCTACAAAAGCTTTTACCGATGCCGGCATCCCACAGTTGTGATTTCCCCTGCACTGGATCACGCGACCATTGTTATATTCCATTGTGAAATATGGTGTATCAGGTTCTTCCACTCTGCGCACAAAGAAGATGTGTGTCTGCCCTTTGGCCACTCGGTCAACGTAAGTTCCGACACAATGGTGAAGGGCAGCTCCTTCATTCTTGATTTCCTGTGTATCTCTTGGCACTCTCAATATCAATCCTTTTCCTTTTATCAAGAAAGCGTTGTCTATGCCGGCATTCTCTTTGAGCATTTCCTCCAGAAGTTTTTTCATGACCTCGGCTTCCCGCTTTATCCGTTCATCTTCCCGGCGTTTCTTTTCCGCTGCCTTTTTATCCTGCAATGCTTGATATTCCGCAGCTGTCCGATCATGTACTTTCTTGAAATTCTTCGGAAAATAGAAGAACATATTGTTGAGATCATATTTCAGTTCTTTGCACCAGTTCAAATAATCAAGCCAGTCCTTAGCGCAATTCTGCAGACGTTCTTCTCTGATATCCGGTCTTTCTTTACACTGCATATAGGAATATCGCCAACATTGTCCGCTCTCTCCCACGCGATAATCAGCACCTTCGCGTTCAATATATCTGCAGATCTTATGGATGGTCGATTTCCTGTTCTCCTTCCGGATCAGCGTTGTGTTGCATCCGAAAAGTTTATAGAACCGTTCCAGTTCTTCCGCTTTTAGGTTGTAACCAGAGCTTTGCGCTTCCTGCAATAATCTCAGTTCATCAATGTTTCCATCAATAGACTGCAGTATTCGCGTGTTTTCCTTCGTAAGGCCAAGAATTTCAAATATTGTTTTTCCACTTTTTCTCAGTCCCCTAATTCCATTCCGGCTTTCATACCCAAAAGCACCATCGTGAAACTCGTTGATCAGATGTGCGGCCAGTTTATACAGCCCCATTTTTATAAACCATTCAAGCTGCGGAAACTTTCTGTATCTGTTGATTGCCTTTGCATAATGTATCTGTTCACTCGGTCTATTCTCCGCCAAAATTTCCAGTGCCGAGTATTTCATCGGAGTGTCTTTCCATGCTTCCGGCAGGTTTCCGGGATATAAGGTGCAGTATGAACTTTCTCTGTATCCTTCATCTGTGCACCACCGTACAATACCAGTCTGTTTATACTCTCTGTATTCATAACTGCTGGTGCATGGCGTTCCGTTCGGTGCAAATTTGTAAAATGTCCTTACGATCTCAAATAATCCATCATTTGTCTTTCCATCCGGCTTTACTTCTCTGTATGCTGTAAAATACCGCCACAGGAACCCCTCTTCTCTTGGATCAATAAATGAAACAATCCTCCTGTCACATATGCGTGCCGGCATCCTGCCTCTGGCTTTAATGGTGACCGGACTTCCGCAAAGGGGGCATATCCCCTTCTCGTTATTTCTTAACCGAATTTTCGTTCTGTCTACCAGTGTCACCCCATTACAATGAGTGCAATGCACCAGAGCCTCATTCTTTGATCTTGTTGAGTAAATCAGATATCTGCTGAATGACATCGCCTTATCTGATACCCAGTTTTTAAATTCATCAGGGATTTCTTTGACCGTTTCCATAAGCGCATCAATTGGATTGGTTTCTTTGGCATGTCTTTCATCAAGACGTTTTTGTTTGACCATATCCTGAAAGCGTGTCACAGCTGTCCAGTCTCTTGCATCTTTCTCTGTGCTCCATTCCTTGAAAAAGCTGCGCATACGATCAATGTCTGCATCCGTCCAGAAAAACATATTCGGCGTCCATCTGCCTGTGCTTTCTTTGTAATCCCAATGATGTTCATAAAGGCTGATATCATACATTCTGTCATAGGCTGCAGTCAGCCATTTCACTTTTTCAACGGTCAGATCTTGTGATATGTAATCATTCTTGGAAAAAAACGTTCTTAACTGAGCGTCTTTTTTTCCTTTCTTCAATTTTCTGATTGGATAGAATGTTACCATCAACAGATCTTTTTCTATATCTTTGGTCGTTACGATATGTGTGCCTGCAGCTCTTTCCGCAAATCTGACCATTTCATCAGAGGCTTCCTCCCTCGGAATCTTTGCTAATTTTCTCTTTTCCATGCGACAGCCTCCTACAGAAGATCAAACAATGACATCTGGCCAGACAGTTCGCTGCTTTTGGTACTGGTTTTTTCAGTTTTCCGCTGCTTGGAAGCAGCATCTTTTTTCACTGGCTTTTCAGAAATCTGAGGTTTATCTTTTGTTTCCTGTGATTTTTTCTCATTATCTGTGATTTTTTCGGTAGTTTTTGTTGGTGTAACCGGCTTTTTTGTTATCACAGGCTTTTTACCTTTTTCCTTTTTAACAGGTTCCGGTTTTTCATATTTGTGGTAATAATCCTCTGCCCATTCATATACAACCTGGTCTTCAACTGCAGCGGATCTGCCATTCGACTGCTTCCTGGCCTGCTCAACGATATAACTAAAGCACTTGTTCCAGGTCTTTCCCTCCTGCATCACATCTTCAGCAAGCCCCTGATCCTCTTCGCATCTTTTCATCAGGTAAGTAATGACCGGATCCGCAAAGTTCTTCTGTGTTGCCTTCTTCTTTTCTGCTTCCAGCTTTTCTCTGGCTTTCTGCTTTACCGGCTTTGCATTTTCAGCTTCTGCTGCTTCAACTTCTTCTTTTGTCGGAGCTGGAATCCCGGAAACAATATCAACAAGAGAGGCTTTTCCCATTGGAACTGTATCCTCTTCCTTTGATTCATCGTCTTCCTGGGCCTCTAATTTGCCCTCTGTCGGTTTCTCTTCCTGTTCCCCTATTGTTTCACTGTCTGCAACCGTTTCCGCCTCTAAACGGTCAGTATCAGCTTCAAGTTCCTGTTTTAACTGTTCTGACATTTGTAATCTCCTTTCTCGAAATCAAAATAAAAAGTAATCTTCCCAGGGTTGCGTTCTTCAATCGGAGTTATCCATGAACCGCACATTTCTTTAAATATCTGAATCTGCCGTCTGCAGTTCCATTCTCCCCTGAAATAAAACGGTGTGTACCAGAATTCCTGTCCCGGCTTTTCAACCGGCATCAGTGGATCTCCGCACACCGGATTGGATATCGTATTTGCAACAGCCACCCAGCCTGCGCACCCAAGAAGCGAAAGCTGTATGTAACACATCTGGGCAACTACCCTGTCTATGTCATTGGCGGTGAACAAAACCCGTGTCTGATAATTTATCTTTTTTCTGTGGAATATGTTTGCCGCTGCTACAAGAGTTGCTCCTGCTCCACACGCCGGATCATTGACAGATATCCATTCCTGTTTTTCCAATGTCTGTACATTGTCATTGATTGTTATGCTTGCCATACATTCACAGACATTGTATGGTGTAAAAAACTGCCCTTTCCAGTGGTTCCCTAGCTCAAGGCTCATGTACAGTTTTCCAAGAAAGTCCTGATCTGGATTGCGTTCCAGTGCCTCAACCACAATCGCAAAGCATTTGGCCGGCTTCTCTACCCCGCCAAGGCGTTTGATGCACTCTGCATATTCTTTCTCTCTTGCAGTGTATCTCGGTTCCGTCTTATCAACCGAATTCGCCAGTGTGCAAGCCATTGCCGCCATTAGATCGGCCCACACCTGCCATGAACTCCGGCTGTAACACAGCTCTTGAAAGACTTTTATGAATTCTTTCTCTGTTCCCTGTATTTTCTCTATCTGCTCCATGCTGTCACCTCTTGAATCCGTGTTCCCGCATTAGCATATCTATATACTCTGGTGTTGCACGTTCTGGTTCTTCTGCTATCTGGTCCCGGTGCTGTTGTTCTATTGCCGCATTTTCATGTGTGGTAAGCTGTGCAATATATTTATTTTTCGCTTCTAGAATACTCGGAGGAAGCTTTGCATCGTTCGTCTTGCGCTCGATCAGGGTTGAATATATCTTGAAGAAATGCGCTCGGACAGCATCCTGGTTCTCATCGAGGCATATCTCCCGGAAGCCAAGCCGCTTTACCGCTTCTCTGACTATCGGCGTCAGGCTTTCCAGTGCCTCTTCCTGCCTGTAATATCCATACTGGCTTATAGCCTTCTGTACTTCTCCCCAGGCTTCTCCCTGGTCTTTGAGGTGCGGAACTGTATATTCTGCACATTTCTCTCGTATCTCAGATATCTGAGGCGGATATGTATGAGTGGCAAACAGTTCCATCAATGCTGTTTCGCAAAGCTTATAGTCTAGGTCTCCCAACATGCGGTACCACATTCTGATGCTGTACTGGTCTGGCATGACATTAAATGTTGGATAGGCACTTTTGATCGAAGCTCTGACAAAATCAAATTCTTGAGGTGTCACTTCAATCACCCATCCCTTCGCGCCAGCCGGCCGTTGCCTCCATATACTGATCCGTTGACATGTTCTTTGTAGCTACAGGTGCTTGCGGTGTTCTGGATGCCGGCATTGAATTCTGTGAACGCTCTAACCAACCAGTGATAAATCTCTTGATTCCTCTCGGTGTCTTACGATTACGAGGGTGACTGTCAAGCCATGCCGCCATTGATCTAAACTCCTGTTCAACATCCAGTGCCGGAAACAGTTCTCTCAGTGAATTGAGATAATCAAATGTCACATCATAGTTTCCAGATCCTGTAATCAACGGAAGAGAGATGAACGTGTTCTGCTTGGAGTCTTTAAGCTCCAAGCTAATGTTTTTATTATCTTTATTATCTTTATCTTTATTCTCTGTTCTCTTATCTCTATTCTCTGGTGCCCGAACGTCCGACATTTGTCTGGACATTTGTCCTTCTTTATCCTCAATAATCCTTGATTTTTCGGCATTTATAGTTGCTCTGTACTCTCTTTTCCTGTCGGCTTCATTAGAACTCCGTCCTATAAAATTCTGGATATCAAGCATATAAATTGCACCATTGTCCAAAATTTCAATGAATCCCATGGATGTCAGCACTTTCATTGCTTTTTCAACAGTTCCAACTTGATGGTGTGTAATTGTTGCCACCATATCCGGCGTATAAGGGATAATTCCCCTATACATAAGCCGGCCGTCCTGTCTTAAGCTCATTAAATAGAGTTTAAGTAAGATATCACTATAGATATATCCATCCTTCATTCCTTGCAGGAGAAGCATATCTTCTGAATCGAAGAAGCCTTCTTTAAGTTTCAGGTAATAATAAGTTTTCTTATCTGCCATCTTCCCCTCCTGTTAATAGATTACTTTTGAGCCATCATCTGTTTTAATTACTGTCACAGCCTGGCCAAATCTCGCTTTCATGGCATCGTCATGAGTGATTGCCATAATCTTCACATCGGAATACCGATCACGGATCGTCTCAAGGGCATCTACATAAGCCTGTGCACCCTCATCATCAAGGAATGGTGGTTCATCAATAAAGAGCATTCCAAGCTGTATTCCTGCCGCTGTTGCCTTGATCTCGGACAGTGCAAGGATAACGGCAAGAGAAGCTTTTACCTTCTCGCCTCCGCTCTTGGAAGCATATGGAAGAGTTGTCTTGCCATATTCGTTGATCAGAACATCCAGCGTTGCCTTGTCTCCGTCCTTTCCTTTGACGGTGCGCTCCATCACAAATTCCACTCCCATCGTTCCACCAGTCATCTGGCCAAGAATATTGTTCGTAGTATCTGTGATATGAGGAATGATGTTCCTGATGATCTGATGTGGAACTCCGTCCTGTGAAAAAGCCTGCTTTAATGCTTCGTAACAGTCCGCTCTGCCGGCAGCTACAGCAATTCCATTATTCAGCATGGAGATTTCGTCTCGCATGGTATCGATATTTTCCAGACGTTCAAGGAGTACTCCCTTCTGGATCTGCAGTTCTCCAAGAGTTTCCTTGTTACTGCGAATCTGCCTGTCTGTTTCTTCTACCATATTTGTCGAAAATGTTTCCTTCATTTTTTCTATCATGGTATCCATACCAGTCAGCTGAGAAGAGAGAACAAATTTTCTGTCAGTAAGTTTTTCCATCTCTTTTTCCATGCTCTCAATCCTTTCAAGAACATGCTGCTTTCTTTCTTCGTAAACAGGAAGTTCTTTTTCCTGTTCTACATAAGTCTGCAGGTGAGCCATCTGCTGTTTGATCTGTTCCTGTCTGCCAACTGATTCCGATAGTTCATTAACTGTTTCCGTTATCTCAGAGGCCTTTGATTTGACCTGTAGCAGATTTTCCTCGCACTGCCCTATATTTTTATCGTTCGATTCCTTTTCGGCCTCTAAACGGGCAATTTCGAGTTTGTTCTGCTCCACAGCTTTCTTTATGCGTTCATATTTGGAAAGTTCTGTTACAGATGCGGTCAGAATAGCGAGGCGTTTAGGATCGTATCCTATTCTTTCAATCTCTTCCTGCTTGTCAGCTATTTTTTTGTCGCGCTCAGATGTTAATATCTCAATCTCTTCCTCGCATTTTTTTAGATTGTCCAGCTCAACCGGAAGGCTTTTGACATCTTCGACTGCTTTCGACAGGAATCTGCAGCTTGCGCTCTCGATATCCGGGCACCCAGAATTCTTCATGAATTCTTCCTGCTGTCTTATCTCAGTAATTCTTTTCTGTCGATAATCCCGTCGGTTTTCCGCTCCTGATATCTTCTGCGAATAGGATGAATCAATTTCGTGCAATTCGTTTTGAGCCGTAGAATACAGGTATCTTTTTTCCTGCTGGTGCTCGATTTCTTCCCTTTGCTTTGCCAGTGTGTCAAGGCTTTCTTCCAGATCGTCTGGAATCTTAAATGTCAACTGCGAAATCTGATTGCGTATCTGGTCGTTTCGGAACTTGCTCTTATCAATAAGTCTCTGGTAACGGTCAGCCTCTTCGGTGTAACCGTTCAATGTCTCTTTGGCATTTTTGTATTTAATAACGTCCTTTTCTACGCCAGAAAGCTGCAAAGATAATTCTGAATGCTGTTTTGCTTTTTCCCGTATCACATCCGCCATTTCCAAAAGGTTATTGCACGCTGTCAGCGTCTGCTTTGAATATTCCAGGTCATGTTCCATGGCACTGCATTCCTCGGAGCATTCTTTTAATTCACTTCTCGCTTTTTCGCTTTCTTTCTCTGCCTCAGATATTTTTTCCTGACGTTCGAGCAGTTTTCTTCTGGATTCATCCAGATTTTCAAGTTCTTCCTGCTTTTTATGAATATCTTTTTCTACTGTCTCCAGTTCTTCCTCTGGATTTCCCTGAGCCTTAATGAAGTCAGTCTTGATCCGAACGGCTTCTTTTTTAGAAGCAAGCTCCTTTCTTGCATCCGCAAGCTTCTTTCTGGCATCCAGTTCCATTACTCCATAGATTCCAAGCCCGAGCAGATTTCCAAGGATAGCAATACGTTCATCTTTCTTCGCCTGCAAGAATAATCCATACTGGTCCTGCATGATCAATGCGCAGCTGCGAAATGTCATGCTGTCCATACCAAGAAGCTTCTCGATTTCAGCCTGTGTGTCAATGATTCTTTCCTTGGACAGATTCATCCAGTCAGCACTTTCTTCCTGATACTGCGACAAGTTCAGTGTTGGTTTTCCGGATTTTGTTCTGGTGCGGACTACCCGGAATCGTTTCTCTCCGATGTCGAAAATAAATTCTATGGAACCGCTTCTTGCATCCTCTGTACCTCGGATCCACGCCTTGCAGTCGCCCTCACGGGTTTCTTCAAACAGGCAATCCACAATAGCATCCATGAAAAGGCTGCTCTTTCCTGCACCGTTTACTCCATTGATCGTGCAAAATGAAATGTCTGAAAAATCAAAACTTTCTTCCTTGTAGTTTCTGTAATTCCTTACCGAAATAGATACCGGCTTAAACACACCGTGAATCTCTGCAGTGGTACTCTGTTTCATGGCTTCTGCTATGATTGGCTCGGCAAGCTCCACGATTTTGTCTGGATTCTTAAATGTCTTTTCCTCCAACCATTTTTTCAGATTCAACCTTGGGTCGCTTTCCTCCGAGAGAAGCCCGCGGTTCGTGATGTCAATGGTGCTTTCTGCTTCAATATCTGCCACATAGAATGCACCAAGCTCATACAGGTTCTTTTGCAGTAGCGGAATGTTGAGTGCCTTTTTCTGCTCAGATGTGCAGGAATACCGCACCCGGACTATCTTATCCGTCACATCTTCTGAAATGCCTGTTCTGTGAAGATACATAGCTCCTTCACGGATATAGTCGCCAGCTTCATCAGGATCCCAGGTGATAGTGTGGAACTGTCTGTATGGAGTAGTGCATTTATGTCCTTTTACCAGAGTGCCTTTCTCATTAAATTCATGAATCCAGAATCCACGATCCTGTCCTTCATCATTAAAATTCATTGCATTGATCGCTCCGGAATAGAATACATTGTCAAGTCCTTCAATGATTTGCGGGCGATGGATATGGCCAAGAAGCACCGCCTCATATCTTGCGGCCATTAAAGCTTCTCTTGGAATGACCGGCTCAAAGTTTGTGAAGAAGGAGGTCTGCCCTGATTCCATGTTGCAACCAGGAACCGTATAATGTGCCATGAGAATCGGTGTCTTTTCACACTCTGCTCTCAATGCAAAAACCATATCTGAAATATATTTCGTCCATGCAAGATTTTCTTCGTCTGCAGATAAACCAGGGAATTTTGCTCTGAACTCCTGTTTGTCAAATCCCGGCAGGCAGGCAATGTCTGCCCATGGAGTCTTTATTACTCCTGGTTCTGTAACAACATCTACATTTCTAATATTAAGCAGCATCCGTTCAAGAACTCTAAACTGAGCAGCTCCATCGTGATTTGGAGTGCCTCGCATCACGATCACATACTTCGAAAAATGTGCTAATGATGTAATGATGTTCGTTGCCGTAATCATTTCGTCTGAATACCTCACGGGGCCAACCTGTTCCTGGTGAAAGATATCTCCTGATACACAAACGATATCCGGTTTCTCTTCTATAGCTACCTGTACCATATATTCCAAACATTTTACTGTATCCTGCGAACGGAGATTTACTCCGTCCACTACAGGTCCTTTAAACTGGCCAATATGCCAGTCAGCAGTATGAAGTATTTTCATTTGCTCATCTCCTTTACTGTTGCCTTCATTGCTGTGATCATGTTCTTTAATTCTGTTTCCAAAAGTGAAAAGTTCTCCTCGCTAATTCCGCAGAATTCAACGCCATCATCTCCCATCTTTTCTCCGATAAAGAGAATATTTCCAACAATGGGGCATCCATGTTTATCAAACTCGTAAAGATAACTTCCGATCAGATTTGCTTTGTTCGGCTTCAGTCTTCCCTCTTCATCGATCAGCATACTCACACACTTCCCTGGTTCTTTAACAGGGCTGGATGGCATTTTCAGTTCTGTGTATAATCTCTTTGGCATTACATGTTCTACAAGGTCACAGCCATTCCCGATCAAGCCATACAAGACTTTATTCTGTTCTCTCATGGTTCCTTCTGGAAATTCATGTACGGACATTTCCAGTTCTGTTGATACCTTTATTATTTTCATCTGCGTCCGCCTCCTCTCTGACATTTAATGCAAAGTGGCTCTCCGAATTTATTGATTGAATATTCGTAAACTCTTTCATTTATGATCTCACCGCATCTGGAACACTGGAAATCTGCCGATCTATCTGGCTCTGGTTCAGGAACAACATCCGGCTCCTGCATTGGTGGATAGTCATTTTCGATTTCTGTATCCGAAGCATATGCCGGATTGTCCAGATCATCCTGAGTAAATACCGTGCTTTCAGATTCGAAATCCACACTCTTAACTGCTATCTGTGGTGTGCCAAACATATTATTTACAGAGTTCATGCCTTGTGTCAGCATTGCCTGTCTGACCTGCGGATCCGAGAAATCAGGTGAAAAGATAACTGTTGGGATAGCGAAATTTTTCAGCAGTTCCGCCTTTGTGTATGTACCTTTTACGCCAAGCAGAGCTCTTATAACACGAAGCTTCGCACCAGTCATAGCCTTTTCAGCCCAGGTCTTTTTCAGCAGTGCCATGTTTACCATGACGGAGCGTTCAACGTATCTGTCTCTATCTTCTTTCGCAACCACAAAGGCCTGGCATTTCTTCCCCCATTTATTCTTGGATTCCACCCATTGTCCAGAAAAAATTTCCGCAGCTGCCTGTGCCTGTTTTTCATCAGTTATGCCTTTTGCAGCTTTATCCGCAAACTCAATGCGATACTTCTCTTCTTCGTCCTCAAGACAGATCACCTTCTGATCGGTTTCTGTTCTGGCCGTTCCGTCAGCCTTGCGCATAGCGCCCTGAGCCTGTGCACGATATGTAACGCGGTCAATGCGTTCGCCATAGGTTTCCTTGGGATTGAACTGGATACCGGCCGCCATAGCCATTTTGTTGAGCAATGGCTTAGATAAGGAAAACACATCTTCCCAGATATCCTTTCCTCTCTCATCCTTCTTCCCAGTCTTAACTGAACCAACCTTGAAAATGTCTCCGCTGTTCTCACCCAGATCGACTGGAACCTCTTCTACATGGAATTTGTAGAATGGATTGAGCTGCACGTCCGTTGCTGTAGGAACCAGCAGATTGTAATTTTTGTATGCCGTAATAACTTCCGGCAAGCTTCCTAAAACCTCTTTCATCTACTTGATAACCTCCTATTTTTGTGATAAAATGACGATGACTTTAAAAACAAAGGGTCGATAACCTGTTTTTAAAAGTTCTGACTGGTCTTGGATAGGATCGTGGGTGCCGTCTACACTCCGCTTTCCCCTTATTATCCAAGACCTTTTTAATGTTCATCACCTCCTATAAACCAATTCAGAAACCCAAACAGTGCGATGCCGAATATTCCAACAAAAACTATTTCTGAGCCAATTTCATGGCTTCCTCTTTCGAGATAAAGCTTATTTGAAAGCATATTGTAAAGAATCGTGCTTGCCAGGACTGGAAGTGCATACTTCAAAGCTCTTGCAATAAAAAGGATTCTCTTTCTCACTTTCTCTTTCTTTTTGTGGATGTAGTATTTCTCATATTCTGCCTCATTGAATTCTCGCACCACGGACAGATATACCCTTGTTTTGGAATCTTCTGTGATATACTTATATTCCATGTCTTTGCACATATCTGGCACCTTGCATACATTCATTTCCTTGCCTCCTTGTCAATGAGAATCAATTCCTTTGCGATAACGCTCTGCAATGCCATTCTGTCCATTTCGTGCCAGCTGATCGGCACCGGGCTGTTGTCCATTGCAGTCAGGATCCGCTCTGCGGCCTGATGATATTTTTCAAGATCTTTTGCTGTCAGCATCTTTCCCTCCTATACTGCCAGGCGAAACTGGCCATTTTTTTCTTCTTTCATCATTTTTTCAACAAATGCAGTTGCTTTTTCTTTTCTTTCCATTTCGATCAGACATTCTTCATGGCAACTGCACTGTTCTCCCGGATCCAGATACGCTCCGCAATCCGGACAGATTCTGTAAAAAGCCATCGTATCCACCCCTTTCATTCAATCATATATAATTTGTTAAATGCCTTTTTGGGGATTTTCCCTGACGGATACCCCTTGGCAAGCTGTCCATCGGCTATCAGGTCCGACCTAAGGGAGCGTATCATGCGATATGCCGTATCCCTGCTCACACCCATCATTTCTCTGACCTCAGCGGCTGTATAGTAAGAACGTTCCGCAGATGTAAGTTTTTTGATTACACCGTTTGCATTTTTCATACCAAGCACCTCATTCCAGATTTCTCTCAATCCAATTTTTCAGATTCTGCGTGATCCCATTTACTTCGTCTAATGTCTGAATGATTTTTTTTAGTTCCGGTTTTTCCTCTTCTGAGATAATTCCGTCTGCCGTAATATCAAGAAGTGATTCCTTTGCCTCGTTTATCTTCTTTAAAGAAGAAAGCATTCTCAGGCTGATTCTATCCAGTCCTGCATTCTCTATCTTCGGCATGTTCTTTCCAAGCGGGCACATCTCCCGGCAATAATTTCCTTTCAATTCCGGTGCCTTATAGCAGTCAGCCATCAAAAGGACCTCTTCCTGATATGGTATTGTGCTCCCAAGTTCGATTCTGGCTAACCTTGTACGGTCGATTCCTATTTCTTCCGCAGCACCTTCTCTGCTGCTCAGACGTTCATTTGACTTTGCCGCCTCATATCGTGCCTGGCAAAACATATTAGCCGCTGCTTTCGTAGCAAATTTCGACATTTTTCTCTCCTTCTATAAGCTGTATAATCAAGTTATGATAATTAAATTGTGTACTCTGTATCGATATCCAGAGCCTTGCTGATTTTTTCAGCAAGTGCAGGTGCATACATTCTTCCATTTATGGTGGTTGTCACATAGTTCCTGCACATCCCAACTTCACCGCATAATTCCGTGACAGACATATCTCTGTCAATTAGGGTTTTCTTTACTTCTTTGCACCATGGAGACAGTTTTCGCTTCAAAATATCACCTCCGTTTTCAACAAATGTTTATTACATTTGTTGTTTACATTTGTTTGCGATTGCATTAAAATAATCAGAAAGGAGTTATCATGGATAATTGGATTGATAATCTCAGAAGAATTGGGCTTAAACGTTATGGTGACGAAAACCGCCGGATTCTTTCTGAATTATTAAGAAACGGTATTCCTGCCGGAAACACTGTTATGTCGGAAGCATCTGCTGAGGCTCTTATCATTGCTGTGGCGGCCATGATTGAAGAAAACAATAAAGCATTGCTCTCCGATTTATCATCGATGTAACTCTCTCTTTTTTTGTTTTGCATTAAACATTTGTTTATTACATTTTTAATAATAATAGCATATTTGCTAGTTGTCAATACTTTTTTCGCATATTTGCTAAATTGGAGGTTTTTTATCATTATGTCTTTGGTTTCTCGAATCAAGAATCTTTCAAAAGAAAAAAACTTGAATTTAAAGCTTTTGGAAGAACAGGCAGGTTTTGGTAATGGAACTATCCGTAGATGGGATAGTAGTCCTCCCTCCGCGGATAAGCTTCTAAAAATAGCACATTTGCTAAATACATCCTGTGAATTTTTACTTACAGGAATAGAACAAGAATATCGCTGCTCTGAATTTGAATCGGAGGTTCTTTCTTTATTTAGATCACTTCCGCATGATGCGCAGTTGGAATTTCGAGGTGAATTGAAGGGGTACGTAAAATGTTTAAAACGGCAGGAAACAGATACTGTCGAACCTCTTAAGAAAGCAAAATAATAAGCTTCGAGTGGTACCGAAGCAAAAGGGGGAAATGACTATGAAAAAGAAAATGATTGCACTTGTCTGCTCATTGATTTTTTCCAATACTATCCCTGTATTCGCAGCATCCGATTATGGCATTAATATCGATCAAAAATACGTTTCTGGAGATGCTTCCCAATTATCCGATGCAATTTCCGAGTCATTGAATGATATGGGTGTTAAAAAAGTTTCCTCTTACGATTTAGAGAAAAAAGAAGATTCTCAAACAGTTGCACAAGTAATTTTATCAGCAGATGGCGTAGCCATGGAGGCGGTCTGCTACTATGCAAAAGACAATACTTGGAGTTGCTCTTCTATAACGAATATTCACAGTAGCAGTGATGACCTGATTTATTATTGGGTCAATCCGGTTTCTGCTGATGCAACCGCATTTGAAATTAAAGACTACAAAACAGGGGAATATAAGCCAGAAGGAGCTGCCAAAGAACTACTTTCACAATATGAGAATCAGGAAAAATGGTTTTCACTGGAAGATTTTAAATTATATGATAAAAATGACGCTCCTATTGAGATACCTGATTCAGAAGATTATATAATGGCCTCTGCTTATCCTGATAGCAAAACATTTCGTGGTATAAGAATCGGTGATACAATTTCGAATTTATTTTCAGCGTATGATTCCAAATATTTTTCAGTACAGGTGGGCTATGACGACGCCACTGCTACCGATACTCAAAAGAAACTGGTTGAGATGTACAATGCCCAGATTGAAGCTGCTGATCCAGAGGATATCGAAAGTACTATTTCTTCTATTGACAGCAGTGCAGTATCCGTAGTCGTACTATTTGAAGGTGCTGAATTTTGCGGAAAAATAATTCCAAAGCCAGAACTGAATTCAGACAAGTGGGTTTCATATAAGGTATCGGAAGATATAGGTTTCATAATTGATAACGATAAGATTTCTGATATTGTAATCCAACGCGGTGACAGATATTAATAAGAGGAATAGTTTTTATGACAATTGGTGAACGAATAAAAGAATTGCGGGCTGAGGCTGATCTGCGTCAGTCCGAACTTGGAAAAGCAATAGGTTTTTCTGGCCAAGTAGTATCGAATGTCGAAAGAGGTTACTCTTTTCCGTCAACAGAATTTGTTAATCGCAGTGCTGCATGCTTCGGTGTGCCAGCAGATTACATTCTTGGCCGGACTACTTCAAGATATGCTGTTGCGGATCCGAAAGAAGTTTCCGCAGTGCAAGCAAGAACAAAAGCCCGTTTGGCTCAGTTGCAGATGAGCCTTCCGGACCTGATCAAAAAATCAACGCTGACAGAGGAAACCTGCTGTGACATTCTGGCCGGAAAGACCATTCCGGGAATAGATGCCACTGCAAGCCTGTCAAAAGCCCTTGACACCTCTATGGATTACCTTGTGGGTAATTCTGAATACAGCTGTGCCATTGCTTCAGAAGACGAACAGGATATCATCCTGCGGTACCGTCAGTTGTCCAAGAAGGGAAAACGTATCTTTTTGGGAATGATGGAGAATATGGAAGAAGAAAAAACAGAATAGTATATTTAACTGGGGAACCGTTGGGGTGTTATGTCAGCCGCCGGACACTTTGGTGAAAGGAGGCTGGTGCTGATGGTTACATATGGTGATTTATTTACTTTTGTAATTATGCTTTGTGCAGTTGTAACTCTTGTTATCAATTTAATGCATAAAAAATAGCGCCCTCGTCCTGGTAAGATAAGGCGCTATTTTTAGCTATTGTTTTATCCGGCGGTCAGGTGTACGCTGACCAACGGCTCTCTTGTTAAGTACATTATATCTATATTCAACATTTTTGTCAAACATTTGTTGATTACATTTGTTTGACACATTTGTTTAATAATGGAGGATTCAGATGCCGGCTTATAAGTATTTCACCAAAGATGGAAAGACAAAATGGTATGCCAACTTTTACTATGATGATTGGCTTGGAAAGCGTCAGCATAAATGTAAAAGAGGTTTTTCTACTAAAAAAGAGGCTATAGAATGGGAACGTGACTTTCTGGCACAGGGCGCCAAGGATCCAGATATCCTGTTTTCTGCTCTGATCAAGAATTATATGTCAGACTGCAGTTCCCGGCTGAAACTGACCACTCTGGAAAATAAGCAGTATCTGATAGACATGAAACTGCTGCCATTCTTTAAAGATATGAAGATCGGTGACATTACTCCGATCGTGATCCATCGGTGGCAAGATGCCATGATTAATTACAGGGACGAAAAAGGAAATCCTTATTCCCAGACGTATCTGAAGACCATCAATAACCAGATGTCTGCTATCATGAATTATGCCGTCAAATATTACAAGCTCCGGAGCAATCCATGCCTTGCAGCTGGTGCGATCGGGAAAAGCAGCGCAGATGAAATGAACATCTGGACAAGGGAACAGTTTGACTACTTCCTGACATTTGAAAAGAAAAGCGCATACAGGATGGCTTTCAGCCTCATGTTCTATGGCGGGCTTCGATCTGCAGAGGTTCTGGCCATTACTCCGGCGGATATCTTGCCGGACTGCTCCGTATCCATTAATAAGAACTTTGTGGTAATAAAAGGTGAGCAATACTTCCAGACACCCAAAACCGAAAAGAGCAAACGTGTCGTGAACATTCCCCAATCACTGCACAAAGAGCTTCTGGACTATGTTGCCAGTATGGCCATTGAGCCTGATGAACGTATCTTTTATTTCCAGAAATCCGGCATGCGGTCAGAATTTAAACGGGCAACTGCCAGATCCGGCCTTCCGGAAATCAGAATCCACGATCTCCGGCACTCCCATGCAAGTATGCTGATCGATATGAAATTTTCCATCAAGGAAATTTCGGACCGGCTTGGACATGAATCACCGGAAACAACCTGGAAAGTTTATGCTCATTTGTATCCAGGAAAAGACAGGAAGCTTGCTGACGCTCTCAATGAAGTAAGAGCCACAAATGATAATATAGAAGATAAAAACGTATGAAACGTACAGTATCATATAATAACAAAAAATCCCCAAAAATAAGACACTTTCTCCCAATTAACATCACCGTAGCATCACGGACAAAAATAAAATCCCAGAAACCCTTGTAAATAAAGGATTTCTGGGATTTTGCTCATTATTCAAACTCTATCGTTCCCGGTGGTTTGCTGGTCAGATCGTAGAATACGCGGTTTACACCTTTAACCTCATTG
>CAKRLX010000013.1 GCA_934359835.1 uncultured Blautia sp.
TTCTGACCTTTAAAGTCTGCCAGACTGTTGACTTCTTTATTGGTACTCATAACACGAAAGCCCTGATCTGCCATACCGAGAAGATGATAGCCGCCATCCGTATAGACATCACTGATCAGGCTGTAAAATTCCGGATCATCAATCTTGGCCCGGCACTGATCCAGTGTATCAAAAACACAGGGGAGGTCAAAGACTGCCAGATCACTCATAAAAGAAACCTGAGGAGCTGTATTCTGTACAACAAAAGGAATATCACCATCTGCACAGGTTTCAAGAAGATCCCTGTCACCGCCAAGTGTGGAGTTTGCGTAGACCTGGATCTTCATTTTTCCATTACTTAAATCTGCAACTTCAGCGGCAAACTTTTCCGCAAAGATCTGTGTAACGGTATCCTCAGGACTTGCGGTGGCAAGCGGCCAGGAATAGCGCTGCACTTCATCATCAGAAGAACCACAGCCTGTCATGGTGAAGGCAAGAATACCGGCCGCAGCCAGAAAAGGAATACATATAAATTTTTTCATGCTTTGCCTCCTATAAAATTCCAATTGAGATTGCAGGAATGAATGTGATCAGAAGCAGTGCCACAAGGAAAAAGCAGATCATGGGCATTGCTTTTCTGGCTATGTTCATAACAGGCACATCTGTGAGGGAACTTGCCACAAAAAGATTAACACCGATCGGTGGTGTAACAAATCCGATGGCAAGATTTACAACCATGATAACACCAAACTGAACAGGACTCATGCCGATTGCCGTTACGATAGGAAGGAGGATCGGTGTAAGAATCAGGATAGCAGGTGTCGTGTCCATGACCATTCCTACGATCAGAAGGAAAAGGTTGATGATCAGAAGAATAGATACAGGACTGTGGAAATTATTCAGTATAAATTCGCTTACTGTCTGCGGAACCTGCATAAGGGTCAGGACTCTGGAAAAGGCAGTAGAGGCAGCCAGGATAAAGAGAATTGGTGTAAAAGTCCTGATAGCTTCCACAAGGATTGACCAGATATCTTTGATCTTAATGCTTCTGTAAATAAAAAGACTGATGATCAGGGCATAAAATACAGAGATTACGGCAGCTTCTGTAGGGGAAGCAATGCCACTGTAAATACATCCGAGGATGATCACAGGACTTAAGAGTGCGAAAAAGCTTTCTTTCAGTACATTCAGAAGACCTTTGTCATGAAGAATTTTTACTTCTGCATTTATTTTTACCCTGTCTTCACCGTAGCGTTTGCAGTGATAAAAAGCATAGAACATCAGAAGTCCGCCGATCATAAGACCGGGAATGACACCTGCAAGGAAGAGGTCGCTGACAGAAGCACCGGAAGCCATACCGTACATGATAAATGGTATACTTGGTGGAATGATAACACCAAGTCCGCCGGCAACAGCAACGATTGCTGTAGAAAATGTCAGGTCGTATCCGAGCGTTGTGAGTATCGGTATGGTCATACTTCCGACAGCTGCTACAGTTGCAGGTGCAGATCCGGAGATAGCTCCGTAAAACAGACAGGTGACGATAACTGCACAGGGCATTCCTGCTGTGAATCTGCCAAGAAAATAAGCAAATACGTCAAAAAGTTTCTTTGAAATTCCACCCTTGGCCATGATGATGCCGGAAAGCACAAACATGGGTACTGCCAGAAGGGGAAAAGAATCCAGGCCACCGAACATGGCGCGGATCAGATATTTGGCACCTACAGTAAAGGAAGGATCAAATACAGAGGGAAGGACAGAAGTGATTCCCAGCGTGATTGATACAGGAACTGCGATGACCAGAAGCAAAACAAAAATAATAAATAAAACAACGACTGGCATTAGTGTTCCTCCTCATTTGAATTTGCCTGAATAAATGATTCAGGAGTATTTCGCTCCGGATGAGCAGGGTCAAAAACATTTTCTCCACGGGCTACACGGAATTCGATGATCCAGCGCTGCAGAACACGAAAGGCAACCAGAATAAAGGAAACCAGAGGAGCTGCCTGTACATAGTACATGGGAATGCCGCAGGCCGGTGAAAGCTGCCCGCTGTGAACAGAAGACATCATATAGGACCAGGCAAACGGAATCATGTAAACAAAAAACACCAGTTCAAAGGTATGATTTACAACTTTGAAAATGGCTTTCCCTCTTCGTGGAAAAACAGCAACAAACTGCTCTATTTTAATGGAAAGACACCTTTTGGTACAATAACTGACGCTCAAAAAACCGCTCCAGATAAAAAGATATCTGGTAAGTTCTTCTGACCAGGACAGAGACATGCCAAGAACATATCTGCACAGAACCTGTATGCCCATGATCAGAGTCATGGCGATCAGAAAAATAACAAGAATGAATTCTTCCAGGTTTGTATCCAGCCAGTGGAGTATTTTTTTCATGAAAGACCTCCCTTTTTTTATATTTAAAACATCTGCGAATTGCTTCGTTATAAATAACTTTCGCAATTCTGGTGTTATATAGAGAAACACCGGTATTCCTATTTTAGATAAAAATACCGGTGAGTTCAAGAATCAATTATCACATTGCGTCATGAAGAAGTCCAAGAACGGTATTCAGATCATTGACACCCATCTGACCAGGTGCGGAAGCTTTCTTGGCAGCACCAAAAGTCATGGAAGATCCGAATACTTCGCCGCAGAGGCGGCTGATAACACCGGTTCCGGCCATAGACATGGTAATGATCGGACGGTCAGCATAGCTGGTTGCCATTTCTTCTGTTGCAGACAGAAGCGTCAGGACATCTTTTTTATTCTGAGGCATAACTGCAATTTTCGGAATATCAGCACCCATATCCTGCATTTTGCGGAGGCGGTAAATGATATCTGCTTTTGCAGGAGTTTTGAAGAAATCATGGTTGGAAGCGATAACTTTTACACCGGCTGTGTGAGCACCGTCAATAATTTTTCTTACAATCTCATCTCCTGTAAAAATTTCAACATCAATAAGATCAACATACCCTGTAGCAGCAGCTTTCAGGTTAAGTTCCGCATATGCTTCCGGTTCGATAGCTTTTTCGCCGCCTTCTTTGGAAGTACGGAAAGTCATAAGAAGGGGGATGTTTCCGAGTACTTCACGAAGATCTTTCAGCGTGTCTTCAACCTGCGCAAAATCGAATACACCTTCAAACCAGTCAACACGCCATTCTACAACATCAACAGGAATGGAGTCGAAGGTTTTTGCTTCTTCTATGATATCTTTTTTTGTAACGCCTACGATAGGAACAATGATTTTTGGTGCACCTGCACCGATTTCAATATCTCTGATTTTGATTGTGTTCATGACTTTTCCTTTCTTTTTCCTAGTTTAGCATACTATCTTCTGAATAGTTACTAAGCATCAATAAATTCTGTCATTTTTTTGTAACGAATATTTACAAAGAGACCAAGTACAACACCAACAGCAGTAAGCACGATGTTCATGACCATAACCTGAGACGGCTGCATTTTGGAAGCTGCTGTAAGGATTGTGTAGTTACATAAGGATGATGCGATCATAACCAGTGCAGTAACAGTACCTTTGATCTTCGGGAAAAGCATATTGCAGACGGAAGTTGCAATCTGAAGAAGTCCGCCGGCTCCGGCCCACCCGATAATAAATGCACCTGCAATCATCATTGTCTGATTCTGTCCCATAAGAACTGCAATCAGAGTTACGAGGCAGATAACCGGATAGATCACAATGAAGCGTACATCTTTGATCTTTTTTGTAAGAAGAGCAGTTACAACAAGTGCGATCAGGGTTCCGGCAGAATAATAAGTCTGCATGATAGATGGATCAGCCCATCCGGCATTTTCTTTTGCAAAGTTCTGCGCACAGTTCAGCCACAGCTGGAAAGTACCTGTGCAGGTAAATCCGATCAGGATCATTGCAATGGATTCAAAAGAAAAATGAGTATGCTTCAGGCTGGCAATAAGGCCTTCTTTTTTTCCTTCGGCTTTCTGATCGGAGTCAGGAAGCGGGAACAGAAATACCAGCACAAAAAGTACAATATAGATTATACCACATGCGAAGAATAATGGGTTATAAGATGTAAGTCCGGAAGCAGTTGTTGTCACGGCAACACCAAGTACAAACGGAAGAAGCATCTGTGCAATGGCGATAAAAAATTTGATTCCCATTGTAGCAACGCCGGGTGCTTTGTAAATGATCTCCGTGACAGCAGGATAAATGCCGGTGTCAAGGAAAGAGTTTGCAATACCACCCAGGATTGCACATACATATGCGATCATGTAGCCGCCGTTTGTTCCGGCGTTAAAAGCAAGTGCAAGACCGATCAGATAAACAGCGTAGGAAGCACTTCCGATGGCAGTGGAAATACGACGGCCGAGTTTGTCAGAAAGTGGTCCGGCAAAAGGCAGGGCAATCAGTCGTCCGAGGCCGAGGGCTGCGGAGATTGCAGTAATGGCCATGGCTTCAACACCCCAGGAGGCAGCGAGAGCTTCTTTGATGACAGCCTGTCCGAGGATAGAACATCCTACTCCGTGGATAAAATAGTTCAAGTACAGGATCAGTGCACTTGGAAGGTACTTTTTGTTCATGATATTCTCCTTTTCTGAAACGTTTTAAGACATTATTTGTAATATGCTGTGGCGTGTGCAGTTCTGTCACAAACAGCAGAAAGGCCGGTTTCAGTTTCTGTTAAAAAAATAACATTTGTTAGTATTGTAACAGCGGAAACAGATAGCGTCTAATGCTTTTAGAGTAAAAAAACAATGCATTGAATGTATTGGTATGGTACAATATATGAATTAGAGGGCAGGATTGTGAGAGTGCGGCGCACGAGACAATCCACAGGTATCATAGTTGGAGAAAAGGGGTTTTTACTATGACATTAAATCAGATTCTATATTTTCAGAAGGTGGCAAGGCTGGAAAATTACCACCAGGCAGCAGAAGAGTTATATATTTCACAACCATCCTTAAGCAGATCTATGGCTTCGCTGGAGGATGAATTGGGCGTCACGCTTTTTGAAAAAAAAGGCAGAGGAGTGGAACTTACAAAAGCCGGAAAGCTTTTTCTGGAGCATGCAGACAAAATAGTCGCAGACTGCAGCGTTGCAGTGGATAAAATGCAGGAACTTTCTTCTGCCGGTGGAAAAATCGACATCGGTTATATTTTTCCGCTTGCAGGACATTATATTCCTCATAAGGTGCGAAATTTCCTGAACCGTGACGAGAACAGAAATGTAGTATTTAATTTCTGGCAGAATCATACCCCTGCAATAGAAAAGAAAGTAAGATCCGGTGAGCTTGATGTGGGATTTGGCGGCTTTCTTCAAAAAGATGACATGGAGTTTTTTCCATTAATAAATCAGGAACTGGTGATCATCACACCGGAAAGACATCCTCTGGGTAAAGATAAGATCGTGCCGATTACCGAACTGGGAAATTATCCGGTGATCGGTTATGACCGTGAGTCATGGATGGGAACTTATGCAAAACATTTATATAAGAAATATCAGGTAGAGCCGAATACGATCGTAGAATGTCCTGATGAATATTCTATTGTTGCACTTGTAAGAGAAAATTTTGGGATTGCGCTTATGCCCAGGACAGATATACTTGCCAGAGCAGAGGGAATCAATATACACAAACTGGAAAATCTGCAGGTTTACAGACAGATTTTTATGTTCTGGATGAAAGACAGATACCGCCTTCCTGCTGTGGAAAGATTTATTCAATATATGAAGGAACAGGCAGAGCCTGAAAATGATACCGAAAATGCATTAAAACTTTACCTGAAAGATATTGTTAATTTTTGATACAAAGGGTTATGATAAAAAAGTCACAAACAGAGAAATGCCTCTCAAGTAATTTTGAATAACAGATTACGTAAGGAGAATTTTCATGAAGAGTCAATACCCTAAAATTTTTGAACCAATTACAATTAAAAGAACTACGATCAAAAACCGTATCGCTATGACACCGATGGGAACAAACTATGGAGAAACAAGCGGCGAAATGAGTAACCGACATATGAATTACTATTCGCTTCGTGCAAAAGGCGGTACAGGTCTTATCATTCTGGAAAATGCCAACATTGAATATCCGGCAGGATCTAATGGAACAAGTCAGATACGTATTGATCATGACAGCTTTATGCCACGTTACTATCAGCTGGTGGAAAATCTTCACAAGAACGGAGCAACAGTTGCAATACAGGTAAACCATGCAGGTGCCTCAGCTTCCTCTGCAAGAACAGGAATGGAAACTGTTTCTTCTTCCAATATTCCAACCAAGGCAGGGGGAGAAATTCCGCGTCCGATGACAAAAGAAGAAATTCTCACCACAGTTAAGAAATATGGCGAGGCTGCAAAACGTGTACAGACTATCGGATTTGATGCCATTGAGATCCACTGCGGGCATTCTTATCTTATGAGTCAGTTTATCTCACCTTATTATAATAAAAGAACAGATGAATTTGGCGGTTCTGTAGAAAACCGTCTTCGCTTCCCGCGTATGGTGCTGGAAGAAGTACGTAAAAATGTAGGACCGTGGTTTCCGATCATTGTTCGTATTTCCGCAGAAGAAAGAGTGCCGGGAGGAAATACGCTGGAGGATACACTGGAATATCTGGAATATCTTGATGAATTTGTAGATATGTATGACGTTTCCTGTGGCCTGAATCCGTCTCTTCAGTATCAGATCGACTCCAATTTCCTGCCTGACGGATGGCGTTCCTATATGGCAAGAGCAGTAAAAGATAAATTCGGCAAACCTGTCATTAATGCAGGAAATTACCGTGATCCTGAAGTTGTTGAGAAAGTTCTCGAAAGCGGAGATGTAGATATTGTTGGAATGGGACGTGGACTGATCGCTGAGCCTGACTGGGTCAGAAAAGTTCAGAACGGCGAAGAAGATTATCTGCGTAAATGTATTTCCTGTAATGTGGGCTGTGCGGGAAACCGTATCGGCGTAAACCGTCCGATCCGCTGTACAGTAAATCCTGCTGTTCCGGAAGGAGATATTTACAAAAAACTTAAAATTAATAAAAACTGCAATGTTGTAGTAGCAGGTGGCGGTACAGCCGGGCTGGAAGCAGCCTGTACGGCAGCAGAAGTTGGCTGTAATGTTTTTGTCCTTGAAAAGAAAGATCATCTTGGCGGTCTTTCCACATTTATTTCAGATCTTCCGAGCAAGACACGTATGAAAGATTTTCCAAAATATCTGGAAGCACGTGCTGCAAGACTGAACAATCTGTATATCTTCCTGAATACAGAAGCTACTGTAGATACAATCAAACAGTTCAAGCCGGATATAGTTGTAAATGCAACAGGATCAGTTCCGCTGGTGCCTCCGATCAAAGGCCTGAAAGAAAATATCGAAGCAGGAAATGTTGCCACAATCTTTGGAATGATCAACAACCTGAATGCAGGAAAATATCCGGATGAAGCATGTCAGGGCAAAAAGGTCGTTGTAGTAGGCGGCGGTTCTGTAGGTCTTGATGTGGTCGAATATTTTGCACCAAGAGGAGCACAGTGTACAATCGTAGATATGCTTCCGCAGATCGGTATGCTTGCAGACCCGATCACAAAATGCTCCATGCGTGAAACCCACGATAAATATGGAGTGAAAGAATATGTGAACACTGCACTTCAGGAAGTAAAGGAAAATGCCTTTACAGTGAAGCTTCCAGATGGAAAAATCACAGATCTTGAATTTGATCTTGGATTTAACTGCCTGGGAATGCGTGCAAATAATCCAATTCTTGCACAGCTTGAAGAAGCTTTTGGAGATACAGACACGTATGTATACAACATTGGAGATTCTGTCCGTGCCCGCCGTATCATGGAAGGAACCATGGAAGGACGTGCAATACTGAATGTACTGGAATCTCAGGGATACCTGACATTAGAACCATTAGAGTGATGATACCAAGGAGGAAAAAAACATGCCAAATATTACAGGACATACAGAATTAGTAGGATTAATGGCTTATCCGATTCGCCACACACAGTCACCGACAACGCATAACCTTGCATACGACAAAAACGGGGATGATGTTATCCAGCTTGCTTTTGAAGTAGATAATGATTCGCTGAAAGATGCAGTACAGAGTATCCGTGCACTTAAAATGCTGGGATCCAACATTTCCATGCCAAACAAAACTGTTGTTCACCAGTATCTTGATGAAGTTGACGAAGCTGCAAGATTATGTGGTGCCATCAACACTGTTGTAAATATGCGTGATGAAAATGGCCAGGTTACCGGTAAGCTGAAAGGTTACAACACAGACGGAATGGGATACTGGCAGGGACTTACCGAAGAAGGAATTGACTTCAAAGGGATGAAAATGGTCCTCATCGGTACAGGCGGAGCTGCTACAGCAATTGCAGTACGTGGAGCGCTTGACGGAATCGCAGAACTTGAAATCTTCAATATCAAAGATAAATTCTACAGCCGTGGAGAGGAAATCGTAGACCTTATCAACAAGAATACAAATTGCAAAGCTACTATGAATGACCTTGGAGACCTGGATCTTCTGAAAGAAAAAATGCATGCTGCAGATCTTTTCTGTGATGCAACAGGTGTTGGCATGCATCCGCTGGAAGATCTTTCCAACATTCCGGATCCTTCTTATTTCAAAAAAGATTTTATTGTAACAGATACTGTATATGCACCTCGTGAAACGGTTATGATGAAACAGGCAAAAGAAGCCGGATGTGAAAAAGTTTATAATGGTATGAGTATGATGCTCTTCCAGGCGCTGATCGCGATTAAGCTTTATACCGGAAAAGATACACCTGTGGATTATATGAAAGAAAAACTGGGGATTTAGAATTATAAAGAAATCCCGGGTGGTTGGGAGAAGATGAAAGAAAACCATTATGAATGAATGACTGCACAACCTGGAAAGAGGGCAGAACAACAGAGCTGACCGGATACTCGCTAATGATTGCGTCAATGAGATGCAGGCAAGCTGATGCCACAGAGGACCATGTCTGAGCGAAGCGAGTTCGGTCCGAATGGCATCAAATAAGCGAATGCATCGAATTAGAAATCATAGCGGTATACGGGAAGACTGTTGTCTGCCCTCAGAATTCAGGTGTCATTTTATCTTAGCCCAACCGGGATCAGACATATTGATTTGCAGAAATGCATATGCTACAATGCCAGTAGGCAAAAAGAAGTAATAAAGGTTCAATGCAAGGCAAAAGCCCTCAGAGCGGCAACTCTGGGGGCCTTCTTTTTGTGCTTTTACGGTACACTAATTATCACTTTTGATAATAATGCTTATTGGGAAATAATGTGATTTTCTATATAAAATCATCGAATAATCCATGTAAAAATTAATGTTATATTTATATAATCTGTATATCAAGAGAAGGAGGTCTTACATATGAAAAATAAGACAAAAAAGATTGGGGTGACCTTATTAACGGCTGCTATGATGACAACTTTAGCAGCAACATCTGTAAATGCAGATAATAAGGATAGCAAAGAGTGGGAATATAAAGAAGCGGAATTATCTTTACTTACATTTCCTGATATTAATTCAGATGGGTTAAATGCAGTCTGTGAACTGGCCGAAGAAAAACTTGGAATAAAAGTCGATATAGAGGTCGTAACAGCAGGAGAAGATATTGTGTCAACAAGAGAAGCATCTGGGGATTTAAATGATTTGGTAATTGCAAACTCAGGTGCGACTCTGGGAACTCAGTTACATCCGGAAGATAATTTTATTCCGTTAAGCGATAACGAATATATTATGAGCCGTCTGGATGATACGTTTGCAAGTGCGGTTACTAATAATGACATAGTATATGGAATTCCGCAGAGTACTGCAATGGCAGGATGTATTTTATATAATAAACAGGTTTTTGAAGATGCGGGAGCAGAAGTTCCGGATACCTGGGATGATTTCCTGGAGGTGTGCCAGAAGATAAAAGAAAATGGAAAAACACCTTTGATTGGTACATTTGGAGATACATGGACAAGCCAGGTATTGTTCTTGGGAGATTATTATAATCTCAGAGCAGAAGAGCCGGATTTTGCATCAAAATTTGAGGCAGGAGAAGAAAAATACGCAACGTCAACGGCTGCCTTAAAGAGTTTTTCAAAATATGCAGATGTAAAAGATTTTTATAATGAAGATTGTTTTGCTGCAACATTTAGTGATGGCGTAGATTATCTTGCAGAAGGTGATGGAGCCATGTGGCCGATTTTAACAGAAGCACTTCCTGAATTAGCTTCTTTGTATGGTGAAGATTATGCCAATAATATTGGTGCGTTTGGAATTCCTGGAGATGATGCAGAAAATCATGGCCTTACAGTATGGGAACCTAATGCAATATATGGAAACAAAAATTCTGATAAAGTAGATGATATTACCAGATTTATGGAGTTCTATGTTTCTGATGAAGCTCTGGATGCATTTAACAGTGCACAGACTCCGCAAGGACCTGTTTGTATCAAAGGATATGAGCCATCAGTAGAGGTATTTCCGGCAGTAGAAGATATGCAGGCTTATATTGACGCAGGAAAAACAAGTGTAGCTCTTGAATTTGAATGTAGTGTAATAGGTGCAAATTGTGATGCAATCTGTAGTGAATGTGCATCAGGTCAGACAACAGCAGAGGAAGCTGCTAAGAAATTAGATGAAGACTGCTATAAAGCAGCAGTACAGCTGGGGCTTGACTGGAAAAAATAAAAATGATGATTGACTGCTTGGAGAGAAAATCTCTCCAAGCAGTAATTCTTATGAGGTTGATTATGAATAAAAGAAAAACGTATCCACTTTATTTTGCGGCACCGGCATTTATTATTTTTATAATATTGTTTTTATTTCCTAATCTTATTTCTTTTTATTACAGTTTTACGATTTGGGATCTGAAAAATGCAGTATGGTGTGGATTAGATAATTACAAAATGTTTCTTACTGATCCAGGACTTATGTTAAGTATAAAAAACACATTGATTTATGCAGTAACAACTTGTGGATTGAAAGTTATAGTAGGTTTTATTATAGCCGTTTTTCTGACAAGTGGATTACGTACAAAAAATCTCCTGAGATCTATTGTTTTTTTTGCGACACTTATAAGTTCTGTAGCAGTGGGAATTATGTTTAAAGCTATGCTTCATCCAACGAAAGGTATAGTAAATACATTTTTGCAGTTATTTTCTATACCGGGGACAGACTGGCTGGGAAATACAGGAACGGCATTAGGTTCTGTTATTTTTGCAGATGTATGGAAGGGGCTGGGAATTGCAGTTGTAATATTTATTGCAGGAATTCAGTCTATTGATCGTACTTACTATGAAAGTGCTTCTCTGGATGGAGCCTCAAAAATTCAAATTGTAAAAGATATAATGATACCATTGTCAAAATCGGCCAGAAATTCTGTGATCATTTTATCTTTTATATCCGGAATCCGTTCATTTGAATTAATATGGAGTATGACAAAAGGTGGTCCAGGATTTGCGACAGATGTATTAGGATCTGTTGTTTATAAGGAATATTCCAGTGGTTATTACGGATTGTCTACAACCGGAAATGTAATTATGCTGATTTTTGTTATGTGCCTTGCATTTCCATTACAGAAATTTCTGAACAAAAACGAGGAAGTGTAAATATGAAAAAAAGTAAAATAAAACTGCTGTTGGGAGATTGTATTGGGCTTATACTTGCATTTGTTTTTTTTATTGTACCGTTCTTATTTGTTGTAGTAACAGCGTTAAAAGACAGACGAGAGGCGAATAAATTACAAATGACATTGCCTTCGACTTTCCATTTTGAGAATTTTGTAACAGTACTTACAGAAAATCATTATCAATTGCTTACAGCTTTTAAAAATAGTATCATAATTACAATGGGAACAGTAATTATGCTGATCATATTTGGATCAATGGCTGGTTATGTATTGCAAAGAAGGAAAGATTATCGCTCGAAAATATTAAATAAAATAATTATGTTGGGTTTAATGGTTCCTACAGCTATTATCCCGACAATATGGGTATTAAAAGGATTACATATCTATAAATCCCTGCCTTCGATCATTCTTTTAGAGGTGGCATTAAATATTTCATTTACTGTTATTTTATATCAGGGATTTATGGATACGATTCCAGTAGAATTGGAAGAAGCAGCATTTATGGATGGAGCTACTTCAATAAAAATATACAGTCGTATTATTTTTCCATTGCTGAAGCCTGTAACAGCAACCGTAATCATTATAAATGCTATTTCAATATTCAATGATTTTACAACACCATTATATTTTTTTCCAGGTTCAGAAAATGTTACAGTACAATTGACCTTGTATAATTACATTGGAAAATTTTCAAATTCATATAATCTGTTATTTGCGGATGTGTTGATCATTATCATTCCCATGCTGATTCTCTTTTTAATTTTTAATAACAGAATTGTAGATGGTATGACTGCAGGTTCAGTAAAAGGATAAAACAAAACTAGGAGGGCTGTGTATGAAATTCAGAACAAAAATGGTAAGTATATTTACAATATTTGTTGTGATAATTGCAGCCGCTTCCAGTTTTTTTATGCATTATTTTCTTTCAAAACAATATTATGAAGAACAGTACCATACTATAAATATGAGTGTAATGGATATGGTGCATAACTTTGAAATGAAATTAAACAGTATGAATTCAGTTATGAGATATGTACTGTCTAATGGGAACATTCTTAATGATCTGGCAATTATAAGTGCAAGTCATAAAAATACTCAGCTTTTGTCAGAAAGAAATAATGCGTTGGATGAAATAAGAGAGTATATAAATAATGATTATATATATAAAACTTCATACAGAACGATTGTGTTTAATAATGAAGGTGAGGCTGTTTCATCAAAGAATTTTGGTGATACAGAAATTAAAGAACACTGGCAGTTAAAAGACATACAGGGAATTGAAACGGCTCAAAAAACTCCTGGAAAAACTTATTTGACAGGAACATCAAAAGACCAATGGGGAAATAAAAGTAATCCTGAAGTTTTTTCTTTGTTAAAATGTCTCAATGGTTCGCAATATGGATATATTGAAATTCAGTGTCTGGCTGAAGATATAATGGCATTGGATAAAGAAAAAGATGTGAAATTTATAATCTATGATGATTCACATAATTTAATATATGCATCTGACAAGATAAGGGAACCCCAGAAATACGTTTCATATTTAAAAAAAATGAATACCATACAGAATGTAAATGGGGAAATTATTTATGCCATGGAAAATGAAACTTATGGATATTCATTGGTAGGTGTATATACAGGTGAAGAAATTGCATCGAAATCGACATATATTGTGGCATACACAGGAGTGATAGAATTAATTTTTATATTATTGGCCATTGGGTTTGTGGTTATATCAGCCAGATATCTGACGAAACCAATTGAAGATTTAAAAGCTGTTATAGATAGAACAGAGATGGAAGATCTGGATGCAGAAAGAATTATCGCAGTACCCAAAAATGAAATAGAAGCGGTAAATGTTTCATATCAAAAACTTCTGGAGAGACTGCATAAGTCTATTGTAAAAGAAGAAAAAATGGCTAATCTAAGCTTGAAAAGTCAGTTGGACATGTTACAGGCACAGATTAATCCACATTTTATTTATAATGTTTTGAATGTTCTTTCTAACAGAGGCATCCTGGCACAGGATGAAGAAATTTGTAATATCTGTGGAAATCTTGCTGCCATGCTACGTTATTCTACTGATACAAGAGAATATTCAATATGTATCAGAGATGAACTGGATTATCTTCATAGGTATATTTCATTAATCAAAGCAAGATTTGAACATCGTATAGAGTATAGTGAAGAAATTGAACATTCTCTTATGGATCAGAAAATTCCTAAAGCTGTAATACAACAACTTGTGGAGAACAGTGTAGAACACGGATTCGGAAAAGCGCAGGATGTACTTTTGATTAAGATATATTTAGAAAGTACGAAGACAGGCTGGAGTCTTATGGTTCAGGACAATGGTGTGGGTTTTTCAGAAGAGAAAAAACAGGAATTGTATGTATTGTTTGAGGAAATCAAAACGTGGGCAAGAGATGAAAAACAGATTTATGGAAAACAGTTAGGGGGAATGGGACTTGCAAGTGTATATGCGCGAATGTATTTCATGTTTGGAGAACAGTTCCATATAGAATTGAGCAACCGAGATGGAGCACAGATTACGATAACAGTAGAGAAGAGTACAGATGAATACAAAATATAAATACAAGGTTTTTATCGTAGACGATGAACCGATTTCCATACAGCTTATTTCAAATATCATAAAAATGTACTGTCCTGAGATTGAAATCGTTGGATCGGCGGATAATGTGTTGAAATGTCTGGAAAAATTAAAGACATGTGAAGCAGATATTCTGATCAGTGATATACGAATGCCAGGCTTAAGCGGAATAGATCTGATCTCAAAAGTAAAACAACTATATCCGGATATTTTAAATATTTTTGTAAGTGGATATCGGGAATTTGAATATGCAAAAGCAGCTATGAAACTGGATGTTGAAGATTATCTTTTGAAGCCGATTGTTCCTTCAGAATTTAAAAAAACAATTCATAAAGTTGAAGAAAAACTGGATATATTGTTTCAGAAAAAAAGAACTGCGATTTTGTATGAAAGAGAGCAATTGGAAGACGATAATCTGGAAAAGTATTTTCCACATGAGAAATATTATGTAGCTATTATTCGAAAAAATGGTTTGCCTAAGCGTTTTATAGGAAAAATACAGGATTCTATTTTTAAAAATAAATATAATATGGTCATGAACGGACGTGATGTGATGGAGTCATTTTATCTGGTTCCGGAGGATGTGGTCAGTAACGGTAATATCAGACAAATAATGAAAAATACCTACATCAGAGAATCGCAAAATGCCGGTTATACAACGATGATTCTTTCAAAAAATCCGTATTATGCGAGAGAACTTGGAAATATATATAGAACGTTGTGTAAAATGTTGGATTTTTATCTTGTTATTGGAAAGAGCCAGATTTTGTATCTCGAAGATTGTGAAGACAGTGTGCAAAATGCATTAAGTATTCGAGGGGAAGTATCGAAACTGGAATGGCTTCTTGAAAATAAAAAGATTGAACAGGCAAAAGCAGAAATCATATGTTTGGGTAATAAGTTCAGAAATGCTGATGTTACACAGAGAGAGACAGAAAAAGCCATAAATCTTATACTTGTTTTGATGAATCAGCATGTGGACGAATTCTCCTGGAATATTCAAAATGAAGTAGCGATGGAAGAAATTCTGTGTGGTGCTACTAACATTAATGATATTTTTATGGAACTTTCTAATCTACTGAACCATGCAGAACTGAAAAACAAGGAGGAAAAACTGGATTCTTCGGAATTTATCCAAAAGGTAAAGGAATATATTGTAAACCATCTCTCAGAAGATCTTTCTCTAAAGAATACAAGCAAAAAATTTGGAATATCTCAGACATATCTGGGACAGTTGTTTAACAAATATCAAAAAGTATCTTTCAGTAATTACGTAATTGAAATGAGAATACAGCGTGCAAAAGAATTATTAGATAATGACAAAGAAATATTAATAAAGGATGTAGCGAAATCTGTAGGATATCAGGATCAGTTTTATTTCAGTCGGGTGTTCAGAAGTATGACCGGGATAACACCTACAGATTATATAAACAAGGGGGAAAATTAAATGTATAAATTTAATGAAAAGGAAAAAAGAGACAATGTAAACGGTGCATTAGCTTTACGTTCACAGATTAACAGAATTGTAGATTCTCTGTGGAAAAAAGAGATAAAAAACATCTGCTGGCTTGGAATAGGTGGTACTTATG
This sequence comes from uncultured Blautia sp., assembly GCA_934359835.1. Taxonomy (GTDB): domain Bacteria; phylum Bacillota; class Clostridia; order Lachnospirales; family Lachnospiraceae; genus Blautia_A. Next base: position 15,794 of record CAKRLX010000013.1, read on the forward strand.
CATCTGCACTTCAGGTTGTGGTACACATGAAAGAAATGTCAGAACTCAATTGTTTTGCAGAAAATGCGGCAGAATTTAATGTAACCGGTAATAAACAAATTGGAAAGGGAACTATTGTTATTATTTCTTCTGTGACAGGAACAACACAGGAAATAGTGGAAGCTGTAAATAATATGCATAAAGCGGGAGCCGAAGTAATTGGATTTATAGATGAAAAAAACTCTGTTCTGGCAGAAAATGTGGATTATCTGATTTGTTATAAGGGGCAGGAGCAGCTAAAATTCTATATGGTTGCAGACAGATTTATGTATAACAATAAAGAATTTGATTTATATGATCAATTTTATAAGCAACTGGAAGAACATCTGGCTGAAGGACTTATAAATGTAGAAAAACAGGCAGATAAATTCGCACTGGAATTTGCTGAAAAACATCACGATGATCCAATTCACTATTATGTGGGAAGTGGAAATCAATGGGGAGAGGTATATTCTTATGGAATGTGTTATATGGAAGAAATGCATTGGCTGCGAACAAAAACTATAACCAGTGCAGACTTTTTTCATGGAACATTAGAAGTTATTGAAAGAGATACACCTGTTACGGTTTTCATTGGCGAAGACAGCCAGAGAGCATTAAGTGAGCGTGTAAAAAACTTTTTACCCAGAATATGTGCAAATTATACAGTGATTGATTCAAAAGATTATGCAATGGAGGGGATTGACAGTAAATTCAGAGGAATGATTTCCTTTATGATCACACATGCCGTTACAAATCGCATAGATGCACATATGGAAAAAATCAACTGTCATCCAATGGAGATAAGGCGTTATTACAGATGTCTTGATTATTAATCTGAACGAGGGAAACATATGTTTGAAATTTATGATTTTAGTATAAATTACAGAGAAAATCCAACAGGAATTGACGGAGCACCCGTCTTTAGATGGAAGCTTAAGTCAGACAGACAGGAAAACTGTCAGAAGTCTGTAATCCTGGAAGTATACGATAGTATTGAAAAAAGATTCATATGGAAATATGAGTATGAAGGCAGGAATATGGAAATTCAATATGACGGAGTACCTTTCAGTGATCTGCGAAGATATCAGGTGCAGCTTCAGGTATATAGTACTGGTGGAGACTGCGCTAAATTAAATCAAGCAGCAGAATTTACTACAGGATATGCAGATGAAGAAGCATGGAAAGCGAAATGGATAGTTAGCGGGCATAAAAGCGAAGCATGCCCTATGTTTCAGAAACAGTTCAGAATCAATAAAAAGATCAAAACTGCGTATGCCTGTGTAAGTGCAATGGGCATATATGAGTTGTATGTTGATGGAAAAAAGATGGGAAATACGGTTTTTTCTCCCGGTTGGAGTTCTTATAAAAAAGAAATCAATTATCAGATATATGATTTGAAAGAATATTTAAAATCTGGTGAACACTTTATAAGTATACTGGTAGGAAAAGGCTGGTATAGTGGTAATCTCACATGGAATCAAACTGCGAATTTATATGGTGATGATGTAGGCTGCATTGTACAGATAGAAATTAACTATGAGGATGGCACCACAGAATATATTTCATCAGATGAAACATGGAAATGGTGTGATAGTTATATTACATATGCCCAAATTTATAATGGCGAACAGCAGGATTTAACGAAGGCAGAAACACCAGAAACATTTATAGCAAATAATGTGGTAAAAATATCGGAAGGTCCAGGAGGAAGGCTAAGAGTATCTCTTGATGATGGCATACAGGAGATGGAAAAAAGAAGGCCATGTAATATTTTCAGAAGTCCTGCAGGAAATTATGTCGTGGACATGGGACAAAATATGACCGGCTGGTTACAGATAAAGCTTCAGGGAAAAAATGGTGACAGAATAAGACTTCGATTTGGAGAGATTCTGGATCAGGAAGGAAATGTTTATTATGATAATTTACGTTCTGCAAAACAGGAAGCGGTATATCTTCTGAAGAATGGAACAAATGAATTATGTGAGCATTTCACATATCATGGTTTCCGATATGTAGAAGTTATAGAGTATCCTGCAGAACCTTCTATTCAGGATTTTGAAGGAATTGTTTTATACACAAATATGAAAGAAACCCTGAAATTCGAATGTGACAATAAACTGGTAAATCAGTTCATAAATAATGTTAAATGGAGCCAGAAAGATAATTTTACAGGTATTCCGACAGACTGTCCACAAAGGGATGAAAGGCTTGGATGGACGGGAGATGCTCAGATTTTTATTCCAACATCATGTTATAATTTTCAATGCGATGCTTTTTGGGAGGAATGGCTGAATACTTTAAGAAATGATCAGTATGAGAGTGGCTCTGTTCCATTTATAGTGCCAGATGTTCTTCCACATAACTGGGATTGCCTGGGAGATTGGGATTACAAGCATACTTCAGCTGCATGGGGAGATGCCGCAGTCATTTGTCCATGGATATTATATAAGTTTTATGGAAACAAAAGGGTTCTGGAAAAAAGCTACGAAAGCATGAAAGCTTTTGTAGAGTATGTCAGACGCGGAGGAAAAGAGGAACTCGTTTGGGACTGGGGTCCACAGTTGGGAGACTGGCTGGCTTTGGACAGCAAAGAGGATAGTTATTACGGAGCAACAAGTACGACATATACAGCGACAGTATATTACGCGCGTTCCGTAAAAATTATGGGTGAAGCAGCTGTTGTTTTGAAAAAAACTGATGATGCAGAAGAATATAGAGAGTTATATGAAAGAATATATGACAGGTTTCAGGCGGACTGGATCAGGGATAATAAGATTATAGAAGAGACACAGACAGCACAGGCATTAGCGATAACATTTGGACTGTTGACAGAAGAACAGGAAAAAGAGGCTTCTCAAAAACTGTCTGATCTGCTGAAAAAAAATAAAGGATTATTAAATACAGGATTTGTAGGAACTCCAGAATTATGTAAAGCATTGTCTATGACCGGAAGAACAAAAGAAGCAGAAGAATTATTCCTGAAAACAGAATATCCATCATGGCTGTATCAGGTAAAAAAGGGAGCAACATCTGTGTGGGAACATTGGGACGGAATAAAGGAGAACGGAGATTTCTGGAGTTCAGATATGAATTCTTTTAATCATTATTCATATGGTTCAGTGGAAGAATGGCTTGTATCCTGGATTGCAGGGATTACTCAGGAAAAAGATTCCAGTGGATTCTCTAAGATACTTTTGCACCCATTTCTGGAAAGCAGCATAAAAAAAATGTACTGTTCCTATGAAAGTATAAAAGGAACTATAGTATGTGCATGGGAGAAAAAAGATAGAATTACAGATCTTTATCTGGAAGTTCCATGTAACACAGAGGCAATATTGGAAATTCAGGGATCGAGAAAAAAGTTATTACCCGGAAAATATCAATTTTATATATAAAAAACAAGAAGGAAAAAATGTGTGAGAGAAAAGCATTTATTAAAGAAATAATATTTGATTTTGCAGGAGCTTTCTTTTTTGGAATAGGTATATATAATTTTGCAGGGAATTCAGAATTTGTTACGGGCGGCATAAGTGGGATAAGTTTGATTGTTTATCACGTAACCAGAGCCCCGATCGGTGCGGTAAGTCTGCTGTTGCAGATTCCTCTGATTTGTCTTTGCTTATGGATATTTGGAAAGAGATATCTATTTTCATCATTAAAAACCGCAGTAATTTTTTCACTGGTATTAGATCATATAGTTATAAAACTTCCAGTATATCAGGGAAATCCTATATTGGCCGCAGTATGTGCAGGTGTTTTTTCCGGAGTTGGACTGGCTCTGGTATATGGATATGGAGGTTGTACAGGCGGAACAGATTACTTGCTTATGGCATTAAAATACAAATATCCGCATTTGACCCTGGGGCAGATTTCCATAGTAATGGATGGCATTATTATAGGTGTAGGAGCACTGATTTTTCAGAAGATGGATGCAGCTATTCTGGGAGTAATATGTGTTTATGTATCTGCAGCTGTGATAGATAGAATAGCATATCGTATGGGAGCCGGAAAAGTTGTATTAGCAATATCAAAAGAGAAAAATCGCATTGCGGAAATGATTAATGAAGAAACATCAAGAGGCTGTACATTTGTGAAGGCATATGGTGGATATAAGAGTACTTATCGCGATTTGATTTTATGTGCTTGTAGTAATAATCAGTCAGTTATTATAAAAAATCTTATTTCAAAAGTAGATGAGAAGGCATTTGTTATTATTTTAAATTCCAGTGAGGTATTTGGAGAAGGATTTAAGAAAATTGTTGGAAAGGAGAGCAATTATGTTTAACGCAAAAGCTATAGTAAAAGATATTCTGAAAGGTAGAAAAGAAGTAAAAGATATTTTTTTTGTAGCATGTGGGGGATCCTTGGTGGATTTATATAATGGGTATTTTTTTATTACAAGAGAATCAAAAGAGAAGCATGCAATGTGGATAAATGCCGGTGAATTTGTGGCTATTCCACCCGCATCATTGGACGAAAACAGTGTTGTAATTTTGTGCTCTCATAGTGGAAATACAGAAGAAACTGTTAAAGCAGCAGAGCTGGCAGTAGAAAAAGGTGCTTACCCTATTGTTTTTACAAATGTAAAAGAAAGTAAATGTGACAGAGGAGATTTTCATACTGTAATATATGAATGGAAGAATGAAACAAATGCAAGAGAAAAACCTGTTTGTATGACTATTGATATTTTAAATGAATTGTTGCATGAGACAGAAAAAGAATATACCTTGTATCAGGAAATAGAAGACGGATTAAAGAAAATAGATGGGATCATAAGACAGGCATTAAAAGATGGACAAAACAGTGCGTGGTTGTTTGCTGATAAATACGGAACCCATGAGTTTCCATATATTATGTCTTCAGGAGCATCATATGCGCAGGCATATGGTTTTGCAATCTGTTCTTTGCAGGAAATGCAATGGATGAATTGCTGTTATTTAAATTCTACAGAATATTTTCATGGGCCTTTTGAACTAACAGGAGACAAAAGTCTGTTTATTTTACTCTTAGGTGCCGGTAAGCAACGAAAACTGGACTTAAGAGCACTTAACTTTATTGAAAAATATAGTAGGGATTATGAGATCATTGATGCAGAAAAATATGGATTAAAAGAAATATCTGCTTGTTGTGTTGATTATTTTAACGCACCATTATTTTATGAATTTAGTGTTTTGTATAGAGATGTATTGGATAATGTAAGAAGACATCCTACTTCTATGAGAAGGTATATGGGTGTTGTAGAGTATTAATATAGTATGTTGAACCTTTCACCTTCACCCAACCAGATTCCCGGTACTTGCTTTATCACTTTAAATCGTGTATAATAACACCATCTATAACGTACCACAGGAAGGAAATGGGATTATGTCAAAACATATCACAGGACACACAGGTTTATTATGTTTATTAGGAAGCCCCGTTGCACACAGCGTTTCTCCTGAAATGCATAACGAAGCATGCGATCAGCTGGGACTGGATTATACTTATCTGGCATTCGATGTGCCGGAAGCAAAAATGCCGGAGGCAGTAGAAGGACTTCGGACACTGGGAGCCAGAGGTTGGAACATCACTATGCCAGGCAAAAACATCATGTGCAAACTTGCAGATAAAGTTTCACCTGCATCCGAAATCTCCGGAGCATGCAATACTATTGTAAATGATAACGGTGTACTGACAGCATATACAACAGACGGTGTCGGATTTATGCGTGCAGTCAAAGAAGATGGCGTGGACATTATCGGAAAGAAAATGACACTTCTGGGAGCCGGTGGAGCTGCAACAGCAATCCTCGTACAGGCAGCACTGGATGGAGTGGCAGAGATTAACGTATTTAATGTAAAAGATGCTTTCTATGAAAGAGCAGAGGATATTGTGGCGAAACTCAACGAACGCACAGACTGCAAAGTCACACTTCATGATTTTTCCGATCCGGAAGTACTCCGTGCATCCATTGCAGACAGCACAATCCTCGTAAACGGAACATCTGTAGGAATGGCACCGAAGACAGACAACACTATCATCACAGACACGTCAATGTTCCACAAAGATCTGTTTGTATTTGATGTGATCTACAATCCACAGGAAACCAGACTTCTTCGTGAAGCGAGAGAAGCGGGATGCAAAACAGGAAACGGAATGTATATGCTTCTGTATCAGGGAGCAGCTTCTTTCAAGCTCTGGACAGGTGAAGATATGCCGGTAGAGATCATCAAAGAAAAATACTTCGCATAAAAACAAGTAACTGAAAATGTGGATTCTGGATCAAACGATCAGAGTCCGCATTTCTTTTTGGTTAAAATAATCCCTTATGTATTGTCGCAGCGCCTGTTCCGGATCATTTTGAATCCAGCCCTTTCTGTGCACAAAGGCAACTTTTCGCCAGATAGGTGGCTGCATGGAATAATATTTGATATTCTGGTGATCAGCAGCACAGGTTTTTGCAATAAATGCAATGCCAATACCCATTTCTACCATCGAACGTATTGTGATAATGCTGTTTGTTTCACACATGGTTCTGGGCTGAAAATGAATGCCGGAAAAGATTTTATCCGAAAGTACGCGAAGAGTGGAAGCCTTTTTTGACAGGATAAAATTATCATCTTTGAAAATCCGGGCAAAATCATCCCATGTGATCGGGTTATGACCATTTTCGACAGCATAAGGGTGCGTTGCCGGAATACCGAGAAGTACTTCCTCCTGGCCGATCAGTTCAAGTTGATTTTTATCAAAAGCAGAGACGTCATTAAGTGCGATAACCGCACAGTCGATACTTTCTTCCAGAATCATTTTCTGTATAGTAGGAAGATTAGTTTCAGAAATTTCTATAGTTACACCGGGAAATTCTTTTTTATATTCAGGAATCAGGGTAGTAAGCATTTTTAAACCAAAAAGAGAAGTAATACCGATAGTGATATGACTTTTGTTATTCAGACTGCGCATCTGATAATAAAGGTCATTTTTTATGTCTGTGATTTTTTCAGCAGCCTGTACATAAAGTTTTCCGGCATCAGTCAATTCAAGTTTTCCTTTGGCACGTATAAAAAGTGGAACGCCGATGTCCTGCTCAAGTTTTGCCAGATACTGACTGAGAGAAGACTGTGATATATACAGTTCTTCGGCAGCTTTTGTAATATTCTGTTTTCGGGCTATAGTCAATATATAGTTCAGATATTTCGTATCCATGATCCTTTCCTCCTGGTAACAGCGCCAAATCCGTAAATTTCTGTTATTATTATATATTTTTGTGATATAAAAGGCAAATAAGTAAAAACGATTGATATCATCATTTTTAAGTATTGGTCAGAAACGTTCAGGTGATCTATAATCGCTCTTGTAAAAACGAAAGACATTTTATCCGGATAAAAAAAGTGAATATATAAAAACATGAGCAGAAGGAGTAATGATCATGAGTATCAGCAAAACACCAGTTGTAACAGATATGAAAGTCATTCCGGTGGCTGGTTATGACAGTATGGAAATGACTTTAAGTGGAGCACATGCACCATTTTTTACAAGAAACATTGTAATTCTCAAAGATAATGCAGGGCATACAGGTATTGGCGAAATTCATGGCGGCGAATATACATGTGAATGTCTGACAAACTGTATTCCGCTGGTTGTGGGACAGGAAATCGGAAAATACCGTTCCGTTCTTGGAACTATCCACAGAGGTGGTAAAAAAGCAGCAGAGGATGACGGAGAAGGAATCCAGACGCTTGATATCAGCAAGCTGAAATTTGTTGTAAAAGCAGAATGGGCTATTGAATGTGCATTTCTTGATCTTCTTGGACAGTATCTTGGTGTGCCGGTCTGTGAACTGCTTGCAGAAGGAAAACAGAGAGATAAGGTAGAAACACTTGGCTATCTTTTCTATGTATCTGACAGACACAAAACAGACCTGCCGTATCTGGATGAAAATGACAGCAGTGATCCATGGTTCAGAATGAGAAGAAATGAAATGATAAGCCATGAGCAGATCGTTGAGCAGGCATGCTGCCTCCATGAAAAATATGGATTCCGTAACTTTAAATTAAAAGGTGGTGTTTTTGAGGGAGCTTACGAGATGGACACTATCCGTGCACTGAAAAAACAGTTCCCGAATGGACGCATCAACATTGATCCTAATGGTGCATGGAGCCTGTCAGAAGCAATTGAACTCTGCAAAGATATGAAAGATGTACTTACTTATGTAGAAGATCCGTGCGGACCGGAAGCCGGTTTTTCAAGCAGAGAGATCATGAGTGAGTTCAAAACAGCCACAGGCCTTCCTGTTGCAACAAATATGATCGCAACAAACTGGAGACAGTTTTACCATGCAGCTTCCCTGAAAGCTGTTGATATTGTACTTGCAGATCCTCATTTCTGGGGACTGGACGGAAGCCTTCGCATGGCACAGATCCTCAATGACTGGGGACTTACATGGGGAAGTCATTCCAACAATCACTTTGATATCACTCTGACTACTTTTGCACATGTGGCTGCAGCTGCACCGGGAAATCCGACAGCATTGGATACACACTGGATCTGGCAGGACGGCCAGGGGCTTCTGGACGATGCACCGAAGATCAAAGACGGATATCTGGAAGTACCGGATCGTCCGGGACTTGGTGTCACACTTAATATGGACAGGGTTATGGAAGCAAATAAACTGTACAATCAGATGCCTTCTCATGACAGAGATGATGCAATGGCAATGCAGTATCTGATTCCAAACTGGAAGTACGATTCAAAGAAACCCTGCCTGGTTCGTTAAGCTGCATAGGAGGAAAGAGTTATGAGTTATACAGCACTTGTGGGATTTGTAATGATGATCCTCATTACAGTCCTCTTACTGAAAAAGAAAGTCAGCACATTATTTGCATTTACCATTATACCGATCATTGGTGCCTTTCTGATCGGTTCCAGCGTCAATGATGTCTGTAATTATGTAAACAGCGGTCTTGATAAGACAAGAGACCTGATGTTCATTATTTTCTTCTCATTACCGTATTTTTCAGTAATGTCAGAAGCAGGTCTTTTTGATACGATTGTTGAATTTTTGCTGAAAAAGACAAAACTCAGCGTTACCATTATCTGTGTTATCACTGTTCTGATTTCACTGGTAACTGAAATTGACGGAAGTGTAACATCTACATATCTGGTTACTGTACCGATGCTGCTTCCTCTTTACAAAAAGATGAAGATCGATCCGAAGGTTCTGCTTCTTCTGTGTTCAGCAACCATGTGTGCACTTTTTGTAACACCGTGGAACGGACGTACACTCCGGGCAGCTACACTGCTGGAGGGTATTGACAATCCGCAGAATTATATTTTTACAAAAATGCTTCCGCTGATGATCTTCTATATTGGCGTATGTATTGTTCTTGCTGTGATCATGGCAAGAATACAGATCAAAAAAGGCGCAGGACTTGTTGACGGAGAAATGAACCTTGATGATATGATGGTCAGTGATTCTGAACTGAGACGTCCGAAATTATTCTGGTTCAACCTTCTTCTTACAGTTGCGCTGATCGTTGGCCTGAGCGTTATCCCATGTCCGGATTACTTTGTATTTGCACTCGGACTTATTATTGCTCTGGCTGTAAACTATCCGGATCTGAAGCTTCAGGGAGAACTTCTGAAAAAATATTCAAAAGAAATGTATTCTACAGCATGTGCAGTATTTCTCTCAGGTGTTGTAGTAGGTGTCCTTTCTGAAAGTGGTATGATGGATGCAATGGTTCAGTTCCTGATCAATATCATTCCTGGTTTCATGGGTCCATGGCTGTATCTTATTATGGCAGCTTTAAGCGCACCGCTGATGCTGATTTTTACAAACGATATCTGGCAGTATGCACTGGTTCCTATTGTTGCCGGTGTCAGTGCCAAATATGGTGTTCCGAATGAAGTTGTTGTACTGACACTTCTGATGAATATGGGAGCCATGGTATCTCCTGTTGCGCAGCCACAGATCTATCTTGCCTGTGATCTGGCTGACGGAACAGAACTGGCAGATTATGTAAAATTTTCATTTGTTCCTCTGTGGATACTTACGATCGTGTGGATCGTAGCAGGTTACGCAATAGGTATCTTCAGATAAATTTCATAGGTATCATTTTTCTTTCTATACCAAAGGGGCTGCGTCATATTATGATGCGGCTTCTTTTTAACCGAACCAAGTAAGTCCCCTGCTTCAATTGCGAAAAGCAATAAGCAGTGGGTGGGGACTTGCTTGTATCAGGAGGAGTGCAAGCTCCTTCTGATAAACTGCGAAGCAGTTATTCGGTTATGAGCAAGTAGCAAAGCGGAGTGCGAATATCCGCTTTAATCTAAATTATTTATCAAGAAAAGACAGATCAATCTCTCCATCAAATACAGTTGTTGCAGGACCTGTCATGTAGACCAGGTTTTCCTGACGATTCCAGAAAATCTGAAGATTCCCGCCAAGAAGTTTAACAGTTACAGGCTGATTTTCATCAACAAGACCATTCAGTGTTGATGCAACTGCAACTGCGCAGGCACCTGTGCCGCAGGCAAGAGTTTCGCCTGAACCACGCTCCCAGACACGCATCTGAAGCGTATGACGGTCGATCACTCTGACAAATTCAGTGTTGATACGGTCCGGAAAAGCAATATGATTTTCGAACTGTGGGCCGATTTTTTCGATTTCAAGATTGTCAAGATCATTCATATAAACAATTGCATGAGGATTTCCCATGGATACTGCAGTAATGTGGTATTCAGTTCCATTTACATCCAAAGGCTGGTTGATCACATGCTCAGAAGCGGACACTACCGGGATTTGTTTGGCAGTAAGAATTGGTGATCCCATATTAACTTTGACGAGTGCAACCTTGCCGTCTTTTCCAAGTATCAGATCCAGGTATTTGATACCACTTTTGGTAGCAACAGAAATACTGGTTTTATTTACAATGCCGTAATCATAAGCGTATTTTGCAACACAGCGGATACCGTTTCCGCACATTGCACCCTGGGATCCATCCAGGTTATACATATCCATTTCACAGTCGGCTGCATCGGATGGCTTGATGAGGATCAGGCCGTCTGAACCGATACCGAAGTGTCTGTCACTGACAAATCTGGCAACAGCAGATGGATCTGTCACTGTTTCTTCAAAACAATTTACATATACATAATCGTTTCCGATACCATGCATTTTGGTGAATTTCATAATTGTCCTCCTTATTAATCTTATATACTCCCTTGTCTCAATGTATTACTATAACGGAAAAATGTTATGGTTCTGTGAAAACAACCTAAAATATATCATAAAAAAACAGGTTGTGTGTAACACAAAATTATCGAAGATACTTATGGAATCAGTTTTTGCATTTCCGGAAACGGGCCAAGACTGCGTTTCAGAATTCCTGTAATACGGGCAATCAGGATTCCGTAGTTGGTAACAGGAACATTCTGGTCCTGACAGCAGGATATACGGTATTTCATTTCTCTCTCGTTAAGCATACAGCCACCGCAGTGAACAACCATTTTATAGGAAGTAACATCGTCAGGAAATTCTGTACCGGAAGTGAATTCAAACACAGGGTTTTTGCCAGTGTATTCTCTGATCCATTTCGGTATTTTGTATGTACCGATATCATCACACTGACGATGATGAGTACAGCCTTCAGCAATCAGAATACGGTCTCCGTCTTTTATGGAAGAGAGTGCGGAAACACCCTGAAGCTGAGCTTCCAGTTCACCTTTATATCTGGAAAAAAGAATAGAAAAAGAAGTCAGGGTGATATCTTCCGGTGTGTCTCTGGATACTCTGGCAAAAGCCTGACTGTCTGTAACGACGAGACGTGGACTGATTCCCTGTGCACGGAACTTATCCAGCGTGGCTTTCAGTTCTGTATCACGAACAACCAGAGACAGAGCACCACGTTCGAGAATATCTCTGATAGTCTGCTGCTGTGGCAGGATCAGGCGGCCTTTTGGGGCTGCTTTGTCAATGGGAACGACCAGGATTACCAGATCCATGGGATCAATAAGGTCTGCGATCAGAGGATATTTATGTGTATCTTCCGGTTTCAGTGAGGCAATTTTTTCTTTGAGTTCATAAATATTAGTGCCGGAAGCTGCACTTACATAAATTACATTATCTTCAGGACAGACTTTTTCAGGAGTGTCAGGAAGCAGGTCGATCTTGTTATAAACAATCAGGTAAGGAATGCCTTTTGCCTGAAATTTCTGAATAAGTGCTTCTTCCTGAGGACCTTTTCCGGCAGTGCTGTCTACGATCAGGACAGCAATATCTGTTTTGTTCAGAACCTGATAACTTTTTCTGACACGAAGTGCGCCGAGTTCTCCTTCATCATCAATGCCGGGAGTATCAATCACCATGACAGGGCCAAGAGGAAGAAGTTCCATAGTTTTGTAAACAGGATCAGTAGTGGTTCCTTTGACAGATGAAACAATGGCGAGGTTCTGACCGGTAACAGCATTGATCACGCTGGATTTACCGGCATTTCGTTTGCCGAAAAAGCTGATATGTACACGTTCTGAAGCAGGTGTCTGATTCATTCCCATATAAAAACCTCCTTTAGTACAGTATGACAGGAGCAGTAAATTTTACTGCAACAGTGTGAAATGTGAAAGTGTTATTTCTATTATTATAAGGAATCAGATGCATTTCTTCAACTGGAAAAATCAGGATTGTTTCCTATATATCACAGCTTTTGAAAGTATTACTTGTTTTTTCTGAAGTTTATGATACAATAAAAACCATATACGAGGAAATATGCACGGTTTATGCATAAATATTCCCTTAAGAACGAGGAGGAAAAGAATATGAAACTTAAGAAAATCATGGCACTGGCACTCAGTGCAGCAATGGCATTATCTATGTCTGCAACAGTATTTGCAGATGACAAAGTAGAAACAGTAACTGACGGCAAACTTACCGTAGCAACAAGCCCGGACTTTGCTCCATATGAATTTTATTCTATCGATGATGACGGAAATCCGACACTTTCCGGATTTGATATGGATCTGGCTCAGTACGTCGCTGACAAGATGGGACTTGAACTTGAAGTTATCCCGATGGATTTCGATGGTGTATTAAGCGAACTTTCTCAGAAGAACGTTGACCTTGGCATGGCTGGCCTTTCTCCTGACCCGGCACGTGAAGATGCTATGGACTTCTCTGATCTGTATTACATGGGCGGACAGTCTTTCGTATCTGTAAAAGACAAAGCTGACCAGTTTAAATCTCTTGAAGATGCAAACAACTCCGATTACTCTATTGGCGCTCAGACCGGTTCAATCCAGCTTGACCTTGCAAACAAAAATACTCCGGACGCAGATATTGTTTCCCTTCCAAAAGTTACAGACCTTATCACAGAACTCCTGACAGGTAAGATGGACGGTGCTTTCATTGAGACAGCTGTAGCAGAAAGCTATCAGAAGAACTATCCGGATCTTGAAATCCTCTTTGAGGTTCCGTATGATTCAGAAGGTTCTGCAATCGGTGTATGCAAGGGAAATGATGAACTTCTTAAAGCTGTAAACGCAGCAATTAAAGATGCTCTTGATGATGGTTCCATGGATAAATTCATCGCAGATGCAACAGAACTTGCAGCAGGCCAGACATACGAAGGTGTACTGGATGATAATGGTGCAGTTCCGGAAACAGCTGATGATGCAGAAGATGCTGAATAATAATAATTTTTGACATTTAATCGAGACTACTTAAGTGCATTCCTCCCCGGAAGGGGAGGAATTTTACTGAAAACTATAATGAAAGGAGTTTTTTATGGACAGTTTTATCAAATTATCAAACTTTGGCAAAATCGCTCCATATGCACAGCTGTTCCGTCAGGGTCTTCTGGTTACGGTACTGCTGTCTTTATTCACTGTTGTGATCGGTTTTGTTCTTGCCCTGATCCTGGCACTGATGCGTATGTCAAATGTTCGTCCGTTCCGTTTCCTGGCAGTAAACAGAGATGGTCATCTCCGTGAGGGTGGGCCCCTTGTATGGCTTTCCAAATTTAATCCGCTTTCATTTATTGCGACAGCTTATGTAGAAATCCTTCGTTCCACACCTGTTCTTGTACAGATCTTTATCATTTATTACGGTGTGTTCGGAATGATCGACCTGCCGTCCTTCCAGATGTTCGGATTTATTAAATTTAACCGTTTCTTCCCTGGTGTTGTAGCTCTTGGGATGAATTCAGGTGCATACCTCTGCGAGATCATCCGTGCAGGTATCCAGTCCATAGATCAGGGACAGACAGAAGCTGCACGTTCACTGGGACTTTCCCAGACAATGAACCTCCGCTATATTATTCTGCCGCAGGCACTGAAAAATATCCTTCCTGCGATCGCGAACGAGTTCGTTGTAATCATCAAGGAATCTGCGATCACCTATACGATCGGTGTTCAGGATATCATGTCTGCAGTAAACGCAGTAAAAGGTGCGACCTTTATCATCATTGAACCATTGCTGGTAGCAACGGCAATCTATTTCTGCCTGTGCTTCCCGACCTCCAAACTTATTGCATATTTTGAAAGGAGAATGAGCCATGGCGACAAGAGATGACAGTCTGATTCAGGTACATGATCTTAAGAAACATTATCACAGAGGTGCGATCAAAGCTCTGGATGGTGTGACAGTAGATATCAATAAGGGTGATGTTATGGTGGTTATCGGACCTTCCGGTTCCGGTAAGTCTACTTTCCTTCGCAGTCTGAACCTTCTTGAGGAACCTACAGACGGCGAGATCATTTTTAACGGAGTTGACATCACAAAGAAAAAATATAAAGATGCTTCAGGTAAGAAAGTTAAACTTGATATTGACAGTCTCCGTCAGAAAATGGGAATGGTTTTCCAGCACTTCAACCTTTTTCCTCACATGACAATTCTTGAAAATATGACACTTGCGCCTATGAAGGTAAAGGGTGTCTCAAAAGAAGATGCCGAAAAGAAAGCTCTGGAGCTTCTGGACCGTGTAGGGTTGAGGGACAGAGCGGATGCATATCCAATACAGTTGTCAGGTGGACAGAAACAGCGTGTAGCAATTGTAAGAGCTCTTGCAATGGAGCCGGAAGTAATGCTGTTTGATGAGCCTACGTCAGCCCTTGACCCTGAGATGGTAGGAGAAGTTCTGGATGTTATGAAAGAACTTGCAAAAGAGGGAATGACAATGGTAGTTGTTACTCACGAAATGGGTTTTGCAAAAGAAGTAGGAAACCGTGTCCTGTTCATGGCAGACGGAACGCTGATCGAACAGGGAACACCGGAAGAAATTTTTGATAAACCGACCAATCCCCGTCTTAAGGAATTTTTATCTAAAGTGTTATAAACAAAAAGGTGACCGGAATGTTCTGGTTGCCTTTTGTTAAATGAAAGAAACTATATATAAAGGAGGAGGAAGATCATTATGACAGCAGAAAAAAAGTCTGCTCTGCAGGCAATTGAAGACAAAAAAGAACTGATAGCAGGGGTTGCTGCCAGAATATGGGAATATGCGGAATTGTCCCTTCAGGAGTTCAAATCTGCGGAGCTTTACTGTGAAACACTGGAAAAAGAAGGCTTTCAGGTGGAAAAAGGAACCTGTGGCATAGAAACTGCTTTTGCGGCATCTTATGGAGAAGGAAGACCATATATAGGAATCCTTGCGGAATATGATGCGCTGTCTGGCCTTTCACAGGAAGCAGGATCTACAGAACGCAAAGAGTTAAATCAGGGTGGAAACGGTCATGGCTGCGGACATAATCTTCTGGGAGCAGGGGCTTTTGCAGCAGCACTTGGTGTAAAAGCTTATCTTGAACAGAATAAAATTCCCGGAACGGTGATTCTTTATGGCTGTCCAGGAGAAGAAGGCGGAGCAGCGAAGGCTTTTATGGCACGTGAGGGTCTGTGGAAAAAACTGGATGCGGCTCTTACCTGGCATCCGGAAGACGTAAATGAAGTTGCAACAGGTTCTTCCAACTCCTGTATCCAGGTTCAGTACAAGTTTACAGGAACCGCTTCACACGCAGCGGGAGCACCAGAAATGGGAAGAAGTGCCCTTGATGCAGTAGAACTTATGAATATCGGTGTGCAGTTCCTGAGAGAGCATATGAGCGATAAAGCAAGGATTCACTATGCAATTACTGATGCCGGTGGAATAAGTCCGAATGTGGTACAGCCAAGAGCGAGTGTTCTGTATATGATCCGTTCCAATCATGTGGCAGAAGCAGTAGAACTGGAAAAAAGAGTGGATAAGATAGCAGAAGGTGCAGCTCTGATGACTGAAACAACTTTCAGCAAGAAATTTATTGACGGGCTTGCAGATACAGTAAGCAACTTTGCACTGGAGAGAGTACTGTTCAGTAATTTCCGTGAACTTGGAGTACCTGCTTATACAGAAGAAGAGAATGCTTATGCAGATGCACTTGCAGAGACTTATGATCATAGTGCAGTTCCCGGAGTTGCAGCGGAAAACGATCCGAAAGCACGAGAAGAAGTGAGCAGAATGCAGAAAGAATACGGACATGCCATGAATGCTTTTCTGACACCTCTGTATCAGGGTGAGGCCTTTAAGGCAGGTTCAACAGATGTTGGAGACGTAAGCTGGCTGACACCGACTGCACAGATCCACGTGGCAGCATGGCCGAATGGATGTCCTGGACACAGCTGGCAGAATGTTTCCTGTGACGGATCTGAGATAGGGTATAAAGCAGCCCTTCATGCGGGAAAAGTTCTTGCAGCAGCAGCTATGGATCTTTTTGCAGATCCACAGTTATTGAAAGAAGCAAGAGAGGAATTTGAAAAGAGAACAGCCTCAGGTTATGTATGCCCGATACCGGCAGATGCAGTTCCTGTACTTCCGGATTTATAAAAATGACAGAAAAAGACCAGCATCAGGATTATATTGAGAAAATCCCGGTGCCGGTCTTTTTATTCGCTGTCTTTTTCTTTGAGTTTACTTAAAGCTTTGAGTTCTTTGTAACAGTATTTGATGATTTCTTTACGAGTAATGATCCCGATAAAGAATCCCTGATCATCAATAACAGGAACGTAGTTCTGATTGATGGCACGATCGAGAAGATCTTCCATATCCGCATCTGCATGAACAGGTTTGTAAGTAGCTCTGCGGGGGATTGCCATAATGGAGACATCTTCCATTTCTTTGACATCTGTAAGATGCATGCGTTTGATTCCCCACAGCAGGTCACCTTCGGAGATCGTACCTGTATACCGTCCGTCTGTGCTTAGAAGTGGAATACAGGAAAATTTACGGTGTTCCATTTTTTCTACAGTCTGTCTTAAAGTTTCGTTTTCAAATATATATGCTACTTCACTTTTGGGTGTTAAAAAAAATAAAATATTCACAATAAGTACCTCACTTTTTCTGGCAATGATCAATTGCTATAGTTATGATAGTATGATGGTACCCTGATGTCAATAAGATGAATTATTAAATTTTGGTGAAAAACACCTATAAAAAGAGAATATATACTTTATATTACAGCAGATTTACTCCTCTTGCAGCAGCTTCAGCCATTACTTCTTCAGGCCAGATGGAAACATGTACTTCACCAATATGAGCCTTGCGGAGGAAGAACATACAGATTCTGGACTGTCCGATACCACCACCGATGGTGTATGGAAGTTCGGCATTCAGAACCGCTTTCTGGAATGGAAGATCACGGCGTTCATCGCAGCCGGCTTCTGTAAGCTGTCTGTCCAGAGAATCTTCATCTACACGTATTCCCATGGAAGAGAGTTCCAGAGCAATGTCAAGAACAGGATAATATACAAGGATATCACCGTTCAGTTCCCAGTCATCATAGTCTGGTGCACGTCCGTCATGGCGTTCACCGTTAGTAAGAGTTTTACCTACCTGCATAAGGAAAACAGCGCCTTTTTCTTTGACAATTTTGTATTCTCTTTCCTTTGGAGTAAGATCAGGATACATGTCTACCAGTTCCTGAGTAGATACAAAAGCAATTTCTTTAGGCAGAATTTCTTCAATGTAATCATATTGTACAGCCATGTATTTTTCTGTTTTGCGCAGAACACTGTAAATAGCACGTACTGTGTTGATCAGTGTTTCCATGGTACGCTCTTCTTTGCTGATGATCTTTTCCCAGTCCCACTGGTCTACATATACGGAATGGATATTGTCCAAATCTTCATCACGTCGAATAGCGATCATATCTGTATAAAGGCCCTCACCGTGTGCAAAGCCGTATTTTTTAAGCGCATATCTTTTCCATTTGGCGAGAGAATGTACGATTTCTGCATTTTCGCTCTGTCCTTTGATGTCAAAGCTTACAGGGCGCTCCACACCGTTCAGGTTATCATTAAGACCTGAAGACGGGGATACAAATACAGGAGCGGATACACGGAGCAGATTCAGTTTCTGAGCCAGTGTCTGCTGAAAAAAGTCTTTTACTGTTTTAATTGCAACCTGGGTATCATGAAGATTCAGATCTGACTGATAACCGGCAGGGATTTTAATTTGTTCCATGAGATGTCCTCCTAATTTTTAGCATGGAATCATTATAGCAAGAAAAAGCATCCATTGCAATTTTTACCTTGTAAGATTTTCGAGGAACATATACAATATTACTTATGAGAGACGCAGCTGTTCGGGAGTGAACAGGTGCTTATGGTTTACATAAGGAGGAGAGAAAAATGAGATGTCCATTATGTGACGGCCCGATTGTAAATGGCAGGTGTACCCAGTGTGGAATGCCGTATCGTAATGATGAAGTTCTGTATCATCTGAATGAGAGCCGCAGTGACCACTATAAACATGCTTCGACACAGGCCAGAAAGATTATGAAAAAGCAGCAGTATCCGCAGACAGCAGATACAGTTCCCGGAAGAAATGCTACAAGGGAGACTATTCAGGAGCATCAGAAGAAGGTTCGTCAGGATGCGGTAAAACGTATGACGGGGAGTACCAGACCGGTCCAGCCTGGAGCAGGGCAGAAACATCAGACAACAGAAAAGAAACGCTCCGGCAAAAAGGGAGGCAAGATTCTTGTTGTTGTCATATTACTGATTTCTGTTCTTTCGGGACTGATACCCGGAGTTGTAGAACTCGCAAGGCAGGCATATGATGAATACAGATATTCGTCATGGGAAAATACAGATGAAGATCAGGCTGTACAGGATGTATTCAATACAGATGAGGATAATGAATATTTCCGTTCATGGACAGAGGATGACACAGCATATTTCGCTGTTGATCCGGGATATGGAACAATAGAGGTAGGAGAAGACAGCTCGATTGAGCCGGGAATTTATTCGATGTTTGCCCTGGATGATACGGTACTCAAGATCCGTATTGTAAGTGGAAGTACAGAAGAAATCTATGATGTAGAGGGTACAGGGAGTGTCGAAACCGTTGATCTGGAAGACGGTGATGAGATTATTTTCCAGGAATATTCAGAAACAACAGACACGCTGTATCTTGTAAAAGATCTCGAAAACAAATAAAAATGGATAAAAACAGTACAAATTCACAAAAGAGTAAATTTACCCTTTTATTTTACATTATGTTGTGCTATACTCTGATATGCAGCACCACATATGGGGCGAAAACAGGGGAGAAAATGCTGCTGGAAACATGGGGGATCAGCGGTAAATAACCTGTAAATGCAGGATTTAGGAGAGTTAAGGTATGATTTATGTAATAAAAAAAGATGGAACAAAAGAAGAATTTAATCCTCAGAAAATAGTTGCGGCTGTAAATAAATCAGCTGCCAGAATTCTCTATACATTTTCCCAGGAAGAAAAGGATTTTATCTGTCAGTTTGCTCAGGAGCATGCAGATTCCCTTGGCAAAAACGAGATTCAGATCCAGGAAATGCATAATATCGTAGAAGGTGCACTGGAAAGAGTAAATCCGGCTGTAGCCAAGAGTTATCGTGATTACAGAAACTATAAGCTGGATTTTATCCATATGATGGATGACGTCTATACAAAGAGCCAGGCAATTCGTTATATCGGTGACAAAAGTAATGCAAACACAGACAGCGCCCTTGTTGCCACAAAGAGAAGCCTGATCTTTAATGAACTGAATAAGGAACTTTACCGGAAATTTTTCATGAACAGAAATGAATTGCAGGCTTGTAAGGACGGATATATTTATATTCATGACCAGTCAGCACGTCTGGATACTATGAACTGCTGTCTTTTTGATGTGGGAGCAGTGCTTAAGGACGGATTCGAGATGGGAAATGTCTGGTATAATGAGCCGAAGACACTTGATACAGCTTTTGACGTAATGGGTGACATTATCCTCAGTACAGCTGCACAGCAGTATGGCGGATTTACAGTGCCGGAGGTTGACAAGATCCTCGGACCTTATGCACGCAAGAGTTATGATAAATATATCCAGGAATTCCTGAAGTATGCAGACGAAAGCTGGAGCGGAAGAGAAGAAAAAGCAATCGAATATGCTCTTGACAAAGTCCGCAGAGACTTTGACCAGGGCTGGCAGGGAATTGAGTACAAGCTGAATACAGTAGGATCTTCACGTGGAGATTATCCATTTGTGACAGTGACACTGGGACTTGGAACAGGCCAGTTTGAAAAAATGTGTAACATGTCTCTTCTGGAAGTCCATAAAGGCGGACAGGGTAAAGCCGGACATAAGAAACCGGTACTTTTCCCGAAAATTGTATTTCTTTATGATGAAAATCTTCATGGACCGGGTAAATCCTGTGAAGATGTTTTTGAGGCAGGCGTAGACTGTTCTGCAAAAACAATGTATCCAGACTGGCTTTCCCTTACAGGAAAAGGCTATATTGCAAGCATGTACAAGCAGTATGGCAAAGTCATCAGCCCGATGGGATGCAGGGCTTTCTTAAGCCCATGGTACGAAAGAGGTGGAATGTATCCGGCAGATGACCAGGATGTGCCGGTATTTGTAGGAAGATTCAACATTGGTGCAGTCAGCCTTCATCTTCCGATGATCCTTGCAAAGGCAAGAGCAGAGAGCAGAGATTTTTATGAAGTTCTGGATTTCTACCTGCAGATGATAAGAAACCTTCATATCCGTACCTATGAGTATCTTGGACAGATGAGAGCTTCTACAAACCCTCTTGCTTACTGTGAGGGAGGTTTCTATGGCGGACACCTGAAACCAAATGAAAAGATTGGCAAGCTTCTCAAACCTATGACAGCTTCCTTTGGTATTACCGCATTAAATGAACTGCAGGAACTTTATAATGGTAAATCTATCCGTGAAGATGGACAGTTTGCGCTGGAAGTCCTGAAATATATCAATGATAAGGTAAACCAGTTCAAACAGGAAGACGGATATCTTTATGCGATTTACGGAACACCGGCGGAGAGCCTCTGCGGTCTTCAGGTAGAACAGTTCCGCAAGATGTATGGTATTATTGAAGGTGTCTCCGACAGACCATATGTAAGTAACAGCTTCCACTGTCATGTTACAGAAGACGTCACCCCGATTGAGAAACAGGATCTGGAGGGACGTTTCTGGGAACTCTGCAACGGTGGTAAGATACAGTATGTAAGATATCCTATTGGCTACAATAAAGAAGCAATCCGTACTCTGATCCGCAGAGCAATGAAACTGGGATATTATGAAGGTGTAAACCTTTCTCTTGCCTACTGTGATGACTGTGGACATGAAGAACTTGAGATGGATGTATGTCCGGTATGTGGTTCCAAGAACCTGACCAAGATCGACCGTATGAACGGGTATCTGTCATACAGCCGTGTTCATGGAGACACACGTCTGAACGAGGCAAAGATGGCCGAGATAGCAGAACGAAAATCTATGTAAACAGAGAGTACAATGCGCGAAACAATGCACAGGTATTATATAAACAATAAAAGACTGTCAGCATATCCTGCGAAGGTGCAGGAAGTGCCGGCAGTCTTTTCTATTTTTGGTGCATGAAAAATTGCTCAGTTTATAATATCTTTCTGCTTATTTCTTTTTCGGCGGTACAGGTGGAAGATCACAGTAGTAGGCAATGCCCAGAGGTGTGACCAGAAGTGGGTGCACAGGCCTGTATACAGGCAGTTTAAGCCGTTTCTCGAAGACATCGGTAAATTCCCGGAAGCTGGCAGAACCACCTACTACATAGACAGCAGGCACTTCATAGCCCTGGAGAAATTTTTCTGTGATGGTGGCCATTTTTTCAATGACAGCTTTGATGACAGGAAAAATCTCTTCTTCTTTATCGGGAGTGGTTTTGAGGATTTCTGCCTCCTCATAGGGGATTCTGTAGTGCCCGGCTACAGTCATGGTCATATGGCTGCCACCGGTGGCCTCATCATCTGTGTAGATGACCTTGCCGTCTTTCAGGATACTGATACCTGTAGTACCGCCGCCCACGTCTACGACAGCACCGTCTGTGATCTTCAGTACAGCGGCAGCAGCAGTAGGTTCATCTACGATATTACATACTTCAAATCCGGCACCTTCCAGTACATAGCCGATGCTTTTGACGCTTCCTTCGGAAACTCCGGGAGGGATAGCAGCTGCAGCGTATGGGAGTTCTGTGCCGAGTTTTTCTTCCAATTCCGCCCTAAGTTTTGTGACCAGCTGAACAGACTCATAATAGTTTACGATCACGCCGTCCTGAATGGCATGAGAAGGGGCTGAAATACCGGCAATGGGACGGTTATTGGTATCAACAACAGCAAGTACTGTATTAGCTGTACCAAGGTCTACACCGACTTTCAGGCGTCCCCGGAATTTTTTGCATTCTCCTGATTCAACAAGTTGGGCAAAATTGGACAGGGTTCTGTTTTTTATTTCCATTATAATGCTCCATTCTTCTAAAAGATTATTTCTATTATATATGAAATAATAAAAAATTACAAAAAGAAAAAATGGCAACCATATAAGATCGCCATTTTTCAAGAAGGTTTTTATAATGTTTTGGACAGGCCTTTCAGATAAGAAATAGCAAGAGCTTTGTCTTCAGGACTGAGGGCAGTGAAAAGCTCCAGACATTGAGCCTGATCTTCTGTTAATCCATTGCTGCTTCGGTCCGGTTCAAAGAAATCTGTAATGGAAATGCCGAATCCTGCGCACAATTTCTGCAGGGTAGGCAGAGAAGGCATGTTATGTTTGTTGATCATTGTACTTAGTGTTGAATATGCAATGCCGGATACTTTTGCAAGCTGGTAATAAGACCAGTTTCGTTCATCGCATAATTCCTGGATCCGGTCGAGCGGATTCAATTCTGTCATGTAACTCACCTCATAGTTGTTCTATTGTATAAAAAACTAGTGAAACTTATATATAATATAATAGCGAAATAGCTGTTAAGAGGAAAGATTATATTAAACGGCACAAATGCCACGCACATGCGATGATAATATGAGAAATAGCATTTTGGTAGTCCTTTTAATAAAAACACAGTTATTTGACTATGAAAAATTGTAAAAAAGTACTATAAATATAAATAAATGTAATAATATTAATAATTAAAATAAGTAATAAAAAAACAATAAAAAACTGTCCCGGGCTGTGTGCCGGGACAGTCGTTGAATTGCGGTAAATCCAGAAGTTCTGGTTATAAAGATCAGGTAAAGATTGTTGCTGTTCACAGATAAAATTATTTAAGAACAGTACCTGTTTTTTCAAGATACCCCTCCCTGGCGTGAGCAATATCTGTTATGATGGTACGTCTTCCCTCCCCCTTGCTGATGAAAGAAAGACCTGCCTGGATTTTGGGAAGCATGGAGCCTTTTGTGAACTGACCCTCTTCAATATATCTGGTAGCATCGGAAGGAGTAACAGTGTCAAGCAGTTCCTCATGATCAGTATCATGGTTCAGACCGACTTTCTCAACACTGGTAAGAATCAGGAGAGTATCGGCATTAAGGGATTCAGCAAGAAGGCCGCTTGCGAGATCCTTTTCGATGATGGCACTGGCACCATGAAGATCTATACCCTGTTCCATAACCGGAATTCCGCCACCGCCGGCTGCAATGACAATCTGGCCTGCATCTGCAAGCGCACGGACTGTTTCAAGTTCAACGATACGCTGTGGCTGCGGTGCTGCAAGGATTCGGCGATACTGTCCTTCAGCTACTTCTGTAACGTAATTACCCTTATCTTCTTCTGCTTCTGCTTCCTCGGAAGTAAGAGTACGTCCGATAATTTTTTCAGGTTCTCCGAATGCATCGTCATATGGATCAATAACTACCTGTGTAAGGATAGTAGCTACCGGTTTATAAATGCCTCTTGCAAGAAGTTCTGAACGAATTGAATTCTGCAGGTCATATCCGATGTAGCCCTGGCTCATGGCAGCACATACGGACATAGGTGCGAAAGTATAGTCAGGATGAGCCTTTCCGAATTCGTTCATAGCGGTATGAATCATACCAACCTGAGGTCCGTTGCTGTGGGAGATGACTACTCTGGTACCTTCCTCAACGAGATCTGCAATAGCTTTTGCAGCTTCTTTTGTGGCAAGTTTCTGTTCTGGAAGTGTTGTGCCGAGGGCTTTGTGACCGAGAGCAACAACTACTGTTTTTTCGCTCATGTGGATTCCTCATTTCTTTTCGATTTAGAATGTAACAATAATATACCTTATTATAAAAGAATAGAGTAGGAATTGCAATAAAAACATAGGTTTCCAGACCAGGGAACAGGAAAAAACCGCCCTGGCAGGCGGTTTTCCTTAACTTTTTTGAGGGGGGAGATAGAGAGTGGTTATTCATCTATCCAAAATCTATTATATCCATGAAATGTGTGCAAAATGTGTACTGTTTCTAAAAGAAATCGAAAAAATTCTAAAGAAAAGTTTATAATTTCCACTTTTTATTACAGGATATCAATGTGTTCTCCTGCAAGAGCCTTATTCATACTGCGCACGGCACAGAATTTACCGCACATACTGCAGGTATCACTGTGGTCATCTTCAGGAAGACGGTCATCTCGGATCGCTTTTGCAGTTTCCGGGTCAAGAGCACATTCAAACTGTGCATCCCAGTCGAGAACACGGCGTGCATCAGCCATTTTGTCATCAATATCTCTTGCGTGAGGAATTCCTTTTGCGATATCAGCGGCGTGAGCTGCGATTTTGGAAGCAATGATTCCCTGTTTTACATCATCTACATTTGGAAGAGCCAGATGTTCAGCTGGTGTTACATAGCACAGGAAAGCTGCCCCGTTCATTGCTGCAACGGCACCACCGATAGCAGCTGTGATGTGATCATAGCCAGGAGCAATATCAGTAACAAGAGGTCCGAGTACATAGAAAGGAGCTCCCATGCAGATAGTCTGCTGAACTTTCATATTTGCGGCAACCTGATCAAGCGGAACATGTCCCGGGCCCTCTACCATAACCTGTACATTGTGATCCCATGCACGTTTTGTCAGTTCGCCGAGACGGACAAGCTCTTCAATCTGACATACGTCTGTAGCATCAGCAAGGCAGCCTGGTCTGCAGGCATCACCAAGAGAAATGGTAACATCATGTTCTTCGCAGATATCAAGGATTTCATCAAAATATTCATAGAACGGATTTTCTTCACCTGTCATACTCATCCACGCAAAGACAAGACTTCCGCCGCGGCTGACAATGTTCATTTTACGTTTGTGTTTCCTGATCTGTTCAATGGTTTTGCGCGTGATTCCGCAGTGAAGAGTTACGAAATCCACACCGTCCTCTGCATGGAGACGGACAACATCAATAAAGTCTTTTGCAGTCAGTTCAGAAAGATCTCTCTGATAGTGGATAACACTGTCATAAACCGGTACAGTACCGATCATTACAGGACACTCATGTGTAAGTTTCTGACGAAATGGCTGGGTATTTCCGTGACTGGACAGATCCATGATGGCTTCAGCGCCGAGATCGACAGCCTTCATGACTTTCTGCATTTCAATATCGTAATCTTTGCAGTCTCTGGATACGCCGAGATTTACATTGATCTTGGTGCGAAGCATGCTGCCGACACCTTCCGGATCCAGGCAGGTATGATGTTTATTTGCGCAGATTGCAACTTTTCCTTCAGCTACCAGTTTCATAAGATCCTCTACCGGCATATGTTCTTTTTCTGCAACTGTTTTTATCTGTGGTGTTACGATGCCTTTGCGTGCGGCATCCATCTGAGTAGTATAAGCTGTCATAATAAATCTCCTTTTCATTTGTATTTTATATAAAAAATTTGTTGCTGTTTTTTCCAAGAGTGTGGTCCATAGGGCCGGAACCCTGTCCAAGGTCAAGACCTGCCTTCAGGGCATCTGTAATATATGCTTTGGCACGGCAGACAGAGTCTTTCAGTGAAAACCCTTTTGCCAGGTTTGCTGCAATGGCGCTTGACAGAGTACAGCCTGTTCCGTGAGTGTTGGAATTGTCCACACGCTCACCGTGGATCCAGAAAGATTTTCCTTCGGAATACAACAGGTCATTGGCATCCTCAACTCTGTGGCCTCCCTTCAGAAGGAATGAAGTATGGAACCGTTCGCTGAGTTCACAGGCTGCCTTTTCCATAGAAGAAGCATCTGTGATCTTAAGACCGGTAAGTGCCTCTGCTTCAGGAATATTGGGTGTGATGATCTCTGCCAGAGGGAAAAGCTCTGTCTGCAGAACTGTTTCGGCATCTTTTTGCATAAGTCTGTGACCGCTTGTAGATACCATGACCGGATCGAGGACAATATGTCCGGGACTGTATTTGCGAAGGCCTGAGGCAATATGCCGCATGATCTCCGGAGAAGAAAGCATGCCGATTTTTACAGCATCCGGAAAAATATCTGTAAAAACACAGTCCATCTGCTGGTCGATAAATTCAGGTGAAGCTTCCTGAATTCCATATACACCGGTAGTATTCTGTGCAGTGAGTGCAGTGATCACGCTCATGGCATAGACGCCGTTCATGGTCATTGTCTTGATGTCTGCCTGGATTCCTGCACCACCGCTGGAATCACTTCCGGCAATTGTCAGAGCTGTTTTCATATTCAGATCCTTTCGAGAATAGTAAGAAACTGTGAAGCTGTACGGGTTTTGTCTGCCGAAGCATACAGACCGCTGATAACTGCCGCACCGGAAATCCCTGTGCCGGTAAGATCCGGAAGATTATCAAGGCTGATTCCGCCAATAGCAACAACCGGAATATGTACAGCTGCGCAGATGTTTTTCAGGGTTTCAGGAGAAAGACGGGAAACGTTGGTTTTGGTTTTGCTTCCAAAAACTGCTCCGCATCCGAGATAGTCAGCACCGGCAGCCTCAGCGGCAAGTGCTTCTTCCACGTTATGGGCGCTTGCACCAATGATGAAGTCATGTCCCAGGATCTGCCGGGCTTTCTGGATGCCCATATCGGAAAGCCCTACATGGACACCGGAAGCGCCTGTTTCCAGTGCAAGATCAGGTCTGTCATTGATGATAAGCGGAACATGATAACGGAAACAGAGTTCTTTTAACTGTTCAGCTTCATGGAGGATCTGCGCATCAGCTGCATTTTTCTCACGAAGCTGTATACAGGAAACGCCGCCTTTCAGTAGTTCTTCTGTAACAGAATACAGTGTTTCGCCTTCTTTCAGCCATGAGCGGTCAGTGACCGCATATAATTTCAGTTGTCTGGGTGTTATCTGCATAAGTATTACGACCTTTCAAATATCTGTTCTTCTAAAGCGTCTGTGAGGTATACATGGAAACTGCCGATACCCTGGCTGTTTTTGTCAGTGCGTATTCCGGCATATTCTGCACTGTCTCTCCATATCTGCCCTGCAATGAGAGCTGCATCAAAAGGTTCAATACCGGTACCTGCAAAAAGTGCGCAGAGAGCAGAAAGCATGCAGCCGCCACCGGTGATCCGGCGTATACGGGCATCTCCACCTGTGAGAAAAAGAGTCAGGCGGCCATCTGAAACAACATCAGAAGAACCAGTGATCAGAAACGTGCATTGATAAAGTTTCGAGACATCAGAAGCCAGAGAACGGAGATCTTCCGGTGGAAGCCGGAGAGCACTTTCCACACCTGCATGATCGGTGACAGAAAATCCGCTCGCTTTCATGGAATACAAAACAGCTGCTTCTTCCTGATTACATCGCACAATTGACGGCTGTACAGACTCAAGAAGGTCTGCCAGAAGTTTTCGGCGGAAAGCACTGGCACCTGCACCGACAGGATCAAGAATGACCGGGTGTCCAAGCTGGTTGGCTTTTTTGCCGGCAAGGATAC
This sequence comes from uncultured Blautia sp., assembly GCA_934359835.1. Lineage (GTDB taxonomy): Bacteria > Bacillota > Clostridia > Lachnospirales > Lachnospiraceae > Blautia_A. Next base: position 43,937 of record CAKRLX010000013.1, read on the forward strand.
AGGCTCTGATGATTTTTTTATCAGGAACACCGGTATTAAGAAGTGTTCCCTGACAGATGGAAGTGATTTCTTCCACTTCATCAGGATCACGCGCCATGACTGCACTTCCGTCAGCGGCAAGAAGAATATTGGCAACATCCTGCATGGTTACCGGGTTGGTAAGGCAGTGAATCCGTGGATGAATGGCATGAAGAAGATTCAGTACATCTTTTTTCTGCATATGAGTTACCTCTTTATTGCGTCTATCACATGGCTTTTTTCAAAGATACGCACAAGGATATAGGCAAGGATACTGCCTGTAAGTGTGGAAATGAAAAAAGGTATCATGTACACGGTAAAACCGGCAGGTGCAAGCCCCATTACAAAACGTGCCACAGGATATGCGGCAAGTCCTCCGAGAATTCCTGTGCCGAGTGCTTCTGCAATACAGGTCAGTTCCAGACGGTCCGTGAAATGACAGATCAGTCCGCAGCAGAGGGCACCGATCATACTGCCTGGAAAAGCGAGAAAACTCCCTATACCAAGAATATTTCTGATCAGGCTGGCGCAGAAAGCGATTGCCACACCCCACCAGGGACCAAGCATTACAGCTGCAAAAATATTGACCATATGCTGTACGGGTGCACATTTACTTCCGGCGATCGGAACACTTATCATGCTTCCTGCAACAGCAACAGCAGTCAGAACACCGGCAGCAGCAAGCTTTCTGGTGGCATTATATGAAGTTGACTGTGTCATTATAAATCTCCTTTCTTATAAAATTTGAAACACCTGAGAGGTGCGGGAACGAGGTTGTTGACAACAAAAAGAGGCACCACAGGGGTACCTCTCTGAAAATTCTGGTATTTCCCTACGTTGGCATTATCCAAATCAGGTTATGGGTCGAAACCACTCAGTTTCCTCTCAGCCGGCTTCAGCCAGCTCCCCGTTTCATGTTTGACATACTCATTATATGATTTATGAGAATATTTGGCAAGTGGATTTTTTATGTAACTGCCGGCCTGTCATTGAAAACATGTTTTGATTGTGCTATCCTATAATGGAATATGCCCAAGGGCGAAAAGGAGTAAAAAATATGAAAGTATCATCATTATTGGAAGGTCTGGAATATACCTGCTGTCAGGGCAGTGTGGAACAGGAAGTAAGTTCCGTTGTGTATGATTCACGTAAAGCAGAAGAAAATTCCCTGTTTATCTGTATCAGGGGTGCTGTAGTTGACGGCCACAAATTTGTAGCTGATGTAGTGGCAAAAGGTGCAAAAACACTGGTTGTTGAAGAAGAAGTAGAAGTTCCTTCAGATGTTACGGTCATTCTGGTGAAGGATACCCGCTATGCAATGGCATTTATATCAGCTGCATATTTCGGGCATCCTGCACGAAAACTCAAAACAATCGGAATTACCGGAACAAAAGGCAAAACAACAACAACTTATATGGTAAAATCAATCCTTGAAAACGCAGGATATAAAGTAGGACTGATCGGGACTATTGAGGCGATCATCGGAGATGAAGTGATACCGGCTTCAAATACAACACCGGAATCCTATGTGATCCAGCAGTATTTCCGCAAAATGGTCGATGCAGGCTGTGACTGTGTTGTTATGGAAGTCTCTTCTCAGGGACTTATGCTTCACAGAACACAGGGATTTGTGTTTGATTACGGTATCTTTACCAATATTGAACCTGATCATATAGGACCAAATGAACACAAAGATTTTGACCATTATCTGGCATGTAAGTCCATGCTTCTTCGCCAGTGCAAAGTGGGAATTGTAAACAGAGATGATGAACATTTTGACAGGATCGTTGAAGGACATACATGTCAGCTTGAGACATATGGTTTTTCACCCGAAGCGGATCTCAGGGCAGAAGATGCACATATGACAGGTGGAAAAGGATATCTGGGAATCTATTACCATGTAAAAGGACTCATGGATTTCCCTGTGGAAATTGATATTCCGGGCAAATTCAGCATTTATAATTCACTGACCGCTATTGCGATATGCAGACACTTTAAAGTATCTCAGGAAAATATCATCAAGGCTCTGAAGGTTGCAAGAGTTAAGGGCAGAATTGAAATGGTAAAAGTCTCCGACGAGTTTACTCTTATGATCGATTATGCACACAATGCGATGGCTCTGGAAAGTCTTCTGACTACACTACGGGAATATGATCCGCACAGACTGGTCTGCCTTTTCGGATGTGGTGGCAACCGTGCAAAATCCCGCCGTTATGAGATGGGAGAAGTTTCAGGACGTCTGGCAGATCTTACCATTATTACCTCGGATAATCCGAGATTTGAAGAGCCTCAGGCAATTATAGATGATATTAAAGAAGGAATTGCGAAGACAAGCGGTAAATATGTGGAAATCTGTGACCGCAAAGAGGCAATTGCCTATGCGATCCATCATGGAGAACCAGGGGATATTATAGTTCTGGCAGGTAAGGGACATGAAGATTACCAGGAGATCAAAGGAAAGAAGTATCCTATGGATGAGAGAGTCCTGATCGCCGAAATCCTTGAGGAGGACAAAGAGAGAGCGGAACAATGATTTATGCGGATATCATTGTGGATATATCCCACGAAAAACTGGATCGCAGTTTCCAGTATCTTGTTCCGGAGGAACTGGAACAGGAGATACGGATCGGGATGGTTGTTACAATCCCGTTTGGTAATGGCAACCGTGAGAGAAAGGGGTATGTGATCGGACTTTCCGATACACCCAGGTTTGATGTTTCCAGAATCAAGAAACTGAAGGGACTGTGCAGCAGCGAGGAAACAACAGAAGAGAAACTTATCAGTCTGGCAGCCTGGATGAAAGAACGATATGGTTCTACAATGGCACAGGCACTGAAAACAGTTCTTCCGGTCCGGGAAAAAGTCAAGGCACGATCCAGGCGACAGATATTTCTGAACATTCCGGAGGAAAAAGCGCAGCAGATACTCTGCAATCTTGAAAAAAGCCGATGTAAGGCAAGAGCCCGGCTTCTGAAAGCTCTTCTTGAAGAAAATCCGCTGGATTATACCAGAGCAGCCAGAGAACTTGGCATTAATGCTGCTGTGGTGAAGCCGCTTATTGACCAGGAAGTGATAAGAATCAGGGAAGATGAGGTCTACCGTATGTCAGTGGATGGAAGTTCTATTCCAAGAGAAGAACTTTCCAGCCTGACAGAGCAGCAGAAACATGCACTGGATCAGATCCATGAAGAGTGGAGCAGAGAGATGCCAAGACCTGTTCTGATCCATGGAGTTACCGGAAGTGGAAAAACCCAGGTTTATATGAAACTGATTCAGGAAGTGGTACAAAAGGGAAAACAGGTTATTGTTCTGGTTCCGGAAATTGCGCTTACCTATCAGACTGTACGCCGTTTTTACGGCTGGTTCGGAGATAAGGTTTCAGTACTGAATTCCCGCCTTTCATCAGGAGAACGTTATGATCAGTTCAAAAGAGCCAAACTGGGGGAAATTCAGATTATGGTAGGACCACGTTCGGCACTTTTTACTCCTTTTTCCAATCTGGGACTGATCATTATTGATGAAGAACACGAACAGACTTACAAAAGTGAAACGAGTCCGAGATATCATGCCAGAGAAACTGCGATTTACAGGGCTGGAGCAGAAAATGCCAGAGTAGTTCTGGGATCTGCGACTCCGTCACTTGAGGCATACAGCAGAGCAATGTCTGGTGAGTATGCACTTGTAAAAATGACTTTCCGCTATGAAAACAGACCGCTTCCAAAGGTAACAGTGACCGATATGAGGGAAGAACTGAGAAGCGGCAACAGATCTGTGCTTGGGAGAACGTTGAAAGAAGCTGTTGAAAAGCGGCTGGAGGCACATCAGCAGACAATACTGTTCCTGAACAGAAGAGGCTATGCCGGTTTTGTGTCCTGTCGGTCCTGCGGCGAAGCAATGAAATGTCCGCACTGTGATGTGGCGCTGACAGAGCATAATAATGGAAGGCTGGTTTGCCATTACTGCGGGTATGAACAGCCGATGGTGGATAAATGCCCGTCATGTGGATCTCCGTATATCGGAGGATTCAAGGCCGGTACACAGCAGATTGAACAGGTGCTCCATAAGAATTTTCCTGCGGCACGTGTGCTGAGAATGGATTATGATACAACGAGAGCAAAAGGAAGTTATGAAAAAATACTGTCTGCATTTGCAGCTCATGAGGCGGACATTCTTGTGGGTACCCAGATGATCGTAAAGGGACATGATTTCCCTGATGTAACGCTGGTTGGAGCAGTTGCAGCAGATCTCTCACTGAATGCGGCAGATTATCGTTGTGCAGAGAGAACATTTCAGCTGCTGACACAGGCCGTGGGCCGTTCAGGAAGAGGAAACACAGAAGGTGAAGCAGTTATTCAGACTTATCATCCGGAGCATTACAGTATCCGGGCGGCAGCAGCACAGGATTATGAGATGTTTTATCAGGAAGAAATGGCGTACCGCCTGCTGATGGACTATCCGCCTGCTGCACATATGCTTGCTGTCCTTGCGTCGGCAGAAGATGAAGAACTTCTGAATCAGGGAATGGAGTATATGGCCAAATTTGTCAGAAGAATTGGAGAAAAATACCGGCTTCATGTGATTGGCCCCGCATATGCTTCCGTGGGAAAGATAAATGATATTTATCACAAAGTTCTTTATATGAAACACAGTGATCCGCAAGTCCTTATGGATATAAAAAACAAAACAGAAAAATACATTGAAGTAAATTCCGGTTTTCGGAAAATATATATACAGATGGATTATAATTAACAGAAGATAAAAGGTAATTACAGAAAGGAAGAATAAAAATGGCACTCAGAACAATCCGTACAGAAGAAGATCCGGTACTGCGCAAGATCAGTAAACCGGTAAAAGAGGTGACACCAAAGATCGTGACACTTATAGATGACATGCTGGATACCATGTATGAAGCTATGGGAGTAGGTCTTGCAGCACCGCAGGTGGGAATCCTGAAACGTATCGTAGTTATTGATATCGGAGAAGGCCCGATCATTCTCATTAATCCTGAAATTCTGGAAACTTCAGGAGAACAGACAGGTGATGAAGGCTGTTTAAGTGTACCGGGAATGGCAGGACAGGTCACAAGACCAAATTATGTCAGAGTAAAGGCCATGGATGAAGAAATGAATGAAGTTATATATGAAGGAACAGAACTTCTCGCCAGAGCATTCTGCCATGAGATCGATCACCTTGACGGTAAAATGTACACAGATCTGGTAGAGGGAGAACTTCATAGAACTAATTATGATGAAGATGATTATGAAGAATGATCGTTACTGTTCACAGGTAATATCCCGCGAGGTGTTTTGCCATGAATATGGCAAAATCCCGAGACATACGGGGCAAAATCCCATCACCGAAGGTGATTTGGAATGGATTTTGACCAAGTTGCTGTGAACGGAGTGAACAGTAACGAATGAGCATTTCACGGAAAGAGGAGCAGATAATATATGAAAATTGTTTATATGGGAACACCCGATTTCGCAGTGCCGCCACTGGCTGCTCTTGTAGAAAACGGTTATGAAGTGACAGCTGTGATAACACAGCCGGATAAACCCAAGGGAAGAGGCAAGACTCTTATGCCGACACCTGTAAAAGAAGAAGCACTGAAACATGAAATTCCGGTATATCAGCCGGCAAAAGTCCGCGATCCGGAATTTTTGGAAACACTGCAGAAACTTGAACCGGATATGATTATTGTTGCAGCTTTCGGACAGATCATCCCGAAGGTGATCCTGGATATGCCCAAATATGGCTGTATCAATATCCACGCCTCCCTTCTCCCGAAGTATCGGGGGGCGGCTCCGATCCAGCAGGCAGTTATTGACGGAGAAAAAGAATCCGGAGTTACTATCATGAAGATGGGAACAGGACTGGATACGGGAGATATGATTTCTCAGGCTGTTGTAGAACTGAGAGAAGATGAGACTGGAGGAAGTCTTTTTGACAGACTTGCAGAGACAGGCGCGGAACTTCTGATCAGAACAATTCCTTCTATAGAAAATGGAACAGCTGTCTATACAAAACAGCCGGAAGAAAGTCCGACACCTTATGCAGCCATGATCACCAAGCAGATGGGGCTTCTTGATTTTTCAAAAAGTGCGGTTGTGCTTGAAAGACTGGTCAGAGGAATGAATCCGTGGCCAAGTGCCTACACATTTCTTAATAATAAAACACTTAAGGTGTGGAAATGTTCTGTAGAGAGTGGATCATGTGGAAAAGATGTACCGGGAACAATTACAGATGTGGATAAAAAGGGAATCCATGTGGCATGTGGTGAAGGCACTCTGATTCTCGAAGAAGTTCAGCTGGAAGGCAAAAAGAGAATGGAGACAGATGCTTTTCTCAGAGGATATCATGTAACGGCAGGGACAGTACTGAAAGATCATAAGGAGTGATAAAATGGGTTACGGATATGGATATGGATTTTACGGATTTGATCCGACTTACATTCTTCTTGTAATAGGAATGCTTCTTTCACTTGCTGCATCAGCAAAACTCAAAAGTACGTTCGCTCAGTATCGGAGGGTACGCAGTGCATCAGGGCTTACGGGAGAGCAGGCCGCAAGAAGAATTCTTATGGCAGCGGGAATCACAGATGTGGCAGTAAGATCAATTCCAGGAAGCCTTACGGACCATTATGATCCAAGAACCAGGACGGTAAATCTGTCTCAGGACATTTACGGTCAGACATCTCTGGCAGCAATTGGTGTTGCTGCGCATGAGTGTGGTCATGCAATTCAGCATGCGACTAACTATGCACCGCTGGATTTCAGAAGTGCGCTGGTGCCAGTAGCAAATTTTGGAAGTAATCTTTCCTGGCCGATTTTTATCATCGGTCTGTTTGCTGGCCTCCGGCCTCTTACTACTGCGGGTATTGTCCTTTTTTCACTGGCAGTTCTTTTTCAGCTTGTGACATTGCCAGTAGAAATCAATGCTTCCTCAAGAGCGCTGAAAATGCTTCAGAGTACGGGAATTCTTGGCAGTGATGAGACAAAAGGCGCCCGGAAGGTTCTTACAGCGGCAGCCATGACCTATGTGGCAGCACTTGCAGCTTCTATTTTGCAGCTTCTGAGACTGGTGATTCTTGCAGGAGGAAGAAGACGTGATGACTAATGGTATTAATACAAGAGAGATGATCCTGGAAATCCTTCTCCAGATCGAAGAAGAGGGTGAGCACAGCCATATTGCCATCAGAAATGCATTATCCAAGTATCAGTTCCTGCCGAAACAGGAGAGGGCTTTTGTGACCAGAGTCTGTGAGGGAACGCTGGAATACAGGATAACAATTGATTATATTATAGATTCTTTTTCAAAAATAACAGTAGATAAGATGAAACCGCCGATCAGGGAAATCCTGAGAAGTGCGGTTTATCAGCTGAGATACATGGATCGTGTGCCGGACAGTGCTGTCTGTAATGAAGCAGTGAAACTTACACAGAAAAAAGGTTTTTACAATCTGAAACCTTTTGTAAACGGAGTGCTGAGAACAATTGCGAGGCAGATGGGTGAGCTGGAATATCCTTCAAAAGAAGAAAATCTGATCCGCTATCTTTCTGTCAGGTATTCCATGCCGGAGGAACTTGTAAAACGGTGGCTGAAAGATTATGGCGAGGAAACAACAGAGAAAATGCTGGCCGATTTCCTGACAGAAAAACCTACTACAGTCAGATGCCGTACATATCTGAATTCCGTGAAAGATACCTGTGAGAGCCTGAAGAATCAGGGGGTTAAGGTTGAACCGGCTCCGTATCTTCCATATGCGCTCAGAATTTCAGATTATAATCACATTCTTGCGCTGGATGCATTTATTCAGGGGAAAATCATCGTACAGGATGTAAGCTCCATGTTAGTGGGAGAAATCGCCAATCCGAAAAAAGGTGATTACATTATTGACATGTGTGCGGCACCTGGCGGAAAAAGCCTCCACATGGGTGACAAAATGGAAGGCTTTGGAACTGTTGATGCCAGAGATGTCAGCCAGTATAAAGTAAATCTCATAGAGGAAAATATTCAGAGGACAAATTCAATCAATGTTCAGGCAAAGGTTCAGGATGCAACAATCTTTGATGTGGAATCTGAATGCAGGGCAGATATTGTTCTGGCAGATGTTCCGTGTTCAGGATACGGAGTTATAGGTAGAAAGCCGGAGATCAAATATCGTTCTACTGCACAGAAAGAAGAAGAACTTGTGATCCTTCAGAGAAATATACTGGATAAGGCAGCAGAATATGTGAAACCGAGAGGTGTGCTGATTTTCAGCACCTGTACCATTGCAAAAGAAGAAAATGAAGAGAATATGATGTGGTTTATGAATAATCATCCGTTTAAGCTTGAAAGTATCGATGAGTTTATTCCGGAAGAACTTCGTTCCGAAACTACAGGACTTGGATATCTTCAGCTTCTTCCCGGTGTTCATGGAACAGACGGTTTCTTTATAGCAAAATTCAGAAGGAAATAAATATGACAGATATTAAATCAATGAACCTGGAAGAGCTGAAAGAGCTTATGGTAAATATCGGTGAGAAACCGTTTCGTGCAAAACAGATATACAGCTGGCTTCATGAACATCTGGTTACTTCTTACGATGAAATGAACAATCTGCCAAAAGGACTGAAACAGAAGCTGGAGAAAGATTATCCCATCACGGTTCTGGAAGCTCTGGATGTACAGATTTCAAAGATTGACGGAACAAGAAAATATCTTTTCCGGCTGGCTGACGGGAATATGATCGAAAGTGTTCTTATGAAATATAAGCACGGAAATTCAGTCTGTATTTCTTCACAGGCAGGCTGCAGAATGGGATGCAGATTCTGTGCTTCCACAATTGGCGGCCTGACAAGAAATCTCCTTCCGTCAGAAATGCTGGATCAGATTTACAGAATACAGGTTTCTACAGGCGAGCGGGTTTCCAATGTTGTTGTGATGGGAACAGGAGAACCACTGGATAATTACGATAACCTTCTGCGATTCATCCATATACTGACTGAAGACGGAGGCATTCATATCAGTCAGAGAAATCTTACAGTTTCTACCTGCGGGCTTGTACCGAAAATCTATGAGCTGGCTGAAGAAAAACTTCAGATGACGCTTGCTGTTTCTCTACATGCGCCAAATGATGAAAAAAGACGTGAACTTATGCCGATTGCCAATAAATATTCCATAGATGAACTTTTGGAAGCTTGCAGACATTATTTCAGGAAAACAGGACGCAGGATCACTTTTGAATACAGTCTTGTTGCAGGAGTAAATGACAGCAGAGAAAATGCCATGGAGCTGGCTGACCGGCTTAAGGGACTTAACTGCCATGTAAATCTGATTCCGGTAAATCCTGTGAGGGAGCGTTCTTTTGTGCGTTCAACCCGCCAGGCAGTAGAGAATTTCAAAATAAATCTTGAAAAATGCGGAATAAATGGTACTATTAGAAGGGAAATGGGCAGCGATATAGACGGTGCCTGTGGTCAGTTAAGAAAAAGATACATGGAAAAAACAGAAAGTGAGAAGTGACATGAGGGTATATTCAGCTACGGACGTAGGGCAGAAGCGGAAAATGAACCAGGATTATGTGTTTGTTTCCGAAAACCCGGTGGGAAATCTTCCGAATCTGTTTGTTGTAGCCGATGGAATGGGCGGTCATAATGCAGGAGACTATGCGTCTTCTCATGCTGTTCAGACACTGGTTGAAGAGATTCAGAAAGATGCGGATTTTAACCCTATCAAGGTGATTCGTCATGCCATTGAGACTGCTAATACGGAGATCCTTACCCAGGCACAGCAGAAAGATGAACTGCGTGGAATGGGAACGACCATGGTAGTGGCTACGATAGTAGGTCATTATGCTTATGTGGCAAACGTGGGAGACAGCCGTCTTTACGTTATCCAGGGACAGATCCATCAGATCACGAAAGATCATTCACTGGTACAGGAAATGGTGAGGATTGGAGAGATCAAACCGGAGGAAGCAAGAAATCATCCGGACAAAAATATTATTACAAGAGCGCTTGGCGCAGAGAGAACCGTAGATATTGACTTTTTTGACCTGAAAATGGAACCTGACAGTGTGATACTTATGTGTTCCGACGGTCTGAGCAATATGGTAGAGGACAGTAAATTGGAAGAAATCATAATGGACCGTACAAAAGAACTGTCGCAGAAAGGTGAGCAGCTTCTCAGGGAGGCTAATCAGAACGGCGGAAAAGATAATATTGCAGTCATATTGGTAGAACCATTCACGAATGAGGTGGAAAAATGTTGAAGACGGGAATGATAATAGCAGAACGCTACGAAATTTTAGGAAAAATAGGCACCGGCGGAATGGCCGATGTGTATAAGGCAAAAGACCATAAACTTAACCGTTATGTGGCAGTTAAAGTATTGAAGCCGGAATTCAGAGAGGATACTACTTTTATCCGTAAATTCCGCAGTGAGGCACAGGCAGCAGCCGGTCTTACCCATCCAAACATTGTTAATGTATTTGATGTAGGTGATGATGAGGGTGTTTATTACATTGTAATGGAACTGATCGAAGGAATCACCCTGAAAGAATACATTGCCAAAAAAGGCAAACTTTCTATTAAAGAAGCGACAAGTATTGCAATCCAGGTTTCAATGGGACTGGAAGCAGCTCATAATCATGGGATCGTTCATCGTGACGTAAAACCGCAGAACATTATTATTTCCACAGACGGAAAAGTTAAAGTTACTGATTTCGGTATTGCGCGGGCTGCGTCTTCCAATACGATCAGCTCCAATGTAATGGGTTCTGTACACTACAGTTCTCCGGAGCAGGTAAGAGGTGGATACAGTGATGAAAAGAGCGATATCTATTCACTTGGTATCACACTTTATGAAATGGTAACAGGAAGAGTTCCTTTTGACGGAGACACAACAGTTGCCATTGCAATTAAACATCTTCAGGAAGAAATGGTTCCGCCAAGTGTTTATACAGAAGATCTTCCATACAGCCTTGAGCAGATCATTCTGAAATGTACACAGAAGAGCGTAAACAGACGTTATGAAAAAATGGAAGATGTCATCGCAGATCTGAAGCATTCCCTGATCGATCCACAGGGGGATTTCGTGAAATTATCTTCCGTTGATAATGAAGCCAAAACAGTTGTAATTTCAGATGAAGAGCTGGGTGAGATCAAACATTCTCCGAAGAACCGCAGCCGCAAACCTGAAGTGGCTCAGCTCGAGGATGAGATCAACGAAACAGACTATGATGACGAAGAATATGTTCCCAGACGTAAATCTTCAAAGAAAGAAAAACATCCTAAGGCTGCAAGCCGTGGCCTGACGATTGCTATGCTCCTTGTGGGTGCTGCAATCCTTGTCTGTGCGATTTACTTTATTGGTAAGGCTTCCGGCCTGATCGGAGGAGACGGTTCACAGACAGAACAGGCACAGCAGGAAGCAGCAGATGAAGATGATAATATGGTAACAGTTCCTGACCTGATTGGTAAGACAGAAGAAGAGGCAACAGCACTTCTGGAAGAAGTAAAACTTGGCAAGCAGCTTATGGGAGAAGAAAGTTCTACCCAGGAAAAAGGCAAGATTTCTTCTCAGGATATCCCACAGGGAACAAAAGTTGAAAGATATACAACTGTTAAATATTACATCAGTAAAGGTCAGCAGGCGCTTACTATTCCGACTGTTTCAGGCCAGACAGGAGTAGATGCACAGCAGACACTGGAAGATCTTGGTCTTAACGTAACTGTTCAGAAAGAATACAGTGAAGATGACGGATCTGATAATCCGCTTGTAAATCCGGGATATGTAATGTCAGTATCTCCGGAAGAAGGATCAACTGTATCAGCAGGTGATTCTGTAACACTGACAGTCAGCCGTGGACTGGATCGTGGAACAAGTGCGCTGGTTCCTAGCGTTGTTGGTATGACAAAGAACGATGCAATTACGATTCTCGGTAAATGGACAGATATTCAGGTTGAGCAGGAACAGAATTCTGAAGTACCTGAGGGTGAAGTAATTTCTCAGAGTATTGAAGCTGATACTGCAGCAGATCCGGATCAGCCGATCACTATTACAGTCAGCAGCGGAAATAAGGCACCTTCCACAACAGAAGAAAGCCAGTCTTCCGCAGGAACAACTGACACTTCTGCAAATACAACAACTACAGACACTTCTTCCGAGTCCAGCCTTGCACAGCAGAGTGCTGCCGCTGCAAACGGAGAGGTATGGAAATGTACACAGACTCTGAATACACCGACAGGTTTCCAGGGTGGAGCAATCCGTCTTGAACTGATCCAGGATGTAAACGGTGAGACAACATCTTCCAAGATCGTAGATGGACAGAAGATTGAGTTTCCATATACGCTTGATGTTACAGGTGCACCGGGAGTTGCAGATGGAACTTTGTATGTATCAGAACTGATCGATGGAAACTTCCAGCAGCTTGGTCAGTATCCGCTTACTTTCAAGAAAGCAGAGTAATACATGCGAGGTAAAATAATCAAAGGAATAGCCGGCTTCTATTATGTATATGGAGAAGACGGAGAACTTTATGAATGTAAGGCAAAGGGGATTTTCCGTAAGGATAACCAGAAGCCTCTTGTAGGAGATAATGTAGAAATCACGATACTGAATCAGGTGGAAAAAGAAGGAAATCTTGTAAGTATTTTTCCACGTAAAAATTCGCTGATCCGGCCGGCAGTTGCCAATGTGGATCAGGCTTTTGTGATTTTTGCAGCAGACAAACCAAAACCGAATTTTATGCTGCTGGACCGTTTCCTGATCATGATGGAACAGGAAGGTGTGCCGGCGGTGATATGCTTCAACAAAAAAGACCTGGTTACTGAAAAAGAAGCCGGAGAACTTTATGAAGTATATAAATCATGCGGATACAGAGTGATCCTTTCCAGTACGCTGGACGGAGAGGGAACCGATGAAATTCGTGAGATACTGGAAGGAAAGACAACTGTTGTGGCCGGTCCTTCCGGTGTTGGTAAGTCTTCACTTACCAATCTCCTTCAGGGAGAGATAAAAATGGAAACAGGAGAGATCAGCAGAAAACTCAAAAGAGGCCGCCATACAACACGTCATTCGCAGGTGATCCCAGTGGGCGAAAATACATTTCTGATGGATACTCCGGGATTTTCTTCTCTGTATATAATGGGGCTGGAAGAACAGGAACTTAAAGATTATTTTCCTGAATTCCGTAAATATGAAGAAAAATGTCGTTTCCAGGGATGCAGACACATTCATGAACCGGACTGTGAAGTAAAAGAAGCTCTTGAAAGAGGCGAAATCAGCAGGATACGGTATGAAGATTATCTTAGTTTATATGAAGAATTGAAAGAGAAAAGGAGATACTAAATGGAATATCAGTTGTGCCCTTCGATTTTGTCAGCAGATTTTAACCGTCTGGGCGAACAGATTCAGACACTGGAAAAAGAGGGAGTTGAATGGCTCCATATTGATGTTATGGATGGCGATTTTGTACCCAGTATTTCTTTTGGAATGCCGGTGATCCGCTCCATACGTAAAGAATCCAAAATGTTTTTTGATGTACATTTAATGGTCAGTGCACCGGAGCGCTATATTCAGGATTTTGTGGACTGTGGAGCAGATTCGATTACTGTTCATGCAGAAGCATGTGAGGATCTGGAAAGAGCGATTGAACTGATTCGTGATGCAGGAGTAAAGGTTGGAGTATCAATTAAACCTGCAACACCTGTAAATGATATCAGTCATCTTCTTGAAGATGTGGATATGGTTCTCATTATGACTGTACAGCCAGGCTTTGGAGGCCAGAAATATATTCCGGAATGTACTGAGAAAATCCAGGAACTGAAAGAAATCATTGACAAAGAAGAACTTGATGTTGATATCCAGGTCGACGGCGGAATCAATGAGGAAACACTTGTAACAGTAATGGAAGCAGGTGCAAATCTTGTTGTAGCCGGATCATATGTATTTAATGGTGATCTTGCTGATAATGTGAGAAAGATTGAAGCACAGATGGAAAAGATTAAATCAAAACTTGACTGAGGTATCATATGAATGATGTGATCATAGTAAGTGGGGGCAGTATCCAGAAGGATTTTGCCCTTGCTTTTTTAAAGAAGAGAAAACAAAAAAATACCTGTATTATTGCGGCTGATAAAGGACTGGAGTTTCTGTCAGGTACGGAATACAGCCCGGATGTAGTAGTTGGAGATTTTGACAGCCTTTCCCCTGAGGGAAAAGTATATCTGGATTCGCTGAAAAATACTGAGATATGCAGACTGAAACCTGAAAAAGATGATTCAGATACGCAGTCAGCAACTAATTATGCAATTGCCAGAGGGGCAAAACAGATTACCATTCTTGGTGCGACTGGAAACAGAATCGATCATCTTCTGGCAAACTTCGGCTTGCTTGTAATGGCAAAAAACAAAGGTACTGTCGTTGATCTTGTGGATGCATATAATTACATTACACTCATTCCAAGCGGTACAGTTCTGAAAAAAGATATGCAGTTTGGCAAATATGTATCTTTCTTTTCCATAGGAGGAGATGTAACAGGACTGACGCTTAAAGGGTTCAAATATCCGTTGAATGGACATCATCTGACAACGTCTGACAGTGGGCTGACTGTAAGCAATGAGATAAAGGATGAAGAAGCAGTGGTAACTTATGAAAAAGGAACTTTGCTGATGCTTATGACGAGAGACTGATGCTGCCGTTTTTGCATATAAATGTAGTTATAAATGTAATAAAAACGAAAAATCTGTATAATTATACTGCGAGATGCATACAAATGTCTTGACTGCAACGACAAACAGCAGTAAAATATTCCTGTTCTTTTAACAGTAAAAGTGTGATTAATACTGTTATTATGAAGAAAGAGACAGGGTGGTTTCGCAAGGATAAGTCTGTCCCTTAGGGGATGGATTTTTTTTGCGTAAAATAGCCCGCAAAAATGAAGGAGAGGAAGAGCATGAAAGCGTACAAAAAATTTATGAATGCACTTGCAGCGGTAGAAAAAATTGTGCTTGTAATCACATTTCTGCTTATTCTGGTGCTGACAGTGGGAAATGTTTTTTCGCGTAAAGTCATTCATCGTTCATGGTCCTTTACAGAGGAACTTGTAGTAGCGGTGTTTGTACTGATCACGCTTCTGGCAGCTGCACTGGCTGCAAGAGAAGAAGGTGGACTGGTAAGCCTTACTCTGGTTACAGACCGTCTTCCGAAAAAACTGAAAAAACCGTCAATGATACTTATCACAGTTCTCTGTATTATTTTTTCAGTAATTCTTTTTAAATATGGAATGGATAAAGTAATTACCCAGCTTCAGAATGGAAAGAGAACATTCGTACTGAACTGGCCGGAGTGGATTTTCTGGTCTTTCGTTCCAATTGGAGCAGGCTGCATGATTCTGCATTTTATAGAATTCTGTCTGGATTTCTGTACAAAAGATGAAAAGGAGGGTAAATAAATGATCAGTGCAATTCTGTTTATTTCATTTTTTATTTTCCTGATTCTTGGTGTGCCGATTGCGATCTGTCTGGGACTTTCATCAGTATGTGCGATCCTTTATTCAGGAACATCACTTACAATAGTTGCAACTAACATATATTCAGGAATCAGTAAATTCCTGCTTCTGGCAATTCCGTTTTTCGTTCTGTCAGGAAATATTATGGCAAAGGCCGGTATCTCCAAACGACTGATCAAATTTGTAGATACCTGTGTTGGACACAAAAAGGGCGGTATTGCTATCGTATGCGTTATCGTTGCATGTTTCTTCGGAGCAATTTCCGGTTCCGGTCCTGCAACTGTAGCAGCTCTTGGTGCAGTACTGATCCCTGCAATGGTGGAACAGGGTGGATTTTCTGCACCGTTTGCGACTGCACTGATGGCAACTTCCAGTTCCATTGCTATTGTCATTCCGCCAAGTATTGCATTCGTAGTATATGCCTCCATTACAGGTGTATCTATCGC
This sequence comes from uncultured Blautia sp., assembly GCA_934359835.1. Taxonomy (GTDB): domain Bacteria; phylum Bacillota; class Clostridia; order Lachnospirales; family Lachnospiraceae; genus Blautia_A. The sequence goes on from CAKRLX010000013.1 coordinate 59,897, forward strand.
AGATATGTTCATGGCTGGTATCGTACCTGGAATCCTTATGGGTGTGGCACTTGCACTTGTAGTATTATTTGAGGCAAAGAAACACAATATCCAGCCTTCCAGAGAAAAAGCTTCCGCAAAAGAACGCTGGGATGCTTTCAAAGATGCATTCTGGGGATTCCTGATGCCTGTTATCATCCTTGGAGGAATCTACGGTGGTATTTTTACACCGACAGAAGCCGCTGCTGTATCTGTAGTATACGGACTTTTTGTTGGTATGGTTATTTACAGAGAAGTATCTTTCAGAGATCTTTTTGATATTCTGATTGATTCTGCAAAGACAACCGGTGGAATTATGCTGATCGTTGCCTGTGCATCACTGTTTTCATTTGTATGTACAAAATTCGGTATTGCATCAGCAGCATCAGAACTGCTGGCTTCCATTGCACATAACCAGTTTATTTTCCTTCTTATTGTAAATGTGATCTTCCTGATCGCAGGCTGCTTTATTGATGCAAACTCTGCCATGTATATCTTTATACCGATCATGCTTCCGGTATGTAAGGCACTTGGATATGATGTGGTTGCATTTGGTGTTATGGCAACTGTCAACCTGGCAATTGGACAGGTAACACCTCCGGTAGGTGTAAACCTTTTTGTTGCTATCAGTGTCAAGATCAAAAAAGGTCTGGAAGTAACTTTACAGGAAATTTCAAAAGCAGTTGTACCGATGATCGCAGTCAGTGTTGCTGTCCTTCTGGTTATTACATACGTTCCGGCAGTGTCTGTGGCACTTCCGAAAGCACTTGCAAAGAATGGTTCTTATACAGGAAATCAGTCTTCTGAGTCCGACGGTTCTGGTTCCAAAGATTCCGGTGACGGATCAGAATCCTTTAATACAATTGCGGATTACAGCGATCTTGACTGGCCGGAGATGACATGGAACTTTGCATGCTCCACAACTGAAACAAGTACATGGGCAGATGGCGGACGTAAGTTCGGGGAACTTATGGAAAAAGCTACCGGAGGAAAAGTCAAAGTCAATGTTTATGCAGCAGACCAGCTGACGAACGGAAACCAGTCCGAAGGAATCCAGGCACTGATGAATGGAGATCCGGTACAGATTTCCATGCATTCAAACCTGATCTATTCAGCATTTGACCCAAGATTTAATGTAGTATCCCTGCCGTTTATTTATGACTCCTACGATGATGCAGATGCGAAATTTGACGGGGCAGCGGGAGATAAACTGAAAGAGATCCTTGGAGAATACGGACTTCACTGCATGGGAATCGCAGAAAACGGATTCCGTGAGCTGACCAACAGCAAACATGAAGTGAAGACAGTAGACGATATGAAAAACCTGAAGATCCGTGTGGCAGGATCAAACCTTCTTATGGAATGCTATAAGAGATGGGGTGCAGATGCCACAAACATGAACTGGTCAGAAACTTACACAGCACTGCAGCAGAATACAGTAGAAGGTCAGGAAAATCCACTTCCAGCAATTGATGCTGCAAGTGTACAGGAAGTACAGCCATACTGCTCTATGTGGGATGCAATCTATGACTGCCTGTTCTTCTGTATCAATGAAGATATTTATAACAGCCTTACAGCTGAGCAGCAGGCCGTTGTTGATGAAGCAGGCCAGAAAGCTGTAGAGTATGAACGTTACATCAACCGTTCCGGTGACGAAGAGATCATGAGCCGCTGGGAGTCCAAGAATGGTGTGACATTTACTCAGAAAGAAGATATGGATATTGATTCCTTTAAAGAAGCAGTAGATGGTGTAGATGAGTGGTTTGTAAAAGAACTTCAGACTCAGGGCTATGATGATGCACAGGAACTGGTAGATCTCTTTACAGCAGAACCGGCAGATTCTGTATCTGTTGATGACCACAGCGATCTTGACTGGCCGGAGATGACATGGAACTTCACATGCTCCACAACTGAGACAAGTACCTGGGCAGAAGGCGGCCGTAAGTTTGGAGAACTTATGGAAAAAGCTACCGGAGGAAAAGTCAAAGTCAATGTTTATGCAGCAGACCAGCTAACGAACGGAAACCAGTCCGAAGGAATCCAGGCACTGATGAACGGAGACCCGGTACAGATCTCCATGCATTCAAACCTGATCTATTCAGCATTTGACCCGAGATTTAATGTAGTATCCCTGCCGTTTATTTATGACTCCTACGATGATGCAGATGCGAAATTTGACGGGGCAGCGGGAGATAAACTGAAAGAGATCCTTGGAGAATACGGACTTCACTGCATGGGAATCGCAGAAAACGGATTCCGTGAGCTGACCAACAGCAAACATGAAGTGAAGACAGTAGATGATATGAAAAACCTGAAGATCCGTGTGGCAGGATCAAACCTTCTTATGGAATGTTATAAGAGATGGGGTGCAGATGCCACAAACATGAACTGGTCAGAAACTTACACAGCACTGCAGCAGAATACAGTGGAAGGTCAGGAAAACCCACTTCCGGCAATTGATGCTGCAAGCGTACAGGAAGTACAGCCATACTGCTCTATGTGGGATGCAATCTATGACTGCCTGTTCTTCTGTATCAATCAGGAAATTTATGACAGCCTTACAGCCGAGCAGCAGGCTGTTGTAGATGAATGCGGGCAGAAAGCAGTAGAGTATGAACGTTACATCAACCGTTCCGGTGACGAGGAGATCATGAGCCGCTGGGAATCCAAGAATGGTGTGACATTTACTCAGAAAGAAGATATGGATATTGATTCCTTTAAAGAAGCAGTAGATGGTGTAGATGAGTGGTTTGTAAAAGAACTTCAGGATCAGGGCTATGATGATGCACAGGAGCTTGTAGATCTTTTTGAAAAGTAAAGATGTGATATATGAAAAGGGAACCTGAAATTCAGGTTCCCTTTTTAGTGCATATAAATAAAAAAGAACACTTGTTCTTACTGGAAGATATGTTATAATCATAGTCAGAAGAGTTGATTTCTGATAAAATGATTAAAGATAACAAAGGAACAGATAAAATGGAAAATGCGGAATATACACTGATACGCTCAAAGAGGAAGTCGCTGTCTATTCAGATAAAAACAGATGGCCAGGTGATTGTAAGAGCACCGCTTCGCCTGGCAAAACATAAAATAGATGCCTTTGTCAGAGAACATGAGGACTGGATCAGAAGAAACATGCTGAAGGTGGAACAGTATCAGGAAGAGCGGGTGGAAATTACTGACAGACAGCGTTTGGAAGGAATCCGGCTGGCAAAGCAGGTATTTCCGGAGCGGGCTGCATATTTTGCCAGACGCATGGGTGTTTCCTATGGCAGGATCACTATACGTGAGCAGAAGACGAGATGGGGAAGCTGCAGTTCTGGCGGGAATCTGAATTTTAACTGGAAGCTGGTACTGATGCCATCAGAAGTACTGGACTATGTGGTAGTGCATGAACTGGCGCACAGAAAAGAGATGAATCATTCGGCGAAGTTCTGGAAAGTGGTTGAGGCAGAACTGCCGGATTATATGGCGCGGAGAGAGAAACTGCGGGTGTTGGGAAGAAGATTTGTGTGACTGCGGAGAGTGTGTGTGGGAGTGACGCTCCTGGAAGGTGATTCTGAGTCAGGTCCGTGGACAGGCTTCGGAACCGAGAATCACTAGGACATTCATTTTCTGCTAAAAACATAGCTTCAAATCACAAACTCGCTTCGCTCAGACAGTGTGATTGTGAAGCTATAACACAGAAACTGAATATCCAAGTGATACCATCGATTCCTGCAGATCATCGCACAGCCCTGAGCTCAGAACATCTTCCAGGGCTGACTTACCATGTAGCACACCTCTCCGGCAGGTTCACGGAAATCGTTAGGTTAGTATGTATGACGGGAGGGTGTGGAAGACACAGATGGGTTCATGGAAGATTTTTCAATACTCAGGAAGGACGGCCGGGAGTTCTGGTGAGAGGGGGAGGATATCTGAGGGGTGAGTTTAAGTTCTTGATATGCCAGGCAGCTGTGTTATGAAAAAAGGCCGATTGTCTGAGCGAAGCGAGTTTGAGAGCCTTTTTTCATGTTTTTAACAGATGACCGGCATATTTAGAACTTTCTCACCACGAAGCCGATCTTTCCCTGCTCACCAGAACTACCCGACAGAGCCTTCCGTGACTATTGAAACAACCATATATACAACCTATCTGCAACAGTTAAACCAACTAAATACAGTTTTCAACAATCATTCTGATATTATTGAACCGACCATAAATTCATCTACAAAACACAGGAGCATAAAATGAAACCAGAAATAATATACCTTATAACAATCAACATCATCACATTCATAACCTACGGCATAGACAAAGCCAAAGCCTGCAAAGGCGCCTGGAGAATACCCGAAAAAACCCTGATCGGTCTTGCAGTGGCAGGAGGCAGCATTGGTGCACTGGCAGGAATGAGCTTCTTCCATCACAAAACCCGAAAACCCCTGTTCAAAATAGGAATACCGGTTATACTGCTCATAGAAGCAGCAGCGGCAGCATGGTTGCAGACACACATATAAAACACAAATACAGACCAGCATACAACCTCGAAAGAAGAAAAATTATGAAAACAATCCAGATATTTTACGGAGATTCCAATACATACGGCTATGATCCCAGATCCTTCCTGGGAGACCAGTACCCGGCTGATATCAGATGGACCGGAATACTGAAAAACCAGACAGATTGGGATATCCGCAACCACGGAATCTGCGGAAGAAGCATACCCCATACCGAAAGTCAGATCAAATTTGCCTGTGAACAGATACAGAACTGGACAAAACAGGAAAATCCACCATATATATGGATCATGCTGGGAACCAATGATCTTCTGGATAATCAGAACTTTACAGCAGAAGACGTTACAGACAGAATGCGCAACTTTCTGACAGAAATAATGAAACAGCCAGCCATTATAAATAAACAGATTCACCTGGGGCTGATATCCCCTGCCAATATGGAATATGGAGCATGGGTGGACAGCGACAGACTGTACGAAGAATCCAGAAGACTTCATACAGAATACAGACGCCTTTCAGAAAAACTGAACCTGCTTTTCATCAGTACAGAAAACTGGAACATACCAGTTGTATTCGACGGGGTACACTTTTCAGAAGAAGGACACAGGATTTTTGCGGCACAGATAAAAACAGAACTGAGCAGAATAGAAAAAGCTTGAACAGGAGAATATAACATGATAAAAATTGACCTGATAACCGGTTTCCTCGGGTCCGGAAAAACAACATTTATCAAAAAATATGCCCGTTATCTGATGAAACAGGGGCTGAATATCGGCATACTTGAAAATGACCTTGGGCCAGTTAATATAGATATGATGCTGCTCCATGATCTTGAAGGAGATAACTGTGAACTGGAAATGGTCTCAGGTGGATGCGATAAAGACTGCTACAGAAGAAGATTCAGAACAAAACTCATTGCAATGGGGATGAGCGGTTATGACAGAGTGCTTATCGAACCGTCAGGTGTATTTGACGTAGATGATTTTTTTGATGCATTATATGAAGAACCACTGGATCGCTGGTATCAGATAGGAAATGTGATCACAATTGCAGATGCTGCACTTGCACAAAATCTGTCACCACAGGCAGATCATGTACTTGCATCAGAGGCTGCCAGTGCAGGCAGTGTGATACTGAGCAGATGCCAGGAGGCATCAGAAGAAGAAATAAGTAATACCATAGCACATCTCAACCGTGCACTCAGAGAAATTCACTGCGAAAGAACATTGAAAGATGAAGTGATCACGAAAAACTGGGAAGATTTTACAGATGAAGATTTTGAAAAAATATTTTCCTGCGGATATACAGCTGCAACCTATGAGAAAATGGAACTGGACGAGACATCAGTATTCGATTCCCTGTATTTTATGAACCAGCCGGTAACAGAAGAAAAGCTCTGTACAGAAGCAGAGAGAATTTTCTCAGATCCGGAGTGTGGTTCTGTGTGGAGAATCAAAGGCTTTGTCAGGAAAGATAAAAACCAATGGGTGGAGATAAATGCCGCACGACACAAGACTACAGTAAATCAGATGGAAGTCGGTCAGGAAGTCGTTATTGTGATCGGAGAAAACCTGAACCGCAGTGTTATAGAAAAATACCTGAATATTACGGATAAATAAAATACGCAGCAGCATATGGAGGAATATCATGAATAATCAGACAAGAATACTTTTTACAGATCTGGATGGAACACTTCTGAACGATCAGAAAAAAGTTACATCCCAAACACAGAAAGCAATAGATAATGCTCTTGCAGCAGGACATAAGATTGTTATCACAACAGGACGTCCACTTGCCAGCGGACTTACATGTGCGAAGGAGACAGGACTTATAAAAGAAGGCTGTTATGTAATTGCATTTAATGGCGGGCAGATTTATGATCCTTTTCATAAAAAGACCATTTATGGAAAAACTATTCCGAGAGAGACAGCCAGATATATTTTCGGCGAAGCAGTAAAAAGAAATCTCCATATACAGGGATATTCAGACACACATGTACTTTCACTGAAAAAAAGCCCGGAGCTTCTGCGTTATGTAAAAGGAACGGGACAGCCCTATAAGATTGTCAATACAGTTGAAGAAGCAGTCCCGGCAGATATGTATAAAATCCTTGCTATCAGCTATGATGACCGTGAGGGAGAAGACCGTTTCAAAGAAGAAGTGGTAGATCAGCTGAAGGAAACTGTACACGGATTTTATTCCAATGATGCCTATCTGGAAATTGTTCCACAGGGAATATCCAAAGGCTTTGCCGTAAAATGGATGTGCCAGTATCTGGGAATACCGATCGAAAACTCCGTAGCAGCCGGAGATGCAGAAAATGATATTGAAATGCTGAAAGCAGCACAGATCGGAGCTGTGATGTGCAATGCCTTTCCGGGGGTACGGGAATATGGAAATTATGTGACAGTTAATGACAATAATCATGACGGTGTCGGCGAGATTATTCATAAATTTATTTTGAAAGACTGTTGATGTACAAAATCTGAGTGTAATAAATCCAGGAGGTGGTTATACGGAACAGCACAGCTATATAGCAATAGATTTGAAATCATTTTATGCATCTGTTGAATGCAGCAGCCTTAATCTGGATCCTATGACCACCAATCTGGTAGTGGCAGATCCCTCCAGAACAGAAAAGACAATCTGCCTGGCTGTATCTCCGTCATTGAAGTCATGGGGAATTCCTGGAAGACCAAGACTTTTTGAGGTAATACAACGTGTAAAAGAAATAAATGCTGTAAGACGAAGAAAAACCCCGGGAGGAGTATTTACAGGAGGTTCCAGCAATAACAAGATCCTGAAGATGCATCCTGAATTAGAACTGAAGTTCGAGATTGCACGGCCGAGAATGGCACTTTATATGAAAATCAGCACTCAGATCTATAATATTTATCTGAAATATATAGCACCGGAAGATATGCATGTGTATTCTATTGATGAGGTTTTTATAGATGCAACACATTATCTGAAGACTTATGACATGACAGCAAGAGAACTTGCAGAAAAGATGATCCATGATGTTTTGAAAGAAACAGGAATTACGGCAACTGCCGGAATCGGAACAAATCTATATCTCTGTAAGGTGGCTATGGATATTGTTGCAAAGCATATGCCTGCAGATAAAAACAACGTGCGGATAGCAGAACTTGATGAGATGTCGTACCGGCGTCTGCTGTGGAATCACCAGCCTCTGACAGATTTCTGGAGAGTCGGAAGAGGATATGAAAAGAAACTGAAAGCTAACGGGCTGTTTACAATGGGGGACATAGCCAGGTGCTCTCTTGGAAAACCTTCAGAATTTTATAATGAAGAACTGCTTTATCAGCTTTTCGGAATCAATGCAGAACTTCTGATCGATCATGCATGGGGGTGGGAGCCATGCACAATGGCACAGATAAAAGCATACAAACCTGAAAACAACAGTGTGGGTTCCGGACAGGTACTTCAATGTGCTTATACAAGTGAAAAAGCCAGACTTATTGTAAAAGAAATGACAGATCTTCTGGTACTGGATCTGGTGGATAAATGCCTTGTGACGGATCAGCTGACCCTGACGGTGGGATATGATATTGACAATATCAGAAAGACAGCTGACGGAAAACCCTACAGAGGTGAAATAAAAACGGACCGTTATGGAAGACAGATTCCGAAACATGCTCACGGAACAGTTAATCTGGACAGACAGACTTCTTCTACAAAAAAGATCATGGCAGCGGTTCTTGATTTGTATGACAGAATTACTGATCCGACTCTTATGGTTCGGAGAATTTATGTGACTGCAGCCAGGGTAGTCAGAGAAGATCAGGCAGAGCAGAAAGAAAGTTATCAGCAGCTGGATCTTTTTACAGATTACAAAGCACTTGAAATACAGCAGCAAAAGGAAAAAGAACAGCTTGCAAAAGAGAAAAACATGCAGAAAGCAATGCTGGATATCAAGAAGAAATTTGGAAAAAATGCAATACTTAAAGGAATGAATCTGGAAGAAGGTGCAATGACCAGAGAACGAAATCAACAGATTGGAGGGCACAGAGAGTAGTCAGATGAAAAATTATTTTGGAGAAAGCACAAAGTATGACGATATCATAAATCTTTCCCATCATATATCTGAGACACACCCTCAGATGCCGGTGGAAGACAGGGCGGCACAGTTTGCACCTTTTGCAGCACTGACAGGTTATGGTGATGCGATCAGAGAAACTGCGCGTATTACTGATGAAAAAATCCAGATAGATGAAGAACAGAAAGAAATTCTTGATTATAAACTGCAGATCCTTATAAATCATTCCGGGGAACGCCCGGAAATTACGGTGACATACTTTCAGCCTGATGAAAAAAAGAAAGGGGGCTCTTACAGAAAACTTACTGGCAGACTGAAAAAAATCGACTCATACAGAAAAATCCTTTTTATGGAAGACGGGACTGCAATTCCGATGGAGGATGTTAAATTTATGGACTTTTGTTTCTGTGTGTGATAAGATTGATATTGCATTATAAATGACTGTAAGTTTTTGCAAAATAGCCCACTGATTTTTTGATTGAAGTCCTGATATGGTAAGGAGAAGTGCTTGTTTGAGTGCTTCTTTTTTGTTAGGCAAATGGAAAAGTTATATATCAAGGAGGTCGCCTATGCCTTTTGAAATAGTACGAAATGATATTGTAAATATGCAGGTAGATGCGGTGGTGAACACTGCAAATCCCAACCCTGTCATCGGCTCCGGCGTTGACAGCGGAATACATAAAAAAGCTGGACATGAGTTGCTTTTGGCAAGACAAAAAATCGGCTGCATTGCTTTCGGTAATGCATTTATTACACCAGGATTCAATTTGGATGCTAAGTATGTTATCCATACCGCAGGACCTGTTTGGGAGGATGGCAATCACGGAGAAGAGCAAATTTTATCTTCGTGTTACAGGAAGTCACTGGCATTGGCTAAAGAGTATGAGTGCGAGTCCATCGCATTTCCCTTGATATCTACAGGTAATTACGGATTTCCGAAACCCCTCGCTTTGCAAATAGCGGTTCGTGAAATCAGTACGTTCCTGCTGGAAAATGAAATGCAGGTTTACCTGGTTGTGTTTGGCAAAGAAGCATTTGCCCTTTCGGAAAAACTGTTCAAATCCGTCAGCAGTTACATTGATGAAAATTATATCCGCAGCAAAAGGCTGGATGAATATGGAACGGAAAGCATGTATGGTTCTCGCGTTGTAACAAGGCGTATAAGAGAACGGCTGAAACAAAATGATCGAATCTATGAGGATATTTGCCCGTCACAGGCATTGGAAGAATGCTCTGATATGCCTGCAGGAGCAGCCATACCGATGGATTCTGATGATTTTGGGCAGCTGTTTAAAAATCTGGATGTAGGTTTTTCTGAAACTCTCCTGCAACTGATTGACCGTACCGGAAAGAAAGATTCCGAAATCTACAAAAAGGCAAATGTGGATAGAAAGCTGTTCTCGAAAATCCGAAACAATATGGACTATAGACCTTCCAAGATAACTGCACTGGCTTTCGCCTTTGCACTGGAACTGGATGTTGACGAAACAAAGGACTTTATTGGCAGAGCAGGTTTTGCCCTTTCTCACAGCAGTAAGTTTGATGTGATTGTGGAGTATTTTCTGGTAAACAGGAATTACAATGTGTTTGAATTGAACGAAGTTCTGTTTGCTTTTGACCAGCCTCTTATCGGCGCATAAAAATGTCGCATACCATGTGACCATTCATTCTCCTGTTTTTCTTATAATGAAATCACAATAAAAACAGGAGGATTTCAAAATGACAGAACTTGTATTTATCTTAGACCGCAGTGGTTCCATGTCGGGACTGGAAAAGGACACTATCGGAGGTTTTAATTCTATGTTGGAAAAGCAGCGTAAAGAGCCTGGTGATGCCGTGGTATCCACCGTGCTGTTTGACAACGGAACAGAGGTTATTCATGACCGTGTTGCTATTGCAGATGTACCGAACCTTACGGATAAGGAATATTTTGTACGTGGCTGCACTGCACTTCTTGATGCTGTTGGTGGTGCAATCCACCACATCGGGAATGTTCATAAATATGCCCGAAAAGAAGATGTGCCGGAAAAGACCCTCTTTATCATTACAACTGATGGCATGGAAAATGTCAGCCACCGTTACACCTATGATAAGGTGCGCCACATGATTGAACGTCAGAAAGAGTGTTACGGCTGGGAGTTCCTTTTCCTCGGCGCAAATATTGATGCAGTGGCAGAAGCCGGAAGATTTGGTATCGATGAATCTATGGCTGCAAACTACCACTGTGATGAGGTTGGAACGGCACTTAACTATGAAGTCATCAGCGAGGCAATTACCAGTGTAAGGTCGTGTGCAGCACCGTTGTCTGCTGATTGGAAAAAGAAGATTGATGCGGATTATAAGAAGAGAGGAGGCAAGAGATGATTGGAGCAATCTTAGGTGATATTATTGGTAGTCCTTATGAATTTGACCGTGGTAACAAGAGTAAAGAGTTCCCTTTATTCTCACGCAAATCCACCTATACAGATGATACTGTAATGACTTTGGCTGTCGGTCTGACCTTTCTTGATGCACAGCCGAGTGCTTCAGATGATCAGATTTTGCGAAGCCTGGCTGCTCATATGCGTCAATTTGGAAAGATGTACCCGAATGCCGGGTACGGAGGAATGTTCCGACAATGGCTTTGTAATCCAGAGTGCAAGGCTTACAATAGTTTTGGTAATGGCTCTGCAATGCGTGTTTCATCAGTGGCGTGGTTATATAACGATATCGATGCTGTCAGACATGCAGCAAGGCTTTCTGCCGAAGTTACCCACAATCATCCGGAAGGAATCAAGGGTGCGGAAGCAACTGCCAGTGCTATCTTCCTGGCAAGGACAGGACATAGCAAGGCAGAAATTAAGGAATATATTGAATATGAATTTGGTTATGAATTGAATCGTACCTGCGATGAAATCAGACCCGGATATTTTCATACAGAAACCTGCATGGAAACTGTGCCGGAGGCTATCACGGCTTTCCTGGAGGGAGATAGTTTTGAGGATGTTATTCGCACTGCGGTATCCCTGGGTGGTGATTGTGATACGCTGACGGCTATTGCTGGCGGCATAGCAGAAGGCTTCTATGGTGTTCCTGATGAACTGAAAGAAGAGTGCTATAAGCGTTTGCCGGAGCCGTTGCTTAAGGTGTTAAAAGCGTTTACGGAGTATCTCGAGCGGAAATAACCAGAGCAAGATCCACCCGTGTATTACAGTATTGTAATTTTGACAATTTTATATTACTTACGAGAAGCAGACTTGATAAGGCATTCACCTGGAACAGGTAAGTGCCTTTTTTGGGGTTTCAAGTATTCAATTAACTGAAAAAATAAAAAAATTTCCTCAGAGGCTGTATTTATACCCTTCATCTTTTGAATATATGTAAGGACATTTTTTGAGCCGGCATAAAAATGATTTTTACAATAATTAAAAATAGAAACGAGGCGAGAAAAGAATTTGAAAAATTCATTTCGGAAAGTGTGGAAATATAAATGAATGACAGAAGACAGAAGATGAGATGAAAATGAATATTCACAAAAATAAGATGCTATGGTATAATACAAGATACTGTATTAGGGCTTCTTATGAGAGGTGCTGAAATATGGGAAAAGATTTAAACGGTAAAGAACTTAAGATATGTGATAAAGCAATAATAAGTATGATGAAATCCCTTGAAATCAAAGGATTTATAGGAGGAAATATAAAAAATGAAATTAGGAATCGTAGGCCTTCCGAATGTAGGCAAAAGTACATTATTTAATTCCCTGACAAAAGCCGGTGCAGAATCTGCAAACTATCCGTTCTGTACTATCGATCCGAACGTTGGTGTTGTTACAGTGCCGGACGAGAGACTGAACCTTCTGGGAGAATTTTACCACTCCAAAAAAGTCACACCTGCAGTTATTGAATTTGTGGATATTGCCGGCCTTGTAAAAGGAGCATCCAAGGGTGAGGGACTTGGCAACCAGTTCCTTGCAAATATCCGTGAAGTAGATGCGATCGTTCATGTAGTACGCTGCTTTGAAGATCCGAATGTTATCCATGTAGATGGAAGTATCGATCCTTTGAGAGATATTGAGACTATTAATCTTGAGCTTATCTTTTCAGATCTCGAGATTCTTGAGAGAAGAATCGCAAAAGTAACCAAGACTGCACGTATGGACAAAGAGGCAGCCAAGGAGCTGGATTTCCTCCAGAAAATTAAAAAACATCTCGAGGACGGAAACATGGCGATCACTATGGAACTGGAGAATGAAGATGAAGAAAGCTGGATGGCTACATATAATCTTCTCACATGGAAACCGGTGATTTATGCTGCAAATGTAAGTGAAGATGATCTGGCAGATGATGGTGAATCCAATGCATATGTCCAGGAAGTAAGAAAATATGCAGCAGAGCAGAAAAGTGAAGTGTTTGTTATCTGTGCAGAGATTGAAGAAGAAATCTCCGAGCTGGATGATGATGAGAAAAAAATGTTTCTTGAAGATCTGGGACTGAAAGAATCCGGCCTGGAAAAACTGGTAAAAGCCAGCTACAGTCTTCTCGGACTGATGAGCTTCCTTACTTCAGGCGAGGATGAGACACGTGCATGGACTATCAAGATCGGTACAAAAGCACCTCAGGCAGCCGGTAAGATCCACACAGATTTTGAAAGAGGTTTTATCAAGGCAGAAGTTGTAAACTATCAGGACCTGCTGGACTGCGGTTCTTATGCCGGAGCCAGAGAAAAAGGCCTGGTTCGTATGGAAGGAAAGGAATACGTGGTGCAGGATGGAGATGTGATCCTGTTTAGATTTAACGTATGATAAAGGTGATTTATGGATATGTCGATCCGATTTCCGAATCTGGATATTAATCTTGGGCATATAGCGAAATCAGTTTCAGTTTTTGGTTTTGATCTGCGGATATATGGTATGTTGATCGCTGCAGGAATGCTTCTTGGTATATTATTTATTGAACTTCAGGCCAGAAGACAGAATCAGAATCCGAACCTCTATCTGGGAATGACGATTGTCAGCCTGATCGGAGGCCTGATCGGAGCGAGACTTTACTACGTGGCTTTCTCTTGGGATACTTTTAGCGGACAATCATGGAAAGCTGTCTGTGATATCAGAAACGGCGGACTTGCGATTTATGGAGGGATTTTTGCAGGTGCACTGTTTGGATTGATATTCTGCAGGATTTTCAGACTTTCTTTTGGAAGAATGGCAGATATTTCCTGTATAGGTCTTTTGATAGGACAGATAATAGGAATATGGGGAAACTTTTTTAACCGTGCATCTTTTGGTGAATATACAGAGAGCCTTTTTGCAATGCAGATTCCTGTGGATGCAGTCAGGGCCAGTGAGATAACGAAAACCATGCAGGACAATCTGAAGACAGTAAACGGTAGTGTCTATATACAGGTACATCCGCTGTTTTTCTATGAATTTGTCTGGTGCCTGCTGCTTCTGATCGTGCTTCTGATATACAGCAGACGCAAGAAATATCAGGGAGAGATATTTACCAGGTATCTTGCAGGTTATGGCCTTGGAAAGATTGCAATAGAATGGCTGAGGACAGATGCTCTGTATATTCCTCATACAAAGATTCCGGTTTCCCTGCCTGTGTCAGTGGTATTGTTTGTGGTTTGCGCAGTTATGGCGACGACACGAAGAATACTTTCAAAAAAGAGAGAGGCTATCCGAAGACGCAGGAGAGAGGAAAGCTATGGAACAGAAGAAAAGCACAGCCGCAGCTATGAGGACATGCAGCATTATGAAAGTGTGCAGGATGAATTCCGTGATATACTTTCCGGCGTGGATCAGAAAGCGGATCGAACAGATACAAAAGAAGAACCTGAACAGAAAGATCAGAAAACTTCAGAGACAGCTGAACAGCAGAATAAGCAACAGAGTGGATCTTCTGAAATGCCAGGAGATCAGCAGGAAGCTGGACAGACTGATTGAACAGATGTATGACTAATAAACGAATTAGAGACAGGGGGGCTTTTGGGAACAAAAGTCTCTCTGTTTTTGATGTGCGCCTAGCGGCGCACGTTTCTAACGGGTTAAAGTCCCAAATCCGCCCGGTAGTGGGAAGGATATAGCCGA
>CAKRLX010000014.1 GCA_934359835.1 uncultured Blautia sp.
TTCCCGTTTTACTGTTTTAAGGTTTGTTCTTAAAAATTTAATTTAAAGAAATTTTCGAGAATCGTATGTGTTTCACTATTTAATTATCAAAGTTGCTTCTGTCTTGCAACAGCTCATTTATTTTATCACAGTGTTTTTCATTTGTCAAGAACTTTTTTAAGTTTTTTTAAATGTTTTTCTGTGATTTGTTATCTCACCGACAACTCGTTTACTTTATCACATTTACAAGTTGTTGTCAAGAACTTTTTTGAAGTTTTTTTTAACTTCAAACGGAGAAGGAGGGATTTGAACCCTCGCGCCGGTCACCCGACCTATACCCTTAGCAGGGGCACCTCTTCGGCCTCTTGAGTACTTCTCCTGACTCCGAATTCATAATTCCTTATGCAATTTGAAGGCATTTCACTCCGAAACGCATTGTTAATTATACATAACACTTTACACATTGTCAACCACTTTTTTACAATTATTTAAATAAATTTCAGCCTGGGAGAAAATCCCCCAGGCTGTGTGTTTTTTATTACTTCCAACCACCATATTTTTGAATTGTTTCTTCAATTCTTTTCCTTACTTCTGCAGCAATTTCTGTAGATTTCATTTCTTTATACTCATCATACTGCAATGGTTCCAGGAAATGTACCTGTACAGTTAACGGATCTGCCGAACCAGTATCAAATGCCTTATAAGTATCTATCAGTGCAATCGGAACAATCGGGCATCTGGCTTTTATTGCCGCCTTGAAACTTCCCCCTTTGAATTCCTGAGGATGATTTCCATTTTTACTTCTTGTTCCTTCTGCAAAAATAAGATAATTGCGTCCTTTTTTCACTTCTTTTGTTACATTAAGAATCACTTGCATAGACTGCCGTATATCTTCTCTGTCAATTATATATGCTTTCATGCAGGCAAATACCTGTTTCAGAAACGGAACACTGCCAACCTCTTTCTTTGCAACTACAGAGAAAGGTGTCGGGCATACATCCAGAATTGCCAGCACATCATACAAGCCCTGATGATTGGGATAAAACATAAATCCATCCTGATCCGGAATATTCTCTATGCCATAAGCTTTCACCGTAATATTACCGCCTTTGTTGGCACGCCGGTCTATTTTTTTCAGAAGAGCATACCGTTCTCCTTCTGTATATCTGTCTACATTTCTGGCATATTTGCACAGCATAAACCAGCCATAAGGAACAAACAGAATATTTCTTAACACCATCAAAATGATTCTTTTCACTCTGCCTACACTCCTTCTGCGCTGCTCATCAATTCAGGGCAGCTTCTTTAATTATTTCAGTTTAGATGCTATCTTCTCTTCATATCCCGGATTTTTCTTGATAAATTTGTCATAATCGGTTGCATACTGCTTATATGCATCTGTCTTCATAAACAATGCATACTTGGTTGCAGCCTGTTTACTCATATCATCTGTAATCTCAGATGTTGAAAGTACATAATACTTATTATTATCTTTTTTCTGTACCATATATGTACTTATGCACGGATAGCTCTGATTATTATCAAGAACCAGATTATAAGTAATATACATATAGGTATAGTTTCCATCTTTATAGATAGAATCGCACTGACTGATTTCTATACTCTGCGGATTATGTGCCTGGAAATACTTAACCGTAGCATCGATTTCCTGCTGAAGATTATCATCAGCCTTTTTTACTCCATAGCAGTTCCTGATACGGCTTTCTTTGCCTTTGTCATATGCTTCTATCAGATTCCGGACAACTCCATCCGGTGTTTTATGATTAACACCACAGCCTTTGACAGCAAAAATAATAACAATAAGTAAAATAATCAGCGCAGCTCCCCCGGCAGTATATCTGCCAGGGATTCTGATATTCGGAAGTTTCAGGCGGGAACGGACTTTTCGTGATGTTTTTGAACTGTTTGTTCTGGAAACTCCTGTTCTTACTGTTCTTCCATTCTGAAGCTTTACATTTTTCATACCGGTTCTGGAATTAGACGGCCTTCTGCCGCCTGTTTCCAGAGCCGATCTTCTTACATTGGATTTTGAATGCCCGGTCTTACGTCTGCCGGCATCAGACCTGCGTCTGACATTTGTTGTGGCATTTTCCTTATCCATGATATTTTATTTTCCCCTTTATTCTTCTGTACTGTCCCCGTTTTCCTCTGTTTCTTCAGAAGAAGTTTCTTCTTCCGCCTGTTGATTGTCTTTATCTTCTTTTTTTTCACGGACTTTGGCAAAGCTTGCCACTGTAACACCGTCAGAAAGATTGATAAGTTTTACTCCTGATGTGATTCTGCCAAGAATTGAAATATCAGCACACTGCAGGCGGATAATGATACCTTCTGTAGTGATCATCATGATCTCGTTTTCTTCATTTACTGCTTTTGCACCGATAACATTACCTGTTTTTTCTGTTATCTTATAGCACTTGACACCTTTACCGCCTCTGTTCTGAGTAGTGAATTCACTGATGGAAGTACGTTTACCCATACCGTTCTCAGATACAACCAGCAGATAATATCCCTGTGTATTCAACTGCATTGCAACAACTTCATCACCATCTACCAGATTGATTCCGCGAACACCCATGGAAACACGGCCTGTACTTCTGACATCACTCTCATTGAAGCGGATACACTGACCATATTTCGTTACAAGGATAATGTCTTTCTTATTATCTGTAGCTTTTACTTCAATCAGTTCATCATCATCCCGCAGGGAAATAGCTGCAAGCCCGATCTTACGCACATTTGCATAATCCTGAATCGGCGTTTTCTTGACAAGACCTTTTTTTGTAGCCATCATCAAATACTGGCCTTTTTCAAATTTATTGATCGGAATAACCGCTGTAATGCGTTCACCAGGCATAAGCTGAAGCAGATTTATGATCGCCGTACCTCTTGCAGTTCTTCCTGCTTCCGGAATCTCATATGCTTTGAGTCTGTATACACGGCCAGTATTTGTAAAGAACATTACATAATGATGCGTTGTCGTCATCATCAGCTCTTCAATATAATCATCATCCAGCGTCTGCATTCCCTTGATTCCTCTTCCGCCTCTGTTCTGGCTGCGGAAGTTATCAATAGTCATACGCTTAATATAGCCCAGTTTGGTCATTGTAATTACAGTATTTTCTCTTGGGATCATATCTTCCATGGAAATATCATAAGCATCAAAACCAATTGCTGTTCTTCTGTCATCGCCATATTTGTCGGCAATAGCAAGGATTTCTTCTCTGATAACACGAAGAAGGGTATTTCTGTCAGAAAGAATTGCTTTTAATTTGCGGATTTTTTCCATTAATTCCGCATATTCAGCCTCCAGTTTCTCTCTTTCCAAACCTGTCAGAGCACGAAGACGCATGTCAACGATTGCCTGTGCCTGCACATCTGTCAGTTCAAAACGATCCATTAATTCCTGTTTTGCAACCTGGACACTTCTTGATCCACGGATAATACGGATAACCTCGTCGATATTATCCAGGGCTTTCAGGAGACCTTCTAATATATGGGCACGCTCCTGTGCTTTATTGAGATCGTACTTTGTTCTTCTTGTAACTACATCTTCCTGATGCGCAAGATAATATTTCAGCATCTCCGGAAGTGAAAGAACCTTCGGCTCCAGGTTTCCGTTTGTGGAAACAAGGCAGAGCATGATAACGCCAAAAGTATCCTGCAGCTGTGTATGTTTATAAAGCTGGTTCAGAACAACATTTGCGTTTGCGTCTTTGCGGAGATCGATACAGATACGCATACCTTCTCTGCTGGAATGATCGTTCAGATCTGTAATTCCGTCAATTTTCTTGTCTCTTACCAGTTCGGCAATTTTTTCAATAAGACGGGCTTTGTTTACCAGATATGGCAGTTCTGTAACAATAATACGTGACTTTCCGTTTGGAAGTGTTTCTATATTAGTCACTGCACGTACACGGATTTTGCCTCTTCCTGTACGATAAGCTTCCTCAATGCCTCTTGTACCGAGGATTGTTGCTCCTGTCGGGAAATCAGGTCCTTTTACGATCTCAAGAAGTTCTTCAATCGTAGTCTCTCTCTGTTCCTCAATCGTATTGTCAATAATCTTAACAACTGCATTGATAACCTCTCTCAGGTTATGAGGAGGAATGTTTGTGGCCATACCTACAGCAATACCTGAAGTTCCGTTTACCAGAAGGTTCGGATAACGTGAAGGCAGTACTACAGGCTCTCTTTCTGTTTCATCAAAGTTCGGCTGGAAATCTACAGTATCTTTATTAATGTCTGCAAGCATTTCCATGGAAATTTTGCTGAGTCGTGCTTCTGTATATCGCATGGCCGCAGCACCGTCTCCATCCACTGAGCCAAAGTTTCCATGTCCGTCTACCAGCGGATATCTGGTTGACCAGTCCTGCGCCATATTAACCAGCGCACCATAAATAGAACTATCTCCATGCGGATGATATTTACCCATGGTATCACCAACGATACGGGCACATTTACGATGTGGCTTATCCGGACCGTTGTTCAGCTCGATCATGGAATACAGTACTCGTCTCTGTACCGGTTTCAGACCATCTCTTACATCCGGAAGGGCACGGGAAGCGATAACACTCATGGCGTAATCTATATAAGACTTCTCCATAGTCTTCTGGAGATCCACCTCGTGAATCTTGTCAAAAATATTGTCTTCCATTTATTTATTCTCCTAGATATCCAGATTTTCTACAAATTTCGCATTTTCTTCAATAAATTCACGTCTTGGCTCTACCTTATCTCCCATAAGAGTGGTAAATGTCAGATCGATTTCTGAAGTGGCAGCCTCATCCATGGTGACTTTCAGAAGAATACGTTTCTCAGGATCCATAGTTGTTTCCCAGAGCTGGTCCGCATCCATTTCACCAAGACCTTTGTAACGCTGGATTTTGTTATTATTATCTCGTCCGATTTCTTCAAGGATACGGTTCAGTTCCGCATCATCATATGCATACCAGACCTTTTTATTTTTTTCGACTTTGTACAGTGGCGGCTGAGCCAGATATACATATCCCTGTCTGATCAGCTCAGGCATGAATCTGTAAAGGAAAGTCAGCAGCAATGTTGCAATATGTGCGCCATCTACATCGGCATCTGTCATAATGATGATTTTGTGGTAACGAAGTTTGCTGATGTCAAAGTCTTCATGAATACCTGTGCCAAATGCTGTGATCATTGCCTTGATCTCTGCATTTCCATAGATTCTGTCCAGACGGGCTTTCTCTACATTGAGGATTTTTCCTCTAAGAGGAAGGATTGCCTGTGTGGCACGATTTCGTGCAGTCTTGGCTGAACCACCGGCGGAATCACCCTCTACAATGTAAATCTCACAGTTTTCCGGATTTTTGTCGGAGCAGTCTGCAAGTTTTCCCGGAAGTGACATTCCGTCCAGAGCTGATTTTCTTCTGGTAAGATCCCTCGCCTTACGTGCGGCCTCTCTCGCTCTCTGGGCAAGCACAGATTTCTCTACGGTTGCTTTTGCCACAGCAGGATTCTGTTCAAGGAAAATCTCCAGCTGTCTGCTTACAACAAAATCTACGGCACCTCTTGCCTCACTGTTTCCAAGTTTCTGCTTCGTCTGTCCCTCAAACTGAGGTTCCTCAATCTTGACACTGACAATTGCTGTAAGACCCTCTCTGATATCGTCACCGCTCAAATTCGGCTCATTATCTTTCAGAAGCTTATTCTTTCTTGCATAGTCATTAAAAGTCTTTGTAAGGGCATTACGGAAACCTACGATATGTGTTCCACCCTCCGGTGTATTGATGTTATTTACAAATCCATAACTGTTTTCTGTATAGGAATCATTGTGCTGCATGGCAACTTCAACCATGACACCATCCTTTTCACCTTCACAGTAAATAATTTCCGGATATAACGCTTCTTTGCTTTTGTTCAGATAGGAAACAAACTCACGAATACCGCCCTCATAATGGAAAGTAGTTTCTTTCTTTGATTCTTCTCTCGTATCTTTCAGTATGATCTTGAGACCTTTTGTAAGAAAAGCCATCTCGCGGAGACGCTGTTTCAGAATATCATAATCATAAACTGTTTCTTCAAAAATTTCTTTGTCCGGAAGGAATGTTACTGTTGTACCGGATTTATCCGCCGCACATTCTCCGATTTCTTTAAGAGGATACATTGTATGTCCTCTTTCATATCTCTGTTTATATTCTTTACCATCACGATAAATCTGAACTTCCAGCCATTCTGATAATGCATTTACAACGGAAGCACCAACACCGTGGAGTCCACCTGATACTTTGTATCCTCCACCGCCGAATTTACCGCCGGCATGAAGAATCGTAAATACAACTTCTACTGCCGGAATACCTGCTTTGTGGTTAATGCCTACCGGAATACCTCTTCCGTTATCAACAACAGTAATAGAATTATCTGGATTGATCATTACCTGGATTTCTGTACAATACCCTGCCAGAGCTTCATCTACTGCATTATCTACGATCTCGTATACAAGATGATGAAGGCCGCGGCTTGATGTACTTCCAATATACATACCCGGTCTTTTACGAACAGCTTCCAGACCTTCAAGAATCTGGATCTGATCTGCTCCGTACTCTGTATTTTCTCCGCCCATTTGTTTCCTCCTGTTATTCTATATTTGATGCAGCTTTTCTTTTATAACGGCTGCTATTTGATAAATATTTTACCTGTTTTTGCGCATAATACGGCACAATAATACTAATTTATTATAGCACAAAAGCTGAGTTGTGTAAAACAAAAAGAAGGATCCGCAGTCAGATCCTTCTCTGTATTTATATGCTTTTCTGATTATTTCTGTTTTTTGGTTCTGTAAACAAATACTCCTATCAGAAGCGCAGATCCGATAAGTAATAATCCCCAGAAAGCAGGATTGGAATTATCGCCTGTCTTAACCGGTTTCTGTGATGTAGAACCGCTGTTGTCAGTCCGTGCCGGATTTCCGCCATTACCGTTGCCATTGTCGCCGGATCCTCCCGGTTCTGTTGTCGGTGTTGCTGTAGCATTTTTATTCTTGCTGTTCGTGATCGTAATACTGCCTTTGTACTGCTTACTTTCTTCCAGTTTCACATCTCCTTCACCGCTGATCTGATATGGAAAATCATCAGCATTCAGGATATTACCATCTTTGTCGGTTTCTTTTACTACATAAGTTACGCTGTCCGGCATCTGATTTTCTTCAAACGGAATTGTTACAGTAACTGTATCATTCTGCTTCAGTTCCACATTCTGTACAAGCTTCAGTGAGCCATTTTTGTTACTGAATACACCAGCATAGAATGTATCATCTGTAGTTGTTTCCTGTCCGTCTACGAGTACACGTTTTGTGATGCTGATACGTCCGCTCAGATAGTATCCATCCGGCAGATAGTAATAATTGTTATTTACATAGGAAACAGCCTGTGATGAAGACTGATCAACTGATGCACTGTTGTTTTCAGTTTCTGATTTATCAGTAACTGTATAATAATAACTTTTTCCACTGGATACTTCCATTGCCTTGTTTATTTCCATCGGCTTGTTATTCTCATCCAGTTCGAAAATATAATATGTGCCATCCGGTACGTTATTATAAGTTGCTGTACCTGAATTTGCATTTTTGATATTTATTGATTTGATATAATCACTGCCAAATGGAATCGTGCCCTCTTTATCAAGGAAAAGTCCGATTTTAAATGTCGCATCACTGGCATTCATTGGTATCTGACCAAAATTACTCATATCGATATAATACAGTCTCTTTGTTACTGTAATGCCTGTGCTGAATTTATTAATCTCAGCCTTCGGATAAGCCTGAACATTATAAACCCAGCCTTCATCTGTGGCAAATGGAACAGAAAGCAGCATAGGTGTTACAGTTGCTGTGCTGTTTGCATCTCCAACAATCAGATACATACCTTCTTCAAGATCAGCGTATGTTATTTTTCCCTGCAGATCTGATACCTTCTCTGTAACATTCTGTGATGTTGCAGAAACAGCAGTGGTAAGCTTCTCAGCAGCTGAATACCAGTCACTGGCGCTTTTCAGTTTTTCAAAATCAACTCCTGACGATGATAATTCACTGTTGATAATGAAATGCACATTTCCATCAAATGATACACTTCCCACCTTATAAAGTTTCAGTTTTACACCTGCAATCGGTGCGCTGCCTGTTCCTTCAGAATTCTGCTCCTGGATGGTCAGATCAAAGCTGCCTTTTTTTCCCTGTTCATAAGAATCTGCCCGAACGATTCCTGCAAAACAGTTTACCAGTATAAGCATCATTCCCAGACAAGCCAGTATTCTGTTCAAATATTTTCCTTTCCTTTTGCGCTGTTTCACTACGATCGGCCTCCTTGCTGATTCTTATTCTTCTTTATGTTCTGTATTCTTCTTTTTTCTGCTTTTCCGTCGAACCACCAGATAAATGATGATAATGATGATTATCAGTACTGCCAGTCCCACAAGCATGATCTTCACCGGATCAATTTTTGCCAGTTTCTGCATGGTCGGTTCTTCTTCGGTTTCTTCTTCCACATACTCTGTACGGATTCCCCTTACAAGAAGTCTGTGAGAGTTTACACCATAAGGAGTACAGGTAACAAGCGTTACATGGTCTTCACCGGGGATCGTGTCCAGTTCACTGGTCTCTTCCGGCAAAACTGTCTTGATCTGATCAACTTTATAGGCAAGAGTCTTGTCCAGTACATGGATCAGGAAAATATCTCTCTCCTCCATCTGGTCAAGATCTGTAAAAATCTTTGCACTCGGAAGTCCTCTGTGACCGGCAAGTACTGCGTGAGTACTTTCGCCTCCGATCGGAAGACTTGTGCCTTCCACATGTCCCACGCCTTTTTCAAGGACATCTTTTCCAAGTCCATGATAAATAGCAAGAACCACATCCAGTTTCGGAATTTCAATACTTCCCATAAGTCCGTCACCATTTGGATCAAGAACTTCATCATAAGGATGACTCAGTACATAATCATCTTCCTCTGAAAAAGCATCTACAATAACGTTTGTCGGATGTTCCGCATTATATTCTTCTGCATCCTGCCAGAGTTTGTCATACTGATCATTGGAAAGATTTTCGACTGATGAATTGTATTTACTGACAAGCAGTGCATTTCTGTACTGATTCCACAGATCACTGATCGTCGGATATGTAAAAATCCCCGCACCTACAAGAAACACCAGTGCAATAAATATATTAACAATCTTCGAACTTTTTTTCTTTGATTTTTTTTTCATACTTTATTTTCTGCGTATCTTTTTATTTTTATGTTTTTTATCTTCCAGCCTTGATGCTGCTTTTACTATTATAACAGCAATTACAATTCCAATCACTATGCAGAGAAGAAGCATAAATTTGTTCGGATTTCCTGATAATACCGACTTCTGCTCATTCTTTTCGATTTCTTTCGCAGCTTCGTATGTAGTACGATGGCCACGAACCAGAATCCTGTGAGTATTCACCGCATATGGTGTACAGGTAACAAGTGTTACATAATCCTTACCTTCTTCAATTCCAAGAGAATCTGTCTCTTCCGGAAGAACGGTAAGTATCTGATCTACTTCATATGCAAGCGTCTGATCAAGTACATGGATGTAAAAAACATCGCCTTCTTTGACCAGATTCAGGTCAGTGAATAGTTTGGCACTTGGAAGTCCTCTGTGTGCTGACAGAATGCAGTGAGTGTTTTCGCCTCCAACAGGAAGACTGCTGCCGAAGAGATGTCCTGCTCCCTTTTGCAGGGATTCTTCTGTTGTGTAATGATAAATCGGGATTGTCTCTCCTATAACTGGGATCTCGACATAACCCATCATTCCGTCTCCGTTAAGATTCAGGAGTGATTCGTATTCTGGATCTGTCTGTCCGTCCCTTACGGAAAAAGCATCCGGCACACTTTCCTGTTTTATCTGTTCGTTGTATTTATGTGCTGCCTCCCACATGCTGTTCAGTGTATCTGAATTGTCCTCGGAAGCAACACTGCTGCTGTATTTGCTGATCAGAAGTTTGTCTCTGTGTTTATTCCATGCATCGCTGACCATCGGATACAGCAGTATGGACAGACCTATCAGAAACAGTAATACCAGTCCAATATATTTCCTTTTATTCTTTCTCATAGGGTTCTCCATACTGTTGTATTATTACCGTTTCCGGCCTCCGAAGAGGCCGGCCGGTAAATTGATTATTTATTATGGGGGAATGTTGTTACTGCAACTTAATTAATATTAATTATTCTTCAGAAGATTTTTTGCGGCTGATGATGAATGCACCTGCTGCGCAAGCCATAAGTACAACACCTGCGATTGTGAAGATGTATGTACCCATACCACCTGTGGAAGGAAGAGTACCTACTTTGGTGTTCTGGATGTCGATGATTTTATCAACTACTCCATTATCTGTATATTCTTTAGTTTCGCCAGCCCCTTCTGTTCCGGCTTCTTTTACAGTTACAAAATAAGATTTAAGTTCCTTCTTACCTTTTCCTGCTGTAGTGTCTTTATACTCTGGCGTAATTGTAATCTCATAAACTTTTGTGTTCAGTGTATAAGATGCCGGTGCTTTTGTTTCTGTTAAATAATAAGTTCCTGCTTCAAGACCTTTGAAGACAATTAAACCATCAGTATCTTTATTTTCTTTTTTAGTTTCATAACTACCAACAGGATCACTTAACACTTTATCTACATATTTTCTGTATAATGTAAATTCTGCTCCACCTAATGCTTCATTATTTTCATCAACTTTAAGAATCTGTCCGTTGATATCGAAAGTATATGTATTAGTTTCTGTTGTTTTGGAAGTTGATTCTGCTTTTGGATCATTTGTATAATATACTGTTGCTTCGTTCTTTGCAGGCTCCCATGTTGTTGCAGCAGCTGTAACTGTTGCGGTATATGTTACTGTTACTTTTCTCTCTACATCAGTCAGATTTGCAAGACCTTTGATGTAATTTGAATGGAATACGATTTCAAATCCTGTTGCTGTTGGGTTATAATCATAATTTCTTTCTTCAACTTCAGTTCCTGCCAGACTTACTACAGGAGCTACTTTCAGTTCCAGGTTTGTTAATGTATCTGAAATTTTATAAGTTACAGTTTCATATTCTGCACTGTAAGAAGGAATAACACCTGTAATTGTGAAGTTTACATCTTCGCCGTGTTCTGCTGTATCTTTATTTGCTACTTTGTCAATTGTAACTTCAGTTTCTTTTGCGTATACTGGATTACTAACAAGATCCCATCCATCTCTCGCATCAAATTTTCCACCTATGATTGTACCATTATCAGTTGAGTAGTAAACGCTGACAATCATCGGGTTGTAAACTTTTTCTCCACCATTTACAAGTAACAGCCATGTACCAACTGTTAACTTTTTAGGCTTATTGTTCTCATCAATAGATTTATTATTTTCATCAAGTTTAAATGTTTCATGGTCTGTGTCATCATTAATAGTTGCAACAATATTAGTTAAATCAGTCTGTGTAAGATTCAGATTTCCATCTTCATCAAATACTGCTGCATTATCTTTGTTTGCTGCTAATGCAGTCCATGTAAATCCTGTAAATCCATTGTCGGTATAAACACCATCAACGATCTGATACGCCTTGATAGTTACTCCAGTTTCAAGGCCATTAATTGTTACCTGTGCCGAATCATCTTCGCTTGGTACATCACCAGTTGCTGCAAATACTGCTGTGCACATGGACAGTACCATAATCGCTGCCATTAATAAAGCACTGATCTTTTTAAAATATTTTTTCATTATATTGTCCTCCTGACATTTTCTTTTTTGTTTCTCCTTCCGACAGTCTCAAGTCGCCTCTTAAGACTGCCCTTCAATCAATGGGTGCTTCTGCAGGCTTCGTCCTCCTTTCGTTTATTTTTTATAAACAACAGGAGTGCGGCTGTCAAAATAGCCACGCCACTGATTGTAAACCCGTAAGTTCCTGAGCCGCCGGCACTTGGAAGTGAATATATTTTTGTATTTTCTATAACATACTCACCTTCACCATTTACCGCAAGTGTATTTCCATTAAGCATTACTGTTACTGTTTTTGTATCACTTACTTCAACTATCCATTCAGACGTTGAAAGTACATATCCTGTCGGAGCTTTAATTTCCTTCAGAATATATTTTCCCGGTATCAATCCAGAAGCTGTTGCCTTACCATTTATATCTGTAATAATGTTCTTGTTCTGTACCGGATCACCTGTTTTAAGATTACCTGAAGCGTCTTCAACAGCTTTGTATAATGCAAACTCAGCCCCTGAAAGACCTGTTGTCTGTCCTTTTTCAACCTTTAACAATTTCAAATCGGCAGTAATCTTTGTGTTTGTGATTGTCTGTTTAATTGTTGAGCCATTAGCATCTGTTTTATAAGATACATTGTACTTCGTAGAAACTTCATCAGCTGTTGCTATAACAACGTTTTCTTCTATGACTTTCACATAAAAATTATTTTCACCGATTTCAAACTCTTTTTCGTCTCCCTCAGATACTGGACGCAATTCATATACTTTATCGTCTGCTCTTACATCACTGAAAGAGCCCTTAAAATTGTTATCTTCATTCAATTTCAGATACTTAATCGGTTTCTCATCTGCACTGTAAAGTCCTACATAAATGGAACTATGCTTGGCATCTTTATTATCACCTTCCCAGATTTTCTGGATTTCCATATTAACCTTTAATACATTTGTAATAATAACTTCAGCATCTTTCTCAAGTATTAATTCTCCATCCGCATCTGTTTCTGTTTCTTTGAATGTGTCTTTCACTAATTCTTTTTTAGGAGTTGAATATTTACTATCAAGATCAACTTCTTCTACTTTAAATTGTGTCCCTGAAAGAATTTTTCCTATTACTACTGTCTGGTTTTGTTTTATTCCGCTAATCTTACCATCGAGACTCGCATTTCCAGTACCAATTACGTTGTCTCCTTCTTTTACTGTGTATGCACCATCATATGGAATCAGTTCTCCATTCTGTCCCGACAGCCACACCCGGAAACTAAATGTTTCTTTTGAAGTATCTTCAATAGTTCCTTCTTTTATCTTCTTTGTAATATGAAGTTCCCGGAGATTCTTACCTGCACAGGTATTAATAAATTCTACCTTTGCAGCTTCACCTGCTGTTTTTGTTTCACTTCTTGCCAGATATTGTCCATCTTCAATCTTTGTATCCGTATTTTGCGATGAACCAATCACTTCTCCGTCTTTTATATAAGATACTTTCCAGCCAGTAATATCCACTCTGTCAAACTGATCTGACTTTATTCCAACTTCTTCTGCATAAAATTTAAGTCCTGATTCAATTCCCTCAAATACAGCAGATTCGCCAGCCTTTAATTTAAATATATTTCCTTTCTCTACATATCTTGTTTCCTGAGTAAGTTTTCCATTTTTCTTTACTCTATATGGTGTTCCTGCTGCAATAGCACTGAACTGTCCATTTTCTTCTTTATCTTCCAGATAAGCCTTAAATTCAAATTCTGTACTTGTATATTTTTCAATATCTTTGTTATTCTCATCAAGGCTTTTTGCAATTTCAATTGAATTTGTCGGCATTGGTGGAAGATTAAATTTCAGTGAGCAGTTGGATTCTCCTCTTCCTCGTTCCAGATAAAAGAAGTTTAATGTATGACTGCTATAATCTCCGAACCTTGACTTACCAAAGATGTTATTCAGTGTTGTTGAACTTTTTGTGTTTACTTTAACTTCACCAGTTGCAAAGTTAATACTTCCAGTTGCCATATTATGAACGCCACCCAAGTCAAGCACTAACTTACCATCAATAAATACCCAAACATCATCATCTCCGGAAAATTCAAACACCATATTTTTTCCATTGATTTGTCCATCTTTAGGCTGCATAAAATCAAATGATACTGTCATTCCAAATGCATATCCATTATTGGTATCATTGTCATCTAATGCAGCAAATGGCATAAATGCTCCACCCCCATGAAAACCTGCTGAATATCTATAATACGACTTATCATATACAATAAAGTTTTTCTCTGTATTTCTCGCTGATGCATCATAATATGCATAATTTGAATCACTGTCATATGTATATGTACCGGTTGTAGCATCGTACTTAAATAAATGATTTAATCCAGACGCATATTTTATTGTTTCAGACCACGTTCCATTAAACAGCTCATCTAATGACGTATTTCCGTTTTTTAATACAGGATACCCATTCTGCAAATCACTCTTCACCAGGTCTGGCGTCACTTTTTCACTTCCGGTCCAATCTGTGCCATTAAAAGGATATATTCCTTTATAATTTTTATTCTCCCTATAATTTGCCAGATTAATATCAATTAAACCTTTTGTATCTGCTGTATCAATCGTCTTTTTATCACCAGCATTCGACCTGTATACAAATTTCACTGGATTGCTACCTACATCAATCCAATTCTGATTATCTTCACTGTACTGTAATCCTTCATCTCCTTTTTTCAGATATTTAACTTCTACAGCTTCATCTCCACTTCCGACAACAGTTCTCACGTACCCATAATCATTATTTGTATCATTTCCTCCGCTATTCTCTCTTGCTGTTGAAGGAATAGGACTATTTACAGAAGGAGTAGGCGCAACATCTAACACTCCAGTCAAATCCTTTAAATCAACTGTTGAATATGGATTTCTCCAACTACCTGCATACAATGTGACTCCATTTTCAGAAACCATATTAGCAACTGTTGTCAATGCCGCATTTGTGTAAACAAATATAACTTTCTGATTTCCTGTTATTTCTCTATATGACGTATCTCCTTTATATTGATATTTCATCACACCAGTGTTTGAAGATGCGCCCTTCTTTCCCATAAGTTTAATAATCTTATTATTATTAACAAGTGTGTAGCTATTATTTCCCGTTGCCAGATATGCACCTTCAAAACGATAAATCGTGTTGTCAGTTTCTTTAACTGAATATAACTGAGAATTCACTCCTTTTGAAGTAATAGTGCTTGTATAAAGGACAGGATTTGTATCTTCTGTTTCCAATGTAAGCGTTCCATTTGATACTGTATTATTCAATCCTGTATATGAAGTTCCGTTCTTCTTCACCATATAGATATTTTTTGAAAAATTGAATTCATAATTTGGATTAGAATCTGTTCTTTTCCAGGTAATTGTAAATACCGAAAAGCTTTCTGTATTAAATTCCGCTTTCTGTACTTCTCCATCTACAGTAGTTTCCACGTTAGCCAGCCCCTGCTGCGTCATATTTACAATATTCTGAACAGTTCCTGTCTCATCTTCCACAAAATGCATAACTTCTACATTTGTAGTCTGTTCTGTAGATACTGTATCTTCATCTTCCGACTGAACTGACACAGAATTGGCAACCTCTTCAGGAATTGCCGCCTGGCTGTATTCCATAGATACTTTTACATCTCCGGCTGGCTCTATCTTATTGCCTTCTATATCTATAAAATAAATATCATATGCAAGGAAACCACAAAGTTCCTGATTTTCATTCTGCACCTGTTCCTGCAGTCTGTTTTCAACTTCTGTATACTGCTCTGTTTCCTTCTCTACAGGGGTTACCACAAATTCCGCATTTTCTGGGATAACTCCCACATCAGTGACAGCAGTTACTACAACGTCATTAACTGTTTTTGTAAATGTTAATGTATTACTTTCCTCTGTCGTTAATTCTTCTTCCTCTTCTGTCGGTTCTTCTATGATCTCTTCTTCCTGATTTTCTCCGACAACTGCTGCCATATCACTTCTTACGTAAACAATTGTTCCGTCATATGTAACCTTGTACCAGTTACTTCCATCTTCTGCTGTAACTGTTTCCAGAAGTGGAAGCTGTGTGCCTGTGTTTGCTGTTGCAATCACTTCGGCTTCTGTTGAAGGTGCTGTGCGAAGATTTACTTCGTCAGCTGTGATCTCGATTGTTCCGATCGGAGCCTGTTCCGGTGTCTGCTCTGTATTCTGATCCGGTGTTTCGTTTGGCTGTGGCTCCTGATTCTGCTCTTCTCCGTTATTATCTTCTGCCTGAGCTGTTTCTTTGCTGTTCCATGCAAAAGCTACTGTCGCTGTATCTGCTGACTGGAATTCTGCTTTCTGAAGCTGTCTGCTTTCATTCATTTCAAATGCAAGTTTGTGGTCTTCTGCATTCAGCTCAATGAATTCCATCTCAGATGTTTCAGTATTTTTACGGATTTTTACTGCTGTAACTGATGTATTTGCCGGATCTGCAAGTTCCGGTGAAACAGGTTCTGTATACTGGAAACTGTACTGAACTGTTCCGTTTGGTTCTACAGGATTTCCTTCACTGTCTGTAAAGGATACGTTATAAGCAAGAAATCCGTCCAGCTTCGTTTCTTTGTTCTGTGCCAGTGATGTGAGTACATTTTCTACTGCTGTATACTGTTCTGTTTCTTTTTCTACAGGAGTTACATTCAGTACTGCTCCATCAGGTAATGTACCGGCATCTGCTTCTGCTTTGACCTCAACAGTGTCGTTATTGATAAGCTTCGTATAAGTCACTGTTTCCGGCTGAGCTGTTTCTTCATCATCACCCGCAGAAAAATCAGCTGCTTCTTCTGCAGCCTCAAGGTTTTCTTCCTGAACTGTTTCTGCCGGTGTGTCGGTGAAATCATCTTCAAAGTCTACATTAACTTCCGAACTGTCCTGCGATATTTCCTGTGGATATTCTTCTGTACTGCCAGTCTCTGCAGCATTTTCAACAACATCAACATTCTCTGTATCCAGTGATATTTCATCATCAAAGGAATTCGCCCTTGATAAGCCTGTATCAAGAATAACTGTTGAACATACCAGAAGTATCACACACATAAGGCTTATTGCCCTGTACTGCCAACTGTGTTTCCAGCCTCCTGCTCCTTTTTTTACTTTTCTGTTTTTTTCTTTTTTCATATATACATCTCCCGCTTTCTTATAAGAGATTTTTTTTATTTAAATTTGATAAAGTTATTATATCAACCAAACTGTTTCGTAAACTCTTTCGTGACCTCTGTTTTAGATAAATTGAGTAAAATTTTTCTCAGTTTTTGTACTGTTATCAATAATTTTCATCAATTCCAATTCACTGTAAAAATCTTCCTTTTTTCCAGTGTCCACGTAATATACACTTCCCTGCCATGTTGCCTTCTGTCTGAACCTGACATAAACTACAAGTGTATCTTTTTTTCCTCTGTTTTTGAGAATTCTTTCTCTTTCATCTATTTCCGGAAGTTCTGTTTTATATTTTGAATATTTATTGTTTTCATCATTTTTATTATAGGATCTGAGTTTGACAGAATGCTGGGGATAATTAATTCCGTTCATCAGTTCTCCCATCAATTTAAACAGCTCATGTACATTTCTGAATTCAATTGCCTCTTCCTTATAAAAGCAGTACATTCTTCCCTGTTTTTCATTTCCGTCTGCACTGTCAATACAGATATTAATCAGATTAGGAGCTGAAATATTAATTGCCTCCTGCATTATTTTTCCTCCATGTTTAATGCGCTGTCTATCAGTTTTATCAGTTCCAGTGCGCTGCGAAACTGCTTTTTTCTGTTTTCTTCTGCCCAGGTTACTTCTCCCTGCCACGTAGCATTTTCACAATGTTTTACATGAACTACAAATGTCCCTGTCTTCTTTTTTTCTTTTTTATTATTTTCCAAGTCCATTCCCCCAATTCAGCCTTCTCATCTATCTCTGTGTTGCTTATAATTCTTTCATAATATGTTATAAATTATAGCATTTACACTCTTTCTTTATCTCTTTCTTCTGCGGTTTTCTGACAAAAAGGATTATTTTTTCAATATTACTTAATCCTTAAAAATAAAAAAGCACGCCGTGCTCCTTATTTAAAGAATACACGACATGCTTTCTATATTTATTTATTCAGTTGTTTCGCTCCATGCTACTCTGTTGTCTACAAAATTCTTTATTTCTCTTTCTTTATTTTCGTCACATACTTCTCCGACAGATGCAACGTAATAATCAATCTGAACATTTTTTCTGGAGCCAATTCTCTTTTTGAATCCTCTGTCAATTCTTTTCGAAACCAGCTGGCAGTTTTCCTGGTTGATTCCAATCAGCATGATCAGATACTGACGCACATTATATCTTGTATAAAAATCTCCTTTACGTGCAGAATTCTGAATCGTTTCCCTGAGTGTATCTGACATTGACCGTTCTTCTTCTGATGTTGGGATCCGATCTTCAAAATCCAGTGTACACAACATCAGAAAGACAGAAATGCCTGTTCTTTCCATCATTCGGCTGAACACATGATACACATCTACAAAACTTGGGAATGCACAGAAGTAAGCTCCTGAAACTGCCTCCTTTTCCTTCAGGCGGTACTTGATATCTTCAATTGCACCTGCTGCCTGAGAAGTTCTTTCACCCATAAGTTTGAATCTTTCCAGCATTTTTTCTGATGGAGATATTCCCATTTCATCAAACAGAAGTTTAGCTGTTCTTTTGTATACTTCCATTCCTTCTTTGTATCTAGCCATGCCTATAAGACTGTCGATTTCCCATATCTGCCAGTCATCAAATGGATAAATATCTGCTGCTCCATGTGCAACCTGATGCAGTTCTTCATATTTTTCTTCTGTTTTCAGCCAGTGACAAAGTTCTTCCACACACATAAAATACATATCTCTGCATCTGACATTTTCAACTGCTGCCCAGTCTTCGCCTATCATGTTCGGAAGGAATTCGCCTCTGTATATTTTCCAGGCATTCAGCCAAATATTATTTCTTTCCTGCTCTCTGTTTTCTTTCTGACCAGCTTCTATTTTCTCTTTAAATTCACAAACATCCACATATACTTTTATTTCTGGATCCCACTGGCACATTCCTGCGCTGATATTTATGTAATTACTTTCCGGAAGCCCCATTGATTTCAACTGTTTTCTCAGACGAAAAAGCGTATTATTAAGGCTTCCGTTTTTGTTTTCCACTTCTGTTCTTCCATAAAGCTCTTCTATCAGTGCAGCCTTTGAAATGCCACTGCCTTTTGTGTGAAGAAGTATCAGCTGCAAAAGCTGTGTTGTTTTTGAATAGATATTTCTGTCCAGTACCAGTTCTTTACCTTTATATTCCAGAGTAAATCCTCCAAGCATTCTTACTTTCAGTATGTCATGATCCATCATTTCATCCCCACTCTCAGTCTACTTTTTAATTCTTTACTCTATCAGTCTCATATTATATGCCTTATATTTATCATATCCTGTCCTCATTTAAAATACTTCACGCATAAATAATTAAATTAGCGTCATTCTTCGTCGTTTTTACATATATATTTTTTATCTTATATATTATAAAGGACAGTTTTTCGAATTCCTTTCACTTAAAATAAATGCCAGTCTGATCTTATTCAGGCAGGCACTTAAGATGTATTTCTATTCTTTTAATAAATACTGATAAATTTCTCTTTTGGACATACCGCGGTCTTTTGCCACCTGTTTCATCGCATCTTTGCGGGCAAGTCCCTGTTTTTCATATATTTCCATGTGTTCTTCTATTGAAATTGTCTCCCAGGATGCTACAGATTCTTCTTTCAGTTCCTGACGACTTTTTCCTTCTATTACAAGCACACACTCTCCAAGCGGTTTTTCTGACTCATATTTCTTTATAAGTTCGTCAAAAGTTGTATGAAAAGCTGTTTCATGTTTTTTTGTAAGCTCTCTGCACAGAGTCAGTCTTCTGTTTCCCAGTGTTTCTCTTAATTCTTTCAGTGTTCTTACCAATTTATGTGGTGCTTCATAAATAATGATCGTCCTTGTTTCATTTATGAGTTCATTTAATATTTCTTTTCGTTCTTTCTTTTCCATCGGCAGAAAAGCTTCAAATGCAAACCTTCTTGTAGGAAGTCCTGACAGTGTCAGTGCTGTAATGCAGGCAGCAGGACCGGGAAGCGATGTTACCTCAATTCCTGCTTCATAACACATCGCAGCAAGTTCCTCTCCCGGATCAGATATCCCGGGTGTTCCTGCATCTGTGATCAGTGCTATGTCCATTCCCTCCTGCATTTTTGCTATAAGTGTATATGCCTTTTCGATTTTGTTGTACTCATGATAACTTGTCATGGGTGTTTTTATCTCAAAATGATTCAGCAGTTTAATGCTGTTTCTTGTATCTTCTGCAGCAATAAGATCTACTTCTTTCAATGTGCGGAGAACCCGGAGTGTGATATCTTCCAGATTTCCGATTGGTGTTGCACACAGATATAATTTTCCACTCATATTTCCGTAAGTTCTCCTTTTTTGTTTTTATACCATACCATATATTTTAAGAATATTTTCTGTATAAACACCGGGGCTCTCATATACGATCAGAGGTTTTTCCACTGTTATTCTGGAATTTCCTCCCTTCATTGCTTCTATCAGAACCATATTCGGTTCTCTGTCTATGTAGGGATAGACCAGCTGCATTCTTTTGGGTTCCAGCTTGTATCTGGTCAGCACCTGAAAAATCTCAGCCAGCCTGAACGGCCTGTGTACCATATAAAAACGTCCTCTGTCCTTCAATACTCGTGAAGCCTGGCTTGCAACATCTTCCAGTGTACACAGAATCTCATGTCTTGCAATAGCTTTCGGCATATATGGGTTCTGCAGTCCGTGTTCTCCTATCATATAAGGAGGATTGCTTGTAACTACATTAAAAGAAGCTGCTCCAAAAATATCAGCAGCCTCTTTGATATCTCCACATACAATGTCAATATCTGATTCCAGTTTATTATATCTGATGGTCCGTCCGGCCATTTCCGCACATTCTTCCTGGATTTCGAGACCTGTAAAATGTTTTCCTCTGGTTTTGGATTTAAGAAGTACAGGTATGATCCCTGTTCCTGTTCCCATATCCAGAACATTTTCATCTTTTTTGATTCTGGCAAATCCGGATAAAAGTACCGCATCCATTCCGAAGCAGAATTTTTCGGGATTCTGGATCACATAAAAACCATTCTGCAGATCATCTACCCGCTCACCCGGTCTTATCAGATCACTCTGATTTCTTTTTTCCATGAGGTTTGGAAACTCCTTCTTTGTCTTCCAGGTCTTCAAGTTCTTTCATTTCTTTTTCAGATACTTTGACCTTTTTCTTTCTTGGTCTGAATTTCAGTTCCTCCACAGGATATTCCTGAATTTCCTTCTCATCATTGACTTCAACTACAACTTTTACTCTCTGTCTCAGAACATTTACACTGTGTACAACTCCCTGCAGTCCATCCGGCAGTGTTACAGTATCTCCTGTTCCCGGCAATTTTTTGTTCAGTTCTTCATATGTTTCCTGCTCATTTTTAAGGCAACACATCAGCCTTCCGCATACGCCGGAAATCTTTGTCTGGTTAAGTGACAGATTCTGTTCTTTTGCCATTTTGATGGATACCGGTGCAAATTCTGAAAGATATGTGTGGCAGCAGAGACATCTTCCGCAGATTCCAATACCTCCCAGAATCTTTGTCTCATCTCTTACCCCGATCTGACGGAGTTCAATCCTTGTCTTGAAGATTGCTGCAAGATCTTTTACCAGATGACGGAAGTCGATTCTTCCATCCGCCGTAAAATAAAACAGTACTTTATTGTTATCAAATGTATATTCTGCATCAATCAGTTTCATTTCCAGTCCGTGTTCACGAATTTTTTTCTGGCAGATTTTAAATGCTTCTTTTTCTTTGATTCTGTTCTGCTGTTCTCTCTCTTCGTCTGCTTCTGTAGCTACTCTCAGAACTTCTTTCAGCGGATGCACCACTTCATCCTCGGCAACTTCCTTCGGATCCATAACAACTTTTCCGAATTCCACTCCACGGGCAGTCTCCACGATTACATGGTCACCGGTTTTCATTCTGTAATTTTTAGGATTAAAATAATATATCTTTCCGACATTTCGGAATCTGATACCTACTACTTTTGTCATTCTATCTCTCCCTGATGGTCAGGAACAGAAGCTCAAGTGCAAGTTCAAAGTTTACATTTGCACGAAGTCTTACCTTAGTCTTCTCCAATGCCTCCAGAATCTTTTCCAGATTTTCATATGAACGCTGGCTTGCCTGTTCCTTTATATAATTGATTTCCTGTTTAAATACCAGGTTGTCTACTTCGCATGTTGCCTTAAACATCAGAACATCTCTGAACCAGAACTGAAAAATATCCAGATAATCACCTATATTCTGCTTCTCATCTGCGAGTTTCTTAATTTCGTCAGAAAGCTCATATGTTTCCATAGTGTTTACATATTTCAGTATCTTCAATGCATTCTGTGTCATAACAGCAAACTCTTCGGAGGTTGCAGCCTCTTTTGCCTTGCCTATGCTTCCCTGTGCAAAAGAAGCATCAATCTCTGCCTGATAATCCGGAATATGAAGACGTTCCATAAGATATTTCTTTACCAGACTGTCATCAACAACTTTAAGGTCGAGCCTTACACATCGTGACTGAATTGTTGGCAGTAATGCATCTACATTGCTTGTAAGCAGCATGATAACTGCATATTCCGGCGGCTCTTCTATCGTTTTCAGAAGTGCATTCTGCGCCTGTACTGTCATCATCTCCGCATCTGGAATGATGTAAATCTTATGTTCGCTGTAATATGGTTTAATTGCTACGTCATGAATTACCTGTTCTCTTATTTCATCAATAGAAATAGTACCTGGCTTCTCATGAGTCACAAAGATAATATCCGGATGGTTTTTACCCAGAGCTTTTTTGCAGGATTCACATTTCTGACATGGTTCTGTTCCGCCTGCCTCACACTGAAGTGTCATAGCATATGTGCCGGCAAGAAGCTTCTTACCTGATCCCGGACGCCCTGTAAAAATATAGGAATGTGAAATTTTTCCTGTTTGCATAGCGTTTTGCAGATGTTTTACTATCTCTTCATGCCCAATGATATTATTGAAACTAACCATTCAGAATCACCTCTCTTGTTTCTAGCTACTGATTCAGTACGAATCTTTGTTCGCTGTGTTCTCATTATACCATACTTTAATTGTCAATAAAAACTATTTTTCTCTAAGATACAGAATTTATATAATTTATAATATTTTTGACACAAATATCGAGATCATCATTTTCGAAACGTACAGTGATTCCTGCATCTTTTATTTTGTCTTCTGAAAAATCTTCCTGATCTGCCAGAAATCTCCTGCACAGTTCCGCATATTTCGGGTTATCCTGTTCTTTTTCACGGTTCAGGGCACGTTCCAGTCTTTTGCCGTCTTCTACCTGAATATAAACCGGCACCACTTCATTTTCTCCAAAATATTCTTTCATTTTGCGATACGATTCCAGCGTGCCTATTGCCAGATACCGGTCTTTGCCCGGTTTAATCTGCCCGTCATCTGCTGTGAAATATGTCCATATTCCATATATGGTATCGTATGACCTGGCTTCTATAAGTTTACCTTTTTCCCTGAATTCTTTCAGTTTCTTATCGTCTGCAAAATAATACTGTACTCCATCCTCCTCGCCATCTCTGCGAGGTCTCGTGGTATATAAGATAAGTTTTTTGAAATTCAGATTCTTATCTCCTGCAAGCCTGGAATAAATTCTGTCTTTTCCTGAGGCACTTTTTCCCATGATATAAAAAATTTTTCCCATCTTTCTGTCTTCCCCTGATTATCATAAATTCTGGATATCCGGTTTATCCTGAAGATTTTCCTGCCTTACTACTTTTATTTTGCTTCCTGTATAATCCTCCAGGCCCTGAAGTTCCAGCCCTTTTTCTTTGTATATGTTCAGTTTTTTGACAAACTGTCCTGTTATCTGCTCTCCCGGAACGATCAATGGTATTCCCGGTGGATACAGATAAACAAATTCTGCTGAAATTTTTCCGACACATTCCTCCAGTGGTCTTGATTCACAAGGCATATCCATTGCATCTGCTATAAGCATTGCCTGATTCATTACCGGATAAACAGCTTTTTCGTCCTGTTCTTCCCAGTTCTGCTTTTTTTCTCTTGATGCCTCTTCTCTGTCGATATCCTCAACAGCTTCACAGAGTCTCTCAAATCCTTCTTCTCTGTCTCCGACTGCCGCTATTGCCAGCGCATAGTATTCAGATTCCATTTCCATCTGAATATGATATTTTTCAAGAAGCATATGATATAATTCCGAACCTGTAATCGATGCATACTTCGTAGAAAATACGAGTTTTGAACGATCATAGTCAAAAACTGCTGTTTCTCCCTTCTCAGGATTTACAAGTCTTATATATCGGCATGAGGAAAGCCTTTTACGTGTTTTTTCAAGAATTTCTGTGAAATTTCTGAACATCTGCTGCCCTTCTGTCTGCATCTTTTCCATACATGCATCCATACTTGCCATCAGAACATACGAAGGGCTGCTGCTCTGATAAATTCCCATAAAACGCCGGATCAGATTACTGTCTACCCTTTCGCTGCAGTTATGAAGGACTGCTGTCTGTGTCATAGACGGAAGTGTCTTGTGAAGGCTCTGAATTACAAGATCTGCTCCCAGTTCTACAGCAGATACAGGAAAATAGTTTGAAAAATGGAAATGTGCTCCATGTGCCTCATCCACAATCAGCGGTATGCCGTGTTCATGAACAATTTCTGCTATTCTCTTCACATCAGATACAACTCCATCATAACTTGGAGAAGTGATAAGAACTGCACTGCACTCCGGATCTTCTGCAAGAATTCTTTCCACCTTGTCCGGCGAAATTCCGCCGTTTATCCACCATTTTTCATCTACCTGTGGATAAATATAAGAGGGCACCAGATTTCTCAGATATATGGCATGATAAACTGCTTTATGACAGTTCCTGGCCACGAGAATTCTGCCTCCTCTCGGGACCGCAGCAGACACAGCTGAAAGAAGTGCTGCTGTACTTCCGTTTACACTGTAAAAACTTTCTTTTGTTCCGTATATTTTTGATACGGTTTCCT
The DNA here is from genome assembly GCA_934359835.1 of uncultured Blautia sp. GTDB lineage: Bacteria > Bacillota > Clostridia > Lachnospirales > Lachnospiraceae > Blautia_A. The sequence continues at coordinate 24,881 of CAKRLX010000014.1, forward strand.
GAGCCTTCTTCAGGATACCTTCCGGATGATGAAGATTATCAAAACCTTCTATTTCTGTAATGTCTGTTTCTATTGGAAAATTTCCGTTTACAGAAGCTTTGTTTCGCTTATGCCCGGGCATATGAAAAGGATAATAATCACTTTTGCTGTAGTTCTCTAATGCTTTATATAATCTCTCCATATTTTTATCTCTCCATGTTTTACACTTTGAATCGGTATCCAACCCCCCAGATAGTTTCGATGTATTGCGGTTTTGCTGTATTAAATTCAATTTTTTCACGGATTTTCTTGATGTGTACAGTTACTGTGGCGATATCTCCCACTGACTCCATATCCCAGATCTGCCGGAACAGTTCTGCCTTTGTAAATACCCTGTTTGGATTTTCTGCAAGAAACGTCAGCAGGTCAAATTCTTTTGTTGTAAAACTTTTTTCTTCTCCATTTATCCATACACGGCGTGCTGTTTTGTCAATCTTAATTCCACGGATTTCTATGATATCATTTTTGACTGCTCCTGAACCGACAAGTCTGTTATACCTTTCCATATGGGCTTTCACCCTTGCCACAAGCTCACTCGGACTGAACGGCTTCGTCATATAATCATCAGCCCCGAGTCCCAGTCCACGAATCTTATCAATATCATCTTTTTTGGCCGATACCATGATGATCGGCAGGTTTTTTTCCTGACGTACCTGTCTGCAGATATCAAAACCGTCAACTTCCGGAAGCATCAGATCGAGAATCAGCAGATCAAAATCCTCTTCCATTGCTCTCTTAAGGCCAATATCTCCTCTGTTCGCAATCTCCACCTCAAATCCTGCCAGTTCAAGATAATCTCTCTCAAGATCTGCAATTGCTTCTTCATCTTCTATAATCAGTATTCTGCTCATTTTATCGGTACCTCCTGATATTTTCTCAAAACAAAGTACATGATCGTGCCAATTCCTTCACGACTTGTGGCCCATACCTTACCACCATGATCTTCAAGTATCTTTCTCACGATGGACAGACCAATTCCACTTCCGCCTTTTGAAGAATTCCTGGACACATCTGTTCTGTAAAAACGGTCAAATATATATGTAATATCCTTAGCTGCAATTCCCTTGCCATTGTCTTCTATCTCAATCTGGACAAAATCTCCGACATCTTTGACTCTGATCTGTATAACACCCTTTGGTTTGTCCATATATTTGATAGCATTGCTTATAATATTATGAATGACACGACGAATCTGCTCTCCATCCGCAATTACAAGAACATCTTTTTCAACGTAATTCGCATAATAAAGCTGTATTCCTCTGGTTTCCAGTTCAAGTCCTATTTCCTCTGCACAGTCCGAAAAATAATCATCTACATTCAGCTTACTGAATGTATACGGAATTCGATTTGTATCAATCTTGGAATAAAAGGTAAGTTCATTAATAAGATGATCCATTTCGTTTGTTTTATTATATATAGTTCGGACATAACGGTTCATTTTTTCGGGTGTATCGGCAACTCCATCCATAATTCCCTCTACATAACCTTTAACTGCAGTGATAGGAGTCTTAAGATCATGAGAAATATTACTTATCAGTTCTTTATTTTCCTTGTCCATAAGAACTTTTTCTTCTGCCGACTCCTTCAGTCTGCGGCGCATTTCCTCAAAATCACGGCACAGTTCTGCAAATTCGTCTGTTCCCTCCGCTTCCATCACAAAGTCCAGATTACCTTCTTTAATGTTCTGTGTCGCCCGTCGGAGTTTTACCAGGGGTGCTGCAACACTTCGATAGATCCACAGCCCCACAGAAACGCTGGTAAAAATCAGTATGATCAGTGCCGTAAAAAAAAGATCCTTGGTCATGATCTGTATTCCTGACTGTGTTCCATCTGTTTCTGCAATAGTTATATCGTAAGTTGTTTCCTGTGCAGTCTGAGATTTCTGTGAACTTCTTACCTGTGTCTCCCTGAATCCATATAATGCTGCAGACAGCAGAAGCATAGGCACCAGAATTACCATCAGAAATCCCACAAATATCCTTGTACGTAATTTCATTGAAATTCCCTCATTTCCTGGTAATGAATTTCGGCATACAAAAATGAACGCACATATCCCGAAACTCAGTTCGTTATATATGCGTTCATTATATCATATCATAATATTCTTATCTCTAAATTTTCTATAAAATGATATTTCACTCAATCATGTTGATCAGAGATATTTCTTAAGATTTTCTACTTTGTCCAGTTTTTCCCACGGAAGATCTACATCTGTACGTCCGAAGTGACCATATGCGGAAGTCTGTTTGTAGATTGGTCTTCTTAAGTCAAGCATACGAATGATTCCAGCCGGACGAAGATCAAAGTTTTCACGAATAATATCAACAAGTTTTGTATCGGAAAGTTTACCTGTTCCAAATGTGTCAACACGAATAGATGTTGGTTTTGCAACTCCTATTGCATAGGAAAGCTGAATTTCACATTTGTCAGCCAGTCCTGCTGCTACGATGTTCTTTGCAACATAACGTGCTGCATAAGCTGCGGAACGGTCAACCTTTGTACAGTCTTTTCCGGAAAAAGCTCCGCCACCGTGACGGCCTGCTCCACCGTAAGTATCAACGATGATCTTACGTCCTGTAAGTCCACTGTCACCATGAGGTCCGCCGATTACAAAACGTCCTGTAGGGTTGATGAAATATTTAGTTTCATCATCTACCATATCTGCCGGAATAATTTCATCAAATACATATTTCTTAATATCTTCATGGATCTGTTCCTGTGTTACTTCAGGATCATGCTGTGTTGAGCATACAACTGCATCAAGACGGATCGGTTTTCCTTCTTCATTGTATTCAACAGTTACCTGTGTTTTTCCATCTGGTCTTAAATATGGCAGAGTTCCGTCTTTACGTACTTTTGTCAGCTGACGTGCAAGTTTATGTGCCATGTTGATTGCGTATGGCATATATTCTTCTGTTTCATTGGAAGCATATCCAAACATCATACCCTGGTCTCCGGCACCGATTGCATCGATTTCATCTTCGCCCATTTTTGCTTCCAGAGCCTTATCTACACCAAGTGCGATATCAGCAGACTGTTCGTCAATTGCAGTGATAACTGCGCATGTATCTGCATCAAATCCGTATTTACCACGTGTATAACCGATTTCTCTTACTGTGTCTCTTACAATTTTCTGAATATCAACGTATGCACTTGTTGAAATTTCTCCCATTACAAGTACAAGACCTGTTGTTGTAGCTGTTTCGCATGCCACACGTCCCATTGGGTCTTTTTCCATGATTGCATCCAGAATAGCATCGGAAATAGCATCGCACATTTTATCCGGATGGCCTTCAGTTACTGATTCAGAAGTGAATAAAATTTTTTCTCTCTCCATGATTTACCTCTTTCTGTAAAAACTGGTCAAATAGTCAATTACTGTTATACGAATTACTCCATTGCTTCGCAATTCTCGTAATTCTGCAATCATAACAAAAAAACAGCCCCAACAACAGGACTGTTTTGAATTTGAATTCAATCCTCTTATTGTTCGATCACTCGCTCAGGTTGGCACCTTCCTCTTACGGAGGGGTTGCCGTGGCTTCACAGATCCTTTGTATCTCCACCACTCTGAATAAAAGGCCGTTTATTTAATTATTGCAGAACATACATTATACTTATTTTTCTTAATTGTCAAGACTTTATCATGACAATTTTTATCATCCTACACGAAGACGGAACTTCTGAATTTCTTTTTCACTGGAAACCTTCTCTATTTCTGCTCCGAGACTTCTCAGTTTCTCCTCGAAATTCTCATATCCTCTCTGGATGTAAACAATATCATCTACTACAGTAATTCCATCTGCCGCAAGACCAGCTATTACAAGTGCTGCTCCTGCACGGAGATCCGGTGCACTGACTCTTGCTCCTGTCAGTTTCTTAACACCATCAATGATCGCAGAATTACCTTCTACTTTAATGTTTGCTCCCATCCTTGAAAGTTCATCTGCATACTTGAAGCGATTTTCAAATATACTTTCAGTAACAATACTTGTTCCCTCAGCCAGCGCCAGGGTAACTGCAATCTGCGGCTGCATATCTGTCGGGTATCCCGGATACGGAAGAGTCTTTACATGAGTACGGTGCAGTCTCTTTCCTGCACGGACACGTACTGCATCATCAAATTCTTCTACTTCACATCCGATCTCTTCAAGTTTCGCTGTTGTAGCTTCCAGATGTTTCGGAATAACATTCTTTACTGTTACATCTCCACCTGTTGCTGCTGCCGCAAACATAAATGTACCAGCTTCAATCTGGTCAGGAATAATAGAATATTCTGTACGGTGAAGTTTCTCAACACCTTTTATACGGATAACATCTGTTCCTGCGCCTTTAATATTAGCGCCCATACTGTTCAGGAAATTGGCAACATCTACAACATGAGGTTCTCTGGCTGCATTTTCAATCGTAGTACGGCCTGAAGCCAGTGAAGCTGCCATCATAATATTAATAGTCGCACCTACAGAAACAACGTCAAGGAAAATATGACTTCCGTGAAGGTTTTCTGTTTCCGCAACAATTGCACCATGAAGAATATTTACAGATGCACCCAGTGCTCTGAATCCCTTCAGATGCTGGTCAATCGGACGGCTTCCAATGTTACATCCTCCAGGAAGCGGTACTTCTGCATGTTTGTATTTACCAAGCAGTGCACCAAGAAGATAATAGGATGCACGAATCTTCTTTATATATTCATAGTCCACACTTATATCATTAATTGTAGAACCGTTGATTTTAACAGTAGTTCTGTTGATTCGCTCTACCTGAGCACCAATTCCGGCGATTGCTTCCAGTAATACGTTGATATCTCTTACGTCTGGCAGATTTTCAATGAGGATTGTCTCATCTGTCATAATTGCTGCAGACAGAATTGCAAGAGCTGCGTTTTTAGCACCTCCGATTTCAACTTCTCCTACTAATGGATTACCACCTTTAATCACATACTGTTCCATAAAACACCTCTATAATTATTTTCACTCCACCTGCCGGAGCGAATGTCAGAAATTTGTACGTTCCTGTTCAAAATTTCAATACTGTATTATAGCATATATTTAACATTTGTAAAGAAAATTTAATCTGACGCCTTCCGCTCCCCGTTTTCAGTGTTACTTTTCAGTTACTTTCTTTCTCTTTAAGTATCTCCAAAACTGCATGCAAACTTGCTTCCAGATCTTTCCCCTCTTCATCTACCACAATGTCTGCATATTTTTCATATAATGGTGTTCTTTCTTCATACAGGTCTTTTAAAGTCTGTCCCTCTTTAAGCAGCACTCCTCTTCCCTTCAGATTACCGAGGCGCTTCGACAGAGACTCCAAAGACAGTTTCAGATATACAACAGTTCCGACAGATTTCAGATGTTTCATTGCATCTTCGCAATACACCACACTTCCGCCTGTCGCAATTACCGTATCATCCACATCAATAGCTGCATTTACACGATTTTCAATTTTCATGAATCCGGCATATCCTTCCTGCTCAATGATAGTACTCAGCCGTCTTTTTTCCTGTTTCTGAATGAGCAGATCCGAATCAATGAACTGGTATCCGAGAATCTTCGCAAGGACTACTCCTATTGTACTTTTTCCAACTCCCGGCATTCCTATTAATGTTATATTATTCATAAATGGTTTTTCTCCATTATCAGATTTTGTATCGTTTTGTAAATTGCCTAACGTCAATTTTACCATAAAAGGGTCTTTTCCGCAATCCCTCTTTGTTTATTCTCACTTTTTCTTAGCTTTACGCTTTTTTTTGACACTATAACCGAAAGTGCCTATTTTTTTGCCTGTTCCAAGGTATTCTCCATGAGAATATACCAGTGGACCTGCCATGTTAAGATCAAACCTGTTTTTTTCATCCATATATGCTTCATCTGCATGGACTGCAAGTACATCTGCCAGAAACATGTGATGTGAACCAAGTTCTTTCACTTCCCTGACCCTGCATTCAATAGATACAGGTGACTCTTTTATCATCGGAGCCTTTACATGATCCGCCTTTTCCCTTGTAAGCCCTGTATCCTTAAATTTATCTGTATCTCTTCCTGAACGCACCCCACAGTAATCTGTGGCAAAGGCAAGTTTTTCTGTAGTCAGATTTATAACAAATTCGCCGGTTTCTTTTATCATGTGATAAGAATATCTTTCCGGTCTTACAGAAATATATACCATTGGCGGATTGGTGCACACAGTTCCTGTCCACGCAACCGTTATAATATCATCTTCACCTTTACCATCTGTAACACTGACCATAACTGCCGGAAGAGGATAAAGCATATTTCCCGGTTTCCATGTCTGTTTCAAAACATTTACTCCTTTTCTGGTTGTCTTATGCATACTCTCCGCCCTGCATCTGCGCAGCTTCCATTAATGCCGGAATCAGCTGTTTCTTACGTGAAACCACACCTTTCAGATAGAATGTGCCGTTTTCCGGCTCCATCTTAAAGGCATTTTCTGCCATTTCCTGACTTCCATCACCATAGAACAACAGTTCTGTAGATTTTTCCATAATGTCTGTGAGCATGAAATAAACTCTGCTGACCCCATGACGTCCGCATTCGCTTACCATGAAAGGAATCAGTCTCTCTTTTATTACTTTCAGTTCATCTGCATCCATGGAACTGATCTGACCAACACCAAAGGAAATGTCACCTTCTGCAATGAATTTCTTATAATCCTGATAAAAGATTTCCTCTGGAGATTTATCCTTGAGATTACTTCCTGCTTTAAACATTTCCTTTGCAAATTCCTCAATAGATATATCTGCAATAAGAGCAAGTGCTCCTGCTGCCATTTTGTCCTGAAGTGTGCATGTCGGTGAACGGAACATCAATGTATCGGAAATGATTGCTGCACACAGAAGACCTGCAATTTTTTGCGGTATCTCAAGTTTCTGCTCTCCGTAAATCTGATACATGATCGTACCAGTACAGCCCACCGGCTGGTTTCTGAAGCTGACCGGCTGTACAGTCTGAAGAGTTCCAAGTTTATGATGGTCAATAATCTCCAGAATATCAGCTTTTTCAATGTTATCTACTGCCTGATCCACTTCATTGTGATCAACAAGTACAACCTTTTTCTTGTGCATATCAAGGAAATTACGTCTTGAGATCGTTCCTATGCATTTTCCTTTTTTATTTATAACAGGGAATGCACGATGACGGTGTTTGATCATTACATCCTGAATATCATCTGTAAAATCCTCTGTGTTAAAGGTTACAAGATTCTCTGTTTTCATGATATACCTTACCGGTATACTCTGGTTGATCAGTCGGGCAATAGTAAAAGTATCATATGGTGATGAAATAATGATAATATCTTTTTCATGGGCAAGCTTCATTACTTTTTCGGTTACCTTGATTCCAAGTCCCACAATAATGCAGCTTACATTCTGTGCAATTGCCTGGAGATGATCTTCTTCTCTGTTTCCCATGATGATCATATCATTTTCTTCGATATATTCTTTCATTTTATCAGGGTTTGCAGTACCTACCATTACTTTTCCCTCGATAAAATATCCATGAGAATTACCTTCTACTACCTCTCCCCCAATCGTCTCGGCAATTCTCTGATACTGGGTTCTTGCTCTGGACAGGAGATAACTGTCAGTTGTATCCATATAGGTTTTGGCAATATCACCGATTGTGATCAGTCCTTCAAGAGTTCCGTCTTTTTCTCTGATCGGGAGTGAAACAATGCTGTTTTCCTGCATAAGATCCCAGGCATTTTTCAATGACATGCTCTTGTTTGCCTCCGGGCTGAAACGGATGTCCATATCCTTGACCTGTGTTCCTATATTACTCAGGTATCCCGGCGGCTGTACGCCAAAACGATTCAGAACATATTCTGTTTCTTCATTTATCTGACCTGCTCTTTTGGGAATGTACTGGCTTCCCTGGGTTGTCCTGTTTTTGATATCGCAGTATGCGATTGCAGAGCAGATAGAGTCTGTATCCGGATTTTTATGTCCTATTACAAAAATTTTTTCATGATTACTCATTTTTTACTATTCAACCTCTGTTTTTAATCTAATTTAATATTTGCAAAAAGTGATCCAAGAGAAGTTGTTGCCTGCTCTCCTGCATCCGGAACTTCATATATTTCTTCTTCAATTTCTTTCGCCATCATGTCTGAGGCTTCTTTTATGCTGAGGCTGATCTTGCCTTCTTTAATCGCTGTAACTTTGACTTTTACTGTATCGCCCACAGCAAGCACCTCGGATGGTTTCTTAATTCTCTTTTCGCAGATCTGTGAAATATGAACCAGTCCGGAAAGACCATTACCAAGATCAACAAAAGCTCCGTATGGCTGAAGGCTCTCGACTGTTCCCTCTGTCACAAGTCCGATCTCAAGGTTTGAAACTTTCTTTTTGCGCTCTTCTTCTGCTTTTTCTCTGAGGATTTCTTTCGCAGAAAGAATCAGTTTCTTACTGTCTTTGTCTACGTCTATAACCTGTACCTGTATCGGTTTATTCAGATATTCTTCTGTATCTTCTACATAGCCAAGTGCAAGTTTGGAAGCCGGGATAAAGCCACGCACACCTTCTACATATGCGATAACTCCTGCATTTGTAATTCCCTTTACTGTTACATCAAGAACTTCTCCTGATTCCTTCAGTTCTTTCAGTTTGTCCCATGCAAGCACATCAGATGCCTCAACTCTGGAAAGAAGGATATTTCCGTTTCCGTCATCTTTTCTTACAACTGTTGCGGAAACCTCATCTCCAGGATGAACTTCTTCTTTCAGACTGAAACCAGGTTCTCTGCTGTAGTCTTCTGCCGGAATAACACCTTCCGCATAGTATTTAAGATCTACAATAACTTCTTTTTCATCTACACTGATAACAGTTCCTGTAAGAATGTCGCCTTCTTCAATCTTTTTCATGGATTCAGCCAGTTCTTTTTCGTAATCTTTCATGGATTCAGCCATAATTACACTCTCCTTTATATCATACTCATATTATTCGTCGCATTCAGTGTTTTCATTATAGCATAGAATTAAAAGGTGGGAAATAAAAAAAGCCCTTGTACTGATTTAAGGACTTTATAAACGAGGAGTGCCCCGGCAGTGGTTTACCGGGGCGATTATTATGAAAAAATTTATGTGTAATGAAGAACATTACAACGTCTGTTTGTGAAGTTCTCTCGAACTATCTTTATGATAGCAATCAATTATGAACAAAGAATGAACAAAGAGTTAACCTTTCGTATATCTGCACAATTTTCTTTGCTCTTATCGTGTTTTTTTATAAAAATACCACATATATTTTTTCACTTTAAATTATTAACGTTGTGCATTTTGTATATTCTAACTAATTTTCTCTCTTTTTAAAGATTTCTTTAGTTAAGGATTCCTTTTACGATATCAACTAATTTACCAAGGATTCCCTTTACATCATCTTTTGTTATTCCCATGCTTTCCAGCTTATCATAAACTTTATTTACCTGTGTTCTCAGTTCATCTTTATCCAGGTTCATTGTTTTGAACTTGTTATACAGACTGATAAGCGTGCTCTTTTCGGAATCTGTAAGAGTTACACCAAGGCTGCCAGCTGCCGTATCAATTGCAGAACTTATTACATCATCAGATACATCAGCCTGTCCAACAGCTTCCTGTGCAGCAACAATAATGTCAACAACTTTATCCGGATCAGAAAGAAGATCATCTACTCCGTTTTCCTGAAGTACTTCTACAGCCTGGTCTACTACCGCATCTGTTGTACTGTCTGCATAAACCATAGCCGGTGTTGTACATGCCAGTGTTCCTGCAAGAATAAGTGCGCTTAATTTCTTTATTTTCATTTTAATTACCTCCTGATTAACTAAAAAACTTGTCTTTTTTGATTCGGCTCCCATTATAACACACTTTTTCAATAATGTTGTAATCTTTTTTTAACTTTTATAATTCTTAAGAATTCCCAAAAGGCCTGCTTCATAAATCTTTTGACATTCGTTCACCATTTTTTCATAACTTAAACACGATTCCATCATATTTTCCGAATATACTAAGACCATAAAAATAATACAGCCAACATTATTTTTATAATTTTTCTTTTTCATACGTTGGTTACCTTAACTGGTAATCAACTCTCCTTCCTTTTAAATTTAATAATAATATATAAAAAGCATCCGACCAGCCATCGGATGCTTTTTATATGTTTATTTTATTATTTTAATTTTGAAAAATTATTTGAAAGCTCAGCAAACTGCTCCAGCGTCAGCGCTTCCCCCCTTATATTCAGTGGAAGTCCGCTTTCTGTTATCGCTGTTTCAACCTGCTCTTTGGAATAGTTCAGTTCCTGTGAATTTTTGAGGCTGTTGGAAAGAGTTTTTCTTCTCTGATTAAAAGACGCCCTGATAAGACGGAACATTAATTTTTCATCATCTACCTGAACCGGCATTTCTTTATGTCTCGTAAGACGGATTACCGCACTTCCGACCTTCGGTCTTGGCATAAAACAGTTCGGCGGAACATTTGCAACAATTTCCGGTTTTGCATAATACTGTACAGCCAGTGATAATGCCCCGTAATCCTTTGAACCAGGACCTGTCTGCATTCTGTCTGCAACCTCTTTCTGAACCATAACTGTGATAGATTCTACAGGTACATGACTTTCAAACAGTCCCATAATAATAGGTGTTGTAATATAATATGGCAGATTTGCCACTACCTTTATGGGTTTTCCCTGATTTTTTTCTTCGGCAATTTTATTGATATCTGTCTTCAATATATCTCCGTGAATAACGGATACGTTATCCCATTCTTTCAGAGTATCCTGCAAAATAGGAATCAGCGCATCATCAATCTCAACTGCAGTCACTTCCCTGGCCGCATCAGCCAGATACTGTGTCATTGTACCAATCCCTGGTCCTATTTCCAGCACAAAGTCATCTTTTGTTATCTCTGACGCAGCTATGATTTTGTCCAGAACATGAGTATCGATCAGAAAATTCTGACCAAACCTTTTCTGGAAAACAAATCCGTACTTCTGCAGTACCTCTATGGTATACTTTGGATTTCCAAGATATGGTCTGGTCATAATTTATAAATTCCTCCTCTTGTTCGGCAACAGGTCAGTTTCAGCTGAAATCTTTTTCGTAAAGTACCTGATAACCGTCTGCATTAACTTTTTTCTTGGATATAAGCCTACGGATTCCGCCTCTTGATTTTGAAATAGCGCTGTCTATGATTTCTTTTACAGCACCTACATTCATTGGCTGATCTTCTTTCTGGCTTGTACTGATGAGATTATACAGTGCAAGCATTCCCATCTGATCAATTGTATATCCGTTTTCTCTTGTATAAACTTTTGCAAAGTTTACAAGTTCATCATTTGTAAATACAGGAATATTGATCATTGATGTAAATTTAGATGTGAATTTCGGGAATCTTGCAATAAGTTTGCGCATTCCTATCTTTTCATCTTCAATAATCACGATCAGTCCGTCTGTACGGAATTCCATCGCTTTATTTAACTGATTTACTGTTTCTTTTGTAAGTTGGTTTGCGTTTTCAATAACCAGGAATCCACCGGAAAGTTTGGATACTATCTCTGTGATATTCTTGCCATTTATCTGATCAGCAAATACATAGGCAACTTTTGATGCCTCGATTCCCAGCTCTTTACAGATTGCAGGAATCAGTCCTGAGATCAGTCGGGTTTTTCCTGTCTCACGTCCTCCCATAACAATAACATTACCTGTTTTGGAAGTTTTGTCAGAAGCACAGATCTGTACATCATAAAGTGTATCTACAATCTGCTCTCTTAAGCCCGGGACCTTTGCAAAATATGTAAACAGCTTTTCCTCATCTTCTGTAAGCTTTTTCTCTCTTGGAATAATATCCTCATAAACTTTTTCAGGCTGCATGGAATCAATAAATGCTTCCAGCTCTTCCTCTTCGTTCATTTCTTTTGTTTTTTCTGATTCTTCATCGAAGTCATCTTCCAGATAACTGATGTCTTCATCTTCGTATCCGTCTTCTTCAGCGAAATCTTCGTCTTCATCATCTTCGTCCATCACAAAAGCTTCCTGCTTTTTATTAGACGGACCGTTCAGGAATTCCTGTTCCGCTTCGCGAAGATCCTCTTCTGTCATATAATCTTCATCCAGTTCTTCTGCCGGCTGTTTCTTCTTATGTGAATCAGGTGTTTCTTCCGGAATTTCAATTCCCTGTGCAGTCGCAGCTGCAAGGATCGTGTCTTCCAGGTTGAATTCTTTATCCTCTTCTTCAGGTTTGTCCGTACCTGGCAGACATATATCAGGAGCTTTTGGAACTGCATTATGAAGAAGATTTTCCATTCCCATGTTCTTCATTGCTTCCGGGATCTCCAGCTCCGGAATTTTAATTTTTTCCTGAACTGGTTTTTCTTCTTCTTTAATTTCTTCCTCTGTTGTTTTTTCTATTGCTTTTTCAATATCATCAACAACAGCTTTATTCACTACAACATCTTCTGCTTCCAGTTCCGGTACATTTGTCGGTTCTGGTTTATCAGAAATGTCACGGATCATCTCATCTTTTATTTCTTCAGATGGATTTCCTTCTTCCTCTTCTTTCAGGAAGTCTTCTTCATCATCTTTTTTCTTATTACCGTTAAAAATATCTCTGATTCCTTTGGATATTTTTTCCTGAAGACTTTCTGCACCGTTTACATCTCTTTCATCGATACGTACACTCTCGATAACCGGAGTTTCCTCTTCGGACGGCGCCTCTTCTTTCTGTTCGGAATCATCTCCCTGTTCTTCAGAGATTTCTTCCGCAGTCTTAAGATTCGGCACAAATTTCTGCTCATATTTTTCTTTTTCAGCACCTGTAAGCTGACCCATCCTGTTTTTAAGGTCCAGAGCCTTCATTACATATTTGCCGTCATTGAACCATATGATCATTTCATTACAGATATCCAGACATTTCTGATTATCTCCGTTCTGGTAATAAAGCTTTGCCAGTTCGTAAGACCATCTTTCTGTAAATTCTTTTTCTTTGTATTCTTCGAGAAGTCTGATCTGCTCTTCCAGCGGAGCCTGACTTGCTTTGTCTATTTTATATTTAAGAATATACCGGGTGCTGTCATTAGGGGCAACCTCCTGAAATTCCTCATAAAATTCCATAGCCTCGTCAATATCTTTCATCTTCAGAGAGACTTCTATCAGTCTGTATAATATGTTTTTGCCAATCGGGGCTCTGTGATATGCAAGTAGAAAAATCTCTTTACTGTCTTCGTAACGCTTGTTTGCTGCATAAATTTCACCAACAACACACAACGTCCGGACATTTTTGACTCTTCTCCAGTCAATGCTGTCTACCACTTCCATGGCATCCTTGTAATTTTTCTTTTCTACAAGGCGATTTATTTCTTCGAGTTTAATCCGAAATTCCTCTTTGTCCAACGTATTCACCAACTTTCCATAATTAAAGACAGTTTAACATATGCCATTATCCTTGTCAAAACAGTTATTATCCAGCATTTACAGGATTAAAAACCTCACCTTTTATAACTTTGAAAACTTTGTTTATGTGAAACTGATTATTCACAAAATCATCAAGTCCGGTACAGGTAATCAATGTCTGAATATCATGAATACTGTCCAGAAGATACATCTGCCTGCTGCTGTCCAACTCTGAAAGTACGTCATCGAGCAATAATACAGGTGTATCTTTTATTTTCTTTTTGACAAGATATATTTCTGAAAGTTTCAAAGAAAGTGCTGCAGTTCTCTGCTGTCCCTGCGAACCATATTTTCTTATATCGATTCCGTTCACCATGAAACACAGATCATCTCTGTGGGGACCGGCTGATGTCAGTTTCATTTTTGAATCTTTTTCTCTGTTGCGCTGCAGCGTTTCTCCAAATACTTCTGCTTCTACACTGGGTTCATAAATTACCTCAAGATGTTCTTCTCCACCTGTAAGATTTTTATGAATGTCCTGGATCACTTCATTAAGGTCTTTTACATAATCCTTTCTTTTGCGGATTACTTTTGCACCATACTGCACCATCTGCATGTCCCATATATCCAATGTTTCCTGAAGTCCCGGATTCATATAAATATCTTTCAACAGACGGTTTCTCTGATTTACGATATGGTTATATCCAGCAAGATCTGTAAGATAAATCTGATCCAGTTGACATAATTCGAGATCCATAAATCTTCTTCTCTCACCGGGACCATTTTTAATAATATTCAGATCCTCCGGTGAAAAAAACACAAGATTCACAATACCAAACAATTCCCGCGCCTTACGGATAGGCAGCCCGTTTATTGCAACACCTTTTGCCTTATTTTTACGGAGATGCATGTCAATTTTGTAAGTAAGTTCATCTTTTATTACATTCATGCGTATATGAGATTCCTCTTCTCCAAACCTGATGATCTCCCTGTCTTTGCTGCCTTTATGTGATTTGGTAGTACCGCATATATAAACAGATTCGAGAATGTTTGTTTTTCCCTGGGCATTATCCCCATAGAAAATGTTTGTTCCTTTATCCAATTTCAATTCCAGATTTTCGTAATTTCTGAAATTTTTAAGCTGTACAGATTCAATATACATAACTATCGGATAACTCTGATTTCCTGATCTTCAAATGAGATCACATCACCAACATAAACTTTTCTTCCACGACGAGTGTCAACTTCTCCGTTTACTTTAACGAGTCCATCCTGAATTGCATATTTTGCCTCAACCCCGTCTTCAACAACTCCGGCAAGTTTCAAAGCCTGTCCAAGTTTTATAAATTCATCTCTTATCGTAATTTCCAAAATATCCACTCCTTATCTTGACTTTATCTTGCCTGGTTCTGACTGATATTTACAGGTAAAATCAGGTAAGTATAGGACTCTTCATCATCTCTTATGAAGCACGGAGCTTTCGGATTCATCAGATACATATGAATAGTCTCATCATCAATAACTTTCAAAGCATCGATCAGGAACTTGGGATTAAACCCAATAACAATATCTTTACCATCTTTTTCGATATCAATATCTTCATTCATGGAACCCATTGCAGAATCAATCTTCAATTCCATTTTGTGATCAGTGATCTCAATAACAATTGGTTTTTTATCTCCTTCTCTTACAAGAAGTGTAGCTCTGTCAATACAATCAAGGAATTCCTTTTTGTTGATACTGATTTTTGTATCATAATCACTTGAAAGCATCTGATCGATCCTGAAATACTCACCTTCGATCAGTCTGGAAACTACCATTGTTGAATCAAATTCAAACAAAATATGATTTTTTGTAAAATAAATACTTACCTGATCATCGATTTCACCGGAAAGAATTTTGCTGACTTCATTCAGTGTTTTGCCCGGAACAACAATCTTACGGTCTGAATAATCTTTTTTGAGCGGCATCCTGCGGATGGAAATGCGGTGTCCGTCAAGAGAAACTATTTTCAGACAGTTATCTTTGATTTCAAACAATTCTCCGGTCATCAGACGGTTATTTTCATTCACTGCAATGGAAAAAAGAGTCTGACGAATCATTTCTTTCAAAGTAAACTGAGAAAGAGTCAGTGATTCTTCTCTTTCTATAACCGGAAGATAAGCAAAATCTTCGCCTGCTTTTCCAGGAATTGTAAATTTTGCTTTTTCACAGGTAATTGTAGCTACATAGTTGGAATCAGTTTTGATAGTTACATCATTATCAGGAAGTCGTCTGATGATTTCATAGAAAATTTTTGCATCCAGAGCAACCATACCTTTTTCTTCAATGTGACCGTCAACGATAGTTTCAATACCAAGTTCCATATCATTTGTAGTAAATTTTATCTGATTTGTAGTTGCATCCATGAGAATGCACTCAAGTATTGGCATAGTTGTTTTAGAAGGAACAGCTTTCAAAGAAATATTGACGCTTTTTAATAAATTACTTTTGGAACAGATGATCTTCATGTTGTGTATAACTCCCTTCCTGTTTGAAAATGGCTTTTATAGATAAATAATATAAAAGAAATCCGCAGTAGCCGCCTTAGGGGGGTGTGAATATGTGAAAAAGTCTTTTAAACCTTGAAAATAAAGGATTTCTTTACTGTATAACTGCGTGTACAAGTTTCAAAGTTGCAGGAAATAACCTGTGGAAAACTGCTTTAACCCTGTGGATTAATTTTTTTCTTGAGGGTTTCAATAGAGTTTTTGAGGTTATCGTTAGTCTTAAGTTCGTTTTCAATTTTCTCTATCCCGTGCATAACTGTAGTATGGTCACGGTCTCCGAGATTTTTACCGATAGTCTTCAGTGAAGTATCAATAATCTCACGGCAGAGGTACATGGCAATCTGTCTGGGCATAACAATTTTGGAGCTTCGTTTATTACCGCAGAGATCTGCAACTGTTACATGATAGTGTTCTGCAACAATCGAAATGATGTATTCCGGAGTGATAATTTTCTGTTCACCCGGAGATATGATATCTTTGAGTGCTTCTTCCGCAAGTTCAAGAGTAACTTCCTTTTTTTCAAGTTTGGAGCTTGCCATTACCTTATTAAAGGCGCCTTCCAGTTCACGGATGTTTGATTTGATGTTCGTTGCAATGTATTTGATGACTTCTTCGCTGATATTATAACCCTCAAGTTCTTCTTTTTTGTGAAGAATAGCCATACGTGTTTCGTAATCCGGAAGCGTAATATCTGCAATAAGACCCCATTCAAATCGGGAACGGAAACGTTCTTCGAGAATCTCCATATCTTTCGGCGGTTTATCAGATGAAATAATGATCTGTTTTTTGGCACTGTGAAGACTGTTGAAAGTATGGAAAAACTCTTCCTGTGTAGATTCTTTTCCTATAATAAACTGAATATCATCGACAAGAAGAACATCAATGTTTCTGTATTTCTCACGGAATTTGGACATTGCTGAATTATTACCGTTTCGGATAGTTTCAATCAGTTCGTTAGTAAATTCCTCGCTGGTTACATACAGAACCTTGCTGTTTTCGTCATGTTCAATAATATAATGTGCAATGGAATGCATCAGATGAGTTTTGCCAAGTCCTGCACCTCCGTAAATAAAAAGAGGATTATATGTATCCCCGGGAGATTCGGCAACTGCAAGTGCTGCTGCCTGAGCGAATTTATTGTTGTTACCTACGATAAAGGTATCAAAAATATATTTGGGATTGAGGTGAGCTTCTTCGCAGCGGCGGTCGATATCTGACATTCCTGAAGAATCACTATTATTATAAGAAGAAACTTCTTTTTTTGGGACTTCATCAGGAGATATAAATCTGATTTCGCATTCATTCATTCCAGTAAGTTCACAGATTGTAACCTGGAGAAGAAGCTTATATTTTTTATTAAGAACATTAATAAGAACAACCTGTTCGGAAGGAACGAGAATTGTAACCTCATTATCTGAAACCTGATAAACTTTCAGAGGTTTCAGCCATGTGTTAAAGGCAACATCGCCGATATCGTAATCATTTTTTACTTTTTTGAGAATGTCATCCCATTTTTCAATAACTTTATCCATGTTTCTATCTCCTGGTTTAAGGTTCTTTGTATTTGAAGTCAAAAGACATAAATATCCTTTTATATATTATAATAAATAAAATTATTTAGCAATGATTATTTGGGAAAATGTAAGGGTTTCAGATGTGTATATAATGGGAAAAAAGAGAAAGTTATCCACGTTGTCCACATGTGGATAAGGCTAAAATTGTGGACAACGGCCAGTAAGTTTACATAACATCCTGATTGGTGGATAAATAGCTGTGGGGATTGTGTATAAAATTTTCCACCGCAAGAATACTGTAAAATAAAGCAATTTTTAAACATAATGTGTAAAAAAAAGTCGGAAAATGGGGATAAAATTAGTGGGAAACGACGAGTTATCCACAAGTTATCCACAAAATGTGGATAACATTACGTCAACTTCATTTATCCACAGGAGAATAAAAAATTATGGGGATTACCAGAAAACATGCATTTTTCCAGCTTTTTTGCATTTTTTTGCTTGACTAAAAGGGGCTTTATGAATATAATTGAAATGATGTTCTATGGTAAAAATACTAATTAAGGGATAATAGATAAAGGAGGTGCTTTACCTATGAAAATGACATTTCAGCCAAAGAAAAGATCCAGAGCGAAAGTTCATGGTTTCAGAGCTCGTATGAGCACAAAGGGTGGCCGTAAAGTATTAGCTGCCAGAAGATTAAAAGGAAGAAAGCAGTTATCAGCGTAAGATATACAAGACCGCAGTTATGTGGTCTTTTCTTCTATAAAAAAAGAAAGGGGATTCTATGAAATATTCAGAGTCCTTAAAGAAAAACAAAGATTTTCAATATGTTTATAAGAATGGAACATCAAAAGCAAATCGGTACCTGGTGATGTACGTACTGAAAAATCAGTACACGAAGAATCGTCTGGGAATATCAGTAAGTAAAAAAGTAGGGAATAGTGTGGTCCGCCACAGAATCACCAGGCTGATAAGAGAAAGTTATCGTTTAAATGAATCTGCATTTGCAGAGAATCTGGATATAGTAGTAATAGCCAGAGCCGGTGCAAAAGACAGAAGTTACAGTGAAATTGAAAGCGCATTTATGAATCTGGCGCAGAGACATCAGATTGCAGGTGAATTCAATGAAGAAATTAATGATTAAGATGATACGACTCTATCAGATATATTTATCGCCGATGAAGAGAACAAAGTGTCCTTATATTCCCACCTGTTCTCAATATGGTTTAGAAGCAATTGAAAAGTATGGAGCATTAAAGGGAGGATTACTGGCAGTTTGGAGAATTCTGAGATGTAATCCTTTTTCTCACGGCGGGTATGATCCTGTACCCTGAACGAGAGTAAGCTGATGTAAACAGTAACGACCATACGATCATGCCTCACAGCAGGCATTAAGGAGGAAACAGACTTGGAAATGATTTTAGCTACAAAAAGTGGTACCCCGATCATTGGCCAGATTGCAGTAGTAATGGGCTGGATCATGAACGGTATATACAAGGTACTGGATATGGTAGGTATTCAGAATCTTGGCCTTTGTATCATTATTTTCAGTATTCTGATCTATCTTTTTATGACTCCTCTGCAGATTAAACAGCAGAAGTTTTCTAAACTGAGTGCTATCATGCAGCCGGAGATCCAGAAGATCCAGAAGAAATACCAGGGCAAAAAAGATCAGGAATCTATGATGAAGATGCAGGAAGAAACACAGGCCGTATATCAGAAATATGGCGTTTCTGCAACAGGAAGCTGTGTTCAGCTGGCAATTCAGCTGCCGATCCTGTATGCTCTGTATCAGGTTATTCAGAATATTCCTGCTTATGTAGGCAGTGTAAAAGCAATCTTTGATGTAGTTTCTACAAAGATTCTTGCAGTAAACGGATTTACAGATATTATCCAGAACTTTATTACAGACAATAAAATGAGCAGAGTAAGACTGGTTCTTGATAACGGAGTTGCAACATCTGATTCTGTTATTGATTTCCTGTATGCGTTATCTCCGACTCAGTGGACAAAACTTTCTGAGATGAGTCAGTTTTCAGGATTTTCAGATCAGATTACAAAGACAGCGTCTGAAATTCAGAAAATGCAGACATTTGGAGTACTGAACATCGCTGACCAGCCTTTACATTATATAACAACAGGTTCTCTGATAGTTATTATAGCAGCACTTTCAATCCCGGTTCTTTCATGGGCAACACAGATGCTTACCCTTAAACTGATGCCGCAGCCTGCAACACAGGACAGTGGAAATGATCAGGCGAATGCAATGGCAGGTTCCATGAAGACAATGAATACAGTAATGCCGCTTATGTCAGCATTCTTCTGTTTCACTTTCCCTGTAGGTCTTGGTATCTACTGGATCGCAAGTGCAATTGTACGTAGTATACAGCAGCTGCTTATAAACCGTCACCTGAACAAAATGAATATTGATGATCTTGTAAATGAAAATATGAAGAAGATGGAAGCCAAGAGAGCAAAAGAGGGACTTCCTCCTCAGAAGATCACCAATCAGGCACATCAGAGTGCCAGAAATATTAATAAGGTTGAAAAAGGCATGAGTGGTACAAGTGAAGAAAGCCGTTCAAAGAAAGTAGAAGAAGCTTACGAAAAAGCAACTCATGCAAAAGAAGGAAGTATTACGGCGAAGGCAAATCTCGTCAGGGCATATGACGAACGTAATAAAAAGAAATAAGAAAGGAAGGTCGGGGTTTTATCATGGATGAATATATGCAGTTTTCAGCAAAAACAAAAAATGAAGCAATAACCAAAGCATGTATTGAACTGGGTGTATCCAGTGATCAGCTTGAAATTCAGGTAATAAGTGAAGGAAGTACAGGCCTTTTTGGATTCGGAAAGAAACCGGCAATCATCAAAGCCCGTAAAATCGAAACTTCATCTGAAGAAAAAGAAATCGAAAAGATTGTTGATTCTGTAAAAATTGATGCATTTAAGGCAGAAGAGAAAAAAGAACAGCCGAAACCTGTTCAGCAGCCTGCAGAGAAATCCGTTTCAGTACCTTCTTATAAAGAAGAAGCAAAGGAAAAACCGGTAAGAGAACCAAAACCGGCAAAAGATAAACAGCCAAAAGAAAAGAAGTTCAAAGAGAAACCGGTAAAAGAAGTAAAGGAAATAAAAGAAAAACCGGTAAAAGCTGCAAAAACTATTGATATCATTACAGATCCTGAAGAGATTAAAGAAATCGAAGAAAGGGCAGCAGTATTCCTGAAAGATGTATTTACATCTATGAATCTTGGAGATGTAGAAATCAAGTCCGAATATAATACATCTGATGGCTGTCTGGAAGTTGATTTTGAAGGGGAAGACATGGGAATCCTTATCGGAAAGAGAGGACAGACTCTTGATTCACTTCAATATCTGACAAGCCTTGTTGTAAACAAAGGAAAATCCAATTACATTCGTGTAAAACTGGATACCGAAGATTACCGAAGAAGAAGAAAAGAAACACTCGAAAATCTGGCAAGAGGAATTGCCTACAAGGTAAAGAAAACACGTAAGCCGGTTGTCCTTGAACCAATGAATCCTTATGAAAGAAGAATTATTCATTCTGCGCTTCAGGGAAATAAATTTGTAGAGACGGTCAGCGAAGGTGAAGATCCATACCGTCATGTAGTAGTAAAACTTAAGAGATATTAATTATAAAGATGTTATTCTAGGTGAAAGCGTGAATAATACGTAGTTGACGTATGCTTTCATCTGGGGTAACATTTTTTATGTAATAGGAAAAATAAAAGTCCTGAGGAGAAATAATAATGGATAAGACAATAGCTGCAATATCCACAGCCATGAGTGCTTCCGGAATTGGAATTGTGAGAATCAGCGGTGATGAGGCGATGGATATTATTGCGAAGATCTATCGTTCCAAAAAAGGAAATAAAAATATAAAAGAAGTAAAAAGTCATACTATTCACTATGGTTTTATCTATGATGGTGATGAAGTGGTGGATGAAGTACTGGTTATGATCATGAAAGGACCTCATACTTATACAGGAGAGGACACCGTAGAAATAGACTGTCATGGTGGAGTATATGCCATGAAGAGAGTGCTGGAAACTGTTCTGAAGAACGGTGCAGAGATTGCAGAGCCTGGTGAATTTACAAAAAGGGCTTTTCTGAATGGAAGGCTGGATCTTTCCCAGGCAGAGGCAGTTATGGATGTAATACAGGCAAAGAACTCCATGGCACTGAAAAGTTCAGTAGAACAGCTGAAAGGATCCGTGCTTCGTGCAGTAAAAGAAATCCGAAGCAAACTGATCTATCATATTGCCTATATAGAATCCGCACTGGATGATCCGGAACATATAAGTCTTGACGGATATCCACAGGAATTACATGAAGTTGTGGAAAAGGAGAGCCGGGAAATCAGTGAGCTGTTGAAAACTGCCGATGACGGGCGAATGATTCAGGAAGGAATAAAGACTGTTATCCTTGGAAAGCCAAATGCAGGAAAATCTTCTCTTCTGAATTATCTGGTAGGTGAAGACAGAGCCATTGTTACGGAGATTGCCGGTACAACGAGAGATATTCTGGAGGAATATATATCCCTGAAAGGTATTACGCTTCGTGTTATTGACACAGCGGGAATAAGAGATACAGAGGACGTTGTTGAAAAAATCGGTGTTGGTAAGGCAAAACAGATGGCTGAAGATGCGGATCTGATTCTTTATGTAGTGGATTCTTCCCTTCCTCTTGATGAGAATGATGAAGAAATCATGGAACTTCTTAACGGAAGAAAAAGCATTGTCATCTATAACAAGACAGATCTGGTATCGGTAGTTGATATGGAGATTCTGAAAAAGAAGACAGGAAGCCCTGTTATTCCTGTATCCGTTGTGGAAGAAACAGGAATCAGTCAGCTGGAAGATGAGATTAAAAGAATGTTCTTCCAGGGAGAACTCACTTTTAATGATGAGGTATATATTACAAATGCAAGACATAAGGCAGCACTTGAGGAAGCACTGGAAAGCCTTAAACTTGTAGAAAACAGTATAGATATGGGAATGGCAGAAGATTTCTTTTCTATCGATCTTATGAATGCATACGAGAGTCTTGGACGTATTGTCGGAGAATCTGTAGGTGAAGATCTGGTCAATGAGATTTTTTCTAAATTCTGTGTTGGTAAATAATCGGAGGAAACTTAAATGGCAGCAAAAATTCTGGAAAAAAACTGTGACGTAGTAGTAGTAGGTGCAGGACATGCCGGATGTGAAGCCTCACTTGCATGTGCAAGACTGGGACTGGATACTGTGATGTTTACAGTAAGTGTAGAAAGTATTGCACTGATGCCCTGTAACCCGAATGTAGGAGGAAGTTCCAAAGGACATCTTGTAAGAGAACTGGATGCACTTGGCGGCGAAATGGGAAAAAATATTGACAAAACTTTTATTCAGTCAAAGATGTTAAATAAATCCAAGGGACCGGCAGTTCATTCACTTCGTGCACAGGCTGATAAACAGGCTTACAGTACGGAAATGCGTAAAACACTGGAAAATCAGCCGAATCTTACTATTAAGCAGGGCGAAGTAACGAAACTTCTGGTAGAAGATGGAAAAATTACAGGTGTAGTTCTCTATTCAGGTGCGATCTATCATTGCAAAGCTGTTGTATTATGTACCGGAACTTATCTTAAAGCCCGCTGCATTTATGGAGATGTAAGCAATTATACAGGTCCTAACGGACTTCAGGCAGCCAATTATCTGACAGATTCTCTGAAAGAACTTGGTATTGAAATGTTCCGTTTCAAAACAGGAACACCTGCCAGAATTGCAGGAAATACAATTGATTACTCTAAGATGGAAGAACAGTTCGGTGATGAGAGAGTGGTACCATTTTCTTTTTCCACAGATCCGGAAAAAGTTCAGATTCAGCAGAAATCCTGCTGGCTCACGTATACAAATGAAAAAACGCATGAGATCATCCGTAATAATCTTGACCGCTCACCATTGTATTCAGGAATGATCGAAGGAACAGGACCAAGATATTGTCCGTCTATTGAGGACAAAGTTGTCCGTTTTGCTGACAAAAACCGCCATCAGGTATTTATTGAGCCGGAAGGGCTCTATACAAATGAAATGTATATCGGTGGAATGTCCAGTTCACTGCCGGAAGATGTACAGGATGAAATGTATCATTCTGTTCCGGGACTGGAACATGCAAAAATAGTCAAAAATGCTTATGCAATTGAGTATGACTGTATTAATCCAAGACAGCTTTATCCGACACTGGAATTCAAAAAAATCAAAGGTCTGTTCAGTGGTGGACAGTTTAACGGAAGTTCAGGATATGAAGAAGCTGCCGCACAGGGACTGATCGCAGGAATAAATGCTGCCATGGAGATCAAAGGTCAGGAACAGCTGGTTCTGGACAGATCAGAGGCATATATAGGAGTTCTGATCGATGATCTTGTAACAAAAGAAAACCATGAGCCGTACCGTATGATGACAAGCCGCGCAGAATACCGTCTTCTTCTGAGACAGGATAATGCAGATCTGAGACTTCGCAAAAAAGGTTATCAGGTAGGTCTTATTGATGAAGAAACCTATCAGGCTGTACTCAAAAAGGAAAAGGATATTGCGGCGGAAATTGAGAGAACAGAGCATGCAACTATCGGCGGAACACCGGAGGTTCAGAAACTTCTGGAAGAAAAGGGAAGTACACTTCTGAAGTCAGGAACGACAATTGCGGAACTGATAAGAAGACCTGAACTGAATTATGAAGATCTGGCTCCTGTTGATAAAGAGAGACCGGAACTGCCATGGGATGTAAAGCAGCAGGTAGAAATAAACCTTAAATATGAAGGGTATATCAAGAGACAGATGAAGCAGGTAGAACAGTTCAAGAAGCTGGAGGCAAAGAAAATCCCGGAAGATCTTGATTATGAAAAAGTAGGCAGCCTGCGAATTGAGGCAAGACAGAAACTGGAAGAGTACCGTCCAATCTCCATAGGACAGGCATCAAGAATATCCGGTGTATCACCGGCTGATATTTCTGTGCTTCTTGTATATCTTGAACAGTACAGAAGAGGATAAAAATACCATAATGAAAGGTGGCACACAAATGGCTTATGATCTGACGGTTCTGGAACAGGGATGTCAGCAGATTGGAATCAGTCTGAATGAAGAACAGAAGAAGCAGTTTATTGCTTTTTATGAATATCTGGTAGAAAAAAACAAAGTTATGAATCTTACAGGAATCACAGAATTTCAGGAAGTGCTTGTAAAACATTTCCTGGACAGTCTTGCCTGTGTAAAAGCAGTAGATATGAATGAAGTGAAAACGGTCATTGATATTGGAACAGGAGCCGGATTCCCGGGGGTTCCGCTGAAAATTGCATTTCCACATCTGGAAGCCTGCCTTCTGGATTCCCTGAAAAAAAGAGTGAATTTTCTGGAGGAAACGTTTGAACTTCTTAAACTGGAAAATATTACTGCGATACATGGAAGAGCAGAGGAATTTGCAAAGAATAAGGCATACAGAGAAAAATACGACCTCTGTGTATCAAGAGCAGTCTCCAACCTGGCTACTTTATCAGAGTATTGTCTTCCGTATGTGAAGGTCGGAGGAAAATTTATTTCCTATAAATCCGGAACAGTAAAGGAAGAAGTAGAGCAGGCAGAAAAAGCAGTCAGCATTCTGGGCGGAAAAATTCAGGATGTGGTATATTTTAATCTTCCTGATTCAGAAATCCAGAGATCACTTGTAGTGATCAAAAAAATCAAGTCAACTCCGGGTAAATATCCACGTAAAGCAGGAACCCCGTTAAAGGAGCCGCTTGCCTGAAAAATTATAACGTCTATTTGACTTATTTTCACAAAATAAACACACAATAATCCTACTTTTATCACAACTTTCTCATAGAATATTAAAGGAGCGGATTAAAGATCCGCTCCAGGAAAAGATGCTTCCGGGTACCCCCTATCTCTGTTTCTCCCGGGAGCATTTTCTCTTGATATAGCATAAAAAGGAGGAGAGTCTTGTGATTGAAGTAAACAATCTGGTCAAACGATATGGAGAACATACGGCAGTTGATCACCTTTCTTTTAAAATAGAGAAGGGAAAAATTTACGGTTTTCTTGGACCGAACGGAGCCGGTAAGTCAACAACAATGAATATGATCACCGGTTATATTGCATCTACGGAGGGAACAGTTTCCATAGATGGACATGATATTCTGGAGGAGCCTGAGAAAGCTAAAAAATGTATCGGGTACCTGCCGGAGCAACCACCTCTTTATTTCGATATGACAGTACTGGAGTATATGAACTTCGTTGCTGATCTGAAAAAAATTCCCAAAGATAAGAAAAAAACCATGGTAGAAGAAGTCATGGATATGGTCAAAATCTCTGACATGAGAAACCGACTGATCAAAAACCTGTCAAAAGGTTATCGTCAGAGAGTCGGACTGGCACAGGCTATTCTTGGATATCCGGAAGTGATCATTCTTGATGAGCCTACAGTAGGACTTGACCCGAAACAGATCATAGAGATCCGTGATCTTATTAAGAGTCTTAAGAAAAAACATACAGTGATATTAAGTTCTCATATTTTGTCAGAAGTGAGTGCAGTATGTGATTATGTACTGATTATTTCTCATGGAAAACTGGTAGCCAGTGATACACCGGATAACCTTGGAAAACTGGCAGCAGGTTCCAACAATCTGAACCTCCTTGTAAAAGGCGACAAAGATAAAATAAGGATTCTCTTAAATCAGATAGATGGAATAAAAGAAATTTCAATAAATCCGGCAAAAGAGGAAGAAGGCTGGAATGTAAATCTTACTACAAAAGAAGATACAGATGTACGTGAAGAAGTATTCTTCAAGATGGCAGAAAATCATTATCCGATTCTTGAAATGCAGTCCAAGAAGGTATCTCTGGAAGAAATCTTCCTGGAACTGACTGAGGATAACAAAAAAGTTTCTGCTGAACCGGAGATAAAAACTGTAGAGGAAGCAGAAAAAGTGATAGAAGAGAAGAATCAGGAAGGAGAAAAAGACGATGACAGCAGTTTATAAAAGAGAGCTGAGAAGTTATCTCACATCTATGATCGGTTATCTGTTCATGTTTTTTATCCTGCTTTTAACCGGCATTTATTTTTCAGCATATCAGCTGGCAGCAGCATATCCCAAATTTGAGTATACTTTAAGTGCACTGACTTTTGTATTTCTGATCAGTATACCAATTCTGACAATGAGAGTTCTAGCAGAAGAGAGAAAGCAGAAAACGGATCAGCTTCTTCTGACATCTCCGGTGTCTGTTGAAAAGATCGTACTTGGAAAATATCTTGCACTGGTAACTATTTTTGCGATCCCGATGCTTATCATGTGCCTGTATCCACTTCTGATGTCAAAATTTGGTACGGTATCCTTTGCAGCAGCATATACTGCAATCCTTGGATTTTTCCTGCTTGGCTGTGCAAACCTTGCTATTGGTGTGTTTATTTCATCGCTTACAGAAAGCCAGGTAATTGCAGCTGTTCTGACTTTTGTATTTTTATTTGCATTTTATATGATGAACGGAATTTCTTCTTTCTTTTCAGAAGGATCCCTTTCTACATGTATTACATTCGGGCTTCTGATCCTGGCAGCAGCAATTATTATTTATACAATGATCAAAAATTTCCTTATATCAGCAGTAATCTGTGTAGCAGGAGAGATTGCACTGGCAATTGTTTATATAGTCAATTCCGGTTTCTTTTCCGGTGGAATCCAGAAAGTGCTGAATATATTTAATCTGAGCAGTCATTTTGACAATTTTGCCAATGCCATATTTGACATAAAAGGAATCGTATATTTTCTGTCTGTGATAGTTATATGCATGTTCCTGACAGTACAGTCTATAGTTAAGAGACGCTGGAATTAAGGAGGCCGCAAAAATGAAAATGACTGAAAAGTGGAAAGAAAAAAAAGCCCACAAAGAAGAGAAAAAAGTAAAAGAAAAGAAACCGTTAAAACAGAGAATCAAAGATTCCATGAATAAGAAATACCTGAAAAACGGTTCATACAGTGTGATAATAAGTGCTGTATTTATTGTAATAGTTATTGTAATAAATATGATAGTTGGCTCACTTCCAACAAAATATACCGAGTTTGATGTCAGTGAACAGAAACTGTACAGTATTGGAGATCAGACAAAATCATTTTTGAAAAAACTGGACAAAGACGTTACAATTTATCAGGTTGTAAAAAGCGGATCAGAAGACGAAACAATCAGTAAACTCCTGGAAAAATATGCAGAAGAGTCTGATCATATCAAAGTTGAAGAAAAAGACCCTGTTGTAAACCCGAAATTTACTTCTGAATATACAAACGATGAAGTGTCTTCCAACAGTCTGATCGTTGTATGTGGTGACAGAAGCAAAGTAGTAGATTACAGCAATATCTATGAATCTTCAATAGACTATAATACTTATCAGTCCCAGACAACAGGATTTGACGGTGAAGGACAGATCACCAGTGCTATTTCCTATGTAACTTCCGAAGACATGCCGGTTCTTTATACTCTGGACGGACATGGTGAAAAAGAACTGGATTCAACTATTCAGGAGGATATTCAGAAAGCAAATATTGATATCAAATCACTGAATCTGATAACAGAAGAAAGTATTCCGGATGATGCAGCCTGCCTGCTGATCAATGCACCTACTACAGATATTTCTGAAGCAGAAAAAGATGCGATCCTTGAATATCTGGAGAATGGCGGAAAGGCAATGATTTTCTCTGATTACACAACAGAATCCATGGACAATTTTGATGCAGTCCTGAAAAATTACGGTGTAGAAAGAGTAGACGGTATTGTAATTGAAGGCGATGCACAGCATTATGCACAGATGCCATATTACCTTGTACCGACAGTAAACAGTACAGATGCAATCTCTGATTTTGCTTCACAGGGTTACTACGTACTGATGCCTTATGCACAGGGAATCAAAAAGACAGATGATGTCAGAGATACAGTAACAGTAAACAGCCTTCTGACAACATCAGACAGTGCTTACTCCAAAGTTGATGTAAACAGTGGAAGTGTTGACAAAGCAGATGATGATATTGACGGTCCTTTTGATCTGGGTGTCAGCATTACAGAAACCCTTGATGATGACAAAGAGACACAGATTGTTTATTATACAAGCTCCAATCTGATGGAAAGCCAGATCAACCAGATGGTTTCCGGTGGAAACGAGCAGATGATCATGAGCTCTCTGAACTGGATGTGCAGCAATGATGAGACAACAACAATCTCCATTCCATCCAAGAGCCTGGAAGTTTCTTATCTGACTCTTACAGCATATGATGTAAGCTTCTGGAAAATCTGCGTAATGGGTCTTATCCCTGGTGCGTTCCTGGTAATCGGATTTATGGTATGGCTGAAAAGGAGAAAGGCATAAATGAAAAGTAAAACAGTAAAAATGATCTCAGCTGTTATTGCTCTTGGAGTTCTTTGCGGAGCATACGCAGGAGTAAAGACTTATGTTTCTTCTCAGGAAGCAAAAGAGTCCGAGGAGGAAGATAAAAGTGAAACGGTTACGGATATTTCATCAGATGATGTAAAATCTGTAGCTTATACAGCAGATCAGGATAATGTTGAACTTGATAAAGAAGATAATGGCTGGGTAAGAAAAGATGAGACAGATTTTCCTTTAAATCAGGATTCTGTTGACAGTGCAGTGAACAATGCCATTCAGCTCACTGCAGACCAGAAAATTACAGATGTGGAAGATTTAAGTGAATATGACCTTGATTCTCCACAGAATGAGATTAAAATAACCACTGAGGACGGCACAGAGATTGTCCTCCAGGTGGGAATGGAAAACAGTTCAACCAGTCAGTATTATGTAAAGAAAGCTGACGACGATAAGACAGTTTATCTTGTATCTCAGTCTTCACTGGAACCATTTATGGGATCTGTATATGACAATATGGCACAGAGCGAAACTTTCCCGACAGTGACAGCTGCCACGATCTCAGATGTTAAAGTAGATAAAGAAGATGGATATGAACTTAAACAGGATCCAGATGATCTGTTCTGGACAGTATCTGATGATAAAGATTCAGAGAAAGCAGATACGTCAAAGGCCGGAGAAGTCACATCAGCCATTGGTTCAATGGCATATGATAAATTTGTGGATTATAACTGTACAGATGATTCGAAGTATGGCTTTGACAATCCATATGCGGTGGTCACAGCAAAATATACGGAAGAAGAAACTGCAGAAGATACTTCAGATGAGAAAGAAACAGCAGATACATCAGAAGATGAGAATGCAGATACTACAGAGGCTTCCGGCGACAGTGAAAAATCAGCTGATGAAGACAGCACAGAAGACAATACAGTTACAGTTGATAAAGAAATCACTATCTATGTAGGTGACGAAACTGACGGTGGCCGTTACGTGAAAGTAAATGACAGCAATCAGGTTTATACAGTAACAACAGATTCACTGTCCACAATACTGGATAGCAAAGCTTCTGATTTTTACAGTATGTCTGTAAATTATGTGTCTGTAAATGATCTGGATTCACTTGAAGTGCAGTCCGCAGATGGAACACATACAGTTAATGTGACAAGAGAAACATCCAAAGATGAAGATGATGAAGACAGTGAAGAAACAACAACAACGACTTATTCTCTGGATGGAAAAGAAGCAGATGAGACAGCATTTACAACCTTCTATAACAAGCTTATAAACATGACTGCACAGGAGCGGGCAGAAGACAGTAAAACGGAAGGTGATCCTGCATATACCTTTACCTTTACAAAAACAGATGGAACAACACTGACAGCAGCGTATTATAAATATGATACAAACTTCTATGCGGCAGTTGTAGAGGATAAGGTTTATCTGGTAAACAAGATGAATGTACGTGATATGGAAGATGCTTACAAAGAGCTGTTAAGTGATGATTCTGAGAATGCAGAAGATTCGGAGGAAGAAACCGATACAGAAGCAGTGCAGACAGAAAAAACGGATTCCGAAGAAACAGCAGAATGAGACATGTGCGGAGACGGGGAATGCCAGAGATGGTGTTCCCTGTTTTTATGCAATTTTCCGGAGAATTTTTTCAGGCAAAAAAGCTGCTACATTTTTGCAGTGTTGTATGATAAAATAAAAAAAGATTACGAAGAAAAAGAGGTATCACAGATGTTAAGCTTTGAAAACGATTATTCAGAGGGAGCGCATGAAATAATACTGAAGCGCCTGATAGATACAAATATGGAACAGTTGTCCGGATATGGAACCGACCACTACTGTGAGACTGCAAAGGAGAAGATAAAAGCAGCATGCGGCTGTGAGGACGCAGAAGTGTTTTTGCTGACGGGAGGAACTCAGACAAACCAGATTATCATAGATACGGTTCTGGCGCCATATGAGGGCGTTATAGCCGCAAAAACGGGACATGTCAGTACACATGAAGCCGGTGCAATTGAATTTACCGGTCATAAAGTGCTGGAGCTGCCACAGAAAGACGGCAAAATACAGGCGGCAGAGCTTAAAAATCTTCTGGAAACATTCTATGGAGATGGAAATCATGAACATATGGTATTTCCGGGAATGGTTTATATTTCTCATCCAACAGAATATGGAACTCTGTATACAAAGAAAGAATTGGAAAATCTGTCTGAAATATGCCA
Source organism: uncultured Blautia sp. (assembly GCA_934359835.1). Lineage (GTDB taxonomy): Bacteria > Bacillota > Clostridia > Lachnospirales > Lachnospiraceae > Blautia_A. Next base: position 56,017 of record CAKRLX010000014.1, read on the forward strand.
TGAATACAAAATTCCACTGTACATGGACGGGGCAAGACTGATCTACGGAATTGCAGCAGAAGAGACGGATGTAACACTTAAAGATATTGGGAAGTTGTGCGATATTTTTTATATAGGTGGTACAAAAGCAGGTCTTCTCTGCGGGGAAGCGGTAGTTTTTACAGAAAAGACAATGCCTGCACATTTTCTGACAAGGGTGAAGCAGCATGGAGCACTTCTTGCAAAAGGCAGACTTCTTGGAGTACAGTTTGATGCACTTTTTACAGATGATCTTTATCTGAAGATCGGTAAAAATGCCATAGAAACAGCTGCTGTCCTTAAAAACGGACTAGAAAAAGCGGGATATGAATTTTATATAGATTCACCGACAAATCAGATATTTATTGTGCTTGATAATGGACAGCTAAAAGAACTGCAGAAACATGTGACAGTCAGTTTCTGGGAAAAGAAAGATGATTTGCATACTGTGATACGATTTGCAACAAGCTGGGCTACCAGAATGGAAAATGTTTATAAAGTTCTGGAAGTACTGCAAGGATTGTAAAAATACTGTTTTTGAAGTATAATATAACCATTCAGAAAATTGTTCAGATGTAAATAAAGGGGGATGTAAATTGAAAAAACATAAAAATAAACTGATCACCTTCGCAGTATTGACGGCCACAGCAACAGCTGTGATCCATGTGACAAACAAAATTATTGCAGCATCTGCGTGTCTGAAGGAAATGCTGGATACAGGAACAAGGAATTATTATCACTGGCGTTTCGGTGATATTTACTATACGAAAAAAGGAAAAGGAAGTCCGGTTCTTCTGATCCATGATATGCTTCCAGGTGGTTCCGGATATGAATGGACAAGAATTGAAGATGATCTGGCACTGGAACATACAGTATATACGATAGATCTTCTGGGCTGTGGACGATCCGAAAAGACCGGTATGACGTATACAAACTTTGTATATGTACAGAGTATTTGTGATTTCATAAAAAACGTGATCGGTGAAAAGACAGATGTGATCACAAGTGGTTATTCAGGATCTTTTGTTATTATGGCATGTCATAATGAAAAACAGTTGTTTAACAAAATTATGATGATAAATCCACCGAGTATCAGTACACTGAAAAAGATGCCGGGTAAAAAAGGAAAACTGCTGAAATACTTTATTGAAATTCCAGTATTTGGAACACTTGTATATCATATAGCAGTATCACGAAATGCAGTGACAAATCTCTTTATAGAGAATCTGGCATTTGATCCTTTCCATCCGGATCAGGAACTGATAGATGCTTATTATGAGGCTGCTCACAGAGGCGGAAGCTTTGCAAAATCTGTATATGCAAATAAAACTGCAGGCTATATGAATATTGATATAACAAGAGCTTTGAAATCCATAGATAACAGTGTATATATTGTAGAGGGAGAAGCAGAAAACAACGGACAGGCGATCACAGAGGCATATCAGGCAGTGAATCCTTCAGTAGAGACTGTTACGCTAGATGAAACGAAGCATTTTCCTCAGTTTGAAGTGCCGGAAAAACTGCTTGAGCAGATTGGAATCTTTTTCTGAAAATTTCATATATGAGAATAAAAACAGGGCTGGGGAAATTTCCTTCAGCCCTGTTTCTGATATCTGGATACTGCAAAGATCACAGCCAGAAGTGCTACAACGTAAAGTGCTTCAATCCCCATATATTTCCATATGGTGGAAAGAGTTTCTCCCGAAAGAATATGATACCCTGCAAGTGTGTCGTTGACTTTTTCAAACCAGTAAACCGGAAGAAACTGCGAAACAGTAAGGACATTTTTATTCATGATATCCATAGGTACAAAAACACCGCAAAGGAAGCACATACCCAGGGAGATAATATTGGAAATACCGTTCACCATATTGGTGTCTTTTACAAAAAGCCCGGAAAGATATGAAATGCAGAGTGAGATACAAAGCATGAGTACTGTATTCAGGCTGTAATAAAGGATACCGGAAGAAGAAAGAAATTCTTCTTTATACAGTACAACAGCACCGATCAGAGCTACTGCCAGCAGTATACTGCCGATGGTACACATTGCGAGGAATCCTTCCAGATTCTGCCGCAGGCGGGAAACAGCTGATGCAGCCATTCGTTTCTGGATATCATCTTTGCGGAATGCCATAAGGATATATCCCATGGAGTAACAGAGACTGCCCAGGAACAGATACGGAAGATACCGGAAATAATAAACGAAGGAAGGAGTTTCACTGTTGCTGGAAGCATCTTCAAGCAGTTGAACGGAAGCTTTCTCAGGCATCTGAGATGCTTCAGAAGCTTCCTGAAGCGTAAATCCGGCTGCCATATATGTTTTTACCGAGTTCAGGTAACTGTTGATTTGCTGGTCAACATAAAAGGAAGTATAGGAGCCGGGAACGCTGGTAACTGAGAGCGGATTTCCATTTACAATACAGGATTTATAAAAATCTTCCGGAATCTGTACAATGTATTCCACATCACGGTAAAAAAGCTTTTCCTGCATCACAGAAAGATCATCAGGAATGAGAGAGACCTGATGGATGGTTTTCAGATATTGTATAAGCCCTTCTGAAAGTGGCGAAGAATCTTTGTTGCAAACGGCAATACTCATACTTGAAGTTGCGTAGTTATCTGCAGAATTTTTTGCCAGAGAAAGTTGAATAATTATAGTGACTGAGAAAAAAATTGCCAGGTACATCAGAACAAGTCCAATATTTCTTTTTAATAGTTTCATGTAACATTTATATACTGTCATAACGTTCCCTCCTGATCATAAGAAATGAGATTCCGATCAGAATAATACTCATGATGGTCAAGGTAATAAGATTCCTGTAATAGCGGGCAGAATCATCGTAAACATTGATACAGTAAAAGGCATCAGAGATAAGTGAAGCAGGATTCAGCCGGTTTATTATAGGAGCTTTCTGTTCTATGATATCCTTCATTCTGTTGTTCATAAGTCCTGACAGAAAACTGCTGAACATGGATACTCCGAGGAGTATGCCGACTTTGATCCCTTCTTTTATTTTTCCGAGGCTTCCCACAAAAAATCCAAGAGATACACCGATCAGGCTGCCGAGAAGCGAGATAAGCAGCATGGGACCGATCTGCCCCTGAAAATCGAGATGCAGGACATATCTGAGATAAAGAAGCAGCACGATCACATCAAAATATCCCAGAAGGAAGGAGGCAATCTGCTCAGACAGTACCAGATGGAGCTTATGTGTGGGTGTAACGCATCTTCTGGCAGCAAGTGACGAAAGATTTGCCTGGAGTGTGATCGCCGATCCAAAGCCGATAAAACAGCCGTAGAGGCATGCCATGGCAATCAGTGCATAAAAGAACTGGACATTTCCGTCTATAGTTCTGCCGCCAAGAGATATTTCGCTGATCAGATCACTGGTATTCGACATCTGCTTTAACCCGTCCAGCAGACCAAGTGGATGTTTTTTCAGGATTGTCCGCAAAGTGGCCATGTTGCTTTCATAACTTTCCAGGATAGACTGAAGAATACTTTCAGGAATGCCACTTGCACTTACTGTCAGTGAAGGGGAAGTTTCAGCATAGTAAATTCCGGATATTTTTTTATCTTTAAGTGCCTGAAGTGCATCCTGCGAAGACATTTCCTGTACGGAAATAAGGTCGCCGGAGTTTTCTACCTGTTCAAGATAATAGAGAAAAACAGGATTTGAAGAGGAATCTTTTACTACGGCAGTCTTTACTGTCTGGAAATCCGCCTCGTCCAGATTACCAAAAGCAAAGAAGAAAAAGGTCCCAAGTATGATTGGAAAGAACAGTGGCCAGAATGTCATGGAAAAATTTCTTATTTTGACTGCCAGATTATATTTTATCAAATGAAACATAAAAAGTTCCTTTCTGTCAAAATATACATAATAATGTATAAATATGCAAATATATAACTGATACAGCAGAAAACAGGCTGTGTATTTTTAATCCCGAAGCTGCTTTCCGGTAATTTCCAGAAACACATCATTCAGTGTTGGCTGTTCAGAAAATACCCGTCCAAAAGGCAGATCATTTTTCTGAAGATAATCCAGAATGTGGATCAGATTATGGCGGGCGCCGGTACAGCGGACTGTAAGGATCTGATTTTCATACTGCAGGTCAAAAACATGAGAGAGATTTCGGATTTCCATCAGATGATGGTCATCAAGGATCACTGCTTCAATTGTAATTGTCTCACCTGTTTTTATCATTTTTTTGAGTTCTTCCTTGGTTCCGGAAGCGATAATCTGACCGTGATCCATAATTGCGATCCTTGTGCAGATCTGTTCCACTTCCTCCATATAGTGTGAGGTGTAAATTATGGTGGAACCCTGTTGGTTAAGCTTCTGAATTCCCTCCAGAATCTTATTGCGGCTCTGGGGATCGACAGCAACAGTTGGTTCGTCCATGATGATCAGGCGCGGTTTGTGTGCAATGCCACAGGCAATGTTAAGCCTGCGGAGAAGGCCTCCGGAAAGTTTTTTTGGGCGCATTTTGCGGAAATCTTCAAGCCCTGTAAACTGTATTGCTTCTTCAACAAGTTCACGCCTGCGGGTTCTGTCTTTTATGTAAAGCCCACAGAAGTAATCGATATTCTCATATACAGTAAGCTCGTCAAAAACAGCCACATTCTGCAGGACAATACCGATCTGCTGCTTGATTCTGTAATTATCAGGAGACATGGCTTCGCCAAAAATCTCAACAGTACCTTTGTCGTAGCGGAGCAGGGAAAGCATGCAGTTGATGGCGGTGGTTTTGCCTGAGCCATTCGGACCGAGAAGCCCGAAAATCTCACCTTCCCGGATATCAAGATTAAGATGGTTCAGAGCTGTCAGATCGCCGTATCTTTTTACAAGATTTTCTATATGGATCATAAGAATTGCCTCCGTGATTATTGTGATGATATCTTTAGTATAAAGGCTGAGCAAAAGAAAGCCAAGTGAATACTGTCATGAAGATGACATGACAAATGTCACTGTTTGTTTTGAGACAGTGAATTCCTTTGCGGTGGGCTGTCGAGTATATTATAATAAACCTGAAGTTACTGTGAATAGAGAGAACAGTAACAACCTGAATCAGATTTTGAATGGAATATTGTAACCGGTAGTGAGTATACGGTATTTGAGGGTGTTCTATGAGATATTTTTTTGACGCCGGACTGCTGGCGCTTTATTGCGCAGCTGCCTTTTTTCGGATGAAAATGGATATAAATACAGTTGTTGCGGCGCTATGCGCGGTGATAATGGTCTGCGCCTGTTATGCGATTGGAAAAAAAACGATAAAAACTGGTATTATTGTGATATATGGACTGCTTGGCATGTGGTATAAAGATATAACGGTCTTTTATCCGCTGATGATTTACTGTGCGGCTGATGGCAGGGCTTTTTTGCGTGGGGCAATTGTGGGTGCATTTGGCCTGTACAGATGGAGCGGAAATATAACGGTGGAGAATGCTTATGGATTACTTCTGGGGTGCGCACTTGCCCTGGTTTTGCAGAAAAACACAGAGAAAAACAAAGAACTGAGGGAAAAACTGCAGACGATAAAAGATGACAGTGAAGAGAAAAACATACTGCTGTCAGAGAAAAATAAAGCACTTCAGGAGAAGCAGGATTATGAAATTTATGCGGCAACATTAAAAGAGCGAAACAGGATTGCAAGAGAAATTCATGATAATGTCGGACATGTGCTTTCCAGATCGATTTTGCTTGTGGGCGCAGCGAAAGCAGTAAATAAAGACGACAATATGAATGCGGTACTGGAAGGCCTGGATGACTCTCTTAATTCAGCAATGGACAGCATACGGAGCAGCGTGCATGATCTTCATGATGAGGCAGTGAATCTTCAGGAAGTTCTACAGGGAATTGTACAGGAATTTACATTCTGTCCGGTGAAATTCACTTATGATATGACGGGAGAAATCCCAAAAGAGATAAAATACTGCTTTATCAGCATTGCGAAGGAATGCCTCTCAAATATAATAAAACATAGCAATGCGACAAATGTATGGATAACGGTACGTGAACATCCGGCACTGTATCAGCTGTGTATAGAGGATGACGGCGGAAAAAACAATGAAAAAGCCGGCTCTTCAGGAGGTATTGGGATACAGAATATGCAGGAAAGAGTGAAAATGCTTCATGGTAATTTCCAGATAAGCAACAAATCAGGATATCGGATTTTTATTACTGTTCCAAAGAAATGAAAGGATAAATAAATTGGAGGAAAAAGTGAATATTGTTATAGTTGACGATGACTGCCTGGTTGTGCAGGCGCTGAAAACAATACTGGAGGCAGGTGGAGAAGTCCATGTAACTGCAACAGGCGAAAACGGGGAAGAAGCCTGTAAATTATACAGAGAATGGAATCCGGATGTACTTCTGATGGATATTCGCATGAAAAAAATGGATGGACTGGAAGCTGCCGAAAAAATTCTGAAGGATTTCCCAGAGGCGAAAATCCTTCTGCTTACAACCTTTTCTGATGATGAATATATAGTAAAAGCATTAAAATTTGGGGTAAAAGGATATCTGTTGAAACAGGATTACGGAAGTATTCTGCCTGCTCTGAAAGCAGTAAAATCAGGGCAGACGGTGTTTGGAAGTGAGGTTGTTTCAAAGATACCGGACCTGATTAATGCGTCAGAAAAGTATGATTACAGTGCACATAATATCAATGAAAGAGAGCTTGAGATAATCAGACTGATCGCAAATGGATACAGCAATAAAGAAATTGCTGCGGAACTTTTCCTGGGTGAGGGAACAGTCCGAAATTATCTCAGTGCAATACTGGATAAATTACAGCTGAGAGACAGAACACAGGTGGCGGTTTTTTATTATCAGCATAAGTGATATGAAAGTGGGAAAAAGTAAAAATCGAGACGAAAATCATGTGTATAAATATACATAAAAAGTGATTAAAAAGGAAGAGGGACATCGAAAGAGCTGAAAAACGGAAAAAAAGGTAGCTGGAAGCAGCTAGAAAAGAAAGAAAATAACGGTAGAAAACATGAAGAAAGAAAAACAAATGTCTTTGTGAGAGAGACATTTCGGATTTCCTGATTTGTGTACTTGATTTTATGATGAAAACATGAAAAAACATGAGAAAATAACAGAAAATATAAGATAATAAGGGAAAATAAAGAAAAATGTGATAAATTATCGTGATGAATAAGAGCGATTGATATGGAGGACAATATGGATGATAAGATTTATATGAAAAAAGCAATAGAGCTGGCAAAGGCAGCAGTGGAACATGGAAATGAGCCATTTGGAGCAGTGCTTGTAAAAGATGATGAAATAGTATTTACGAATGAAAATCAGATATATACGAAACATGATCCTACATTTCATGGAGAAGCTGGTCTGATCCGAGAATTCTGTGAGAAAACAGGGATTACGGATTTACATGAGTATACGATGTATGCAAGCTGTGAACCGTGTTTTATGTGCAGCGGAGCTATGGTATGGGTAAAACTGGGAAGACTTGTATATGGAGCATCTAATGATGATCTGGAGAAAATACTTGGAAATGAAGGCGGATGCAATTGTTCAAGAATTGTATTTGAGAATTCATTCTGGAAACCAGATGTGACAGAAGGAGTTTTGCGTGAAGAAAGCATAAAGGTGCTGGAAGAATACTTCAGAACACATCAGAAAGGATGAGAAATTTGAACGCACCCATTATTTCAGAGATAGCTACCAAAGTTGATTCTCCACTGACTGCGATTCTATTATTATTCTTTAACCGAACCAAGTAAGTCTCTTGCTTCAATTGCGAAAAGCAATAAGCAGTGGGTGGGGACTTGCTTGTATCAGGAGGAGTGCAAGCTCCTTCTGATAAACTGCGAAGCAGTTATTCGGTTATGAGCAAGTAGCGAAGCGGATTGCGAATATCCGCTTGACTAGCAATTGACATTTCTTAATAGCAATTGATATTTTTTAATAGCAATTGACATTTTTTTAATAGCAATATGACATTTCAAAACAAGAAAGCAAGGTCAGCACGAACACGCTGCAGCGCCTGCAAATTCCGAGCGCTGATGAGACGCCAGTCGCACTAACTCGGCTACGCCTCAAACAAGTGCTTGGTGGCGTCAGCTAGCTCAGAATTAGCGACGGAGCTTCCGCTAAAGTTCGAGCTCAACCTGCTTTCTGCTTTGAAATTGTATACTGATAAAAACTAAATTACCTAAAACATTACGATGTTTCACGTGAAACATTATATAAAAAAATGCTAGGAAATAACCGCAAAATGACATTTCAAAACAAGAAAGCAAGGTCAGCACGAACACGCTGCAGCGCCTGCGAATTCCGAGCGCTGATGAGACGCCAGTCGCATTAACTCGGCTACGCCTCAAACAAGTGCTTGGTGGCGTCAGCTAGCTCAGAATTAGCGACGGAGCTTCCGCTAAAGTTCGAGCTCAACCTGCTTTCTGCTTTGAAATTGTATACTGGTGGAAACTGAATTGCCTAAACCGTTACGATGTTTCACGTGAAATAACTGCAAAATGGCATACATAATGAGTAGGAATATGAATTGAATACAGGAAAAAGATTACTTTACGTAGAAGAGTAATTGATTTAAAGTAACGGCTTAAAAATTTGGCTAAGAATAATATATGGAAATCAAAAGAGCAAAATGTAGATTATTAGTTGATAATATAGCGAATCAGGATACAGAAAAAGTTTCCCAGACGGTAAGTGTAGCGAGCGTCGAGAGGACAGCGCTAGCTGCTGCCATCGAGGACCATGTCTGAGCGAAAGCGAGTTCGGTCCGAATGGCAGCAAAAAAGCGCGCGGGACGAACAGAGAGCGAAACGTGTCAGGGAAACTTATTTCTGAAATCCTGAGAGCGGACTATTTACAATAATTAGAAAATGAAGATATTACATGGTATCAATGATCTGGAATGATATTAATAGAAATATGACATTTCAAAACAAGAAAGCAAGGTCAGCACGAACACGCTGCAGCGCCTGCGAATTCCGAGCGCTGATGAGACGCCAGTCGCACTAACTCGGCTGCGCCTCAAACAAGTGCTTGGTGGCGTCAGCTAGCTCAGAATTAGCGACGGAGCTTCCGCTAAAGTTCGAGCTCAACTTGCTTTCTGCTTTGAAATTGTATACTTGTGAAGCTGAATTGCCTAAACCGTTACGATGTTTCACGTGAAACATTACATGAGATAATGCTAAGAATCAACTAGAAAATGACATAGCTAATGAAAAATAGATATTTTATCCAGAGAAAAGATTACTTGCTATAGAAAAGTAACAGTTGATCTATAATTTATGACCAGGAATAATACATGAAAATCGAAAGAGTAAAAATGTAGATTATTAGTTGATAATACAGCGAATCAGGATACAGAAAAAGTTTCCCAGACGGTAAGTGTAGCGAGCGTTGAGAGGACAGCGCTAGCTATTATTTCTATTAAAGAAAATATAGATTAGTACTCCAATATGACATTTCAAAACAAGAAAGCAAGGTCAGCACGAACACGCTGCAGCGCCTGCAAATTCCGAGCGCTGATGAGACGCCAGTCGCACTAACTCGGCTGCGCCTCAAACAAGTGCTTGGTGGCGTCAGCTAGCTCAGAATTAGCGACGGAGCTTCCGCTAAAGTTCGAGCTCAACCTGCTTTCTGCTTTGAAATTGTATACTGGTGGAAACTGAATTGCCTAAACCGTTACGATGTTTCACGTGAAATAACTGCAAAATGGCATACATAATGAGTAGGAATATGAATTGAATACAGGAAAAAGATTACTTTACGTAGAAGAGTAATTGATTTAAAGTAACGGCTTAAAAATTTGGCTAAGAATAATATATGGAAATCAAAAGAGCAAAATGTAGATTATTAGTTGATAATATAGCGAATCAGGATACAGAAAAAGTTTCCCAGACGGTAAGTGTAGCGAGCGTCGAGAGGACAGCGCTAGCTGCTGCCATCGAGGACCATGTCTGAGCGAAAGCGAGTTCGGTCCGAATGGCAGCAAAAAAGCGTGCGGGACGAACAGAGAGCAAAACGTGTCAGGGAAACTTATTTCTGAAATCCTGAGAGCGGACTATTTATTATTTGTATTAAAGAAAATATAGATTAGTACTTCAATATAACATTTCAAAACAAGAAAGCAAGGTCAGCACGAACACGCTGCAGCACCTGCGAATTCCGAGCGCTGATGAGACGCCAGTCGCACTAACTCGGCTGCGCCTCAAACAAGTGCTTGGTGGCGTCAGCTAGCTCAGAATTAGCGACGGAGCTTCCGCTAAAGTTCGAGCTCAACCTGCTTTCTGCTTTGAAATTGTATACTGGTGGAAACTGAATTGCCTAAACCGTTACGATGTTTCACGTGAAATAACTGCAAAATGGCATACATAATGAGTAGGAATATGAATTGAATACAGGAAAAAGATTACTTTACGTAGAAGAGTAATTGATTTAAAGTAACGGCTTAAAAATTTGGCTAAGAATAATATATGGAAATCAAAAGAGCAAAATGTAGATTATTAGTTGATAATATAGCGAATCAGGATACAGAAAAAGTTTCCCAGACGGTAAGTGTAGCGAGCGTCGAGAGGACAGCGCTAGCTGCTGCCATCGAGGACCATGTCTGAGCGAAAGCGAGTTCGGTCCGAATGGCAGCAAAAAAGCGCGCGGGACGAACAGAGAGCGAAACGTGTCAGGGAGACTTTTTTCTGAAATCCTGAGAGCGTATCATTATTATTAAAAGAGAGCGTATCTTCTTATTCTTCTTATTATTATCAAATGAGAGCGAACTATTAAATGAGAACAATTATTAATTGAAAATAAACTGTTCATGTCGCATTTATATATCAGATGTGAGATGACTCCCACCTCTGTAGGTGGCGAGCAACAAATCAGTATCAGTGGTGGGAGTCAATCTCCCATCTGATATAGCCTCCGGCAAGATTGCAGAGATGCGCAGAAGAAGTATGTCATGTATTGCATGACGCGCATCGCGCAGCAAGAATGCAGCGGCATTCTTGAATATGTTTTACTTAGAAATCACATACCAGAAAAAACTAAAACGTTAAAAAGCAAAAACAATCAGTTTTCCATTTTGTCAAAAATTCACAATAAACTTATAGAAAAATAATCGAAATTTAATGTTTCACGTGAAACATTTTGTGGAACAATATAATGGAAAGTGCTATAATAAAAAATAAGTTTGATTCCCGAAAGGAGGGGAAAAATTGGGAAGAATTATAGCAATAGCAAACCAAAAAGGTGGAGTTGGTAAATCAACTACAGCAATAAATCTTTCAGCATGCCTTGCAGAAAAAGGACAAAGAGTGTTGACAATAGATATTGATCCACAGGGAAACACAACCAGTGGGTTAGGGGTAGATAAAAATTCAGTAGAAAATACATTATATGAACTTCTTCTTGGAGAGTCAGAAGTAGAAGACACAATAATAAAAGAAGTAATCGAGAATGTTGATCTTATTGCTTCAAACATAAACTTATCAGGAGCAGAAATCGAACTGATAGGTGTTGATGAAAAAGAATACATTCTTAAGAAAGTAACTGATAAAATCCGCGATAATTATGACTACATAATTATGGATTGTCCGCCGTCACTTAATATGCTCACGATTAATGCATTGACAGCTGCATCATCAGTTCTGGTGCCAATACAATGCGAGTATTATGCACTGGAAGGATTATCACAGCTGATACATACAATAGATCTGGTAAAAGACAGATTAAACAAAGACCTGGTAATGGAAGGCGTTGTATTTACCATGTATGATGCAAGAACAAACCTTTCCTTACAGGTAGTGGAAAACGTAAAAGATAACCTTCAGCAGAATATCTACAAAACAATCATACCAAGAAATGTCAGACTTGCAGAAGCTCCAAGTTATGGACAACCTATAACAATTTATGATCCAAGATCCACAGGAGCAGAAAGCTACAGACTTCTGGCAGAGGAAGTTATGAACAGGGAGGAAGAATAATGGCGATAAAAAAATCAGGACTCGGAAGAGGCCTCGATGCTCTTTTCCCTGAAAAAACAACACAAGAAAAACCCAAATCAGAAAAAATAGAAAAAAAACAGCCCACTGAAAAGATAAAACAGGAAGAGAAAAGAGCAAAATCAGGTGAAATGCTCGTAAAAATTTCAAAAGTAGAACCAAATCGGGAACAGCCACGAAAACACTTTGATGAAGACGCATTATTGGAATTGTCAGAGTCCATTAAACAGTATGGAATTCTTCAGCCGCTCCTCGTGTCCGATAAAAAGGACTATTATGAAATCGTTGCTGGCGAAAGAAGATGGAGAGCTGCAAAGATGGCGGGATTGAAAGAGGTTCCGGTTTTAGTAAAAGAATTTTCTACACAGGAAATTGTTGAAATCTCTTTGATAGAAAATATTCAAAGAGAAGATTTGAATCCAGTAGAAGAGGCGATGGCATACAAGCGCTTAATAGATGAATTCAATCTTAAACAGGACGAAATTGCAGAAAGAATTTCAAAAAGTCGAACTGCAATTACAAATTCACTTAGACTTCTCAAACTTGATTCCAGAGTACAGCAGATGATGGTTGATGAAATGATATCAGCAGGTCATGCACGTGCAATACTGGGAATTGAGGATAAAGAAAAACAATATTCTGTTGCGATGAAAGTATTTGATGAAAAGTTAAGTGTTCGTGAAACTGAAAAAATGGTAAAACAGATTGCAAACCCTTCTACCAAAAAAGAAAAAGTATCTAATCCGGCAGAAGATGCAATATATGAAAGCCTGGAAGAAAAGATGAAAGGAATCACCGGCACAAAAGTTTTTATTCATCGTAAGAAGAACAATAAAGGTAAGATTGAAATAGAATATTATTCCAGGGATGATTTGGAAAGAATTATTGATCTGTTTGAATCCATTGGTTAAAAGGAGTATGATATGAGTACGATTTTTGATAGTATGGGAATTGATCCTGGAATTGTCATCATTATATTATTGGTTATAGTTGTTATTCTGATCGGATGCAATATCAGCAGCAGTATGAGATTGACGAGGCTTGAACGAAAATATAAGATGTTTATGAAGGGAAGCGATGCCCAATCATTGGAGAAAACTTTCGTAAGAAAATTTGCTCAGATTGATCGTTTATATGAAGCGAAAGAAGATCATGAACAGGCGATTCGCACACTGGCAAAGCATTTCAAGGTAATTTACAGTAAATACGGTGTTGAAAAGTATGATGCCTTTGATGATGTGGGAGGTAAACTTAGTTTTGCTCTTGCATTGCTTGACAGAGAAAATAATGGTATTATTTTAAATGCAGTCCACAGCAGAGACAACTGCTTCCTTTATTTAAAAGAAATTGTTAAAGGAGAATCTTATGTGATGCTCAGTCAGGAAGAAGTCGAAGCACTTCGCAAGGCAGTTAATTTTGGACTGGAAGATATGGGAGAAACAGAGGAAAATAATAAATAATGAAAATTTATTTTCAGGAGGAAAGAATATGTTAGACATTAAATTTGTAAGAGAAAATCCGGAAGTTGTAAAACAGAATATCAAAAATAAATTCCAGGACAACAAACTGGAACTGGTAGACAAAGTTCTGGAACTGGATAAAGAAAACAGAGAAATCAAGCAGGAAGTCGAAGCTCTGAGAGCAGAAAGAAACAAAATCTCCAAACAGATCGGTGCTCTGATGGGTCAGGGAAAACGTGAAGAAGCAGAAGAAGTAAAAAAACAGGTTGCTGCTTCCGGTGCACGTATTGATAAACTGTCTGCAAGAGAAAAAGAAGTTGAAGATGAACTTCTGAAAAATATGATGGTAATTCCGAACATCATTGATCCTTCTGTACCGATTGGTAAAGATGACAGTGAAAACGTTGAAATTGAGAGATTTGGTGAACCTGTAGTTCCGGATTTTGAAGTTCCATACCATACAGAAATTATGGAAAACTTTGACGGAATCGATCTGGACAGTGCAAGAAGAGTTGCCGGAAACGGATTCTATTATCTGATGGGAGATATTGCCAGACTTCATTCTGCAGTTATTTCTTACGCACGTGACTTTATGATCAACAGAGGATTTACTTACTGTGTACCTCCTTTTATGATCAGAAGCAATGTAGTAACGGGTGTTATGAGTTTTGCTGAGATGGATGCAATGATGTACAAGATTGAGGGTGAAGACCTGTATCTGATCGGAACAAGCGAACATTCCATGATCGGTAAATTTATTGATCAGATTATCCCGGAAGAAGAACTTCCAAAAACTCTTACAAGTTATTCACCATGCTTCCGTAAGGAAAAAGGAGCACATGGACTGGAAGAAAGAGGCGTTTATCGTATTCATCAGTTTGAAAAACAGGAAATGATCGTTGTCTGCAAACCAGAAGAAAGCCCGATGTGGTTTGACAAACTGTGGCAGAATACAGTTGATCTGTTCCGCTCCCTGGATATTCCGGTTCGTACACTGGAATGCTGTTCCGGTGACCTGGCAGACCTTAAAGTAAAATCCCTTGATGTTGAGGCATGGTCTCCAAGACAGAAAAAATATTTTGAAGTAGGAAGCTGCTCCAATCTTGGTGATGCTCAGGCACGTCGTCTGAAAATCCGTGTAAACGGTAAAGATGGTAAGAAATATCTTGCACATACTCTGAATAACACAGTAGTAGCTCCTCCGAGAATGCTGATTGCATTCCTGGAAAATAACCTGAATGCTGACGGATCTGTAAATATTCCAGAAGCACTGCAGCCATACATGGGCGGCATGAAGAAAATTGAGAAAAAGACCCGATAATCAGGGCATGGAGGTGTATTTTTGCACAGCTATCTGAAAGCAGTCGGTTTTTCCAAAATAAAGAAAAGAGAAGAACTGAAGGAAATCCTTTTGGATGTGATCCGGAATTACGATGAAAAAATAGCAGTAGAAGATCATGAAGACGGGGTTTTTGTGGAATTCTCAAAAAATTATGGATACGACTGTGGAATTACAGTTTGTGGTCAGTATGATGAAAATGACAGATTCCATGTAGAATATTACTTTCCATTTTTTCACGGAACGGGTATAACAACTCAGGAACAGGTTACTGTAGAAAGACATACTGATAAGGAGTCTTTTGCAGGAGCCTGTGACGACCTGAGAATTGGAATTACATTGATATTTTATCTGCAGAATGGTACTGAATATATGCTGGAGAATCAAAAAGGCAGGTTCAGTACACAATCGCTTACTTTATCCGGTCTGGCAGGAGAGGGAAGAATTCTTTTGCCTGTATTAAAGGATAAAGAAGCAGTCAAAGTAGAAAAAGAGACAAGTAATAACAGAAATCATCTGATCGCAGCAGCCAGAAATGGTGATGAAGAAGCCATGGAAAGTCTTACAATGGAAGATATGGACACGTATTCTATGATTTCACACAGAATCGTAAATGAGGATATTCTCAGTATTGTCGATTCATATTTTATGCCATATGGTATTCAGTGTGATCAGTACAGTATTTTGGGAGAAATTTTGGATTTCCATTTTTTCCGAAATGAGATGAGTGGCGAAGAACTTTTACGTATGACATTGGAATGCAATAATATGCAGTTTGATGTTTGTATTAATAAAGCTGATCTTCTTGGAGAACCGGCAATAGGAAGGCGATTCCGTGGAAATATCTGGCTTCAGGGACAGCTACATTTTTAAAAGAACAGGTGTGTTTAATAGTGAATAATAGTGAAAAGAATATAAACAGACAAAAGTTGAAAACAGGCTTTTGTCTGTTTATTGCAGTTATTTTTGCAGTATATTTTGCCTTAAACTGGCAATATATTCTTATAGAAGAATCCTTTAATAAAATAAGTCTGATAAAACTGTTAATATTAACAGTCACGTGGCTTGCAGGAATTGGATTTAATTTGATACCATTACATTTTCCTGATAAAATCACAAAAATCCTGCAGATTTTGTATATGTTGGTAACACCATTTGTTACTTTTGTATTAATGGAAATTGCAGTTCATAATCTGAAAAATATTTTCAGAATAAGAAAGCTTGCATGGGCATATAACATTATTGTTATTTTCCTTGTTGAATTTCTTCTGATTGCAATTTTTAATCGAATTTCGGCTGGTGTTGCAGTGTGTATAATGATTTTTGTCATATTCAGCATTGTAAACTGGTTTGTATATGGATTCAGAGGAGTGCCGATTATTGCATCGGATCTTGCAACTGCAGGAACTGCTCTGGATGTGGCGGGAAGCTACGCCATCCGATTTAATTTTACATCATTTTTTGTATTGCTGGCATTATTTGCATTTATAATGATTGGCATAAACATTGCCTCTGGCCCGGTATTTAAAAAGAAACGATACTGGTTATGCGGTGTCGCAGGAATGCTTGTGCTCAGCGTTGGATTTACGAATACTTTTGTAATGTCTGATTTTCTGAAAAATCGTGATATTGTACTGAGAATGTTCAGACCAATGTCTACTTATCACAGGTACGGCAGCGTACTGGCTTTTTGCAACAGTGTATATTATGCAACTCCGGAAAAGCCGGAAGGATACAGTGTAAAAGCTGCAGAGGAAATTGCATCAAAATACTCATCTGATAAAGTAGATACAGAAAAAGAACGTCCAAATATGTTTGTTATTATAAATGAGGCATTTTCTGATCTGAGTGTGCTGGGCGATTTTGAAACAAATGAAGACTATATGCCATTTATCAGAAGTTTGAAAGGTGCAGATAACTGTATAACAGGAACGTCGTATTCTTCTGTGCTTGGAGGAATGACAGCGAATACGGAATTTGAATTTCTGACAGAAAACTCGATGGCATTTTTGCCTCCGCAGTCGGTTTCATTTCAGCTGTATGTGAATTCACAGCTGCCGACACTTACATACACTGCAAAAGATGAAGGTTATGTTGGTGGCAAGGCAGTTCATCTCCTGAATCCTAATAATTACCGAAGAAATCTGGTTTATCCGTATCTTGGCTTTGAAGATTTTATCAACATTGATACAGAGGGAGTAAATCCTCAGTTGATAAGAAAATATGCTACGGATGAAAGCACATATGATATTCTGTTGAAAGATTATGAGAAGTACAGAGAAACAACGGATGCACCATATTATGGATATACGATGACAATTCAGAATCACAGTCCGTATGATATGGATTATGATAATTACGAAGAGAGAATCAAGCTGAAAGACATTGATGCGCCGGATATGGATCAGTATCTGAGTCTTATCAAATATTCCGATGACTATTTCAAAGAACTTACAGAGTATTTTGAGAAAATTGATGAGCCTACAGTTATTTTTATGGTGGGAGATCATCAGCCAAATATTTCAGATGAATTTCTGAATGCTGTCTGTGGAAGGAAATGGAAAAAATGGGGCAGCAAAAAGATGATGAAACGATATGCGGTTCCATTTGTTATATGGGCGAATTATGACATAGAAGAGCAGACTGTTGAGAAGACCAGCATGAATTTCCTTCAGACGATTCTCACAGAAGCTACAGGTGGTGAAATGACCGGATATCAGAAGTTTCTTCAGGATTTCAGAGAAGAAGTACCGGTAATAACAAGCATGGGATACTGGGGAAAAGATGGAAAATTCTACAATATATCGGACAAGGATTCTCCATATTATGAAAAAGTGCATGAGTACAGTATCCTGCAGTACAATAATCTGATGGATTCAAAACATCGTATCAGCGGATTTTTTGAGCTGGAAAAATAAAAGACTTGTTTTTTATATGAATATATAGTAATATTTTGGTTGTGGCATCTGAGCAGCAGAGATTCAGATGCCACCATATATCCTTAGTTAAATGGATATAACAAGCGCCTCCTAAGCGGTGACCAGAGTTATCGCCTCGGCGTATAACAGAAAAATGAATTTGAGTTCGATTCTGTTATGTGATGTCACAATTAAGAGGACATGCGTTTTTGGAAAAGGCGA
>CAKRLX010000015.1 GCA_934359835.1 uncultured Blautia sp.
CAAGGAAGTTCTGCAGCGTTAGCTTTTGCATAGATTTTGATTTCTTTTCCGTCAACTGTGATGGAATCTTCTCCTGCAACAACTTTGTCACACAGAGCATATCTTCCCTGAGTTGAGTCATATTTTAATAAGTGAGCCAGCATTTTCGGGGATGTAAGGTCGTTGATTGCAACGATTTCAAATCCTTCTGCTCCAAACATCTGACGGAATGCCAGACGACCGATACGGCCAAATCCATTGATTGCAACTTTTACTGCCATGATAAATTCCTCCTATGAATTAAATGGTTGATATGGCGTTTCGTTGTTTGTTAAAGAAACGTCAACCTATTGCATATTGTATCGAATCTTATACAAAAATTCAAGACCATTTTATAAATTTTATTAATTTCCTCAGAATTCTCTTTTACCACTTTCCAGAATATGGGGTATAATGTTCCAGCAGATATGGCACAGATTGATTATTCATGCTATAATAATGATGCCGGACATATATCCGGCTCAATCATAACAAAGGAGGTTCACTTCATGTCTGATCAGATCTTATGGGACTGTCATATGCATTCATCTTTCTCTGTAGACTCTCCCACTCCCATGGAGGATATGATACGGAAATCCATTGAACAGGGACTCTCCGGTATCTGTTTTACCGAACATCTGGATCCTGATTATCCGGATACACCCGAAAAAATTGATTTTTCACTTGACATACCCGCCTATTATCAGAAACTTCAGGAACTGCGTCAGAAATACCGTTCCGAACTTGATATCCGCTTCGGAATCGAGCTTGGACTCCAGCCGCATCTCGGTGATTATTTTCACGGCCTGCTTAGGAAATATCCTTTTGATTTCGTCATCGGCTCCTCACACATCGTCCACGGCGCTGATCCCTACTACCCTGGTTTCTTTGAAGGCCGAAGAGAATCCGAATGCTATATGGAATATTTTGAATCTATTCTCGAAAATCTGGCAGCTTTTTCCGAAATGGACGTATATGGGCATATAGATTACGTTGTTCGTTACGGTCCCAACCAGAACCGTGAATATTCATATAGCCGATACCAGGATATTCTCGACGAGATTCTCCGGACTGTCATCTCAAAGGACTGCGGTATTGAATTAAATACCGGTGGTTTCCACTATGGTCTCGGTGAGCCGAATCCATGCCGTGCAGTACTGAAACGCTATCACCAGCTTGGCGGAGAGATCATTACCATTGGTGCAGATGCACACACACCGGACAAAGTCGCCTACGCTTTTGATAAGGCATACAATATTCTTAAGGACTGCGGTTTTCGTTATTATACTACTTTCAAAGACCGTAAACCTGAATTCATAAAATTATAACTGCTAATATAATAACTGCCCATTTTATTCTCGATGGTCTCAGTTATCCAAAGGAGGATTTATTATGGCCAAAAAACGCCTTCAGAAAAAAAGAGAAGCAGCCCGCGCCGCTTCCGCAAGAATTGAAACACAGAAAAAAGAAACCCTTAAAGTCGAGGCTAAAAAAATCGAACCGCTTAAGGTCGAAACAAAAAAAGTCGAGCCTGTTAAAGTTGAAACCAGAAAAGTCGAGCCTGCTAAAGTTGAAACCAGAAAAGTCGAGCCTGCTAAAGTTGAAACCAGAAAAGTCGAGCCTGCTAAAGTTGAAACCAGAAAAGTCGAGGCACCAAGAGTCGAGGCAGCTTCTCCTGTACCTGAAATTCCTGTACGAAATGATGACGGCATTTATAAAGAAAGACTTTCCCGTCATCTTGATGAACTGAAATGGCTTTACTGTGAACTTTATCAGGATAATCCTTATGTCACCATGCATTTGAATGACTTGCTGAAAGTTCTCAAAAAATTCTATGACATGAGGGACAACAAGCTGAAAGAATCTGATCTTCTCCGTGAAAAAGATCCCGGATGGTTCAAGCACAACGATCTCACAGGAATGATGATGTATGTCGATGCTTTCTCCGGTAATCTTTCCGGGCTGGAATCCAGACTCGACTATATTCAGGAATGCAATGTAAATTATCTTCATCTCATGCCGCTTCTGGAAACACCAAAAGGTCGCAGTGATGGCGGATATGCTGTATCTGACTTCCGTATGATCCAGAAAGCTCTTGGTACAATGGATGATTTTGCGCATCTCACTTCCGAATGCCACAGACGTGGTATCAGTGTCTGCCTTGATTTTGTCATGAACCATACTTCCGAAGACCATGAATGGGCAAAACGTGCCCGCAATGGCGAAAAAGAATATCAGGATCGTTATTTCTTCTTTGATAACTTTGATATTCCTTCCATGTATGAACAAACCTGCCCGGAAGTATTTCCGACAACAGCCCCCGGCAATTTCACCTGGCTGGAAGATATTCATAAACATGTTATGACTACTTTTTATCCATACCAGTGGGATCTGAATTACCGCAATCCGATAGTCCTGAACGAAATGATCTTTAATATGCTCTATCTTGCTAATCAGGGCGTTGATATCGTCCGTCTGGATGCTGTACCATACATCTGGAAGCAGCTTGGCACTACCTGTCGAAATCTTCCACAGGTACATACGATCGTACGTATCATGCGTATGATTACTGAGATTGTGTGTCCAGGTGTTCTTCTTCTCGGCGAGGTTGTTATGGCTCCTGATAAGGTTGTTCCTTATTTTGGTACCAGTGAGAAACCGGAATGTCATCTTCTTTATAATGTAACAACAATGGCAAGTACATGGCATACCGTAGCTACCAGAGATGTTTCTCTGCTCAGGCGCCAGATTGATATTCTTTCGGACCTTCCACACGACTATGTCTTCCAGAATTATCTCCGTTGCCATGATGATATCGGTTGGGGGCTGGACTACGATTACCTTACAAATTTTGGAATTCAGGAAGTGCCGCATAAAAAATATCTGAATGATTTTCTTACAGGCAAATATCCTGATTCTTTCGCACGTGGTGAGCTTTACAATGATGATCCACGTCTCGGTGACGCCAGACTCTGTGGAACAACTGCTTCTCTCTGCGGTATTGAACGTTTCGGATTCGAGGGCAATCAGGAGGGTATTGACCGGGCAGTGCGCTATGATATCACACTCCATGCATTTATGCTTTCTCAGTCTGGTATTCCTGTCATCTACAGTGGTGATGAGATTGGACAGGTAAACGACTATACTTATAAAGATGATCCGGAGAAATCTGCCGATTCCCGAAACCTTCACAGAGGTCCCTTCCACTGGGATCTGGCTGATAACCGTCACAATCCTGATACTGTGCAGGGCAAACTTTTCCCTGCACTGAACAGACTGGAACAGATCCGTGCCAGCTACAGTGTATTCAATAGTGATGTTTCTTTCCACACAATTGAAACCTGGAACAGATCCGTTCTTGCCATTGTACGTGAGAACGATGATGAAAAATTCATTGGAATCTATAATTTCTCTGAAAACGACAATGTTGCATGGATTGATGAAAATGACGGAACATACACAGACCTGATCTCCGGCAGAGAACTGGAGGCCAAAGGTGTACAGATTCCCGCATTTGGCTTCTGCTGGCTGTACAGAAGTAAATAATAACCGACAACATAAAATTCCCGGAGTCATGCAGCGACAAGGCTGTATACTCCGGGAATTATCTTTTCTGTTATGTAAATTTCAGTTCAGACACCAGTGTATCGCTGCAAGCATTACCTCCAGCTGCAGTGCCTGTTCTGTACCTGACATATAGATAATACTTTTTCCATCTGCCTTCAACGAAGAACCGTCTCTTCCAAGTTCTGTACATTCTCTGAAATCTTCCCACGACATAAACTGTGGTTTTTCCATGAGTTCTTTTACATACATTCCTCTGTCAGTAATGGCAAAACCATTTTTACCGGTATTTAAAAGAGTGTCATCGTGAAGCAGATAAATTTTGTCCTTTGGAGAAATCCTTAACATTTCCATAAGTTTATCTTTATTCTTCTGTCCATTATTTATATTCTGGTTCTCTCCGTAAAACAGAAATCTCTGACATATTTCTTCTATTGTAGCACCATTATAACTCCGCACTTCTTTACGTCCGTGCACTTCTTCATCATTGATGATAAAAAGATTTCTGGGCACTCTGTCCGTTTTCTGTTCATTGCTGAGGGGCTGTTTTTCTGATGACAGATATCTGTCAATCGCCTCTAGCATGGCACAGGTATTTTCGTCTGTTTTATCAAGACCTGCCCTTCTGAAAAATCCGGCTGCTTTTTCAAGGCATTCTACTCCCTGTTTTCTCAGATATTCCGTATCTTCCATACTATCCCCTCCCCTAATATCACGAATATACGTCCATTATACAGTTTCAGTTCTTCAAAATCAATAAATTCATCACAGTCATGCACATGTATAAAGTGAAAAAACAGATCCAGATGGTTTTCCATCCGAATCTGTTTTTTATTATAGAACTTATTCTTATTTCAGTTTAAGTTTTAACAGCAATGTGTTAAAAAGTCCAGGAGTCTCTTTGTCCAGAGATCTCGCATAAACTTCCCTGATCCATCCTGTGATCACATCTATAAGAACCGGTGCAAAAGTCATCAGGATAAATACAAGAATGATCATTCCGAAATCCAGTGAACCAAGGGACAGAAGCTTCTGGAAAATCACTGCCGCCGCAAAGAAAATAAACTGCATTCCATAAATAACGATCTTTCTGTATCTGTTGAGCGGTGCATAAACCGTTTTCAGTGCAGCCATATAGTTCCAGCCTGTTACAAGCACACATGCTGTATTCAGCATGGCATTGGAATGATATACATTCTGGCAGACCAGCATTACTGCAAAAACGCAGGAACTGATCGTTATCGCCGCAGGAAAAGCATTCAGAAATACATGCCGCAGGAATGTATGGTCAATCTTTTCATAGTTGTTCTCCTGTGCAAGTAAAAATGTAGGAATACCTACCGCACATGCACTGATCAGTGACATCTGGATCGGCTCAAACGGATACGAATCTCCGAAGAAGATTGTCAGAAGAGACAACATTACCGAAAACATTGTTTTGATCAGGAACATTGACGCAGCTGTCCTGATATTATTCACCACTCTTCTACCCTGATTTACAATGTGAGGCATAGAAGCAAAATTCGAATCCAGAAGCACTACATTTGCAATATTCTTGGCGGCATCACTTCCCTGTGCCATTGCAATACTGCAGTCAGCTTCTTTCAGTGCCAGAACATCGTTTACACCGTCTCCGGTCATTGCAACCGTATGTCCCTGTGCCTTAAGTGCCTGTACCATTTCTTTTTTCTGCTGAGGCGTCACACGTCCGAAAACGCTGTATACGGAAACAGCATCTGCAATATCTTCCGGTGTCTGAAGAGTCGTTGCATCAACATAGTTATCTGCATTCTTAAGTCCTGCACGTCTGGCGATCGCCGCAACAGTTGCAGGATCATCGCCGGAAATGACTTTCAGGTCAACTTCCTGACTGTCAAAGAATTTCAGTGTATCCGGTGCCTCCTCACGAATAACATCAGTCAGAAGCAGGATTCCCACCGGCTTAAGGTCTTCGGGAATTTCTGTGCCCTCTGCCCTGTTCGGGCTCTGCGCAAGGACAAGAACTCTGAGACCTTTCTCCGCAAATCCCCTGCAATATTCAGCCAGTTCTTCCTGTCCCTCAGGAAAAAGAAACTGTACTGCTCCAAAAAGACAAGTGCCTGTCTCTTCAAAAACTGCTCCGCTGTATTTACGGTCTGAAGAAAACGGAATTACATGATCCAGTGTAAAGCTCTGACTTGCTGGGAAACGTTTCCGAAGCGCATCTGCTGTTGCATTTTCATCTTTAAGCACATACATCAGATTGCACATACAGGTTTCAATCAATTTCAGATTTTCTTTATCTGCCAGTGACTCCACCTGTTCTTCCGGTTCTGTTTCCCCGTCAGTTTCGGCTGTCTCAGGATTCTCCTCCGGTGCAATAAGCTGCTCAGAGTCTGCTGTTTCTCCATTCCATGGCTCCACACCTTCCACACACATGGTTCCCTCGGTAATTGTTCCTGTTTTATCCAGGCACAATGTATCCACTCTGGCAAGCGTTTCTATACAATACAGTTCCTGTACAAGAGTTTTCTTATTTGCAAGTACAAGTGCTCCCAGTGTCAGTGCAACACTTGTAAGAAGCACCAGTCCTTCAGGGATCATTCCAAGAACGCCGGCAACCATACTGACTATTGAATCACGAAAACTGTCACCGGCAAGATAATACTGCTTATAAAACAGCAGGGCTCCCAGAGGAACAATTATCACACTGATC
The DNA here is from genome assembly GCA_934359835.1 of uncultured Blautia sp. Classification (GTDB taxonomy): domain Bacteria; phylum Bacillota; class Clostridia; order Lachnospirales; family Lachnospiraceae; genus Blautia_A. Next base: position 6,278 of record CAKRLX010000015.1, read on the forward strand.
ACTTTCAGTATTGCATTCAGAGAATTTTTAAGTTCTGAATTATGGCGTTTGAATTCCTTTGCCTCACTTGTAATCTGAGACGCATAATTATCTTTACCGACATGAATGATCTGACAGCAGGCTTCTCCTGAAGTTACAAAACTTCCGGAAAAAAGTTCATCTCCTTCATTTTTGGGAAGATTGTCCGATTCTCCCGTAAGCAGAGACTCGTTTACTTCAACGCTGCCTTCGAGGATCCTCGCATCAGCCGGTACCTGATCACCGGTTCTGAGACAGACAATGTCATCAATTACCAGTTCTTCTGTCGAGACTGTCCATTTCTGTCCCTCTCTGATCACGACTGATTTCCTGGCTGTAAGAATCGCAAGCTTGTCTATGGTGATTTTTGCCCTTATCTCCTGTGCAATACCTATCAAAGTATTTATAATGATAATACATACAAAAAACGCATTTTTGTATGAGCCTACAAATAATACCAGAACCAGAAGCACCAGGTTCAGAAAGTTGAAAAATGTCAGCGTATTTTCTCTGACGATCTGCTTATAGGTCCTGGTATTCGGATTTTCGTCCGCATTGACTTTTCCTTCTTCTACTCTTTCCCTTACCTGTTCGTCTGTAAGTCCTGTCAATCTTTCACCTCTCGATTATTAGTGATTAATATTACTGGTGTTCAGAGTATTTTAATATTCTTCCTCTTCTTCACCTTCACTGATATCAGACTTCGGTTTTGACAGTCCTTCGATTTTGATTCCATGTTTTTCTGCATAATCCCACAGAGCTGCATGAATTGCTTCCTCTGCCAGCAGAGAACAGTGAACTTTTACCGGAGGAAGTCCGTCAAGAGCTTCCATAACTGCCTTGTTTGTAATCTGCATAGCTTCTTCGATAGTTTTTCCTTTTACCATTTCAGTTGCCATGCTGCTGGTTGCAACTGCTGCACCACAGCCAAATGTTTTGAATTTGCATTCTTTAATGATATGTGTTTCATCATCAATATCAAGGAACATTCTCATGATATCACCACATTTAGCATTTCCAACTGTTCCTACTCCACTTGCGTTGTCAATTTCTCCTACATTTCTCGGATGCTGAAAATGATCCATTACTTTTTCACTATACATTTTAAATTCCTCCTGTGTTACTGTTTATTCTTAAGTATTCAACTGTTATTATTCAGTTTAGTGATTATTTCTGGTTTTTGATGAAATCCTCATACAGCGGAGACATATTTCTCAGATACTGTACGATTTCTTTTAATTTATCAACTGTAAAATCAATATCCTCTTTTGTTGTTTCTTCACTCAGAGTCATTCTCAGAGAACCGTGTGCGATTTCATGAGGCAGCCCGATTGCAAGAAGTACATGAGACGGATCAAGAGATCCTGAAGTACATGCAGATCCGCTGGATGCGCAGATTCCGTTTCCATCCAGCATCAGAAGAAGAGATTCACCTTCTATAAACTGGAAGCTGACATTTACGTTATTAGGAAGTCTCTTAACACGGTCACCGTTTACTTTTACATATGGAATTTCTGTTTCAATTCTGTGAATCAGATGATCACGCAGTTCGATTTCCTTTGCAGTACGTTCTTTCATAGATTTTACTGCACGTTCTGTAGCTACGCCATATCCTACGATTCCAGGAACATTTTCTGTACCTGCACGACGTTTACGCTCCTGCGCTCCTCCATGAACGAAAGATTTGATTTTAACACCCTTACGGATATAAAGGAAACCAATACCCTTAGGTCCGTTCAGCTTGTGTCCGCTGGAGCTGAGCATATCAATATTCAATTCATCTACATCAATCGGTACCTGGCCAAATGCCTGAACTGCATCTGTATGGAAAAGGATTCCATGTTCCTTTGCAATTCTTCCGATTTCTTTAATTGGCTGGATCGTACCAATCTCATTATTTGCAAACATTACAGAAATAAGAATTGTCTCCGGTGTGATTGCTTTTTCCAGTTCGTCAAGTTTTACAACACCGTTCTCATCTACATCAACATAAGTGATACGTGCTCCTCTTTCTTTTTCCAGATATTCACATGTATGGAGGATAGCATGATGTTCAATCTTTGTTGTAATAATGTGATTACCTTTTGATTTGTATGCTTCAAAGGTAGCTTTCAGTGCCCAGTTGTCAGCTTCACTTCCACCTGCTGTGAAATAGATTTCTTCTTTTTTTGCATTAAGGGCATCAGCAATCTTCTGTCTTCCTTCTGTGATTGCTTCTTTACTCTTACCTGCCAGATCATAAACGCTGGAGGGATTTCCATAATATTCTGAAAAATACGGAATCATAGCTTCTACAACTTCCGGTGCTGTTTTTGTTGTAGCTGCATTATCCAGATAAATTAATTTCTTCATTTCTTTGTCCTCCTGAAATAATGATATAATTATATTCTTTCCTGTTGTTTTTTCCGGCTTTCTTCTATCAACTGACTCAGCATCATGGTATCAACTGCCTCTGTGATACTGTCATTGATCCGTTTCCATACATATTTCGTAACACAGATATCTTTCCGTTCACAGCTCTGTTCAGCATCCATGCCAGAACACTGTGCTGCTTCAAGACTGCCTTCCAGAACTCTTAAGACATCTCCTACTGAAATTTCTCCCGCCGGACGGCCAAGTCTGTATCCACCGCACGCTCCTCTGGTGCTGTCTACCAGACCGGCTTTTTTCAGTTTTGCCATTAACTGTTCCAGATAGCTGACGGAAATTCCCTGTCTGTCTGAAATACTCTGAATGGAAACAGCTTCTGTCTCACAGTGAAGACCCAGATCTACCAATGCTTTCAGTCCGTATCTTGCTCTTGTTGACAGTTTCATCCACTCACCTCTTTAATTCCTAGTGTTTTCGTCGGATTTCCAAAACTTACTTTATCAGAATCCCTCTGTTCTGTCAAGGCAGTTTTGCGCATATACTGCTAAAAAAACACGAGATGAGATCTATGTCGAAAAAAATTTTTCTCAGGGGAACATTTCTCCTTACCAGCGCAGGATTCATCAGCCGAATTATAGGGTTCTTTTACAGAATATTCCTTTCTCATACTATTGGTGCACAGGGTATTGGGCTTTATCAGCTTACTTTTCCGCTCCAGAGTCTGATCCTTTCACTTACAACTATCGGTATCCAGACAGCTCTGTCAAGGCTTATTTCTGCCCGTCTTGCTGTCAGGAAAGAAAAAGAGGCCGGAGCATTTTTCCTCGCAGGCACCTCCACTGCCTTTATACTTTCCTGTCTTTTTTCTTTTCTTCTTTTTCGATATGCTGATTTTTTTTCGATAAAAATCCTCAAGGAATCTTCCACTGCGCCTCTGATAAAAATCCTTTGCTTCTGTTTCCCGTTTGCATCTTTGCACAGCTGTGCAAACAGTTACTGTCTCGCACTTGGAAAAGCAGGATTTCCTGCTTTCACGCAGCTCCTGGAACAGTTTGTACGCGTCGGAAGCTCCTGGATTTTCTGTCAGATTGCAGTTTCCCGTGGTATTACGGTAACTGCTGCTGTTGCTGCCGGTGGATCTCTCTGCTCTGAACTTGTTGCTGCTCTTTTCTCTCTCCTTTATATCAGTATTCGACTCAGAGGATTCAAATATTATTTTTCCGCTGTAAAAATCTTCCCGGTCATGCAGGAAATATCTGTCACAGCTTTTCCAATGACTCTTAACCGTCTTCTTATCACGCTTCTCGGAAGCATCGAAACTGTACTGATTCCACAGCGTCTCCGCATGTTCGGGCTGTCCCATGCTGATTCTTTAAGTATATATGGAATCTTTGCCGGCATGGCCCTGCCACTCATCATGTTTCCCACTGCGCTTACAAACTCTGCTGCTCTTATGCTGATGCCTTCTGTTTCTGAAATGCAGGCTCTTGGGAACAATCGAAAAATCCGGCGGATCATCGGACAGACCAGTCGAAGCTGTGCGCTGATCGGAGTTTTCTGCTGTCTTTTTTTCTTCATCTTTGGTTCTTTTATGGGCTGTTTTCTTTTTCACAGCAGCACCGCCGGGATTTACATACAGACACTGGCTTTTATCTGTCCCTTTCTTTACATGAACACTGCGCTTTCCGCCATACTTCATGGACTTGGAAAAACAGGACGCTGTCTCATCCATAACAGTATTGGTATACTGTGCCGGATTTCATGCGTATTTTTTGTTATTCCCCTGGCTGGTATGCGGGGATATCTTTATGGTTTTCTCTTCAGTGAAATGCTTTTGAGCCTCCTTCATATTTATGCATTAAATCACTCGACAAGGGCTTCTGAATCGTTTATAATAAGCCGGTGAGAAATATTTACGAAACGTAAATCCTGACGGTGTTGCTGTGTACTTAACAGGCAGTAACACAACATCAGGTTAAGAGGAGGAAGTATGGGATTTACATTTATGAAAAAATTACCCAGCCCGGCGGAAATTCGCAATGAATATCCGATCGATGCTGAAATTCAGGCACTCAAAGACAAAAGAGATCAGGAAATCCGCGATGTCTTTACCGGAAAATCAGATAAATTTCTTGCGATCATCGGTCCATGTTCCGCCGACAATGAAGATGCTGTAATTGATTATCTGCAGCGTCTGCGCACTGTTCAGGACAAAATTGCTGACAAAGTACTGATCATTCCACGAGTTTATACCAACAAGCCAAGAACTACAGGTGAAGGATACAAAGGAATGGTTCACCAGCCCGATCCAGAAAAAGCGCCTGACCTTCTTGCAGGTCTTGTTGCAATTCGTAAAATGCATATTCATGCAATCCAGGAAAGTGGTTTTACCTGTGCTGATGAAATGCTTTATCCTGAAAACTATCGTTATCTGTCCGATATTCTTTCTTATGTCGCAGTAGGTGCACGTTCTGTTGAAGACCAGCAGCATCGTCTCACAGTCAGTGGTATGGATGTACCGGCAGGTATGAAAAACCCTACCAGTGGTGATTACAGTGTTATGCTTAATTCAGTTGTTGCAGCTCAGGCTTCACATCGATTTATATACAGAAGCTGGGAAGTAGAGACAACAGGAAACCCTCTGGCTCATACCATTCTCAGAGGTGCTGTCAACAAACACGGAGAAGCTATCCCGAATTATCATTACGAAGATCTTCGACTTCTCTGGGAAAAATATCAGGAAAAAAATCTGCAGAATCCTGCAGTAATAGTTGACACTAACCACTCTAACTCCAACAAACAGTACGAACAGCAGGTACGTATTGCCAAAGAAGTGCTTCACAGCCGTCTGGTCGATCCTGAACTTCATAAACTGGTCAAAGGTTTTATGATTGAAAGTTATATTGAACCTGGCAATCAGAAAATTGGTGGTAATCATATTTATGGAAAGTCCATTACTGACCCTTGTCTTGGATGGGATGAATCTGAAAAATTGCTTTATACTATCGCTGAAATGTGCTGATAAACAAAATAAGCCGTCTGATCTTCTGCAGTTTCTGTCTGCGGAAAATCAGGCGGCTTTTTGCTGTTGTTTTCAAGAATGCCTCTGATTTCAGTGGCGGGGATGTGCTTTCATATAAACGTCCCGCATTTTGGATATATTTTCTGCCATATATATCTGTGTAGAAGAAATATCCGAATGTCCCAGCATTTCCTGAACACTTTTTATATCTGCTCCGTTCCGGAGCATGTGTACTGCAAAGGAATGTCTCAGCATATGTGGCGTTATATCTCCCGTAATCCCGGCGTCGCTGGCATATTTTTTCAAAATTTTCCAGAATCCCTGACGGCTCATACTTCTTCCGGAACAGTTTGTAAACAGAGATCTTTCACGGTCTGATCTGACAAAAAACGCTCTTCCATGTTCCATATATTCTGCGAGTACATTCTTACTGGTATTTCCGATTGGTATTACTCTTTCCCTGTCACTGTCATGACAGATCACATATCCGAATCTCAGATTCAGATCAGAAAGCTGAAGATGAATCAGTTCGCTCACCCGCATCCCTGTCGCATAGAGGAGTTCCAGCATGGCTGCATCTCTGAGTCCTTTGGCCGTTTTTACGTCCGGTTGTTTCAAAAGACGGTCAACCTCCTGTACTGTCAGTATTTCCGGCGGCTGTTTTTCTATTTTAGGAGCTTTCAGATTCTCTGACGGATCTTCATTGATTTTGTCTGTTCTTTCAAGATAATGAAATAATGCCTTTATTGATGCAATATTTCTTGATATGGTAGACGAAGCCAGATTTTCTGTTTTCATATAATTCAGATATCCTTTAAGATCTGCACTGGTAATATCTGACCAGTTGTTCAGTTTCTGCTCCTTAAAATATCTGACCAGTTTCATCAGATCCCGTTCGTAAGACACTTCTGTATTCTGAGATATATTTTTTCTTTCTCTCAGATACATGATCAGATTCGTAATTTCTCGTTCCATTTTCTTCCCATCCTCTGCATATTCCCATAAAACGTATATGTATTATACGTTCGATTTAGTGTAAAATCAATCTGTTTTTATATTATGCCATCAAAAACTTTGTTACCTTTTACACCAACCTGGGTCAAGCGGATATTCGCAATTCGCTTTGCTACTTGATTCGGTTAAAATACATTTCTGAGCACCAGCTCTGTTACCGCCGGATTACAGTATACTTCCAGTAATATTCCTGCTGTCATAATTCCTGCACATATCAGTATCTGTAAAAAATAACGTTTCATTTCTTTTAATGTATCTGAGGGATTTTTCCATATGATATAAGATTGTCTGTATACAAGTCCGAGTAAATATGTACTTAGAGGAATATATACCAAATACTGAGGAAACAGAAGTCCGACTCCTGTAAGACCTCCATTTATTCCAAATTCCAGAAGTGACATTGTAAGAAGCATTCCTATCTTCACGCCTGTAAGTATCATTGCCAGAACAGCAAAAGGCACCCCGAAAATTGATGCACCACATACTGCTGCCATTACAAAAAAACTGCCACGCATTTTCACAACCTGCTGCAGATACTCAATTCTGTCTATGTTTTTCCCCGAAAAAGTTCCCAGAAGATACATTGCTGCCGCTGCTTTCTGGTGCCACTCGATTTTCCATATAATATTGGGAATCAGTGTTCCCACTAATATTCCCAGCCATAACAGTCCATATGCCGGAAAACTTCTTTTTTTATATTTCTTATTCTGCATTTACTCACCCTGTACAGTCTACGGATGATATACAGTAATTAGAACTTTTTATTCTTTTTCGGTTCATGGATGCGAAAAACCGTATGGAATTTCTTCCATACGGTTTTATATTATTTCGCATAATCAACTGCTCTGCTTTCTCTTATCACATTAACTTTAATCTGTCCCGGATATTCCAGTTCAGCTTCAATCTGTTTTGCGATATCTCTTGCCAGCAGAACCATATCAGCATCTGTTACGTGTTCCGGTACTACCATTACACGGATTTCCCTGCCTGCCTGAATAGCAAAGGACTTTTCTACTCCCTTGAATTCATTGGTAATGTCTTCCAACTGTTTCAAACGATTTGTATAAGTTTCAAGAGTTTCTCTTCTTGCACCTGGTCTTGCTGCGGAAATTGCATCTGCAGCCTGAACAATACATGCAACCAAAGATTCTGGCTCACAGTCGCCATGATGGGATGCAACAGTATTGATAACCACTGCAGATTCCTTGAATTTCTTACAAAGATCCACACCAATCTGAATATGAGAACCTTCTACTTCGTGGTCGATAGATTTGCCAATATCGTGAAGTAAACCTGCACGCTTGGCCATACGTACATCTACGCCAATTTCTCCTGCAAGAATTCCTGAAAGCTGTGCTACTTCAATTGAATGTTTCAATGCATTCTGTCCGTAGCTTGAACGGAATTTCATACGTCCAAGAAGTTTAAGAAGTTCAGGATGAATGCCATGAACCCCGACATCCATTGCTGCATTTTCACCATCTTCGCGAATCTGCGCTTCTACTTCTTTCTGGGCTTTTTCTACCATTTCTTCAATTCTGGCAGGATGGATACGTCCATCAACGATCAGTTTCTCAAGGGCAACCCTTGCTACTTCTCGTCTGATAGGATCAAATGCAGAAAGTACCACTGCTTCCGGTGTATCATCAATAATGAGATCTACACCAGTCAGTGTTTCAAGAGTACGGATATTACGTCCCTCTCGTCCGATGATTCGACCTTTCATTTCATCACTTGGAAGCTGAACAACGGAGATTGTGGTTTCTGCCACATGGTCTACTGCGCATTTCTGAATGGCATTTACCACGTATTCCTTGGCTTTCTTATCCGCTTCTTCTTTTGCTCTGTTCTCAAGTTCTTTGTAAAGTCGTGCAACATCTACTTTTACATCGTCTTCTACACTTTTGAGTAACTCGTCTTTTGCCTGGTCGGAGGTCAGACCGGAAATTCTTTCCAGTTCCTGTACTCCTTTTTCCTCAAGTTCGTCTACTTTCTTTTCTCTCTTTTGCAACTCAGCAATTTTTGCTGTGCACTCTGCCTCACGCTTCTCAACTGCATCTGCCTTTTTATCTACAGATTCTTCTTTGGATAAAACGCGTCTTTCATATTTCTGCAGTTCATTTCTACGTTCCTTGGTTTCTTTCTCCAGTTCATTTTTTGTTCGGAGAGATTCTTCCTTTACTTCCAACAAAGCTTCACGTTTCTTTGTTTCAGCATTTTTCAAAGCTTCATCTATGATGCTTCTTGCTCTGTCTTCTGCTGTGCCGACAACTTCAGCATCTTTTTTCGCTTTATTGCCAACAGCAACCTTGCAAGTAACAGGAACCGCAATAAGCAGTGCGACCACTACAGCGACAATTGCAACAAAAACACTTGTGATTGTCACAGGAGCACCTCCTTATTTAGTTTTCATTGTACAAATACAACAATACAAGTTTAGCTGTTTTTGATAATTATGTCAAGTTTTTCTACCCAAAAAGATACTGTAGTTTTTTACAAATGACGCCTCCTGCAAAATCATGAAAACAGATTTCACGAATATTGCTTGATTCCTAATTCAATGCATGCGCCTGTTTGCTGTCATTCGGGCAGAACTCACACCTTCGGTGTTCAGACATTGCCCTCGGTGACAGCAGCTGGCCTGCATTTCATTAACGGAATCTGCACAGGCATTCGTTCAATTCTGTTTTCTGATTTTGCATAAGGCTGACACTTCTTATCAGTATTTTTCGTCAATCACTTTTGATTACATTTTTTATCAATTTATTGTTCGTTGTAGTTGCTTCGTGTGATATTCAATTCTTCAAGGGTGGAAGCGATATCACTTCCGCGGAAGCCACGCCTCTGCAGGAAGCCGTACAGTCTGCGCAGTGCCCCGTCATCCAGTACATCTCCTGGTTCGCATTTCTTCTGTATGGTTTCCCTGAGAAGGGTGCGCTCGTCCGGTTCTTCCAGTTCGGAGGCTTCCTCCCAGGCAGCCTGGATCAGCTGAGGAGAAACTCCCTTCTGCTGAAGTTCCTGAAACAGCTTCTGACGGCTTTTGCTGTGAATCCTGTACATGATATAATTGAATGCATATCTCTGATCATTTATGTAACCGTAATCTTTTACATAGGCAATTGCATCTTCAGACACTGTTTCGGAAAATCCACTCTGTATAAGTTTGTCCCGAAGTCCCTTTTCGGTACGATCCATATGTTCCAACAATCTGAGTGCTTTTCTGCGGGCTTCTCTCTCTTCTCCGTATCCATTCACCATGTTTCAGATATTTACTCCTGCTCCTCTGCATCATTTTCCGGAACAGCCACCGGTGTTTCTGCTCCCTCTTCTTCCGGAAGAAGATGATACTGGATTCTTACTTTTTTCTCAATCTCATCACGGATTTCCGGATGTTCTTTAAGGAAAACTTTGACATTCTCACGTCCCTGACCGATTCTCTCTCCATTATAGGAATACCATGCACCACTCTTGTTCACGACATTACATTCTGCTGCAAGATCAAGGATCTCACCTTCTCTGGAAATACCAGTCCCGAACATGATATCAAATTCTGCCTGTTTGAACGGTGGAGCTACCTTATTCTTGACAACTTTCACCTTGGTGTGGTTACCAACCATCTCTCCGCCCTGTTTCAAAGTTTCTGTTCTTCTTACATCAAGACGTACAGATGCGTAGAATTTTAATGCACGTCCACCTGTAGTTGTCTCCGGATTACCAAACATAACACCAACCTTCTCACGAAGCTGATTGATAAAGATAACAACACAGTTGGATCTGCTGATGGCTGCTGTAAGTTTTCTCAGAGCCTGGGACATCAGTCTGGCATGAAGTCCTACATGGCTGTCACCCATATCTCCCTCGATTTCAGCTTTCGGTACAAGTGCTGCTACAGAGTCTACAATTACAATATCTACAGCTCCGGAACGCACCATAGTCTCTGTGATCTCAAGCGCCTGCTCTCCGTTATCAGGCTGTGAGATATAAAGGTTATCAATATCAACTCCTATATTCTTGGCATATACCGGATCAAGAGCATGCTCTGCATCAATAAATCCTGCAATCCCGCCCCGTTTCTGTACCTCAGAAACCATATGAAGTGCTACAGTCGTCTTACCACTGGATTCAGGTCCGTAGATCTCAATGATTCTTCCCTTGGGAACGCCGCCTACACCAAGAGCAATATCCAGTCCCAGGGATCCTGTGGGGATTGCCTCTACCTGCATATGTGAACTGGAATCTCCCAGTTTCATAACTGATCCCTTGCCATACTGTTTCTCAATATGTCCGAGAGCCGCTTCCAGTGCTTTCTGTTTCTCTTCGTTGATCATATCTATAATTCTCCTTATCCGTATTCTTTATTTACCAAACCTATGTTCGTGTTTTCTTATTACATGCTATTATAAAATCCCATTAAAGTCAAGCATAACTTTTCGACTTTTCCTGTCATAAAACGTAAAAGAGGACACTGTTTCGACAGCGTCCTCTCCTGTTCATGTTATTATTACATTTAATTCAGATATTTATTTATCCCCGATCAGCCAGTTGTACATTTCCTCATACTGTTTTGCAGAATGACTCCATGAGAAATCAGCTGCCATGGCACGATCCACCATCTTGTTCCACTCACGTTTCTTATCATAGAAAATACGCTCTGCATTACGGATCGTAGCAAGCATTTCATGCGCATTGTAATTTGTGAAACTGAATCCTGTTCCTGTGCCTTCATATTCATTATATGGCTCTACAGTATCTTTCAGGCCGCCTGTCTCACGAACGATCGGAAGGGTACCGTATCTCAGGCTCATGAGCTGGCTTAATCCGCATGGTTCAAAAAGCGACGGCATCAGGAATGCATCTGAAGCTGCATAAATTCTGTGTGAAAGCGGTTCATCATAATATATCTGTGCAGATACCTTGCCATGATATTTCCAGTCAAAATGACGGAACATATTTTCATATCTTTCTTCTCCTGTACCGAGAACTACGATCTGCACCGCATCCTGACACAGCTCATCCATTATGTATGCAATCAGATCAAATCCCTTCTGGTCTGTAAGACGGGATACAATTCCGATAAGCATAGCTTTCGGATCTTCATTGAGTCCAAGATCTCTCTGAAGCTGAGTCTTATTTTTGATTTTTTCCTTGCGGAAAGTAGTTGCATTATAGTTCTGTGTGATGCATTTGTCTGTCTCAGGATTAAACACATCATAATCGATACCGTTTACGATACCTCGAAGATCATGGGAACGTGCACAGAGAAGTCCATCCAGACGTTCTCCATAAAACGGTGTTTTGATTTCTTCCGCATAAGTATTGCTTACAGTAGTAACAGCATCTGCGAATACGATGCCGCCTTTCAGGAAGTTGGCATCTTTGTAGGCTTCCAGCTTGTCCGGTGCAAAATAATAATCGGAAAGTCCTGTAATATCCTTAACAGTCTTCACATCCCATACGCCCTGGAATTTCAGGTTATGGATCGTCATGATTGTCTTGATTCCCCAGAAAAATTCATTCTGCTGGAAAGAATCATGCAGATAAACAGGAACAAGGCCTGTCTGCCAGTCATGACAGTGAATAACGTCCGGACGGAATCCGATAACCGGAAGTACTGATAATACTGCCTTGGAAAAGAATGCAAATTTCTCAAGATCCCACGGAGCACTGTCATATGGTTTCGGTCCGCTGAAATAGTATTCATTATCTATGAAATAAAAATGAATCCCCTCATATTCGAGATGCATGATTCCCACATAGCAGTTTTTATAACCCAGATCCATATAAAAATGAGTTATATATTCCATTTTGTCTTTCCATTCCTGTTTCATACAGGCATATTTCGGAAGTATGACGCGAACATCAAAATACCGTTTATCAAAGCATTTCGGAAGTGCACCTGCTACGTCTGCAAGTCCGCCTGTCTTTATAAATGGTACTGCCTCTGATGTTGCGAATAAAATTCTTTTCATCGATAAATCTCCCCTTCCGTGTTGGTTCTTTTGTACATTATAACCTAAAAAGCGCCTATTGCAAAGACTGTTTTTTATATTCCAGACGAATTTTGTCTGCGATCAGTGCAATAAATTCTGAATTCGTCGGTTTTCCTTTTCCTGTACTGACGGTGTATCCAAAAAGAGCATCTATCGTATCCATCTTTCCTCTGCTCCATGCAACTTCTATTGCATGACGGATTGCTCTTTCCACACGGCTGGGTGTTGTCTGATGTTTCTTGGCTATTGTCGGATACAGAATTTTGGTGATGGAATTCAGCATTTCCATATCATTTACTGCAAGAATAATTGCATCTCTCAGATACTGATATCCCTTTATATGAGCAGGTACGCCAATTTCATGTATGATATTCGTTACATCAGCCTCAAGATCATGTGTTCCATAAGATGCCGGTTCTTCTCTCGCAACCTGATGAACAGGTTCTCTCAGCCTCCGCTCCGACCCACGTCTGCTGTGTTTGATTCTGTTGAGAAGCACCTGATTATCAAACGGTTTCAGCATATAATAATCTGCCCCCAGATTAAATGCATCTTCTGTTATCCTTTCCTGTCCGACAGCAGAAACTATGATAAAAGCAGGGTGTTTTCTGATATTATGGTCGTGACTGCATTTTTCCATTACTGTCAGACCATCCATCTTCGGCATAATAATATCCAGTACAACTACATCAGGTTCTTTTTCCCTGATAATATTGCATATTTCTTCTCCATTACGTGCTTTACCAACCAGTGTCAGATCTTTATCTTCCTCTATCATACGGCCCAGAATTTCAACCATTTTTTCATTATCATCAGCAATAGCCACATTTAATTTTTCCATGAAGCCCGTCTCCTCCTCTAACCACCACATATGTATACAGTTACCGCATAATTACGACAGCAACTGTATGATGTTTGTTACTGTCCTATCCGTTCACAGTAACCAATGTTTCTTTATGCACAGGGCAATGGGCCCACAATGTTCGCCTCCGTACAACAAAAATATTATAGTGGATGGCCGCCTGCGAAATCAAGCCGAAACAGGGGAGAATGGCTGATTTTCGTTCGTCCTGAATCGACGTTTAGCGACTTTCTTCTGCTGAAAAAAAGTTTATTTTCCTTTATTCTTCAACATTCTGCAAACCTCTCTGCATTATCGGTTTTTACTTTATCCCTCTTCATTCTCCAGCATTGTCTCTGCAAATATCCCATAACCGCCTGCTGCGTCCTGCACAAAAACATGAGTAACCGCACCTGCGAATTTTCCGTTCTGGATCACCGGACTTCCGCTCATTCCCTGAATGATTCCTCCTGTGGCCTCCAGCAGATCAGGGTCTGTTATTTCTATCACAAAGCTCTTATTACTGTCTTCATGATTCATATCTATTTTTGTGATCTCGGCATCATATTTTTTTACTTCACCTTCCACACAGCACAACACAGATGCCGGTCCTGTCTCAAGTTCCTGCTTATAGGCAACCTGCATTTTTTTCAGATTGAATTTATCGCTGCTTCCGGTAAACTGACCGTAGATTCCTTTTTCACTGTTTTTCTTTATGAAGCCGGCCTTTTTCGTTGTCTCATACCGTATCAGTCCTGAAAGTTCACCCGGACTTCCGCTTATCCCTTTCTGGATTCCCAGTATTTCCGCCTGATACAGAGCTCCACTGGCAATATGAAGAAGACTTCCCGTATCCACATCACTGATTCCATGTCCAAGTGCTCCGAATCTGCCTTCTTCATCTACATATGTCAAAGTTCCAATTCCCTGTGTATTATCTCTGACCCAGATTCCAAGTCTGTAGTTTCCCGTGGCATCTTTTACCGGTTCAATGGTCAGTGGCACCTTTTCTCCGTTTCTCATAACTCCCAGAGTGATCTCCTGTCCGTTGGTCTCTTTCAGATCATCCATAAGTTCTTTTTTTGTGCTGACAGTCTGACAGTTAAAGGCCACTATATAGTCTCCCGGTTTCGCAAGATTCTCTGAAGGACTTTCTTTCGTGCCTTTTTCCGAAAGGATCTCTCCTGTATCAATGACCAGCACCCCTTCTGTCTCCATATAAATTCCAACAGTATTTCCGCTGACATAAACACTTTTTTCATCTTCCGGGATCACTTTTATATCTTTAAACGGAACTACACCCAAAATTCTGCTGTGTAAAAGATAACTGCCATCACCGGAAACTGCTATGGATCTGTCAAAAGTCAGCAGTGGATGTTTCAGTAACTTCTGCACCTGTTCTTTCCGAGCATCTGAAACATGTATTTCATCAGGAATCTTCCGATTCATATACCGATAACTTAAGGCTGCGATCAGTATCAGATCCAGACACAGAAACACAATCAGAAAGTACCGGTATTTTCTCTTTCTGTTCATTCTGCCACATCCTTTCCTTTGTAGTATGAAAGGAAATGCCCTCTTTCCAAACAGACTCGCAGTCTGCTGTTCTGAACTTTTATCGAAAAATAAAAAGAGAGGATTTCCTGTTTGGTCGTCCTCTCTTATTATGCTTTATTTGTATTTATTTCAGTCTTGTATTTTTTTGTACCTGTGCCAATTCTTTCATTTCTTTTGCATTCTGGAACACTGCTTCCGTGATCTCAGCTCCACCGAGAAGTCTTGCCAGTTCTCTTATGGAATCCTCGCCTTCAAGCGGATGGATTTCCGTAATCGTTTCTGTCCCCTTCTGATGTTTTTCTATTTCAAAATGAGTATCTGCCATAGCAGCAATCTGCGGAAGATGTGTAATACAGAGCACCTGATGGCATTTACCGATCACAGACATTTTTTCGGATACTTTCTGTGCTGTTCTGCCGCTGATTCCTGTATCAATCTCATCAAAGATCAACGTTTCAATCTCATCTTTATCAGCAAGGATTGCTTTAAGCGCAAGCATGATTCTGGAAAGTTCTCCACCTGATACGATCTTGCCCAGAGGCTTCTCTGATTCACCAGGGTTGGTTGAAATTTCATATTCAATCTGGTCTGCACCATTTGCCGTAAAATCTTTTGTTTCAGAAAAAGTAATACGGAACTTCACATCAAGGAAATTCAGATCTTTCAGTCCGTGAACAATTTCTTCTGTCAGTGTCCTGCTGTATTCTTTCCTGATCTCAGTCAGTTTATTCGATATTTCTTCCAGATTTCTGCGGCTTTTTTCAATTTTTGCTTTTGCCTTCTGTAAAAATTCCTCATGTCTGTCAATTTTCTCCAGTTTTTCCTGCTGTGCCTTTCCATATGCCTGAATATCTTCTATTGTCTGTCCATATTTTGCCTTAAGACCATTAATCTGATCCAGACGTTTCTCTGTCTCAAAAAAAGTTTCTTCATCAAAATTCAGGTCTTCGACATAGGAAGAAAGCTCCCTGTTAAAATCATTCAGAAGAGAATCCACCTCCTGAAGTGTCTCAGCCATACTCTCCAGCTGCGGATCAAACTCTGTGACTTTTGAGAGTTCGCGCACAGCTGTTCCCACAGAATCTCCTGCTCCCTGTACCGAATCTGATCCAGTCAGTTCATGGACACTCTGCAGTGTACTGAGGATCTTTTTGCCATTGTCAAGCTTACGGTACAGATTCTCAAGATTTTCATCTTCTCCGGGCATCAGTGCAGCATTACTGATCTCATTGATCTCAAACTCGAGAAAAGCCCTTTCACGGTTTCTCTGCTCTTCATCCACATCCAGTTTTTTCAGTTCACGAAGATCCTGCCGGTACTGCTCATATACTTCCCTGACTTTCTCTTTCAGCGGAAAGATCTTATCTTTGCCATATGCATCCAGAATTTCCAGCTGTTTTTCCTGATAAAGAAGTGACTGATGTTCATGCTGTCCGTGAATATCCAGAAGACAGGAGGCAGCCGCTTTCATCTGCGATACTGTACAGGTCTCTCCGTTTATTTTGCTGATACTTCTGCCGTCCATGACTTTTCGGGTAAGAAGTACCTGTCCGTCCTCCGGTTCTATGCCAAGTTCTCTTAATTTTTCTTCTGCTTTCTGATTCTCAATCTGAAACAGCAGTTCCACGAGTGCGTAAGATGCGCCTGCACGTATCATATCTCTGGCGATTCTGCCGCCCAGAATAAGCTGCATGGATCCCAGAAGAATGGATTTACCGGCACCGGTCTCACCTGTAAGAATATTCAGTCCCGGTCCGAATTCCACTTCAATATCCTGTATCAGAGCAAGATTTTTTACATGAAGATGAACTAACATAATTTCACGATTCCTTTCAGCCTGTCAGCCGCAAGCTTTGCCTGTTCCACATCCCTGGATACACACATTACCGTATCATCTCCTGCAATACAGCCCAGTATTTCTTTCCAGTTCAGTGCATCCAGTGCAGCTGCCACTCCCATTGCCATTCCAGGAACTGTACGTATTACGATCATATTCTGGCCAACATCTATAGATGTAAGAGCATCATGAAGCACTCGTGTATATTTATCCCCCAGCTCTGCAGTTGTTCCATTAAGGATTGCATAATGAGATTTACCGTCTTTTCCGGCAACTTTCGTCATTTTGAGTGCACGGATATCCCTGGAAACCGTAGCCTGCGTTACTTTGAATCCCGCTTCATTCAATCTGGCCGCAAGTTCTTCCTGCGTGTCAATATCATACTGCTGAATCAGTTCTATAATTTTTTCATGTCTTGCAACCTTCAAAATACTTCCTCCATTACCTGAATATCTGTTACTGTTCACTCCGTTCACAGCAATTCCTAGTTATTATGCATTTTCTGTCTGAGTACTTCTACAAAACTCAAGTGGTTCAGTTTCAGTATTCTGCTGCTGACAGACGCTCTCTGGATCACGATCCTGTCACCTGTCACCATAGGTATCACCGTATCTCCGTCAAAAGATGCCAGACCTTTTTCTGTATCCTGGCGTCTGCCTTTACCAAGTTCTACTGTGATCACATCTTCAGCAGGAAAAATAATACTCCTGGTATTCAGTGTATGCGGTGCAATAGGTGTCATCAGAGTCATTGCCCCGTTTGGTGCCACAATAGGACCACCGCAGGACAGACTGTAACCGGTAGAGCCTGTTGGTGTAGAAATAATAATTCCGTCAGCATTATAGGAATTCAGGTAAACATCGTTTACATAATTTTTGAACCGTACAACTCTCAGAGGACCTTCTCTGCATATCACGATATCGTTAAGGGCAACGTCTCTGCCAATAATGGTATCACCCCGCCATACAGTCCCCGTAAGCATCATACGTTCTTCTATCTCATAATCATCCGCCATAATCTGATCCAGTGCCTGATAGACAGACAGTCTGTCTACTTCAGCAAGAAATCCCAGTGTACCCAGATTGATTCCAAGCATCGGAATTTCTCTGTGCACCACGTCTCTGGCAGCCTGGAGAAGTGTTCCGTCTCCTCCAAGTACCAGAAGGCACTGAGTACCTTCTGGTATCAGATCCGGATTTGTATAATGATAGGCGCCTTCTTTTTTGCGCTCAGCCAGCTGTACCTGACACTGCCTGCCGTGGTCTCTCAGATATTTTACTATTTCATTTGTAAATTCCTGATTTTTATCTTTTGCGCTGTTAGTGATAATATAAAACTTATCCATCCTGACCGCCTTCCCTAATCCAGCTGCTGGTGGGCTTCTTTTACCACCTGCTCAGGATCAGTCTCCAGACAGGAAGTCACAGCTGTTCCCTCCGGACGTTTTTTCACATGAAGCAGATATTCAATATTTCCTTCCGGCCCCTTGATCGGAGAAAAAGAAAGATGGTTCGGCTCAAGAGCAATACTCATGGCATAACTTATCACCTTCTCGATTACTTCCAGATGTACTGCCGGATCTCTTACAACGCCCTTCTTGCCAACTTTTTCTCTTCCGGCCTCAAACTGAGGCTTGATGAGACAGACAATTTCTCCATCTTCTGTCAGAAGATTTCTCACAGGAAGAAGAACTTTTGTCAGAGAAATAAATGATACATCTATAGAAGAAAAATCTGCAGGTTCCTGCAGATTCTCAGGAAGCACATAACGTATATTGGTTTTTTCCATGCAGACAACTCTTGGATCATTCCGAAGCCCCCAGTCAAGCTGTCCGTATCCAACATCTATGGAATAAACTTTTACAGCGCCGTTCTGGAGCATACAGTCTGTAAATCCGCCTGTAGAAGCACCAACATCCATGCAGACTTTACCATCAAGAGAAACTCCGAAATTTTTCATTGCTTTTTCCAGTTTCAGACCGCCTCTGCTTACATAAGGAAGTGTGTTTCCTCTTACTTCGATCCTGACAGTTTCCTGGAACATGGTTCCCGCCTTGTCTTCTTTCTGCCCGTCAACATAAACATCTCCGGCCATAATATATGCCTTTGCTTTTTCTCTGGAAGGTGCCAGCGCACGCTCCATCATTAATATATCCAGTCTCTTTTTCATTTCTGTTCCTCATACTCTTCTATTGCACTGAGGATATCCGGCGCAGAAAGTCCGATTTTTGCCCTGAGGCTGTCCACTTCCCCGTGCTCTACAAAACGGTTCCAGACAGCTATGGTCAGTACCCGCACTTCCGGATGGCAGGCCTCCATATAAGAAGACACATGCTCTCCAAATCCACCGTTTTTGACATTTTCTTCTACAGTGACAAACAGCTCATGATCTGCTGCCAGTTCATCGAGCAATTCTGTATCCAGTGGTTTTGCAAATCTGACATTCACAAATGTAGGATCAGAACCTCTGTTTTTCATTTCTTTATATACCTCTTCACATACAGAAGTCATGCTTCCAAGTGAAAGTATCGCTGTTTTCCTGCCTCTGTAAAGTACTTCGCTTTTGCCATACTTTACAGGTGCATCAAATTCTTTCAGCCTCTGACATGCACTTCCTCTTGGATAGCGTATCGCACACGGTCCGTCAAAGTTCACAGCAAATTCAAGCATTCTTGAAAGTTCCCACTGGTTCTTCGGTGCCATCACTGTCATATTCGGCATCATTGTCAGATAGGAAATATCAAAACAGCCCTGATGTGTTTCACCGTCAGCACCGACAAGCCCTGCCCTGTCTATTGCAAAAATCACATGAAGTTTCTGCATACAGACATCATGAAGCATCTGATCTACCGCACGCTGAAGAAAGGAAGAATAAATTGCCACCACAGGCACCATACCGCCCAGCGCAAGTCCGGCAGCAAAAGAAACTGCATGCTCTTCTGCAATTCCCACATCAAAAAGCCTGTCCGGGAACTCCGACTCAAATTTCCTGAGACCTGTACCTTCTTTCATGGCAGCCGTAATACCTACAAGTTTCGGATTTGCTTTTCCAAGTTCTACCATTGTGTCTGCAAAAATGTCCGTATATGTCGGACACTTTTTCACTGCAAGCTGTTTGCCCGTTTCTATATCAAAAGGACCTGTACCATGAAATCTGTCGGGATGTCTGCTCGCCGGTTCATATCCCCTGCCCTTTTCGGTAAGAACATGAACGATCACAGGTCCTTCAACCCTCTTTGCCTCATTAAAAAGTTTCATCATCTGACGCATATTATGACCGTCCACAGGTCCCAGATAAGTCAGTCCCATATTCTCAAAAAGCATTCCGGGAATGATCAGCTGCTTAATACTGCTTTTTGTCTTTCGCATGGTATCAACCAGCGTAGTTCCTACTCTCGGGATTTTCTTGAGAGTTTTTGTTACTCCCAGTTTCATTCCTGTATAGACTTCAGCAGTACGAAGTGCGCTCAGATAGGAAGACATTCCACCTACGTTTTTGGATATTGACATATTGTTATCATTCAGAACGATGATAAAATTCGTGTCGAGTTCTGCCGCATTATTCAGCGCTTCATATGCCATTCCACCAGTCAGTGCCCCGTCTCCGATCACAGAAACCACTGTATATTTCTGTCCCTGCAGATCTCTTGCCCTGACATAACCCAGGCCTGCGGAAATTGAATTGGAACTGTGTCCTGCATCAAAGAAATCACAGTCACTCTCACTTCTCTTCGGAAAGCCGCTCATTCCGCCTTCTTTACGCAGATTTTTGAATCCGTCTTTTCTCCCGGTAAGGATCTTGTGCGTATATGCCTGATGTCCCACATCCCATATAATCTTGTCCTGAGGAAGTTCCAGCACATTATGAAGTGCCAGTGTCAGCTCCACGACCCCAAGATTGGATGCCAGATGTCCACCAGTATGACTGACTGATTCGATCAGGAACTGTCTGATTTCTTCCGCAAGCTGTGGAAAATCCGCTAAAGCTATTTTATGAATGTCATTTGGCTTATTGATTTTTTCCAACATCCTTCGTATCCTTCTTTCATTTCCTGCGGCTGGCCATTTCCAGGATCAGCATCTCCAGGAATTCATTTTTTTTGTTAAGTTTATTAAGAGAAGATAATGCGCTTTCAGAAAGTTTCTGTACCTTTTCTGCGGCCTTTTCCACTCCCAAAAGAGTCACATAAGTGACTTTGTTGTTTTTTTCATCACTGTGCACAGGCTTGCCCAGTTCTTCACTTGTACTCGTAATATCCAGAATGTCGTCCTGAATCTGGAATGCCAGCCCGATATCTGAAGCAGCTTTTTCAACCAGTGATATTTCTTCCGGTGATGCCCCTGCAAGAACTGCACCGCACATCATGGAAGCCTCTATAAGTGCCGATGTTTTGTGTTTGTAAATATAATCCAGCATCTCTCTGCTGACAGGTTTGCCGTCATTTTCGACGTCCACACTCTGTCCCCCCAGCATACCATAAAGTCCTGTTTTCCCGGACATGATCTTAAGTGCTTCTGCAACTCTTCCGTCTCCCGGATCCATGGCAAATGCCTGAAACATGGTTTCATAAGCATAATTCAAAAGGGCTACTCCACTCAGTACCCCCATTGCTTCTCCATACACTTTGTGTGTGGTAAGTCTTCCTCTTCTGTAATCATCGTTATCAATCGCCGGAAGATCATCATGGATCAGTGAATGTGTATGAATCATTTCAATTCCTGCCATAAAAGGTTCTGCAACAGATTCCCGGCCTTCAAACAGGCGCAGGGTTTCCAGAAGCAGTACAGGACGGAGTCTCTTACCGCCTGCACACATACTGTAATTCATCGCTTCTGCCATTGATTTTGCAAATCCGGTTTCCTCCGGAAGCCAGCGACGTATTACTTCTTCTGCATATTCCGTTCTTACTTTTAATTCTTCTTTAAAATTCATGCAACGTCCCATCTTCGTCCATCTGGAGCATCTTTTTTTCTACGGT
Source organism: uncultured Blautia sp. (assembly GCA_934359835.1). Classification (GTDB taxonomy): domain Bacteria; phylum Bacillota; class Clostridia; order Lachnospirales; family Lachnospiraceae; genus Blautia_A. The sequence goes on from CAKRLX010000015.1 coordinate 27,905, forward strand.
ATCAAGCTTGCCGCTGCAAAACTTCAGAAGCTCCATTCCTTTTTTGTAGAAACGAAAGGAGTCCTCCAGGGAAGTACTGCTATCTTCCAGCTTTTCTGCCAGAGATTCCAGTTCCTGAAAAGCCTCCTCCAGTGTTTTTTCGTTTTTTGTATCCTGAATCTGTGTATCTGTCATATATTCCAATTTTCCTTCCTGCTGTTCACGACTTCTGCTTCTATCACACCATCTGTAACAGATATCTTAAGATATTCCCCTGGCTGTACCTGCGATATGCCTGTAACAGCCTTTCCCTCTGTGTTTTCAACAAAAGAATATCCCTGATTCAGTTTGTTCAGTGGTGACAGACCTTTGTATCTTTCAAGATACAGTCCCAGCGTATGATGACAGTCATTCAGTCTGTTCTGCATGGCACCTCTGATCTCATCTTCGAGATCCGCAAGTCTCTGGCGGTTTTCTTTCAGACGGCTTTCCGGGCTCAGATATTCCATCTGAAGCTGGTATCGTCTCAGTTCCGCCCTCATAATATCAAGTCTGCCCTGCATTGACCTCTGAAAACGGTCTTTATACTCCTGACAGGTCTGAAGGATCTGTCTGTAATCATCAACTGCAAGTTCGGCAGCCGCAGACGGTGTCGGTGCGCGCATGTCTGCCACAAAATCAGCAATAGTGAAATCTGTTTCATGTCCTACTGCCGAAATTACCGGCGTCCTGCATTCAAAAACAGCTCTTGCAACTTTTTCTTCGTTGAAAGCCCACAGATCTTCTATAGATCCGCCGCCACGTCCGACAATAATTGTATCAACACCTGCCTCATCCAGCATACGGATTCCTTTGACAATGCTGTCCGAAGCACCTTCGCCCTGTACCAGAGCCGGATACAGAATGATCTGAAGATATGGATTCCTTCTCAGGGAAATATTTCTGATATCCTGGACTGCTGCGCCTGTAGGTGCTGTTACAACGCCAAGCTTCCTGATAAATTTCGGAATCGGCTGTTTGTACTCTGCCGCAAACATCCCCATTTCTTCCAGTTCTTCTTTCAGCGCAAGAAAGCGCTCATACAAAGCACCCGCTCCCTCCAGAGAAATTTCTCTGGCATACAGCTGATACCTTCCGTCGCGCTCATAGACATCTACAGATCCGCCGACAACAACTTTGTCCCCGTCTTTCATACGAAAGGCAAGTCCCCTGCGCTGTCCGGCAAACATAACACAGGAAAGAACTCCTGTTTCATCTTTCAGTGAAAAATAAACATGTCCGCTTGTATGATATTTACAATTGGAAACCTCACCCCTGACATAGACCTTCTGAAGCATAAAATCCTGGGTAAACATGTTTTTTACGTATCGGTTGACCTGTCCTACCGAATAGATGTTTTTCATTTCTGATCAGTACTCTCTTCTGATGTCTCTTTCGGAGACTTTTTGGATGATCTGATAATGATCCTGGCTTTGTGTGTCGGGCGGTGAGATTTCTTCGGTTCTTCGCCTGAATCTTTCTTTCCGCTGGCAATTTTGCCAAGAACACCGTTTACAAATGAACCTGAATCTTCTCCACCAAAAACTTTTGCCAGTTCAACAGCCTCGTTGATAGCAACTCCTGTAGGAACCTCTTCATCATATTTCATTTCGTATACGGACAGTCTCAGTGCCGTCAGATCGACACGGTTCATACGGCTTGTCTTCCAGCCACGGCTGAAATCGTTCAGTATCTGGTCGATTTCGTCCAGATGTTCCATAACATGTCTGTATTTCTGTTCAATTGTTTCTTTATCTTTTTCGTCCACTTCTCCCAGATTATCGAAATACACGGTAAGCTGATCCTGCATTTCTTTTTCTGAGTTAAACTGTGTCATAAAAAGCAGTTTAAAAACGTGCTCTCTCTGTTCCCTTCTTCGCATAATTCCTCCTGAAATACAATCATTCAGCATTTCATGCTCTCATGATTGCTTTATAAAGAAAAAAGGAAAGGTTTACTTTCCTTTTTCGTTCTCCATATCAACACCGGCAATGCGGATATTTACATCTGCTACTTCCAGACCCGTCATATTTTCGATAGATGATTTTACTTTATCCTGAACTTTTCGACTTACTTCCAGAACGTTCTTTCCGAATTCAATATTTAATGTAAGATCTACGGATACAACGCCCTCGAGGATAGTTACCTTGACACCTTTGGAAAGATTTTTTACTCCAAGTTTGCCAACCAGTTCATTTGTAATATTGCCGCCCATGGAAGCGACTCCTTCAACGTCTGTTGCTGCAAGTCCTGCAATCACGGTTACTACTTCATCTGCGATCTTTACTTCACCGATTCCGCCTACGTCCTGCAGTTTATATGTTGTTCTTTTTTCTGCCATTTCAATTCCTCCTAAGGATACCGAATGTTACTGTTCACTCCGTTCACAGCAATTACCGAAATTAATTTACTTATGGCTTTAGTATAACAAATTTATGCATAAATTAAAAGCGTTTTTGTCACAGAATATTACCTGCGAACAGTAACATTTATTTACTGAATTCTGTCAGCACAAGATCCGGGTTTCTGTCTTCTGTCATGCCCACACTCCATGCATTCACAAAGAGCAGCAGCGGATTTCCCTTAAGGTCTGTAACCTTCTTCATATCTGAAGTACCTGTAATCTTCGCAACATCCACTTCTTCTTTATTTGCGATCCAGCGAATATGCTCATATGGAAGAGTTTCGAGACGGATCTCCACATTATATTCATTTTCCAGGCGGTATTTCAATACATCAAACTGAAGTACACCTACAACACCTACAATGATTTCCTCCATACCAGTGTTAAATTCCTGGAATATCTGGATAGCACCTTCCTGAGCAATCTGGTTGATACCTTTTACAAACTGTTTACGTTTCATTGTATCAATCTGACGCACCCTCGCAAAATGTTCCGGAGCAAATGTCGGGATTCCCTCAAATGCAAATTTCTTTCCAGGCGCACAGATAGTATCTCCGATAGAAAAAATACCCGGGTCAAATACACCGATGATATCTCCTGCAAAAGCCTCGTCAACCACGTGGCGTGATTCCGCCATCATCTGCTGAGGCTGGAGAAGACGCATTTTTTTGTCTCCCTGTACATGGTACACTTCCTGGGACGCATCGAATTTACCGGAACAGATTCTCATAAATGCAATTCTGTCTCTGTGCGCCTTGTTCATATTTGCCTGGATCTTGAATACGAATGCTGAAAAATCATCAGACATCGGATCTATTTCACCCTGATCAGACATTCTCGGAAGCGGAGATGTTGTCATTTTCAGGAAATGTTCCAGAAATGTTTCCACACCAAAGTTAGTCAGTGCTGATCCAAAGAATACAGGTGTCATATTTCCCCTGCTTACCTGTTCCTGATCAAAATCAACACTTGCGCCATCCAGGAGTTCAATTTCCTCCATCAGCTGTTCTCTCTGATCCGGATCAACTATATCATTCAGACGTTCGTCATCAATGTCGATTTCTTCGATAACACCTTCTTTTGTACCTTTCTGTGTATCAGAGAAAGTAAGCACCTTATGTGTATTTCTGTCATATACACCACGGAATTTCTTACCTGAGCCAATTGGCCAGTTGATCGGGCAGGTTGCGATTCCCAGTTCTTTTTCTATTTCATCCAGAAGATCAAATGTATCATTTGCATCTCTGTCCATTTTGTTGATAAAAGTAAAAATAGGAATGTGACGCATAACACAGACTTTGAAAAGTTTTCTTGTCTGAGCTTCAACACCCTTGCTTCCGTCAATAACCATAACAGCAGAATCAGCAGCCATCAGTGTACGGTAAGTATCCTCAGAGAAATCCTGATGTCCCGGTGTATCCAGAATATTGATACAGTATCCGTCATAATGAAACTGCAGCACAGATGAGGTAACAGAAATACCTCTCTCTTTTTCGATTTCCATCCAGTCTGACACTGCATGGCGGGCCGTTGCCTTTCCTTTAACACTTCCGGCCAGGTTAATGGCCCCTCCATACAGCAGAAACTTCTCTGTCAGAGTTGTCTTACCTGCATCAGGGTGAGAGATAATGGCAAAGGTTCTTCTTTTTTCTATTTCTTTCGCAAACTTAGACACGTTTGGCCTCCTGTTTATTATCATTCTTCCAATTTCTATACAACTTTTTATTCTAGTATACAGAACACCACACTGTCAAGAAATTTATCCCCGTATTTGGTCAATCATAAATTCCTTCTGTTTCTATCACTGGCTCTGTAGATGTTTCCTGCTCTTCACCTGTATCTGATGCAGTCCCGTCTGTTGATACTGCCGCACCGGTCTCTTCTTCCTGATAAGTTTCATCAGATGAACTTTCTTCTGATTCTCCCTCATTCTCTTCTGTCTGGCTTAACGGCGTGATCACAATATTTGCAGGTGCGATCCCAGTCTTCCTTTTTATAATATCTTCAATCTGTGCGCGTTTCGCATCTTCCAGATCCGTATCCGGTACAACAACATCTGCTGTCTCTCCGGTCAGATTTACGATTACATTTTCAAATCCTTTTGCCTCCAGAAGCATCTCTGCTGCTGCTTCCTTTTCCGCAATATCTGTCATTTCCACCATAGTATTGACCGCCTGCTGTTTCTGTTCATCTCCAATATCTGTATTATTGATAATTTCCTGCAGATCCGCTTTGTTCTGTGAGCGTACCTGCTCTCTGGATAATTTTGCCTGTGCAGCAAAATCTGATGCTGCAGTAAGTACTGCTTCTCCCGGTGTACCGGCAGGCTCTGTTTCCTCCTCCGCAGCTGCCCCGTTTTCTTCCTGAAGGGCTGTCTCATCTGTCAGATCATATTCCACCTGATCCAGTATACTGCTGCTGTCAGTACTTGCCTCTTTATCTCCGAATCCAAGATTTACATCTGAAAAATTCAGATATCCTGCAACTGCAATGAGAATTGCCAGAGCGGTAATAATCACCTGATTTTTCTTTACAATTTTTTTCACTTTACACTCCTCATTTCATTTTCATAATTTTAATTTTATGAGCGTCTACCTGAAATAATGCCATTACTGCCTGCTGAATATTCTGAACTGTCACAGGATTATCAGCACCTTCCGCCGCTATCAGTACACCTGTGATCTCTGAATATGTAGAGCCGTAAATACCAGTGTCCTGCCCTGTCATAAGAATGACTTTTACCCTTCCCACTCCTTCCACATTTTCCAGAAGATTCTGAAGCCGCAATTCCAGATCTGTTCCCGTTCCAGAACTTTCTGTTCCTTCAAATACTTTTTCTGATAAGGCTGACTTACTGTTTCCTCCTGAGGTCGGAAATGCGATCACTGCCAGAAGGATTCCCGTCAGAAGCAGCACTGCCCACTGTTGTTTTCCCATTCCTGTCAGCAATGATCTGACAGTTTTCTTTTCCGATTCCGAGTTTCTGCCAGAGTGCATTTTCCAGCCTCCCTTCCTGCTCCTCCGTTATCTTCTGCTGAATGTATATCTCCGCTGACAGATTTTCTCCTTCTATATGTACGGCGGCATCGGCCTTTTTTATGCCTGTACTTTTTAATATTTCGAGAATATTTTTGCGAATTTCTTTTTCACATTCTTCATTAATATAAAATGACTGAAGATTTTTATTTTCTTTTAGTTCCAGCCTGGTAATTTCGCCATTATACTCAGTCGAAAACTGCCGGATCATTTCACTGCTTTTTCCAGCCACCGTGCATAGCATGATGCATACCATATAGATCAGAAGCAGTCCCATAAAATTCCGTACATATCTTTCATATTTTTTGTCCGGCACCAGCTGGATCACAGCAGTAAAAATAATATAAAATACAGCCAGATTTCTCACCCAGCTGCTGATCTCTTCTTTCATATTTTCCCCTGTCTTACCCTGAAAAACCTGCCATCAGCACAATAAAAGCAAGCATGCATAAAATTTCCGCAGTAAAAAGGATCCGCAGAAGCAGCGCACAGCCCTCTCCCATCGTACTGAAAGCGCCCACAAGCCGCCTGTCTGAGACCGGCTGGGAAACAGCTGCCATAAGCCGGTATATCAGTGAGAGCATTCCATAATGAAGTACCGGGCCTGCACCCACGACAACAAACACAACAAGAATTGCCACACCCAGACAGTTGCGCACCAGAACTGCACTTGTCAGCACCAGTTCCGTTACCATATTTACTGCATTTCCAACCGCCGGAATAGCCCCGGCTGCTTTTCCGAGGATTCCTCTTTTCATCGAATCCATCACAGGTGCTACCAGATTTCTCACCACCTGAAGGCCCACAGCCGCTCCCAGTAATGTTTTCAGTCCCCAGCTGACTGCCGTATTAAGAAGTTCCGCAAGCTTATCCAGCATGTCCTCTTTTGACAGATTGTTTACCAGTTCCAGAAGCACATAAAATCCTGCTCCCGGAAGCAGAACATTCAGAAGTATCCACTGGATCATCCACACCAGTATCAGTACTCCTTCATAAAAAACTGCCGCCGAAGCAGTCCCTGAAGCAGCCGACACTGCCATAAAATATGCAGGTGCAAGTCCCCTCATGAATTCTGTCATCCATGAGATAATTTTCTCCAGAGAAGCACTCATTTCTTTAAATGAATTCATAAGAAGTATAAAAACCATAAGGTAAACCACATAAAAACTAATTTCTCCAATCTGTCCATTGTCAAAAACTTCTGCACAATTTGCAAAAACAGCAGCCAGAAACATAAGCAAAATCAATTTCAGAACAAGAGATTTTTCATTTTCCAGACCGTTAAATAATGCCGTCCGCAAAAATTTCTGAATGTTTTCGGCAGACAGTGCTTCTTTTCCATCTATCAGATCTGCTACCATCTGTTTCAGTGAAAAACCATCTTCTCCCATCATCTCATTAAGCATTTTCTGTACTTCATCAAGCTCCAGGTCTTCCAGGATATTTTCTGTTGTCTCATTCCCTGTTACTTCCACTGCTGCCAGAACATTTTCAAAGTTCCAGAGGATCTTTCCGGTCATACATAACAGCAAAAAACTCAGAAAAAATATAACTTTTTTCTTCATATGAGAAATTCCTGAATTGCAGACAGAAGTGCCATCAACACTGGCATGCTCAGCACAAGCACAGATAATTTACAGAAAAGTTCTATCTGCGCAGCGGTTGCCTGCTGTCCCGCATCTTTGCATATTCCAGCCGCAAACTGCCCGACGTATGTTATTCCGACCATTTTTATAAGCGTGGAAAAATACTCCTGGCTTACCGGCAGCATTTCCTTAAGCTGACCTGCTGACTGAAAAAGATACTCAAGTTTTCCAACAGCCAGCCCAAGTATCATGATTCCCACTCCCATTGTGACAAAAAGTGAGTACTCTGATTTTATACCTTTAAGAAAAAAGCCAAGCACTACACCACTCACGCCAAGCAGAGAAATTTTTACAATATCCATCTTCCTGCCCCTTCTACAACACAAACAGTTTCTGAATACTCTCAAACAGCTGATAAATGTATGGCACGATCCAGAACAGAACGATCAGAAGTCCCGAAAGGCTCACCAGAAATGCCTGCTCATCCCTCCCACTGTGTTTCAATATCTGCGAAAGAACAGAAACCAGTATTCCGACTGCTGCTATTTTAAAAATTATACTGACTTCCACTCTTTTCCCTCCCGTTACCACAGCAATATGGCAAGCAAAAATCCTCCCATGATACCAAGACTCTGACATATTTTTCTTTTTTCGGGTATTTTTTCATGAAGTTCATGGATATGCTGATTTAGTTCTTCCTCATATAATTCCAATTGGCGCAGCTGCATTTCTCTGTCCAGATATCCCAGTCTGCTGCCAAGAGAAATCACAAGCTGCACTTCTTCTGCTGTAAAATGAAGCTGCCTTATTTCCGGACAGAGTTTTCCACTCAGAAGAGATTCCAGCGACATTCCTTCCACAGATTTCAGTTCTTCTGAAATCTTTTTTGCCAGTTTTCCCCAGTTATTATCAAGCCTCATGGAAATTTCTCCAAAAGCTTCCGGCAGTGAACTGTTCCCACACCGTATCTCGCCTCTCAGATAAACTGTCAGCAAAAACAGCTGCCGGAGATTTTTTTCACGCAGCATATATTCTCTGCCTGCAGAATATCCCAGACCTGCACCGGAGATCATGATCAGCGCAAGCCCGATCATTTTCAGCATCTCCTGCCCTCACCATCCAGGATTTCCCTGATTTCTCCCGCCCTGTGATTTTTTCCAAGTATTACATAGCGTTCAAAAACTTTCAGATCTCCCAGTTTCTGAAATAATGGCTGTCTCAGAATATCTTCCAGTGAATTTCCATGTGCAGTCGCCAGAAGTTTGCATCCACAGTGGATCACATCTTCCACCGCCCGGAAATCCTCCTGCCGCCCGAGTTCGTCTACTGCAACTACCGCCGGTGACATAGATCTCAGAAGCATTTTCATTCCTTCAGCTTTTGGACATCCATCCAAAACATCCGTTCTCATACCAAGATCATTCTGGGGAACTCCCTGATAACATCCGGCCAGTTCACTTCTCTCATCAACGACTCCAACTGTCTGCCCTTCGATTCCATCTCTTCCATTACTGATCTGACGGATAATATCCCTGAGCAAAGTCGTTTTACCGCATCTTGGAGGTGATATGATCAGCGTATGGGCAATCCAGTTTTTTTTCTGAATATACGGAAGTACCTGATCCGCGCATCCTACAATCTGATGAGAAAGCCTCAGGTTCATACAGGAGATATATTTCATTCCCCGGATATTTTCGCCATCCAGGAGTACTTTTCCAGTCACTCCTACACGATGCCCGCCCTGAATGCTGATATATCCCTGTTTCAGTTCATCTTCATACGCATAAAGCGAATAGCCGCTGATGTACTCCAATGTTTCTTTCAGATCATGTGCAGTAACTATATAAGGTGTCCGCCCCCGTATTTTCAGGAAATGTTCTCCCTCTTCTCCGGTAAGAAACACCGGACGTCCTACCCTGAGACGTATCTCATACAGTTTATCGTAATCAATATCTGCATCTTTCAGAAGTTCCCGTATCCTTCCCACAAAAAGATTCTGCACATACGCTGGCTCTATCTCCCTCACCCCTCTTCACTGTTAAATATATGTGGACAATCCTGAATTCATGCGAATTTGCATTCCAAAAATCACGTGCAGATAATTATATTTTTTTATACGTAAAAAGTGCAAAAAACTTTTATTTTTATTTGCTAATTGGTGCATGTTATATTACAATACTTATATCATATGATTGGAGGTTGGGTCATGGAACGAATTGCATTGCAAAAACTAACAGACTGGAACAATAATAAGCGCAAGAAACCTATGATTATCTGGGGAGCAAGGCAGGTTGGTAAAACTTACCTTGTTGAAGAACTTTTTGCCAAAACATATTATAAAAATAACTACTTCTATATTGACTGCAAAAAAGAAGATGAAATCCGCAGTTTCTGTTCTGAAACCGCCAATGCTGAAAAAATCATCGAATATATTTCGTTACGTAAAGGAAAACAAATAAACGAAAAAACTTTGTTGATCTTTGATGAGGTACAGGAATGTCCTAACATAATTTCTGCTCTCAAATATTTTTGTCAGGACTACAGAGAAATTCCCGTTATCGCTACCGGATCAATGGTTCGCATTAAACTCCAGCGAGAAACACATAAAAGAGGTTCAAGAGAAAATGATAAGTTTCTGTTTCCTGTTGGGAAAATCAATCAGCTGACGATTTACCCGATGACCTTTGATGAGTTTTTGCTGAACAATAATCAAATGCTTTATGACGCTGTAAAAAAAGCTTATGAAGAAAAAAGACCATTGGACAGTCAAATTCATGAACTGGCAATGGATCAGGTATATAAATATCTGCTTGTTGGCGGTATGCCTGAAGCGGTGGAAGCCTACATTGATGAAAATAATCTCCTCGAATCCAGAGAAATCCTCAAGGTTCTCTATGATAACTATCTATCAGATATGGAACTTTATCAGGCAAGCCAGGAAGCAGTATTACGCTCCCGTGTTCTGTTCCAGAATATTTACAGAGAACTTAATAAAGAGTCCAGGAATTTTTCTCCCGGACTCATTGAGGAAAAAAGTAAAACTCGAGACTATGCCACCTCTATTCAGTGGCTTACAATGGCACACGTTGTAAATCAGTCCTTCCAGCTGAAAGAACACATTACACCGCCGCTTATGCCGGATAACGAAAGCAATTTCCGCCTGTTTCTTGGAGATATTGGTATGTTCTCATATCAAAGCGGTATCAATGCAGCTTCATTTGTGTCAAATGAAAGAGACAACACTTTGTCAGGAATATTCTTTGAAAACTTTGTAGCAAACGAACTGATTGCCAAGGGACACCGATTATTCTACTGGCGTGGCAGGACATCAGCCGAGCTTGAATTTATTATTGAGTCAAGCAATAAATTATATCCTCTTGATGTCAAAAAAGGCCGAGGTACACTTAACTCCCTTGAAAAATTCTCAAATCATAACAAATTCGAGTTTGCTATTAAGGTTTCAAAAAATAATTATGGCTATAATCCTGCGCAAAAGCTGCTTACCGTACCATTTTATTTCATTCCATTTGTGGCAAAAGACCTTGCAGATGGAACGATGGATATATAATGTTTTACCTTCCACAGATTTAACTGTGGAAGGTTTCCATTGCGTTCCCTGTTCCAAGCAGGCACCAGAATACCGGTGAGACCGCAAGGTTGGAATCGTTCATTATTCCCATTAATAAAAATCCTGTCACTCCAAGGAAAATCCCCAGTGACAGCCATCTGCTTTCACTGTTTTTCCTTTGACGAACATTTTTTATGAAACAGATCACATATCTGCCCCAGAAAACCAGCAGGCAGATCAGCGAAAGTACACCTGTCTGCAATGCGCTCTGCAGGTACATGCTGTGTGCCTTCGTCGGCAGCTGCTGATACATTCCCAGACCTGTGTTTGCTTTCATCACATAATCTGTCTGTGGAAATTCCACTACAAAAGTATCCGGCCCGCTTCCCCACAGAAAATGTTTCAGAAGCAAGGGAATCGTTCTGCCCCAGATGTAACCACGCCCTGAAAGCGCTTTTTCATGGCCTTTCAGAACAGCCTGTGCCGTTTCTATTGCATCATCTTTTCCGTACTGATTTATATATACAAAATGATCCGAACCCATTTCCTTATAGAAATTCCAGCTGATATCCGCATACTTAAGAATCAGATACTGTGTGTCGTCCTGCTCATATGCATCAAACTCCAGATCCTCATAATCTGTTCCAGTAAAGCTGAAACACTGTTTTTCCGAATTCCAGGAGGCTGTTTTTTTATTGCCTTCATTTTCCTTTGCAGTAAGGGTCATTCCCCACTCTGTCAGCTCCGGAGTAATCTTAAGGTTCTTCCCCTTATACTCAAGTGTCAGACCATCACTGTCAGCTTCCATTGCTTCCAGATCATAGCTTTCTTTCTGAAAAATTGCTCCAAATGCTCCCGATATTGCGTGATCATTCGCAAGATCATATCCAAAGATCAGAACCAGGGCTGTGATCACAGCCACACCTGCACACATCCATCTCTTCTTCCTGCCAGACTTATTCTGATTTTTGTCCGGAAAGATACATACTGCCACCAGAATCAGAACTCCCAGAACGATAAAACCTGTCCGTGAGCCACTTCCCCAGAGACATATCATTAGAATCCCCGAAAGAACCAGCAGAAGTATTTTCTGTATTTTATTACGGATAATTGCCGCCAGTACAAGAAGTACAGGAAAAATCATCACCACATATACGCCGGCATAGTTAGGCGTATATAACGCCATATATACAGAAGAATCTCCTGCGAAATTAAATCGCAGAGCCTCTTTTACCGATGGATCAAATCCTGCGGTAAGCAGTGACTTTCCGGCCTCCGAACTGAAGAAATCATGACCGGACATCTGCGAAATTCCCAGAATCCCCTGTAAAAGTGCTCCCACTGCTAATGCTGTCAGGAGGATTTTTACGTCATTTATGGATTCCACAACCTGTATACAGTAAAATACAGCCACCAGATATCCCAGAAGAACCCACAGAGATTCATACTGCTGCCACATTCCTTTCAGCGAAAGTGTTTTATCCACCGAAAGTATCGTTGACAGCACTGTTAATCCACCATAAAGTGCCAGCGGTATACACATTTTCAGATTCCTGAAAGGTATTCTCCGGATCAGCCATCTGTCTGTAAGCATTACAAGCATCCAGCCTGCCAGGATCAGAAATATAATTTCTTTCCAGTACATAAAAAAGTCATACTGAAAACCGCCGTCTGGAAACCAGGGATATTTATCCAATGATATTTCAACTTCCTGCCCCTTCGCAGCCAGTGGAAGAATTGCCAGTGTAAAAATAACCGGAAGCAGGTCGGCCCGGAGCAGTTTCTTTTTCCTTTTCATAGAATATTTTCTCCTTCGTATCACGAAACTGTTACTGTGAACATCTGTCACAAAACTGGTTTAATTATACAGTTCCTGCCTGATTCTGTCCATATATGAAAATATGGCCCTCCTCCTAAAATGGAGGAAAGCCATATCGGATTGCATGTTATTTCACTTTGATCTTGATCTTCACGGTCTTTTTGCCGGATTTGATTGTGATCGTTGCTGTACCTTTCTTCTTCGCTGTGATCACTCCTTTTGAGTTTACAGCTGCAACTTTCTTGTTCGATGAAGTAAAGGTAACTTTCTGCTTGCTTGTCAGCGGTGCAACAGTAGCCACAAGTGACAGTTTTGCTTTTGCTTTCAGGTTGACTTTCTTCGCAGCTTTCTTTCCTGTTGCTTTGTTCAGTACCTGGATCGCAGTAGTTGTCACTGCTTTTTTCTGTACTTTCACCTTAACACTGACAGTCAGGCCACTCTGCAGTTTCGCTGTAACAGTTGCCTTTCCTGCTTTCTTTCCTTTGATCTTGCCCTTTGCAGATACTGAAAGAATTTTTGACTTATCTGTACTCCAGGAAACAACTCTGTCACCTTTTGCCAGTCCGTCAGCTTTTAACTGGAAGGACTGTTTTACTTTCAGTGGAAGTGTCTTGTTTGTCGGAACATTCAGGGTAACAGTTGCTTTCAGTTTCGCAATCTTTCTTGTTTCCTTTGCTCCGCCGCAGACTGTACACTTACGTTCCTGTATACCTTCTGCCACTGCTGTTGCTTCTTTTGTTGTCGCCCAGCCACTTAAAGTATGTCTGCCTGTTGCCGGGATTGAAGCTGTGCTCTTCACATTGTGACAGTATTCACACTCTTCCTGCTTACTTCCTGCTGTTGTACAGGTTGGATTTTTGACTGTAACCCATTTGTAGCTGTGGGCATTTGAATCCACATCAATCTGCTGTGTATATTCATCGGCACAGATCTTGCAGACTTTTTTCATCTGGCCCGGCTCAATGCAGGTTGCAGGTTTGATAACTGTTTCTTCGTAGTCATGATTTCCAGGTGTACATTTTCCCGGTACAAGGACATAATCGCTTAAGGAAGTTACCACAAATGTAATTGTTCCGTCTGCGTTTGCAGTGCAATTCATGGTTTCCTGTCCATTACCTTTAATATGAACAAGTTTCAGTTCACGTTTCTGGTATTTTTCAGGAACAGGCATTGTGATCTGAATCGGTGCTGCAGGCTGTACATCTTCTTTTCCTTCGACTACCTTTCCATCATTATTCATATCTACGATAGAAAGACTGATATCCAGTGCAAGAACATCTTTACCCAGATTTTCATATTTATTTGCAGATTCTGTTACAGAAAGTTTTGCTGCCAGCTGCTGATTTTCGTCTGCCGCTTTTGCTTCTTTGGCAGCTGTAAGAGCTGCGCCTTTTACTGTAACAGTTCCAACTTCAGAGTTAACTTCTGTTTCAGCAACTTTTTCATTTGCTTTCACAACAAGATCTTCGACTTTTTCTACAGTTTCCATCGCATTGTTTTCTTTGATCAGTTCTTCGTTACTGATCTCTGTGATTGTGTCAACTGCGCTGTCAATCTTAGTCTTGTCTTCATCTGTAATCTTATCCGGTTCTGTCGGAATATTTTCCAGATCCTTCTTAACCTCCTCAACCTTCTCAGATACCGCTGGTGTTGGGGTTGCTGTCGGAGCTGGCGTTGCGGTCGGTTCCGGTGTTGCGGTCGGAGCTGGCGTTGCGGTCGGTTCCGGTGTTGGGGTTGCTGTCGGAACCGGTATTGCTGTTGGTTCCGGTGTTGCTGTCGGAGCTGGCGTTGCTGTTGGTTCCGGTGTTGCGGTCGGAACTGGCGTTGCGGTCGGTTCCGGTGTTGGGGTTGCTGTCGGAACTGGTGTTGCGGTCGGAACTGGCGTTGCTGTTGGTTCCGGTGTTGCTGTTGGAACTGGCGTTGCTGTTGGTTCCGGTGTTGGGGTTGCTGTCGGAACTGGTGTTGCTGTCGGAACTGGCGTTGCCGTTGGTTCCGGTGTTGCGGTCGGTTCCGGTGTTGGCGTTGCGGTCGGAGCTGGCGTTGCGGTCGGAACTGGCGTTGCTGTTGGTTCCGGTGTTGCTGTTGGAACTGGCGTTGCGGTCGGTTCCGGCGTTGGGGTTGCGGTCGGAACTGGTGTTGCTGTTGGTTCCGGTGTTGCGGTCGGAACTGGTGTTGCTGTCGGTTCCGGTGTTGCTGTTGGTTCCGGCGTTGCGGTCGGAACTGGTGTTGCTGTTGGTTCCGGCGTTGCGGTCGGAACTGGTGTTGCTGTTGGTTCCGGTGTTGCTGTTGGTTCTGGTGTTGCTGTTGGTTCCGGTGTTGCGGTCGGAACTGGTGTTGCTGTCGGTTCCGGCGTTACTGTTGGTTTTTCATATTTTTTGATAAGTACTGTCGGTGTCGGTTCGGATCTGAATACATGGAAGTGTACATAATATGTTTTTCCTGCTTCCATGTAGTAGCGATCTCCATATGCCCAGCCTTCATCATCGGCATTATCGCTTCCAATTTCTCCACTGATATAGCAGTAATCAGAATCTATAACATATGAAGCACTTTCATCTGCTGTAACTTTTACAGTAACTGTGTCACCTTTTACTGCATTCAGTTCAGTCTTCTCACCAATTCTGATCTGCAGTACATCATCTCTGGAAGCTGCATCAAGTTCAAAGGATACCTGATATCTTCCAAGATTTGCATATGCACGACATTTACCATTGCTGAGCCATTTTACTCCGCCATGATGCAGAAGTCTTCCATCACTGTCTGCTTTTCCATAGGTAACTGTTTCTGTGGAACCATCTGTATAAGATGCTTCTACCTGCATTCCCTTAAGGGAAATTGCATTCACATCATTTGCAAGACATGTTGTCTGTTCCGGTGCTTTTACAAGTTTGAGGCCTTTCAGAGTCTTCGCTGCTTTCTTAACAGAGAACGTTGCAGTTGTATTGTCCTGGTCATATTCTTTTCCTGCATTAACGATATATCTCTGTCCTGCCTTCAGATATACAGAGAAAGTATTTTCTCCTTCATGCCAGCTGGATTTCAGAGCTTTTTCCTGCAAACGTCCATATTCCATTTTTCCGCATTCTGAAATACCTGTATGATTTGTACCATCATTTTCCTGATTAAGAGTACAGATATATTCTCCGTCTTCTTCAGGTGTAAAGATATAATACTGCTCATGTTTCGTTATCTGGTATTCTTTGTCTAATGAGAATTTATCAAAGGAACCAAGTCCCGGTATGGAAAGAGTTTTTGTAAGCTTCTTATAATCACCACTGCTGCCCTGTCTGTAGTTTAAGGTAACATTATAGGTGAGATTTTCAGCAAACATATCTTTTTCTGCATAATCTGCTTCAAAGTAAAATTCATTTCCATATTCGTCTGTCTGGAACCAGTCTTCTGTTCCTGTTGTATAAGTTGTGTTATCTGTATAAGTAATCACAGCATTATAATAACTTTTTATGCGATCGAACACATTAAGTTCCTTATTCTCCGCATCAGGATCTCTTACAAGTTCAAAACTTTGAATATCTTTTTTAATAGCTTTGTGGAAATAAAGATAAATAGTTCCGGAATTCTCTGCATAAAACAATCTCGGATAATATGTATACGTCTTACCGGCCTTCAATGTATATTCAAGTTTAAACTGATGTTCGTCATCCTCATCATCGGCACTATCTTCTGCAATCGTTTCACCATCACATTTTAATGTTACACTGGTAGAGTAATATTTTCCGTTTTCCAGAGACTCAATAACATACTCTCCATCTTCCTCAGGTGTGAAAGTACACGGTATCTCTTCTCCTTTGTAAGCGATCAGCTTCTTCATTCCATCAGTAAGTTTAAGAGAAGTTATTTCTTCCGGTTTTTCGATTTCCTCTTCTGCTCCCCGAACTATTTTAAATCTTCCATCATTCAGGGCAGAAACATGTACCAGACAGGTTTCACCGGCTTCCAGACGGATACCATAGGCGTAACTTGCTTCATATTCATTCTCTCCGTCTCTGTAGAAACCAACACCAATATTACTGTTTACTCCCTCGATCTGCCATGTATAAGTTCCTGCTTCACCTGCTGTAAAATAATAATACTGTCCCTTCTGTTTTACCTCTGCATCTGTCCAGTTATCTTCCTTAAGTTCCGGAAGTGCTTTCAGATTTTCAAATTTCTTCGCAGTGATCGTTGTCGATGTTATCGGAAGCTCTGACATTTCAACTGCAACTGCACTTCCTGTCTGTATACTTGCACTGAGGTATGGTGTTACAGTATAAGTACCTGCTAAAAGAGGTACATTATCATCATAATAGTTAACGTCATTTCCGTCACTGTCTTTCAGGTTATAATGCAGGTAATATCCATCTACCTCCTGCGGCCCACGCACTGTTCTTGTGTTTCCATCATAGCTGACCTCTGTCTGCATATCACTTTCGTTAAAGTAATCCACACCTGCGATGTAGTTTTTCTTTAATGCAGTTGCGGTCAGGCCCTCCGGTCTGGTAATAAGAGATACACTTACCTCAAGTTCCGGGCAGTATTCATCTGCCTGAACATAGATATAATAAGTAGTATCCTGTTGCATATTTACATAGGTACAGTTGCTTTCCACAACGGAATTTCTTGGTCTGTATCCATCCTCTACAGTTCTGATCTTGATGTTTGTAAGAGGTACATTAAAGCCCAGTTCATAACGTCCGGTTGCTTCTGCTGTGTATTTCAGAACCAGTTTATCCTGATTGGTCACAGCTGTTGCTTCATCTGTTTTCAGATCTCCCTTAACAAGATCTCCTGCTGAAATCACACGTACTGGAATATCCTTCGCATAAACACCACCGAAAGATACCTTGTATACATAGTTACCTGCCGGGATATCATCAGTCAAATCAATATAATTATCTTCTTCATCTTTCGTCGGATCTACAAGTTTTATATTAAGGTAATTATCATAGTCATCCCAGCTATAATCCCTGTCAACTTCTCTTGTCTTTCCGTCATCATAAGTAACTTCAACAAGCAGCTTACTGATATCTATTCCCATATGCTCGATGAAAGTCATGTCAGCAGGTTCAATTGTTTTTACTGTTACTGATTCAACTTCCGGCTTCTTGGAAATATTAACAGTTAATTCATCTTCTGGATTACTGTTCTCCCAGCATATATAATATATGCCAGCCTGCAGTCTGGCTCCCCATTCTCCCCAGAATTCGTTGTCTTCATCAGTTTCCGGATCAATAATCTTTCCATCAGAAACATAACGCCATCTCTGCTCATAGTAATTCTCATTGTTTTCCTGACTGAACCTGTACTCTCCTGCCTCTGAGACTACAAGTTTATACCAGTTTTTCTGGTTATTGTCCCAGTCACCTGGTTTTACTGTGTTTTCACCCAGTTGAAGTTCCTGTAAACCGGCATTATCAGCTGAAATCACGTTTAAAGTTATAGTATTGCTGGTGATTGTTCTACCTGTCTCGTCTTCTCCTGCTGACGGATCTGTATAGGTAAAATTCACCGTATAAGTTCCTATTGGAAGTTTCTGTACTTCTTTTTCTGCTTCGCCGTCTTCAGACACATCTGACTCTTCTGTATCCCATTTAAACTCAGTTCCATCAGAACCATAGATATGCGTATAAATACTGTTTCCAAAATCATCACTCAGAATCTGTCCGAGATTTGGAGTGATTGTTTTTGTTACAGCAGTCTCACCTGTACCATATGTAATGGCAAGTTTCTCATATCCAAACGGTGAATCAGCTATTGTTGAATCAAGTCCTTCTACAAGTGTAATTTCATCCTGGGTAAACTGCAGACCTGAAATGTCCTGAGCTTCTTCAATAGTCACATCCCATTCATGCTTTATAGACATCCCATCTTCTTCATCACTCCAGAACCATTTTTCTCCCTGGAATCCGAAATAATAAGTTGCTTTTGCTTCCAGCTCACATGAACAATATTCGTTTCCAGACGGATATAACTCTTCAACACCTGTATCCGTCTTCTTATATATTTTAAAATTGCTGACTGGTCCAATCCGATATTTTGCTGTACTGGAAGGTGTAAATGTATACCAGATATATTGGTAGTTGTCTGAACTTTTTATATGGTTTGAACCCACATTAAGTTCCGTGAGATTCTCCGGCATTACAGCTGAAACAGTACAATCAGAATCTTCATTCACTAACATACCATTAGCATAAACATTTACCTTATACTTTCCAACTGTTGGTAATATCGTACCAGAACCATATGTATTATTATTTTCATTAGATGTCTGGGGTTCAAAATAATAATAAAAATTATTTCCATAGGAATCCATGATGCTTCCGCATTCATCTTCAAAAGTAAATGTCTGCGCTTCCAGCTCATTTCCATAATTCACAGTCAGCTCCAGCCCTGGTAAATAACAGTACTCTAATCCAACCATGAAGTCAGTTTTTTCTACCTGATTCATATTTACCTGTACAGAAGAAATTTCCGGCAGAAGAGAAATCGTAACTTTTGTTGCATTTGAATCAGCCTCTAAATCTGGTCTGAAATAATAAGTTATACCATTTTCAAGTTGATAAACGCTTGACGATCCATACACCCGGCTGAACTCACCTGATTTATTTTCGGCTGCCACCGTACTGCCAACGCTGTATCCTTCTTCCGCTATATACGATTCAACCTTATAATTTCCTGATTCTTCAGGTGTAAAGCTGAAAATGTCCCCCTTTACAAGACTGCATTCTGTTTCGCCAGAATTCATCTCTCCCTTATACTCAGACAGAGTATTCGGATGAACTACATTGATTTCTGTACTGTCGCTTTGGACATTACCGTTGCTGAAAACCAGATCATATGTTCCAGGATTCTGCGTTCCCCAGATATCCAAATTCTGAAGTTCATTGTCAATCAGCCAGTAAGCTGAAAAATAATTGCCATAAGAATCCTCAAATGTAGCTCCTGAATTCCATTCTTCATCAAACTGTTTCACATACGATTCAGAACCATCGTTATAATTAACGGTTACAGTAGCACCTTTTAATATTTCCTCAACAGAATCAAATCCCGCTGTTATTTCTGTTGTATTCAGGTTCTCTACAGTAATAGATTCGATATTACTCTCCTCTGAACCCTCTACAGTTTCTTCCCCGGCAACAGCAATGTCAGTTTCTTCACCATCGCCAAGGTCAGGTTCTGCCTCATCTTCAGATGCAATTTCTGTTTCTTCCGTTTCGTCGTTTTCCACAGTTACTTCACTGTCTGTTTCATCATCGGCAGTCACTTCCGGCTCTGCCGTTTCCTGTGCTGTGACGGTTTCTTCTGAGGTATCTTCACCTGTCACATCCACAGCTGCGTCTTCGGCTGCCTGTGGCTCTGTTTCTGTTTCCACATCTGCAGCTTCAGATGAAAAATCTGCTCCGCTTACTGCCAGTGCCGAACTGTCCACGCTTGTAACAGTCAGGGCAACAGCCAGCAAAAGAGCCAGTCTTTTTCTCTTCATACGCGCTTCCTCCTTTTTATGATAAATATACAAAATAAGTATACCTCTCTATAACGTCATTTCGCAATAAAAATGTCAAAAAAATCAGGTCAGAAAAATTTTCCAACCTGATTTAAATATTATATTAAAACTATTCGTTACAATTTACGGAATCTCTATATCCATGTGTTCCCAGCTGATCTCAAGAGGTGTTCTGGACCATACGGCTCCGCTGTATCCTTCTTCCATCTCCAGCATAAGATATGACCCTTTGTCCATAGAAATCGTGCGGAGGTCTTTTGAAAGTCCTTCCCCCGTCCATTTGATGTAAGCTTCTCTCAGTACCCACTGTGCGAAAAATGCCTTCTCCGGTTCATCACTCTCAAGGATTTCTCTTATCATATCTGGTGGAACCATACGTTCCAGCATACGCTCATAATTTACTTTTTTATGTTCCTGTATATCGATTCCAACTTCCTGTCCTGTGATAATACACATTACATATTTGCCTGAGTGGCTGATATTGTAATGAATCTTCGGCTGCAAAGTCAGAAACGGCTTGCCATGTTCCCCTCTTGCTCTGGGTTCAAAAGCCAGCTTCATACCAAATTCTTTGTACAGGCCTGCTGCAAGAAGTTTTTCCCCTGTCATGTGTTCCATGTTTTTGTGTACGTATTTTTCCGGAATCTCTGTAAAATAAATAACCGCCTTCATACTCCTGCCTCCTTTAAGAACCGGGAGGGTTCCCGTTTCTTTTCATACTGCTGCCTCACGTAACACAGAGTAAGTATCTTTCTGGCACGGGTCATTCCCACATAAAAGAGCCGCCGTTCTTCTTCGATCGCAGGTTCCAGAACCGCTTTTTTGTAAGGCATGCTGCCCTCATTTACATTGAGAATATAAACCTTGTCAAACTCCAGTCCCTTCACGCCATGGAGTGTGGAGATCAGAACGCCCTCCCTTTCCTGCTCCTGTTTTTTTGCCTGCTCTTCCAGTTTATGTGTATATTCTTCTATGTATTTCTCCCATTCTTCCAGACTGTCCATGCCCTTTGTACTTTCGGTAAGTCTGTCCAGAATCTCACTTAACTCTTCTGGTTTTATTTTACGATATTCTGCATATTCATGCAAGTATTCTTCGTATCCCATGCCCTTTCTGATAAAATTTATCGCAGCATAAGGAGAAAGTCCTTTCAGAATCTTCAGATGCGTTTCCAGTGTCGTAATACGGTCACACATCCAGTCCTTATCCTTATAAAAATCACGCAGTGCATCAAAAGAAATCTCAGTCATCGGAAGGGCGTCTCTTGCGATATACCTGTTCGGACGGTTCATGATCTCAAGGAAATTTTTCCGGCTTGTATCTCCTTTTGCAAACCGCATATATGCAAGCATATTTCTGCATATCCAGTGATGAAAAAGATTGGGAAGTTTTTCTTTCATATAGAATGGAACCTGACGTTCCATCAAAGCCCCGACCAGACCTTCTGCCTCCTGATTGGTACGGAGAAGGATTGCCGTATCTTTCAGGTCTTCGCTCTTTTCCATACGTTCTCTCAGTTCAGAAACCACATTCAGATATTCTTCCCTGGGATTCTGAAATTCCCGGACAGAAATCCTGTTCCCGGTCTCATTCGGGGTGCTCAGTTTTTTTTGAAAGCGTTTTTTGTTTTCTCCTATCACCTTCATGGCTGAACTTAAAATTCTGCCGCTGCAGCGGTAGTTCACATCCAGCAGAACAGTCTCCGCCTCCGGATAATCTTTTGTAAAATTCAGCATGATCTCCGGCCTTGCACCACGAAAATGATAAATAGACTGATCATCGTCTCCCACAATGAACAGGTTATTCTGCGGCTCTGCCAGCATACGTACAATATCATACTGAAGCTGATTGATATCCTGGAACTCATCGACCAGAATGTACTGAAATTTATTCTGCCAGGCAGCCAGAATGTCTTTTCTTTTGTCAAAAAGCTCATAGCAGTAAAGAAGCATATCATCAAAATCCAGTTTACGCTTTTCCTGGCATGTTTTGCGGTATCCCTGATATATCTGTCGAAAAACCTCATCCGGACAACAGGAAGAATAATAATGTTCCAGAGAAATCCTGTTTCCTTTTACCACACTGATCTCTTTGGCGATTTCTTCTGTAAAGTCGCCTTCTTCAGCCAGCTCTCCGCCATAATTCAGTGTCAGTTCTCTTAAAATTCCTGATTTTTCTTCTTCCGAAAGAATATTTGCGGCAGTAAATCCATAGGCATGTTTCAGGATTCCATAAAATACTCCGTGAAAGGTCCCGAAGGTTACCTGCGTATGCTGCTGTCCTGTAAAAGTAAGGAAACGTTCTTTCATTTCTTTTGCCGCTGCCCTTGAAAAAGTCACAACAAGAACAGAGGAAGGCGGTATCTTCCCCTCACTGGTCATATATGCAGTTCTTTCTACTATTACGGAAGTTTTCCCCGAACCGGGGCCTGCCAGAACCATCATCGGTCCTGACAGGTGGGCGATTGCCCGTTTCTGAGATGGATTACGTTTCATATTGTTCCGATCTTGAAATAAATCAGCTGAGTTTCTCGATAGCTGCTTTTACACGCTTAATTGTTTCTTCCCTGCCAATAATCTCCATAATCTCAGTTGCACCGGCAGGTGTCATCTGTTTGCCGGAAACAGCTGTACGAAGCGGCCACATAACATATCCGTTCTTGTATCCTTTTTCTTTGACAAATGCGCTTAAGGATGCAAACAGAGGATCATTTGTGTAATCTTCCTGGGCTTCCAGTACAGGAAGCACTTCTTTCAGTACCTGAAGAGATGTTTCTTCATTTGTTTTCATTTTCTTGTGGCAGTACATTGCAGAATCATATTCCGGAACTTCTTCAAAGAAATCGATCAGTGCCGGGATATCCGGGAATGTTTCAATTCTTGTCTGAACCATACCTGCAATCTTGTGGAAATCATATTCTTTCTTAAGCACCTGTTTCATATATGGAAGTGCTCTCTCATAGAATGCTTCCGGATCCATTTTTTTAATGTACTCACCGTTCATCCAGCGAAGCTTTGTAATGTCAAATACTGCCGGAGATTTGCTGATATGATGATAGTCAAAAGCTTTTACAAGTTCCGGCAGAGAAAAGATCTCGCAGTTGTCCTGTGGGCTCCATCCGAGAAGAGCAACAAAGTTTACAACTGCTTCTGTAACAAATCCCTGATCGATCAGATCTTCATAGGAAGAATGTCCTGAACGTTTGGACAGTTTCTGATGTTCTTCGTTTGTGATCAGCGGACAGTGTACATAAACCGGGATTTCCCAACCGAATGCTTCATAAATACGGTTGTATTTCGGTGCGGAAGAAAGATATTCGTTACCTCTTACTACATGAGTGATTCCCATAAGATGGTCATCTACTACGTTTGCGAAGTTGTAAGTAGGATATCCGTCAGATTTAATAAGAATCAGGTCTTCCATTTCTTCGTTGTTTACAGTGATATCTCCATAAATTACATCATGGAAAGTAGTTGTTCCTTCTGTAGGCATGTTGAAACGGATAACATGCGGTTCCCCTGCTGCCAGACGTCTCTCTACTTCTTCTTTCGGAAGATGCAGACATCTCTTGTCATAGATAGAAATTTCCTTGCCTGCAACTACACGTTTCATGGATTCCAGTTCTTCCGGTCCACAGAAACAGTAATAAGCATCTCCCTGCTCGATAAGCTGTTCTGCATATTTCAGATAAAGGCCTGATGCCTGTCTCTCACTCTGTACATATGGGCCGACACCACCGTCTTTGTCCGGTCCTTCATCATGAAGAAGTCCTGTTTTTTCCAGTGTACGGTAAATGATATCTACTGCGCCTTCCATATAACGTTCCTGGTCTGTATCTTCGATTCTGAGGATAAAATCTCCATCTTCGTGTTTTGCAATCAGATATGCATACAGAGCTGTACGCAGATTTCCTACGTGCATACGTCCTGTAGGACTTGGTGCAAATCTTGTTCTGATCTTAGTCATTTCTCTCCATCCTTTCAGTTATTACAGTCTGTTTTTATTATAACCAAAAATATTCCCTGAGACAAGTCTGCCTCAGGGAGTTTTTGGTTTCGATACGATTTCTTATGCTTCGATTCCTCTGCCTTTAAGGTATTCGATAACATCTCCTACTGTTGCCAGTTCGGTAAGTTCCTCGGCAGGTATCTCAATATTGTACTCATCCTCCAGAGCCATTACCAGCTCAAAAAGGTCAAGGGAATCTGCTCCCAGATCATCTTTGAAAGAGGTATCTGCTGTAATTTCATTTTCATCACAGCTCAACTGTTCTGCGATCATTTTTCTCATTTCTTCTAACATTGCGTTTTCTCCTTTATCAAGCATGTTTCGTGTCGCTGTTCTCCCGTGAACAGACTATGTTCGCCACTACTTTGATGTGGAAAGTATATATTCTGGCAAAACATTTGTCAATAGATTTTGTGTTATTTCACAGAAGCCTTTCGGACTCCTGAAATTTAATCTGCCTTGCCACACTTAATGCAAGTCCCATTTCTGCCATAAGGAACAAAATGGACGTTCCTCCATAACTGACAAAAGGAAGCGTAACACCTGTGTTTGGCATCAGATTTACCACAACTGCAATATTAAAAATAACCTGCAGTGCAATATGTATAAAGATTCCCGTCACCATCAGAGATCCGAACATATCCGGTGCATTCTGTGCGATAAAGAACAGCCTGTACAGAAGATATGCAAACAGCAAAAGCAGGATCACGCCGCCAACGATTCCAAGTTCTTCGCACACAATAGAAAAAATCATATCATTCTGTGCTTCCGGAACGCTTCCCAGTTTCTGGATACTGTTTCCAAGCCCTCTTCCAAGAAGCCCTCCTGAACCGATCGCATACAATGCCTGTATGGTCTGATAACCGTCACCGGAAGCATAGTCCTCCGGATGAAGCCATACCAGGATACGGCGCAGACGGAAGTTGGAACTCGTTTCCATAGAAGAACTCAGCACCAGTACAAAAATAATGATCATTACAATTCCTACTCCCACAATAATGAGGAATGGTTTTGTCTGCGGATGTGCTACAAAAATAAGCCCTGCTGTAATACAGAAGATAATGATAGCCGTACTCAGGTTATCTGTGAACACATATGCAAAAAGTGCAAGTGCTCCGCCCATTCCTGCCAGTGTCATACAGCCTTTCAGTGTACGTACCTTTTTTCCCATATTAACGATCATATACGACAGACAGACAATCACTGCGATCTTCGCGATCTCTGACGGCTGGAAAGAAAGCGGACCGAGGTTCAGCCACCGTCTCGCACCGTTTGCACTTCGTCCAAGCGGAGTCTTTACCAGTATCATGAGCACTGCAGCCGCTCCATAAAGCACACCTGTGAATTTTGTGAGAATATGATAATCCACTTCTGATATCGCAAGAGCTGCCACAATACACGCCAGACTGATCGCAGCCTGTTTTTTGAAATAATACATATCATCGCCATAATTCAGTTCAGCCATATAGGAACTTGTACTGTACAGCATAATGAGTCCGAAACACGTCAGCAGAATAATAACAGCCAGAAGACTGTAATCATAATAATCTGCCTTACGTTTCCTGTGGGATGAACTGCTGGTCGCAGCAGGTATCAGTGGTTTTCTCTGCTGTTTTGTTTTTGCCATTCAATCACCTGAAACTTTCTGTAAAAATGTTTTCATAATTGGAATAAATTATAACAGAATAAAGTTTTGTCTGCAAGGTTTTGAAGATATAAAAAGAGGCGGTACTCTGCGTACCGCCCCGTTACTGTTATCTTATAAAAATCATCAGTTTTTGTCGTCATCATCAATAGATGCTGTTTCGATCACAAACTTGACATTTCCATCCATATCGTCTGTCTTTCCGCTGTAGGAAGTGTAAGTGTTGTTGTCAGAGCAGAGTGCATCCAGGCGATCCAGTACATCCTGCAGATCATTATCTACAACATCCTGAATCTTCTTGATTCCGTCATCGTTGAATTCTTTTGTTCCGTCTGCCAGTTTCTTGGCTCCGTCTGCCAGAGTTCCGATTCCGTCTTTGACCTGTTTGCTGCCGCTTGTAAGTGTTCCCACACCGCTTGCCAGCTGCTGTGTTCCGGATACAAGCTGGCCTGCTCCGCTTCTCAGTGCTCCACTGTTGGAAGAAAGTGTCTTCGCTCCGCTGGAAAGCTGATTTGTTGCTTTCTTGATCTTGGAAGTTCCTGATTTAACCTGTTTGGTTGCTTTATCCAGGCTGTTTGCTCCGCTTGTAAGAGTCTTTCCTGAACTTGTAAGCTGGTCAGCTCCACTTGTGAGGTCTTTATTGTAGGACTGAAGTTTTGTTGCACCTTCTACCAGCTGTTTTGCAGACTCTGTAGCTGTTGCATAACCCTGAGTCAGTGCCTGTGAACCTGCTGTCAGTTCTGCTGCGCCGTCTGTGAGTTTTTTCAGTTTCTCTGCACTGAGCATCTCACTTACCTGTTTTGTGAGATCATCTACACCGGTGTTAACTTCCGTTGCACCTTCTGTGATCTGTTTTACCAGTGCCTGTGTATCCTCAGAAAGGAAGCCATCTGCAGCTGCTGTTAATCCCTTGCTATAGCCATCGTCAATCTGATCCAGGCTTGTTGCCAGCTGATTTACTGTTGTTTTTATTGTAGCAAGCGGATCCTGTGCATCTCCCGCTGCATTAATGTCTTCCAGACCTTCCTGAACCTGCGCAAGCCCCTGCTGAAGCTGCTGTACCGCACCGCTGTTTGCTGCCGCATTCTGTGCGCTCTGTGCGCTTACTGCATCTGCTGCTGCCTGAACCTGGGCTGCCTGATCAGAGAGTCCTGAAACAGCACCTGCATGTGCCTGCAGATTACCAACTCCGCCCTGAGCTGTTGCAACACCGCCGGAAATAGCTCCGATCGCACTCTGAACTGCGCTCTGTACTGCTGCTGCCTGTGCTTCGTCCATTCCTGATGTGTCAATTCCGTTCAGGATATCAATTGCGGAACTTGCCTGGGAAAGACCGCTGGAAATTGTATCTGCATCTCCCTGAAGTGCAGCACCTGTTCCTGCTGCCGCGCTTACTGCGCTGGCTGCTGAAGAAATCTGAGTTGCAACAGAACCGTCTGTTGCTGCGGAGATAGAGGAAGCTGCTGCCTGTGCTGTTGCAAGGCCGCTTGCTACAGTATCCGCACCTTCTGTTGCTCCACCTGTTGAACCATTTAAAGAAGCATTCAGCTGATCAAGGCCCTTACGAACCTGGCTGACATTTTCGGCATAGGCCTTTGTATTAGTTGCAAAATCTCCGATCTTCGTTGCCATTCCTGTTGCGAAATCAGAAGCTCCACTTGCAAACTTCTTGATCTCTCCGACTTTTGTCGGAAGTGCTTTCTGCAGATCAGCAGCCTTTGTTGCTGTTTCTGTCAGTTCTGTTGCAGCATCATTGATTCCGGTTACTGCATCTCCGATTCCACTGATCAGTTCTCCGATTCCGTCTACATATTTCTGGATTCCCTGGCCAAGTGTTGTTGCGCCCTGTACATAAGTCTTAACGCCGCCTGCCAGTGTGGTTGTTCCTGACACATAAGCCTTTGCACCGGAAGTCAGAGTATTTACTCCTTTAGTATATTTCTTAAGTGCATCTGTTAATGTTCCCACACCCGAAGTATACTGAGTTACACCGGAAGCAAGTGTATCTGCTCCTGCTGTATAAGAGGCAATACCACTGTTCAGAGATGCTGCACCTGTATTCAGTGTGCTTACTCCACTTGAAAGTGTTCCCACACCATCATCAAACTCTGCATATTTTTCATTCAGAGTTTCTGCTCCGTCTGACAGTTCCTGAGATCCGTCAACCAGTTCTGTTGCCGCATCTGTCAGTTTCTTAATAGAATCTTTCAGATCATCCAATCCGTCAATATCATCTGTGTCAATAGAATCCAGCATATCTGTCAGTGCAAAAGTAAATGTTGAACTCATGCTGAAATCAGTAACATCAGCTTCCATGGTAAATCCTTCCGGAATATCCACATCGATATCTTTATCAATACTCTTCAGATCCAGGCTGTCTGCAAGACCCGGAAGTCCAACACCGATCGCAATATTTCTCTTTCCGTCTGAGAGGACTTTTCCATTATCAACAGTAACATTTGTAAAGTTATCCACAGGAAGGATCATTGCAGTTGCCATTACAAACGGCGCATACATGTCTTCTGTTTTGTTTCCGACTTTTGTTTTATTTTTTACATTATTTGTGTAATTTACTTCTACTTTAAGATGTCCGCTCTTTCCGGCAAGATCATCTGCACTTACCTGAACACCGTCCAGATAATATTTGATACTCATGGATACCGGAAGCTCTTTGTCAGAAGTACCCTGATAGTAGATGTCTTTGTCATCGGTGTTCCATGTAAGATTGCTGCCGTCCTGACTGAATGTTTCATCACCTTTGACATTTTTGATGTCCTTCAGATCTGATGTATCTGAAAGATCACCTGCTGATGCGGAGTTCTTCAGCCAGTCAGATACTGTGATTTCTTCCGGTGTTCCGTCAGCTGCTGCGTTTACATATACAGTTTCTTCTTTGGAGATACCGCTGTCCGCTGCCATTACCGGGCTTACTGCCATTACAGCCGCCATTCCGGCTGCTACAGAAGCTGCCACTGCTTTTTTTCTGTTTCTGTTCATTTTATACGACTCCTTTTCTGCCCTTCGGCTTCATAAAAAATAGTTAACCTTGTGTAATTTATTTCTTATCCGGTAAAAATCCCTTTGATGTATGGACGATGATCGGATCAAAAATCATAAACATTGCAGGAAGAACCAGCAATA
Source organism: uncultured Blautia sp. (assembly GCA_934359835.1). Lineage (GTDB taxonomy): Bacteria > Bacillota > Clostridia > Lachnospirales > Lachnospiraceae > Blautia_A. Next base: position 56,631 of record CAKRLX010000015.1, read on the forward strand.
CTACGATCGTACTTACTACAGCACCTCGTGCCAGAAGTGTACAGATGGAACCGATCATGTCAACCTTTGAATACAGGGCTACACCAAATGTTGCCGCAAAGAAACTGCATCCGCTGATAATGATCGACTTCATTGAAAACTTGTGTGCAATAGAAACAGACTCTTTTTTGCTCTTTCCGAGGTGCCGCTGTTTCTGATAGTTACTTGTCATCAGGATCGCATAGTCAACCGTTGCACCAAGCTGGATCGCTCCGATTACGATGCTTGCTACGAACGGAAGTGTGACTCCCTGATAATAAGGAATTGCCATGTTTACAAAAATTGCAAATTCAATAACTGCCACAAGGATAAACGGCAGTGAAATTGATTTGAACACCAGAAGTATGATCACGAAGATGGCTGCAATGGAAAGAATATTTACTCTCTGCAGGTCAACATCTGTGGTATCCTGAAGGTCTTTCATAAGCGGTGCCTCACCGATAACCATAGATTCCGGACTGTATTCTTTTACGATCTTCTGAATTTCAGCAAGCTGTGCATTACATTCATCTGTTGCTGAAGAATACTCAGAACAGATAAACTGTATCTCATAATCATCAGATGCCAGCATGCTCTTCAAATCAGATGGAAGCATGGATTCAGGAAATGTTGGTCCGATGAAGGAATTAAGTCCCAGAGCCCATTTAACTCCATCTACCTTATCCATACGGTCAAGCATTTCTGTTTTCTGCTGGCTGTCAAGACCATTTTTCAGGAGTACCATATGTACAGTACTCATATCAAATTCGTCTTTAAGTTTATCATTTGCAACATTACTTGGTAATGTGGAAGGAAGTGATTTATCAATATTGTAATAAATCTGTGTATGATTGTTTCCGTAGATTGCCGGGAACAGCATTACCAGGAAGATGATGATCCATACTTTATAGTGCTTTGTAATAAATTCTGACGCTCTGTCAAGATTCGGGATCAGTGCTTTGTGTCTTGTCTTTTCGATGGCTCTGTCAAAAAGAAGGATCATAGCCGGAAGTATTGTTATACAACAGATAACTCCGATTACAACACCTTTTGCCATTACGATACCCATATCACGGCCAAGTGCAAATGTCATTACACAAAGTGCAAGGAAACCGGCAATTGTTGTTACAGAACTGCCGGCTACAGATTTAAATGTATCTGCAATGGCATGTGCCATAGCTCTGTCTTTGTCTTCATATTTCTTCTTGTATGCTTCAAAAGAATTCAGAAGGAAAATGGAATAGTCCATTGTAACACCCAGCTGAAGCACTGCTGTCAAAGATTTTGTGATGTAACAAACGCTTCCCAGGAAAATATTGGATCCAAGGTTATAAAGGACCGCCAGGCCTACACTTAAGAGGAAGAGGACCGGAACAACCAGTGAATCCATGAAAAGGCAGAGAACAAGAAAAGAAAGCACTGCCGCAACTACTACATAGATTGGCATTTCTTCCAGTGCCACGTTCTTGATATCAGTAACAACTCCTGACATACCGCTGATATAACATTCTTTTGTTGCCACCTTACGCATCTCTGTTACAGCTTCCATTGCTGCATCAGAAGAAGTAGTATTGTCAAAGAGTGCGATCATCATTGTGGCATCGCCTTTAAAAAATACATTTTTAATTTTGGCCGGGAGCATATCCACCGGAAAACTCAGGTCTGCCACACTGTCATACCAGAGTACATCTTCCACATGATCGATATCTTCAAATTTTGCTTTCAGAGCTGCCACATCTTTCATATCCATGTTTTCTACAACTACCATGGAAAAGGCGCCCATTCCGAATTCATCTACCATGATATCCTGACCCTCTACTGTTTCCAAAGACTCCGGAAGATAGCTCAGAATATCATAATTAACTCTTGTTGCCGCAATTCCGATCACTGACGGAACCAGAAGCACCAGCCCGATCAATACGATCAGTACCTTATGCTTTGCGATCCATTTTCCTACCTTAATCATTACTGCCTCCTTAATTGTCCTGCCGTTTTTGTCTACAGCAATTTTATTGATTCTTTTTATCATTTATGACTATCAGTCATTTTCTTTATCCGAATAGAGTTATATAATAAAACTGACTGATAGTCAATATCCATTTTCCACAAAGTGTCCAAAAATAAACGGCTTATTTTTTCAATATTGACTTTTAGTCATTTTTGTCTATAATAGTTGACGAATGGATATATTTTATACAGGGAGGTTTTCTCATGGGAAAATTAGAACTGAATAAGAAGAAAAAAGAAGATGCTCTTTATAATACGGCATTTGAACTGTTTACGACCAAAGGCCCCAACAAGACCACTATCTCAGATATCGTAGAAAGAGCCGGTGTAGCAAAAGGTACCTTTTATTTATATTTCAAGGATAAATACGACATCCGCAACAAACTTGCCTCACATAAAACAAAAGATCTTTTTTATGCAGCATATCAGGCTGTTATAGAAAATCACATCACCGGATTTCCTGCGCAGCTTCATTTTATGATCGACCATATTCTGGAAAATCTGAAAAATGATTCCCAGCTTCTGATCTTTGTTTCCAAGAATCTTTCCTGGGGCGTTTTTCAGGCAGCTCTCGAAGACCAGATGCCTGATGCAGATTGTAAATTTTATGATATGTACCTTCAGCTTATAGCGCAGGACTCCCGCACTTATGAACATCCAGATCTTCTGCTTTTCTCTGTGATCGAGCTTGCAAGTTCTACCTGCTACAACTGTATCCTGTACCAGCAGCCGGTTCCTCTGGAAGAATATATGCCTTATCTCCACAAATCCATTGACGGCATCCTTGCCAGTTATACTACCGCTTCTGCAAACTGAATAACTTTATATATTTCTGTAAATAAAAACAGCCGATTGTCATGATCAGCTGTTTTTCTGTTTCATATATTCAGTTATTGTAATCAGTTTTCCCTCTTTACGGGCAATTTCCGACAATTCCCGATTTCCTGCATTCATCTTTCCAAACACATCCACACAGCAGATCACCTGTTCACAGGAATCCAGCCATTTTCTGGCTGTATCAAGATTTTTCTCACTGATTTCCTCAAAAGGCTCTTCTGCGATCACTTCTGTAGCAAGCACTTTCGCCACCTCATGATCCATATCATTCTTATGGATCACCCCGGTCACAAACGGTATACCTGCCCTCTGCAGTTTACGGTAAACAGGAATTCCTGTTCCATTTCCACCGATTACAAAAATCTTCGGTGTTCCCTTCGGTGATTCCATCTCCAGACATCCAAATGAAGCATTGTAGCTTCCCGTTGTGATTCCATAAAGATGATGGATATATTCTGATGTAAAAATCTCCTCCGGTATTCCGTATTTTTCGATTTTATCGCCATGAACACAGATTACTTTGTCAGATATCTTCTGTGCAAGATCCAGTTCATGAAGTGACATCAGAACAGCTGTTCCGTTTTCCAGGACCATTTTCTTAAGAATTGCAAGTAATTCCAGCTTATGACGGATATCCAGAAATGAGGTCGGTTCATCCAGAACAATAATCTCCGGTTCCTGACAGATAGCCCTTGCAAGAAGGATTCTCTGTCTCTGACCATCACTAATCGCAGTAAAATCTCTGTCTTTAAATTCCAGTGCATGAACCATCTCCATAGCTCTGTGAACTTTCTCCCAGTCTTCCTCTCCCAGAATCCCAAGTGTTCCTGTATACGGATAACGCCCTGTTGCAACAATATCTTCACAGGACATAAGTTCCGGCCGTATTCGTTCTGTCATAACAACAGCCAGACGCCTTGCCACTTCTTTTCCCGACATATGATTCATCATTTCATTATTCAGATAAACAGTTCCGCCTACCAGTTTCAGCTGCCTGGTCATACTTTTCAGAATAGTGGATTTTCCTGCACCGTTTGGTCCGATCAACGTCAGGATTTCGCCCTTTTTCAGCTGAATCTCAATATTTTTTATCAGCGGCTTTCCATCATAGCCGACTGTCATCTGTTCTGTACGGACAAAAAAATCTCCCATTATGCATTCCTCTTCCTGTGAATCATGATATAAATAACGATCGGTGCTCCGAAGACGGCCGTTACAGAGCTTATACTAAGCTCTGTCGGTGCAAATACTGTTCTTGCAATAAGGTCACAGAACAGGCAGAATACTGCTCCGCCGAGAAAACAAGCCGGAATGACCAGTATCGGTTTTGAGGTCTTCAGAAGACTTTTTACCAGATGCGGCACAGCAATTCCAACAAATGAAATCGGGCCTGCAAAAGCCGTCACACATGCTGAAAGAATACTGGACAGCAGAATAAGCGCCACACGGAACGCCTTAATGTTCACGCCCATATTCTGCGCATACCCCTCTCCCAGCTGATATGCACCGATCGGTTTTGACATCAGAAATGTAATGATCAGAACCGGCACTACCACGATCGTCATAACTTTTACATTATCCCAGCTTGTGCCTGAAAAACTTCCCAGTGACCAGTTATGAAGATTGACAATATTGGAATCATCTGCAAATGTTACAACAAAATCAGTAACTGCTGAGCAGATGTATCCAATCATAATTCCACAGATAACAAGCATTGACATCTGTCTGATTTTTTTTGCAACAGCAAGTACAAATCCCATTGAGATCATTGAACCTGCAAAAGCTGCAATGATCATGATACCGGAAGTTGCCACCATTGATTTCCCAAGAAGATAGATCATTACCAGAGCAACCACCAGTTTGGCTCCGGAAGAAATTCCCAGAACAAATGGGCCCGCAATTGGATTTCCGAAAAACGTCTGCAGAAGAAAACCAGACACAGACAGTGCTCCTCCAAGGATCACTGCAGCGAGAATTCTCGGCATACGAATCTCCCATACAATATTATAAGCTGTTTCCTGTCCGTTTCTGCAAAACAGAATATCAAATACTTCCTTCAATGAAATATCAATACTTCCTGCATTAATATTCCATACTATAAAAAAGCACAGCAGAAATATCAGCAGAACAAACGAAATCAGATATCTGAACTGTAATTTCTTCCGCATATTGCGTTCCTTCCTTTATTTAAGTTTATGCATGTACGTCAGTGTATCCAGATCCGGATCATCAGATGTAAGCATTGTATGAATATCCTCGATCATTGTTCCCAGTTCCATCGTCTCCTGAAAAAGATTCTGTGAAGTACACCATACATTTCCATCCTTCACTGCCTTGAAATCTCCCAGAAGTGCGCTCTTTGAGAGCAGCTGATCCACAGATGACAGCTCGCCGTCAATTGTGCTGTTATAAATAATATAATCTGCATCTTTTGCTCCGGCATAAAACTCTTCCATCTGCATATTCATTGTAGAAAGTGCGTTTTCATCTCCGAGATCGTCAAAAATATATTTTCCTCCGGCCAGCTCAATCATCTTTGACACATAGTCATTAGATTTTCGAACATTGGCAGCCCCGATAGAATTAATGTAAAAAAATGCAACGGTTTTACCTGTATTATCACTGTCTTCCACTGATTTCAGTTTCTCCACCTGTTCCTGAAAAAGTTCATCAGCCATATCTTCCTTGCCAAGGAGAACTCCGTAGAGTTTCAGCCATTCTGTTCTTCCCAGAGGATGACTCTCATAGCTGGAATGCTCCACAAGAACAGGTATTCCAAAACTTTCCAGTTTTTCTTTAACTTCCGGTGAATGAGAAATCATTGTAGATTCTATTGCAAGTCCACAGTTTTTGGAAAGAATCAGTTCGTAATCCGGCGCACTGTATTTTCCTGCAAAAAGAATACTTCCGTCTTCCAGCGCCTTTTTTGCCTCATCAATATACCATCCGTCTGCATCAGTCCCGGAAAGACTGATGCTGTCAAGCCCATCCAGTGCGCAGAAAAGATCCATGGCAGATGTTGCCACAAGATAAATATTCTGCACTGGTTTATGTATCACTGCAATATCTTTGTCCAGACCTTCCGGTGCATCTTTTCCTTCCGGAACAAGAAGGAACTGCCCGTCTCCTTCAATTGTGATCAGTGCATATCCACCTTCATAGTAATCTACGGAAAACTGATCCGCATACTGAAGTTCCAGACTGTGATCATATTTAAGTCCTGCAAGATCCGTCTTCGTCTCAGTACTCTGTTCAGTCTTTGTTTCCGCTTCCGATGTTTCTGCCATTACCGGAGTCACCGCCAGAAGAGATGTGCTGAGTGCCAGGCTTACCAATATATGTATCTTCTTTTTCATTTATTTATCAGCCTCTTTGATACTCGAAGAATCAAACTGTAACGTATAATCAATTTCATGCGGAGTACTCATAGCTACAGTATCTGCGGTAACTTCCATCGGATAATCAAAACCGTCTACCGGAATCTCAAAGGCAGAATTTCCATCTTTATTTACGGGTTCATATTTCTTGTCTCCAACCAGCATATAATCATAATTTGGACTGCTCCATACGATTGTTGCTGTAACGTTCCCATCTTTCACCTCAATTGCTGCCGGAGACTCTATTGTAGCACGTCCTGTTCCGCCTTCCATGGTTACTTCAACTGTATAACTGCCATCTTCCAGCTTCAGATCTTCTGCTGTGATTTTCTTTGTATCTTCAGAACCTTCTCCTGTACTGTCATCTGTTTTTACAGGGTTTGTGACTTTTACTTTATGGTCATACCATTTATCTTTTTTACCGATAAGTGCAACATCAAATTCCTCATCAATGGCAGGTACTGGAATATCAAATCCATACACTTTTTCTGAATATCCGTCGCTGTATGTTACTTCATCTTCTGTTGGCTCAAGGAGTTCTGCGCCATCCTTTTTTGCATCTTCTGCAGTTCCCATAAACAGATTCAGGATTCCTTTGCCTTTCAGGCTCACATGGATTGTCATCTTACCGTCTTTAACAACCAGTTCACCTTTGCCTTCCTTCGCTTCATTTACTGCAAACATGCCGCTGTCTGTGTCAAATTCCGCAGTATATACTCCATCCTCAAGAGCTGTATCTGCTGCACTGTCTGTTGTACCGTTTTCTTCCTTTACAGTTTCTTCTGCAGTATCTTCCTGATTGTCTTCTTTTGAATCAGCTTTCTCAGTTTCACTGACCTCACCGTCTTTTACTGCTGTCTGCGCAGTTTTGATTTTGCCTGCCATCACAGGGCTGAAACTGCCCAGTACCATAGCACCACTTAATGCACATACCATTAAAGCCATTGAACGTTTCATAATAAAACTCTCCTTTGTTATATTTACAGAAACTGCCCGGAAGTCATCTCCAACCTCCGGGCAGCTGTAATTATTACTCTCAGACCTGAACACTACTGCCCAGGCCAGTATTTCTTATTATTCAGCAGCCTCTGTATCTTCTGCTGTTTCATCTGTTGTTTCTGCATCTGTATCTGCAGCTTCTTCTGTATCTTCTGAATCAGATACTTCTGCTCCATCTTCTGCTCCAAGAGAATCGATAGCATCTTTTGTATGAGCTACATACAGATCTTCAACAGCTTCGATTCTTCCAAGGCCTTCGATCTGGCAGTCTACACTGTCAAATGCACCAGCTGCTTCAAACTGACTCTTCCAGGAATCTTCATCATCACCAGCCATATCGTTGTTTGCATGATCACCTGCAACAACCATCAGCGGACGAAGAACAACTTTCTTAAATCCGGCATCTTTGATTTTCTCAATAACAGCCTGGCATTCTGTATCTTCCGGCTCACCTTCTACAGTTCCGATGAAAGCATTTGTAAATCCAAGGTCTTCCATCTGTGTCTGCATCTGATCATATGTAACGTTAGCTGTATGAGATGTTCCATGTCCCATGAATACAAATGCTGTGCCGTCATCAGCTGCTGCTTTCATATCATCATATCCGGCTTCTTTGCATGCTTCATCTGTGATAGCCTGAGCAACTGCTTTCTTGTCATCATTGATTACTGTAGCATCGTCTCCAACTTCACCAAGCATAGGCTCTGCAATAGCAACAGATTCAAATTTATCTTTGTAATTATCAATTGCTTCTACCATTTCATCGTATTCAGCGCCATGCATCAGATGTGTAGGCTGAACAACAAGGTTTTTAACTCCGTTATCAACTGCACGTTCAAGAGCCTGATCCATGTTGTCAATATATTCATCATCTCTTGCTTCTACGTGGTTGATGATGATCTGTGCTGTGAAAGCACGTCTTACTGACCAGTCCGGATATGCTTCCTGAAGAGCATCTTCGATTCCTTTGATGTCTTCTGCACGACTGTCGTTGAAAGAAGTACCAAAGCTTACTACAAGAATTTCATTTTCACCAATCTCATCCTGGTTACGCGGATCATCATTAGACGCATCACCTGTATCAGCACCGAAATATTCCGGACTTGCTTCTTCGCCTTCTACCAGTTCTTTCTGAGCATCTGTAAGAGCATCCCATGCTTCTTTTGCAGCTTTGCAGTCTTCATCTGTTGTATCAGTTCTTTCCTGAACATAAATCTTGTCGATGAGAGCAGCTACATTATCTGCTGCAGCCTGATCATCAGAAGCTTCTCCGTCTTCTGCTTCTCCATCTTCTGCTTCAGCATCGTCCGTTGTTTCTTCTGCTGCATCTGCCTCTGTTGCAGTATCATCAGCAGCCATTGCGCTTACGCCGCCCATCATGGATACAGTTGTTGCTGCCAGTAAAATGGCAAGTGCTTTTACAGTTTTGTTTTTCATTTCTTTATCCTCCTGTTTTCTATAGAAAATATGAAATATGATATGAAAAATGCAAACCGCCTGCCATCACAAAAAAAGCCTTTCACACACAGCAAAAGGATCCTCACAACAGATTAACACGGTACAATCAATTACTCGTGATCCGGAATGCATATTCCCGTACCAACAACAGGCAGGTTTCCTGGCTTATGAATTATCATAGTAACCTGCCTTCCCGGTTTTCCAGTGACTTATATTGTAGATTACTACTCCTCAAATACAGTGACGAGATCGTACAGGATTCTAACCTGTTTCCCTTTTAACTTTTTTATCAGCACCTGTTATTTTCTATATTTAATTTACAGACAGAATAGCACATTCACCTCAAGAATTCAATAGTCTGCTTATGATTTTTGTTCTTTTTTACAAACTTTTTATACGTTCTTTTTCTTTCTGATAAACGCGGCAAAACATCCACAAACCGGAAGAAGATAAAGAAAAAAAGCTGCCAGTATGCTGATTTCTGACGCGCCGACTGCTGACAGCGGAACTGCACATGCAATTGACCAGGGAATCAACGGTGCTATGACTACAGCACTGTCCTCCAGATATCCGGCCATTTTTTTCTGATCTTCTTCTGTTTTTTCGCACAGCTGTCTTGTAAGCATGATGGCAAGTGTCTGATTACATGCCACAATACTCGTAATAACGGCAGTTACAAATACTGCAAGAAAAGGGAATGTTTTTTCAGCAAGTTCTTCCACAATTTTCTGTACACGATCCAGAATTCCTGTCTCCTGAAATATTCCTGAATATGATGAAGAGATACATACAATTGCCCCGACCTTGATCATGGAAACAATACCTCCGCCATTCAACATGGCCGCCATTGCCGCATCACCGGAATGAAACCCGGTTATCAGAAGCTGTGGAAGCTCCTGCCAGCTTATACCCTGTGTAAAAACACATACAGGAACTGCCGTCAGAATACTTGCAAGCATTGAAATTTTTACCCCTGCCTGCAGCACAGACAATATCAGTATTACAACCGCAGGAAGAAGCGCAATCCAGCTGATCACAAACTGTCCGTTGAATATATGTACGAGATCCGGAAGTTCTGCGCTGTGCCCGGCTCTCATACTGATCACTCCATAGAGAATACAGCTCAGAACAAATGGTACTGCGGCACTTTTTATCATCGTTTTTATGTTCTGATAAATATTGGTTTCAGTCAATTCCGCAACAAGAAGCGCACTTGTCGATACCGGCGAACAGCGGTCACCAAAATATACACCTGAAAGAATTGTCCCGCCTGTAAGCCATGGACTGATTTTCAACGCAGAAGCCATCGTTGCACAGACTACACCAATAGTAGCCGCTGTTCCAAGTGCAGTTCCTGTCAGTACAGAAACCAGGCAATTCAGCAGAAAAACCATAAGCAAGAACACAGATGGCTGTATAAACCTGACTGTATAACAGATCACTGCCGGAATTGTTCCTGCTGCACGCCACAGAGCAGTCATCATTCCGATCAGCACAAATGTGATCAGAATATTTTTTACTTTATATATTCCCTCAAAAGCCATATGCCCAAGTTCTTTCCATGAATAGCCTCTGCTTTTTCCATAGCCCATAAAAAGTACAAAGCCGGCCAGAAGTGCATATATAATAGAAGCTTCTGATACAATACACAGGATCAGGAAAGCACAGAAGATTCCAAGAATCAGAAATTCCATAAATTACACCTGCTTTTCAAAAGCCTCTTTAATACTGTCATAATGAAGAAATATTCCTTCTTCTGCAAAGGCTTTAATCTGATCCAGTGTAGCAAACATATATCCATCTGTTTCCTCGGCCTGAAGGTTCAGATCTTTTTCATCAATATCCATAATGAAGCGATATACGTCTACAAAATAGTTATCACCTTCTCCGGGATTTTCTCTTTTATATGTAAAAAGATAGCCACCCTCAGCTTCCGATGCATCCAGTCCGGTTTCTTCCTTCACTTCACGAAGGACTGCATCTTCTGAAGCTTCACCTGCCTGTGCTGCTCCACCCGAAACTTCCCACCAGCCAGGAGCCCATGCTTTTGTCATAACTCTTTTTGTAATAAGGAATGTTCCGTCAGGCCTTCCAATCACTCCAAGCACAGTAAGATGATATTCTCCTTCTTTCAGACACCAGTCATTGCGTTTCATTGTTCTGCCTGTCGGTTTTTTATCTGCATCATAGATATCCCATAATTCCATTTTGATATCTCCCTGTTCTTCTATTTAATTAAATATGCATTGACGATCTCGCCGTAATATGCAACATGTGTATCTTTATTTGCTCCCGTAGAAAGACTGTCAACATCCTGTGGATAAAATTTTACCCTGTCCTCTTCCGTCATAGCAGCCATGTCCTGTTTCTGTTTGTAGATCACTTTGCATTCCAGTGTCAGTGGCAGTTCTTTTATTCCCGGTGTGGAAACCATCTCAGGCTCCACATAAGTAAATCCAAGTTCTTTCGCTTTATCTACTTCTCTTCCTGATTTTGAACCGCAAAATCCAAGAATTTTCTTCGCACTGTCATCAACAGGAATGCTGACTGTAAATTCACCATTCTTTTCCAGAAGGCTTCTGGTAAAACGGTTTTCTCTGATAAAAGTAACAAAAACAGGTTTTCCCCATTCAATTCCGGTCATGCCCCATGAAATTGTCATGGAATTTACTCTGCCATCGGCTTTTCCTGTAACAAGGACACCCTTTCTGACCCTTTTCAGAATTTCTCCCATATATTCATATACATCTATCTTTTCCTTCATTTAAGATTTCCTCCTGTAGCTTTTTCTTTATCATAATAAAGTAAAAAAGTATCCTGCGCAAGTGTATAATTATCATACTTTATTTTTTTGCCAGTACATTGCTGTCTGCACCATTTTTATTTTATGTCATAAAATATATGGAAATAACTTTTATGGCAGAAAGGATTTGTTCATGGAAAATTATCAGATGAACCGTCCATGCGGTCGCCCATATAATGCAACCTGCGGAATGGCCAGAGAAATGATGTCAGGACAGCAGTGTTCCTGTCGCTCTTCTTCCGGAAAAAAGCCAATGCCGTCTTCTTCATCCTGCTCATGTCAGTTTCCGGGAGTCAAGAGCAATGATCCGGAAATGTATACACATATAGATCAGATGGAACCCGCTATGGCATATATACCCTGTCAGAAATTTACCACAGTTTATGACCTTGGCTATGCCCTGAAAGCAGGAACTGTTTTTCCTCAGATGTGTAAACCATTTTGCGGAAGGAGGGGCATACAGAGATGATGTATCGAAATTCCTGTACTCCCAGAGAAAAGCTTCTGAACCGTATTAATGAGGTCAGTTTTGCCGTTGATGATATTCTTCTCTATCTTGATACTCATCCCGGCTGCCAGGAAGCTCTCGCATTTTATCAGGACTGTGCCCGGGAGCGCCAGCAACTGATGAAAGAATATGCCCAGTGTTATGGACCTCTTACCATTGACGATGCACTGGAATCTGACAGTAATACCTGGAAGTGGGTTGAACAGCCATTTCCATGGCAGATGGAAGGAGGGTGCAGATAATTTATGTGGAATTATGAAAAAAGACTCCAGTACCCGGTAAATATCAAAACTCCCAATGCAAAAATCGCACAGTATATCATGAGTCAGTACGGTGGCCCGGACTTCCATACCCTATAATGCAAAAAATTGACATTTTGAGATGATACAATATTCCCGGCAGATGGGTACCTGCCGGGAGTTTTTTTCACTTTTTATCAATCCATTTACAGATATAATGTGCTACAATATTGCCAGCTAATATAATGAAGAATAATCCTACATATTTCATTATGCTCACCTCCAAGCTTATTGTACCTGTATTATACCACAGTTTATGAGGGTGTCATATATTTTTTATCCAAAAATCTGGTTGACTTTTCGGATTTAATAGCATATGATAAAAACAGCTAAAGAAAGAAATTATATTTGTCATGAGCAAAGCAAAACCCCCGGAGGTCTGGTACACTTCCGGGGGTTTTTGTTCCGTTTATGTAAGGTGGCTTAAACCTTTAGGCTGTTACTGCCTGTCGTTCCTGTCCAGCCATTTACAAATGAAGTAGCTAACAACATTTGCCACGACAGAAACAAAGAAAGAAATTATAAAATTTATCATGAGACTTCACCTCCTTCCTGCTGGAGGTTCGGCAGCTTTTATAGCATATCATATTTCGTTATAAAATGCATCTCTTTTTCGATTAATCACTGCTTCTTAATATATGTTGCAGATACAAAACCATAGTACTTACCGGCAATCCGGATATAATACCAGTTGGATTTATCTGTAGCTTTAATGGTATCACATACGTCCACCAGATTTTCTTTCTTCAGGAGCGGCCACTTCTTGATGGTCGGATTCTCTTTACCTGCCCAGGAACGGACATTCAGTTCTGTTGCGGTGACTTTTCCTACCCATTTCGGTATCCTACTCAGAGTCTTCGCAGTCTCTGTAGATTTCTGATCTGTTCCTGTTCCGTAGTCAATCCATACATAACCATCAATGTCTCTTGAAGTCAGTTTGTATTTCTTGTTCCTGCAGGAGCCACCGTTGGCGATTACTCCGGAAGCACTGGAAGTATTTCCTTCGTTGGTGTATACGTAAGTAGTGTCAAATTTCCGCACAGAACCAATATGTGCGCCGTTCCGGAAAATGATCAGTGCACCTTTCTTCGGTGTTTTCTTCCAGGTGCCTTTTGTCTGTGCATGTCGTGTAACATTTCTGCAGTTATAAAAACCGCCTCCCATGATCTGAAGGGCTTTTGCAAGGCCAAATACTTTTACCAGTTTCCAGAACTGGTATACCGCACACCATGGCTGCCCCTGACACCCTGGCTGTCCCCAGGAGTTTACATCACGGGCAAACTTTGTATAATTTTTGTAACCGGCATTCTTCTGGAAATCGTCCAGATATGCTGCTGATTTCTTTTCCAGATATGGGATATCTGTCGTTTCACCGGCATAATAATCCCCAAGGTCTGCGAATTCTTTTAACTTATCCACCGTAGTTTCCTCCTTCTTCAGTTCCGTTTTGCTGTAATCCTTATAAAACACATTCCTGTCTACTTTTCCGGAAATACCCGGGATCACAGCCTTGCTGCTGTACTGCCAGCCAATTCCGAAATCCGGCCGGAGCCGTTCCACCAGAACTCCCTTGTCATTAGCGGGATAGCGGGCGATCCAGAAATCATATTTTTTCAGATGAGAACAGATCACTGTGTTATACCAGTCCACATTGCAATAAATTCCGAATTCATAGCCTGCTGCCACAATGATCTCCCGGAAAGCCTCAGCCATCTTGTGGATACTCTCAGCACCAAGACGGCGCTGTGAATTGTATTCCAGGTCCAGGAACACCGGATACTGGAGCTTCCGACCATTCAGAATGCTGACGATTTTCCTTGCTTCACTCTGTATCTCTGCAATGTTCATTGCGTAAGAATACCTGTACACACCCACAGGAATCTTATTTTCCGTACAGCCTTTGTAGTTGGCTTCAAAATACGGGTCGATCACGTTTCCCGCTTCCGTGATCCGGATAATGGCAAAATCCATTCCATAGGCCGCCACTTTTTTCCAGTCAATCTTTTTCTGCCATGCAGAAACATCAATGCCTTTGATTTCCATGAGAACCCCTCCTAAGAATCAAAAAAGAGGACGATCACTCGCCCTCAGAATCTTTATACTTTGTTCTGTCCCAGATGGATTTTACCTTCTCCCAGCCGCCTGTCGAAACCAGATATACAATAAATGCGGCAACGAAAGAAGCAAAAATATAATAGCCTGTGATTGATACTTTATAATATGCGCACAGAAACGCCAGCGTTACAGGACACAGGATCAGTGATGTGACAAGCGCCACAACACTTGTGGGGATTTTCTTAAGCCCCGGCATCTCTTTGATCACCTGCACAATAATTGATACCAGGAAGGCAAGCACGCCGATCAGCGCCAGTCCATAGGTTACATACTGCATCATTACATTAATATCCATGATCATTCTCCTTTTTCTTTAAATGCAATTCATCAATTTCTTTTTTCATTTTTGTCACCATACTATTCCCGCCCAGCTCATGATATGCCTGATACATCTCATTAAAGTTTTCGTAGGCATATGAAGGGATACTGCCCTCTTTCATGTACTTTGTGTGATATTCGATCAGCTGTACACGAAGCAGGAGCATGGTTCCCTTGCTGTTTGCGTCCCGGTCCTTTTTCTGGTTCTTCAGAAGCCAGACGATATATCCCAGGATTATGGGCAGGACAATGGTGTAGGTCTGCATAAGTATTTCTTTCAATATTTCACACTTTCTCCGGTTGCGCCGGCGCAAATTATAAAAGGGCGAAAAAATACCACCAATCGTTTCCGACTGATGGTATTAACGTTTTATTTGCTAACCAGAGGCTACTGGTGGGTGTGCCCCTTCCCACATTTCTTTTGACCCATAGGGTGTGTAGCAGCACATTCTCTACTTCAATAGCCACTGGGTAAAGCCTTTATATGCTGTTATTATACCAGAACAAAATGCTTTTTCAATAAATTTATATCATGTTACGGTAATGTATATTTACAAAGAATTTATGGTGCTACTCTGATCATGTTTAAACCTGACAGATAAAGAAGTGACATGCTCCCACCACTTAAATCTCTGATTTTGAAGTGGGGGCTTCTTGCTCAATGGCTCTACTGAGCCAAGTATCTACAAGCTATCCTCGCGTGCCCCGCGATTTTTATTAGTCCGGTTACGGACTTTTTATTGTGCTGTCATGCACATTCTGCAAAGATTCTTTTTCCCTCATTCATGATGTTAACTGCTGCATTTACATCACGGTCCATTCTGTTTCCGCATTCACAGTAATAAATCCTTTCAGATAAAGACAATTCTGCTTTTTTCTTTCCACATGCACTGCAAATCTTACTGGATGCAAAATAACGGTCTACTTTGATCAGATATTTTCCTCTTTCCTCCAGTTTATATTCCAGCATAGACAGAAACCGGCCATATCCATTATCATGTACGCCTTTTCCAAAATGAAGTCCTCCTGCCATCCCTTTCAGATCCAGATCTTCCACGCATACTGCATCGTAGTTCTCAGCAAGACTGGTACTGAGTTTATGCTGAAAGTCTTTTCTCTGATTTCGGGTCTTTTCATGGCACAGTGCAACTCGTTTCTTCTGTTTTTTATAGTTCTGACTCCCTTTCTGACATCTGGACAGTTTT
>CAKRLX010000016.1 GCA_934359835.1 uncultured Blautia sp.
AATCTGTAGAAGAGATTCTGGCATAAGGAGGACAAAATAATGGCAAACACATTAAAGGTTACACTTGTTAAGTCTCCTATCGGTGCTGTTCCGAAACATAAAAAAACAGTAGCAGCTATGGGACTTACAAAAATGCATAAAACAGTTGAAATGCCTGACAATGCTGCTACAAGAGGAATGATTCAGCAGATTCAGCACCTTGTAAAAGTAGAAGAAGCATAAGAAATATCCAGAGATTGAATAATAAAAGGAGGTGCCAAAGATGGATTTATCTAATTTAAGACCAGCAGATGGTTCCAAACATAGTGATAATTTCAGAAGAGGCCGTGGACATGGATCCGGAAACGGTAAAACAGCCGGAAAAGGACACAAAGGACAGTTAGCTCGTTCCGGACACAAAAAACCGGGATTTGAAGGTGGACAGATGCCTTTATACAGACGTCTTCCTAAGAGAGGCTTCAAAAACAGAAATTCTAAAGAAATCATTGCAATCAACGTTGACGTTCTGAACCGTTTTGAAGACGGAACAGACGTTACAGTTGAAGCTTTACTGGACAGCTGCGCAATTTCCAAAGCTGGTGACGGCGTTAAAATCCTTGGAAACGGTGAGCTTACCAAAAAACTTAACGTTAAAGTAAATGCTGTAAGTGAAACAGCAAAAGCCAAAATCGAAGCTGCGGGTGGTACAGTAGAGGTGATCTAATGTTTGAGACTCTTAAAAACTTTTTTAGAGTAAAAGAGATGAGACGTAAATTTCTTTATCTCTTATGGATGATTCTCGTCATCCGTATCGGTTCACAGATGCCTATTCCGGGCGTTGACAGTGATGTATTCAAACAGTGGTTTCAGAGCAATACCGGTGATGCATTCAACTTCTTTGATGCATTCACCGGTGGCTCTTTTGAGAGTATGTCAATATTTGCACTGAACATTACACCGTACATCACATCTTCCATCATTATTCAGCTTCTTACAATTGCAATTCCTGCTCTGGAGGAAATGCACAGAGATGGTGAAGAGGGTAGGAAGAAAATGACAGCCATTACCCGTTATGTGACAGTTGGTCTGGCTCTCTTTGAGTCAATCGCAATGACCATTGGATTTGCACGTGGAAATATCATTGCAGACATGAATGTACTTAAGGGTATTGTGGTTGTTGCCAGCCTGACAGCCGGTTCAGCCATGCTGATGTGGATTGGTGAGCGTATCACAGAAAAAGGTGTTGGAAATGGTATTTCAATAGTACTTGCTGTTAATATCGTTTCAAGAATACCAAGTGATATGGGTACACTTTACGAAAACTTTATTAAGGGAAAAACCATTGCAAAAGGTATGCTTGCAGGTCTTATTATCTGTGCTATCATTCTGATTGTTGTGGTATTTGTCCTTATACTTAACGGAGCGGAAAGAAGAATTCCGGTACAGTATTCCAAAAAGATGGTCGGAAGGAAAATGATGGGCGGTCAGTCCACAAACATTCCGCTTAAAGTAAATACTGCTGGTGTTATCCCGATTATCTTTGCTTCTTCTATCATGTCATTCCCGGGTATTATTGCCCAGTTTGCAGGAAAAAGCAATGGAACCGGAATCGGCAGCGAGATTCTGAGAGGTCTGTCATCAGGTAACTGGTGTAACCCTAAACAGATCCAGTACAGCTGGGGTCTTGTTCTGTATATGGTTTTGTGTGTATTCTTTGCATATTTCTATACTTCCATTACATTCAATCCGTTGGAAGTTGCTGACAATATCAAGAAGCAGGGTGGCTTTATCCCAGGTATCCGTCCAGGTAAAGCTACATCAGATTATCTGACAAAAATGCTCAGTTATATTATTTTTATAGGTGCGGTAGGCCTTATTATCGTAGCTGTTATTCCGTTTTTCTTTAACGGAGTATTCGGAGCAAATGTTTCTTTCGGTGGAACATCTATCATCATCGTGGTTGGTGTTGTACTTGAAACACTGAAACAGGTTGAATCCCAGTTGCTTGTCCGCAATTACAAAGGCTTTTTGAACGATTAGTGAGTTGTATTATTGACTGTAGATGCAGCACACTGTACAATAAAGGTTGTGGTGTATTACATCACAACCTTATGCCTTAGTATAGAGGATAAAAGGTTTTACCGGACCTTTTTTCTTTGTTGAAGGGCATAGAATAAAAGGAGGGTATTTTTATGAGAATTATCATGTTGGGTGCACCAGGAGCAGGAAAAGGAACTCAGGCAAAAAAAATTGCCGAGAAATATGAAATTCCACATATCTCCACAGGAGATATTTTCCGTGCAAACATTAAAAACGGTACGGAATTGGGAAAAAAAGCAAAAACATATATGGACCAGGGGCTTTTGGTGCCAGATGAACTTACCTGTGATCTTGTAGTAGACAGAATTCAGCAGGATGATGCAAAGAACGGTTATGTACTGGATGGTTTCCCGAGAACAATTCCTCAGGCAGAATGCCTGACAGAAGCACTTAATAAACTTGGAAGCAAAATTGATTATGCGATTGATGTTGATGTTCCGGATGAAAATATCGTAAATCGTATGTCAGGCAGAAGAGCATGCCTGAAATGTGGGGCAACATATCATATTGTATATGCAGCGCCTAAAAAAGAAGGAATCTGCGATACATGTGGAGAAAAGCTTGTTCTTCGTGATGATGATAAACCGGAAACAGTTTCCAAACGTCTTACTGTATATCATGAACAGACACAGCCGTTAATTGACTACTATACAAAGCAGGATGTATTAAAGACGGTAGACGGTACCCGTACTCTGGATGAAGTATTCCAGGAAATCGTCGAAATCTTGGGAGAATAAAAATGTCAGTTTCAATTAAGTCAGAACATGAAATCGAGCTTATGAGACATGCAGGTCACTTACTTGAAAAAGTTCATAATGAGCTTGCATCTCATATCAGACCAGGAATCAGCACAAAAGAACTTGATAAGATCGGTGAAGACATGATTCGTTCTATGGGCTGTACTCCTAATTTTTTAAACTATCAGGGCTTTCCGGCATCTTTCTGTATCAGTCTGAATGATGAAGTTGTTCATGGAATTCCAGCCAGGGACAAAATCATTCAGGAAGGTGATCTTGTAAAAATTGATGCCGGACTGATCTATAAGGGCTATCATTCAGATGCTGCCCGTACTTATGCAGTGGGCGAAGTTTCTCCTGAAGCAAAACAGCTGATGGAAGTGACAAAGCAGAGCTTTTTTGAAGGTATCAAATATGCAAAAGCTGGAAATCATCTGAATGATATTTCCAAAGCTATCGGAGCTTATGCTGCAAAATTTAATTATGGTATTGTCCGTGATCTGGTAGGTCATGGTATTGGAACCCATCTTCATGAGGATCCGCAGATTCCTAACTTTCCTCAGAAAAGAAGAGGAATTAAATTAATGCCAGGTATGACACTTGCAATTGAGCCAATGATCAATCTTGGTCGTGCAGATGTTGCATGGGAAGATGATGAATGGACAGTAGTAACAATGGATGGATCTCTTTCTGCACATTATGAAAATACAGTTCTTATTACAGACGGAGAGCCGGAAATTCTGACTCTTACTATCTAAAATGTTACTGGCATCAGTAACACTAACTGTTCAGAAGCCCTGCCGGCTTGCTGTATATGGATGTAAATATTTATAATAATGACACAGGAGGTTTAGAATGTCTAAAGCAGATGTAATTGAAGTGGAAGGTACTGTACTGGAAAAGCTGCCGAATGCTATGTTTAAAGTTGAGCTTGAAAACAAACATGTTGTTCTGGCACATATCAGTGGTAAGCTGCGTATGAACTTTATCCGTATTCTTCCAGGAGATAAAGTAACAATTGAACTGTCTCCATATGATCTTTCTAAAGGTCGTATTATCTGGAGAGATAAGTAAGTAGATTAAAACGAAAATAACCGGAGATTCGTATAGAGTCTCTGGTTATTTTTTTTATAGAAAATTACTCCGCTTTGTTCCTGCAAAATACAGTTACTGGCAGAAGTGATAGTGAAAAAATGAAAATATTCGGTATAATAATAAATATGAAAGGAAGATTCGGAAAAATATAAGGAAGAGAAGGGAGATGTGTTTATGAGTAAAAAAATTAAAGTCTGGACTGCCGGTGTACTTGGCGTTATGATGGCAGGTGTGGTCAGTGTGAATGTCTATGCATTGGACGACAAGGATGTAGTTGGCACATGGTATGCTAACAGTCTTACCATGGACGGGTTGAATGTATTTCACCCAGGTGCGATCATGATGGAGATGACAATGGAGTTCAGGGAAGACGGCAAAGGCGAAGTTACAACTGCTTCTGAGGAGTCGGAACCGGATGTGGACGAGTTTGAGTGGAAGATCGACGGAGATAATATTGTTATAACTTCTGATGACGAAGTACTTGAAGGTGTTTATTCAGATGGATCCATATCTGTTAATCTGGATGGGATGACCATGACTCTGGGACAGGAAAAAGAAGAATATGTACCTTATGAACCTGGAAAAGTACTCGAAGATACCAAACTTGAAGATTTTGATGGCGAATGGAACAGCTCACTGATGTCTGCTTTTGGAATGCAGGTACCCACGGGAACTCTGTTTGACATACAATTGAACATCAGTATTTCAGGAGGTAAAGCGACTCTTGTAACAATTGAAAACGGAACTGAAACAACAACTGAACTTGAAGGGGAACTGGACAAAAATGCGCTTGTCTTAAAATCAACAGAAGAAAAAACAGAAGAAAAAACGGAAGATGACGAAGAAGACTATTCCATAATCAGTACAGAAACAATGAGATTATATCTTCTGGATGACGGTAAACTATGTTTCACATCAGCCGACAGTCTGGATGATGATGCAAATGCAGATGCAGATGCAGAAGACAGTGAAGAATCAGTGGACTGGACTATTAAAGTATTTTTTGATAAATTAAAAGTAGAGTAATCAGATTTCACAAAATTCGTATAACTGCCCGAAGGAGGTTTCAGGAATGGGATTATTTGATAAAAAGTACTGTGATATCTGTGGCGAAAAAATAGGACTTTTAGGAAACCGTAAGCTGGATAATGGTAATCTGTGCAAGGATTGTGCCAGAAAGCTTTCACCGTGGTTTGAAGAAAGACGCCACAGTACAGTTGAAGACATCAAAAGACAACTGGCATACAGAGAAGATAATAAAAATGCTGTACGTAGTTTTATTGTTACTCGTGAATTCTCCGCAGACAGATATCATGTATTCATTGATGATAATAAAAGAATGTTTACTGTGGCATTTAATATGAGTGAGCAGAACAATCCGGATATAGTACCACTGTCAGCAATAACCTCCTGTCGTATGGAGATTGATGAGGACCGTGAAGAAGAGGAATATACTGATCAGGACGGTGAGACCAGATCATATGTGCCACCTAGGTACACATATTCCTATGATTATAAGATAAAACTAAGCGTTAATACACCATGGTTTGACGATATGGATTTTCAGCTTAATACCTTCTCTGTAAAAGATTACGAATATGCTAAAATAACGAAGTATGAACAGCTTGGTAATCAGATTGTATCAGCACTTACAGGTGTTCAGGCTCCTGCGTCTGGCAATATGGTAAACCAGGGTTATCCACAGCCGGGGACGATTGCTCCAGGTATGTCACAGCAGATGGCAGATGATAAATGGGTATGCAGCTGCGGAGCCACCAATACAGGACGTTTCTGTGAATACTGTGGAACACCGAAACCATAAGATCATAAAAGAATCTGTGCAAAGCCGGCTGCTGTTTGCAAAAATACAGCGAACAGCAATCGGCAACAGGAAAAGGGGGAATGCAGTATATGCCTGATATCATAGAATATAAGTGTCCATCCTGCGGTGGTGCAATGGTATTTGACTCAAAATCTCAGAATATGAAATGTCCATATTGTGATACAGAGATGACGGTTGACGAATTTCAGCGGATACAGAACACTGAAGATACACAGAGGGACAATAAGACAGATTCTGCAGAAAACTGGTACTCAATGAGTACCGGGCAATGGCACAATGATGAGATAAAGGGTATGCGTGTTTACAGCTGCCAGTCCTGCGGAAGTGAGATCGTTGCCGATGAAACAACAGGGGCAACAACGTGCCCATTCTGCAATAATAAAATAACAATGAAAGGCCAGTTTTCAGGAGATCTGAAACCAGATTATATCATTCCGTTCAAACTGGACAAAAAAGCTGCCAAAGAAAATTACCATAAGCATCTTCAGGGAAAGAAATATCTTCCAAAAGTATTCAAAAAAGAAAACCATGTGGATGAGATCAAGGGAGTATATATTCCATTTTGGCTGTTTGATGTAGATGTAGATGCCAGGATAATATATGAGGCAGAAAAAGTTCACGTTTCCAGATCAGGTGACACCGAGTATACAACTCGTGAGATCTATCAGGTCAATCGAGAGGGAACGATAAGTTTTGATCATGTACCCGCAGATGGTTCAGGAAAAATGGACGATACACTGATGGAATCAATTGAACCTTATAATTTCCATGAAGCAGTTCCTTTTCAGCAGGCTTATCTGGCAGGCTACCTCGCTGATCGTTATGATGTCAATGTGGATGAACGTATAGACAGAGCACGTGAGAGAATCCGAGTCTGTACAGAACAGGCTTTTAGAAAGACTGTTCGAGGATATAATGGTGGTATATCTGTAAAAGACAGCAATGTGCAGATACATAACGCAAGTTACTGGTATGCAATGTATCCTGTATGGATTCTTAATACGACCTGGAAAGGAGAAAAATTCATCTTCGCAATGAATGGCCAGACCGGAAAAATGGTAGGTGATTTGCCAATCGACAGATCAAGGTTCTGGAAATCAGTAGGGATACGTACACTCCTTATCTGGGGCGTGCTGTATGGCCTGAAATGTTTGTTTTTAATGTAGCAGGAGGGAACAGATAAAATGAAGATAAAAAAGAAAATATGCTACAGCCTGCTTTCTGTTCTCTGGATATTTATCCTTATATTTCCGGCAATGGCTTCTGAGATTCCGTCAGAACGTCAGAAACCACTTCTTGTAGATGAAGCCAGGCTGCTGACAGAAGAAGAGAGCAGTGCGCTGTTAAACAAACTTGAAGACATCAGTCAGAGATATAAAAATGAAGTGGGCATTGTAACCGTCAACTCGCTGGAAGGTAAGACAGTTGAAGCGTATGCGGATGACTATTATGATTACAACGGATATGGATATGGAGAAGATGATGATGGCCTTCTTCTTCTGATCAGCATGGGTGAAAGAGAATGGGCGATTTCAACTTATGGTTACAGTCATACGACAGCTTTTACAGATGCAGGGCTTGAATATATCAGAGGTGAATTCCAGAGCAAACTCAGCAGAGGAGAATATGCAAAGGCATTTAATTGTTTTGCAGATCAGTGTGATGATTTCCTGCGACAGGCAGCAACCGGTGAACCGTATGATGTTGGTAATATGCCAAAGGAAAAGGTATCTCCATTTTGGCTCTATACAGATTTAGTTGTCGCTTTTCTTATTTCATTTGGAATAGTTAAAGCAAAATCCGGAAATCTGAAATCCGTGAGAAAACAGGAATCAGCGAAAGCCTATGAACGCAGTGGTTCATTGTCGCTGCAAAGATCAACGGACAGTTTTGTCAACAGAATTGTTACTCAAAGAACAATCAAAAATGAAAAAAGCAGATCATCTGCTTCTTCTGGTTCCGGTGGAAGCTCATCTCACACAAGCTCTTCCGGACGGTCACATGGCGGAACCAGTGGTAAGTTCTGATTAGGTTACTGTGAACGAAGTTAACAAAAGCAAATATGGGATGAGGTTCAGAGAAATATGTTTTGCGGACATGGTTTGTCGGGAAAGGAATCATAATGCCATATAAAAAGAAAAGATTTTTTTCGTATACGACGATTTTTCTGTGCGTTTTAGTGGCATATACCTGCAGACTGATCGATACCGATAATAATTTACTGCGGGCGCTGGCTGACCAGTGCCGCACCAGCATTTATCTGGGTATATACTGTGCATGGGTCATATATCTGAATAAACATATTGTGCATAAAAGGATGCGCCAGTGTCTGACGGCCATTGGCTGTTTGATGGTATTCTGGTTTTTTTTGCGTACAATAAAATATCATGTTTTTCAGGATCCACTCAGTGAACATATCTGCTGGTATCTGTATTATCTTCCGATGCTTCTGATTCCGACATTAGGTTTGAATGCGGCTTTGCTTCTGGAAGAAAAGGAAAATGCTAAAATTAGAAAAAATCATGTTTTGCTGTTGGTTTTTGCAGCAGTACTGATCATATGTGTATTTACAAATGATCTGCATCAGCAGGTTTTCAGGTTCTATCTGAAACCACCTTATTCGGACAATAGTTATGGATACGGTTTTATTTTTCTGATCATTCAGGCATGGATCATATTTTGTCTTAGTGCAATGGACGTGATACTTGTTCGTAGAAGCAAAACTTCAGGCAAAAAACGCTTCTGGCTTCCGGTAATACCGGGTATCGTGCTTTTGGGATGGAATATTGGAAATATTCTTCGTCTGCCTTTTCTCAGTGCCATTGCAGGAGATTTGACAGCAATCTGCTGCCTTTGTATAGCTGCTATTTTTCAAGGCTGTATCCTGTGTGGACTGATTCCCACAAATAGTCGTTATTTTGAATTATTTCAGTCAACCGGCAATCTTGATGCAGAAATTACAGATGAAACTTTTCAGCGTTATTATTATACAGGAAATTTTCCGGAGCTTTCCAAAGATATGCGTGAATGTGTGATCGCAGGATCTTCAATGCAGGAAAATGGAACCCTGATCAGGCATATTCCTGTAAAAGGTGGTCATTTATTCTGGACGGAAGATATTTCCGCTCTGCTTGACCAGTATCAGGACATTCAGGAACAGCAGGAGGAATTAACAGAACGAAATCAGCTTTTGCAGATGACATATCAGAAAGAAGCCGCAAGGAGAAAATTAGAAGAACAGAATCGTCTGCTGAACATGATACAGGATCAGACTTACAGACAGTATGAATTGCTTTCTATGTATATGAAGAAAATTGAACAGACAGATTCAAGAGAGGAATGTGATATACTTCTGAGTAAGATAGTGGTAGTGGGAACTTATCTGAAACGAAGAAAAAATCTTGTGCTTACCAGATACAGCTCACAGGGAGATTCCCTGACTATGGCTGACCTGAAGCAAAGTCTGGCGGAATCCTGCGAAAATCTGAAATTATGTAAGATCCGGGCAGCTTATTTTGTACAGGATAAAGAAAAACTGCTTCATGCAGATGATGTTCTGAGATGTTATGATTTTTTTGAATGGCTGATTGAACAATTATTTGATGTAGTGAATTCGATCTTTTTCCGTGTGACTCAGATTGAAGAAAAACTGCAGATTTCTGTGCATGTGGTATGTCTGGCAGATATTCGTAATTTTCTGGCAGAGAGACCTGATCTTTTGATACAGCAGGAGGAACAGGAATGGTTTATTCGATGTCCGGTTTCATAAAAGACACCATGAAATTGCAAAATCTTCTAATGATCCTTATGGAAATATGTCTGATCCTTGAATTTATCCTGTTGTTTTCCAGAATTATGCGTTCAGCAGGAAAATGGAAAATTGCAGTATCTTCAGTAGGGCTGTTTGCTTCATATTTTTTTATGGTGGGACTTTTGAGTGATCACCAGCGTCGGCAGGATACTCTTCCATGCAAGCCGATATTGTATTCATTACCAATATATGCACTGGTAATATCAGTAATTCTGTTGACAGTTCATCTGATTCTGGCTATTCGCAGGGAACAAAAGGAATGTAACAATACTTTGTCACCATGGTCTGTTTACGAAGCTGTAAATAATGTTCCATGTGGTGTCTGCTTTTCGGATGCTCTTGGACGTATCATACTGAGTAATGTTATAATGCAGGAATTATGCAGAATACTGACAGGAGATTATCTTCAGAATTTTGAGATTTTCCGTAATGCTATAAATTCAGAACCTGTTCAGAAAAATATTGTAAAGTTAAATTCTGACAGTAATGTATTTTATTTCCCAGATGATTCCGTCTGGATGTTTCAGGAATATCAGCTTAAAGAGCCGGATCTGAAAGGTTATGTACAGACTGTTGCGATTAATGTGTCTGAATTATATTACAACAATGAAAAAATCAAGAGCAATAATGAGAAGTTGGAGCAGCTGAATCGAAAACTAGAAGAAATGTATGAAAAGATAGGCGATGAAATACGCGAGCAGGAAACGCTGGCTATGAAAATGAAGGTACACGATAATTTCGGAAGAAGTCTTCTTTCCATACGAAGAATTCTTGAAAAGAAAGAAGAACCTGACAATATGAGAGCGCAGCTGGAAACTCTAAAGCAGCAGGTTTATATTCTTACAAGTTCGACTGCCGATAATAAAGAAGACCAGTATGAGGATACAGAAAAGCATGCAAGGGAACTTGGAATATCAATTCAGATCCAGGGTAATTATCCGGATGATCTGATTTATGGATGGCTTACAGATCGCGCACTCCGTGAATGCGTGACAAACTGTGCCCGGCATGCACATGGAACTGCAGTTTATGTGGAAATAAAGAGAAACATGGACGGATATCAGATCCAGATTACCAATGATGGTGAACCGCCACTGAAAAATGCAAAAGAAGGTGGGGGATTATCTGCATTAAGGAAAGCAGTAGAAGCAGAACATGGGACAATGAAGACATTTTTTGAACCTGCTTTTTACCTGTTTCTGAATTTTCCGTTAAAGAGATAAAAATATCAGATTACTTCAGTATGAGAAGGGAATGATTCTATGGTAAGAGTACTCATTGTGGAAGATCAGAAAATCATGCAGAAATATTTTGAATATATTATTTTGCAAAATCCCGAATTCAAGCTGGTAGATACGGTCAGTGATGCCCGGGAAGCAGTAAAAATCTGTAATTATTCAGTGATCGATCTGGTATTGATGGATGTGCAGACTTTTCATAATCACGATGGGTTGACCGCAGGAAAGACCATAAAGGAGGAACATCCGGGTACGAAGATCCTTATTGTAACATCGCTGATCGATCCTAAAGTACTTGAGAGGGCAAAAACAGGATGCGCAGACAGTCTTTGGTATAAGGATCATGGTGAGGAAGAGATTCGTGATGTGATAATCAGAACTCTTAATGGAGAACATGTCTTTCCGGATGAAACTCCAAATGTGGAACTGAACTGGGTCACAAGTGGGGAAATCAGTCCCAGACAACTGGAAATGCTGCGGCTTTATATATGTGGACTGTCTTACTCAGAAATTGCAAAAAAAATGAACTGTTCCACCTCAGGAGTACGGTGGAATTTTCAGGATATGATTGCCAGGTCCGGATACAGCTGTAAAGAGGATCTGATCGCTGCTGCGCTGGAAAGCAAACTGATCGTTACGACATTAAAATAGCATGGCGAACATTCTGACAAATGGATTCACAAAAAAATAAAAAAAATTAAATTGAGGGGTTGTATTTTTCGAAAAGGAATGTTATTATACTGGTTGTATGCGCTGATAGTGCGTATATGAACTGCAGATTCAAGCCTATATTACGGAAAAGGAGGATTTCCAGTGAAAGTAAGATCATCTGTAAAGCCGATCTGCGAAAAATGCAAGATCATCAAAAGAAAAGGATCTATCAGAGTAATCTGTGAAAATCCAAAACACAAACAGCGTCAGGGTTAATTGACAAGTTTGTGAAACGTGCGGCTGCAGTTTGATACACCCGGAAGGGTTGTTCGGACTGTTTTAATATCTTATTAAAGAAGCATGTATTGCCTAATACCGAGAGGCAACAGTGACTGTGAGGTCACATTTCGGAAAGGTCGCTTTACGCCAAGGCGGCTGGGTGTTTTACCGAGGCACCCCAATTAGGAAACTAAAAAGAAGGAAGCTTATTAAGATACACCCCATTTCACCTTGCGGGACAGCAAGTGGTGTACAAATAGGACTTTCAAAAGAAAGAAAATGGAGGAAACAGTACATGGCTCGTATAGCTGGTGTAGACTTACCAAGAGAAAAACGTATCGAAATCGGCCTTACCTATATTTATGGTATTGGTAGAGCAAGCGCAGACAAAATCCTTGCTCAGGCAGGTGTAAATCCTGACACACGTGTCAGAGACCTGACAGACGATGATGTAAAGAAAATCAGTGCTGTCATTGATGAAACAATGATGGTTGAAGGTGATCTTCGTCGTGAAATCGCTCTGAATATCAAGAGACTGCAGGAAATCGGATGCTACAGAGGTATCCGTCATCGTAAAGGACTTCCGGTTCGTGGCCAGAAGACCAAAACAAACGCAAGAACACGCAAAGGTCCTAAGAGAACTGTTGCTAATAAGAAGAAATAATGAACACTTAATGAATGCAAGTGTAAACGCAGCATGAATTTAGTGTGAACTTTGTTCGAAGGAAGTGGCATTGAGCACTTAATGAGATGAAATCGAGTTTAGTGCGAAAGCCCACCTGATCACTTAATGAATAGTCACTTTGTGACTATGAATTCTAGTGAGCATGGTGTTTCCTTATGAAATGAAACATATTTACAATATATTCGAGGAAAGTGTAGGTTAGTTTTAAAATGGCAAAGACAACCAGAAAAGCGACTACAAAACGTCGTGTAAAGAAAAACGTTGAACACGGACAGGCACATATCCAGTCATCTTTTAACAATACTATCGTTACTCTTACAGATAACGAAGGAAATGCTCTTTCATGGGCAAGTGCCGGCGGTCTGGGATTTAGAGGTTCAAGGAAATCTACTCCTTATGCAGCACAGATGGCAGCAGAAACTGCTACAAAAGCTGCTTTAATCCATGGATTAAAAACTGTTGATGTTATGGTAAAAGGACCAGGATCCGGACGTGAAGCTGCAATCCGTGCACTTCAGGCATGTGGCCTTGAAGTAACAAGTATCCGTGACGTAACACCGGTTCCGCATAACGGATGCCGTCCACCAAAACGCAGAAGAGTCTAATTTAGGAGGTAGCTTGAAATGGCAGTAAATAGAGTTCCTGTTCTGAAAAGATGCAGATCCCTCGGCCTGGATCCGATTTACTTAGGAATTGATAAAAAATCCACAAGACAGTTAAAACGTGCAAACAGAAAAATGTCTGAGTACGGTTTACAGTTAAGAGAAAAACAGAAAGCAAAATTCATCTACGGAGTTCTGGAAAAACCTTTCCACAACTACTACAACAAAGCTGATAGAATGCCTGGTCAGACTGGTGAAAACCTTATGATCATGCTTGAGACAAGACTTGACAATGTAGTATTCCGTATGGGGCTTGCAAGAACAAGACGTGAAGCTCGTCAGATCGTTGACCACAAACACGTACTTGTAAATGGTAAATGTGTAAATATTCCGTCTTACCTTGTAAAAGCCGGAGACACAATTGAAATCAAAGAAAAATGCAAAGGTTCTGAAAGATACAAAGGAATTCTGGAAGTAACAGCTGGAAGACTTGTTCCGGAATGGCTTGATGTAAATCAGGAAGCTTTAAGCGGAACTGTAAAAGAACTTCCAAGAAGAGAAGCAATCGATGTTCCGGTTAACGAAATGCTTATCGTCGAGCTGTATTCTAAATAATCCGGCGTAGCTTTCGCAAAAACCCTCAAATGTTGATAAACCCAGAAGGAGGGAACCTTATAGTGTTTGATTTTAATAAACCAAAAATCGAAATTACAGAAATATCCGAAGATAAAAAATTTGGCAGATTTGTAGTTGAGCCTCTTGAAAGAGGATATGGTACTACCCTGGGTAATTCTCTCAGAAGAATTATGCTGTCATCCCTCCCGGGAGCAGCAGTAAGCCAGGTTAAGATCGATGGCGTTCTTCATGAATTTAGCTCTATTCCGGGTGTGAAAGAAGACGTAACCGAGATCATTATGAATCTGAAGAGTCTTGCAATCAAAAACACAAGCTCTGATAACGAGCCAAAGACTGCATACATCGAGTGTGAAGGCAAAGGTGTTGTTACAGCAGCTGACATTCAGGCTGACCAGGATATCGAAATTATGAACCCTGATCAGGTTATCGCAACTCTGAATGGTGGAAAAGACTGCAGACTTGCTATGGAACTTACTATTACACGTGGTCGTGGATATGTAAGTGCTGACAAAGGAAAATCTGAAGATATGCCAATCGGTGTTCTTGCAGTTGATGCAATCTATACTCCTGTTGACAGAGTCAACATGATCGTAGAAAACACACGAGTTGGTCAGGTTACAGATTACGATAAGCTTACATTGGATGTATATACCAATGGAACTCTTGATCCAGATGAGGCTGTCAGCCTTGCTGCCAAGGTTCTGAGTGAGCATCTGAATCTTTTCATTGATCTTTCTGAGAATGCAAAGACCGCTGAGGTTATGATCGAGAAAGAAGACAATGAAAAAGAAAAAGTTCTTGAAATGAGTATTGATGAGTTAGAGCTTTCCGTACGTTCTTATAACTGTCTGAAGAGAGCAGGAATCAATACTGTAGAAGAACTGTGCAATAAAACTTCTGACGATATGATGAAGGTTCGTAACCTTGGTCGTAAGTCACTGGAAGAAGTACTTGCCAAATTAAAAGAGCTGGGCTTACAGCTTCAGCCTACTGAGGAATAAACCACTCACAGATTAATATTACAGCGGGGATGCCTGAGCATCAGGGCAGTAAGACCGAACAAGCATGTTCTGATGTCCCGCAGATGGAGGAAAATCAAATGGCAAAATATAGAAAGTTAAGCAGAACATCTGATCAGAGAAAAGCTCTGTTAAGAAACCAGGTAACAAATCTTCTGTATCATGGAAAAATTGTTACAACTGAAGCTAAAGCAAAAGAAATTCGCAAGATCGCCGAAGGTCTTATTGCAATGGCAGTTCGTGAAAAAGACAATTTCGAAACAGTTACTGTAACTGCAAAAGTTGCACGTAAAGATGCTGATGGCAAAAGAGTAAAAGAAGTAGTAGACGGAAAGAAACAGACCGTATACGATGAAGTTCAAAAAGAGATCACTAAAGATGCTCCTTCCAGACTGCACGCTCGTCGTCAGATGCTGAAAGTATTCTATCCAGTTAAAGAAGTTCCAACTCAGGGCGCTGGTAAGAAGAAAAACACAAAAGACGTAGACATGGTTAAGAAAATGTTCGAAGAAATCGCTCCTAAATATGCTGGCCGTAACGGTGGTTATACAAGAATCGTAAAGATTGGACCTCGTAAAGGTGATGCAGCAATGGAAGTACTTATCGAATTAGTTTAATCTGTTGAAGGTGGGGATATCCGAAAGGATATCCCCTTTTTTGGCTATATTTACTACGAATTGACGCTATAATGCAAAAAAAACCAGCAAAATGTCATAATTAACACTAATTTTGTCAAAATTGTCTGGGGGGGGTACTCTTAAAGGTGGTATAATAAAAAAGCATGCGATTCATTTTAATATTATTTAAATGAGCCATGGATATGAAAAAAGAGAAATACTAAAGGAGTTATGTTTGCATGAAACAGGCTGTAGTAGCAATTTGCGATAATATTTCAGGAGAGGCATTGCTTCTTGAAGAATATATATGTGAATTCGTTCCACATGCTGTAATCACAAAATATTCCAGTGGTAAAGAACTTCTGGAGGCTATTGATGAAGATACATTCAGTTATGAACTGGTATTTCTGAAAGTCGAACTTCAGGATGAAGATGGAATTGAGATGGCCCGCAGGATCCGTGAATATAATTCAAGAGTTGTTCTTGTTTTTATGGCTGAAAGCGAAGAATATTACAGACAGGCATTTGATCTGTTTGTTTATCAATATCTTCTGTGTCCTCTGAACAAAGTTAAAGTACGGGAGATTTTTGAAAGACTTGGAAAATTGGAAAAAGATTCAGAGAAGATTATATATTTTAAGTATCGATCACAGATTTTTACTATAAAACAGAACGAAGTTGCATACATATCAAGCAGCCTTCATACAGTGAATTTTCACCTGGTAAACGGTGAAAGTATACATTGCAGAGGTAAATTATGTGATTTTCAGGAGCAACTTGCGAACAGTACTTTTTTGCGCTGCCATCAGAGCTTTTATGTTAATATGAAAGAAATCATGGGAATGAAGGCAGATAGCTTTGTATTAAAAGATACCGTCGTACCTATATCCCGGACATATATGAAGGCTTCACAGAAAGCCTATCGGGAGTATCTTGGCAATATTGAAATTAAATAAGTTAAATGAGCAGGTCCGTAATTGTAAAATAATTACGGATCTGTTTTTGGGTTGATAATTTTTATAAATTAGCGTAAAATTATTCACATACGTTAATATAAAGAAAAAGGAAGTAGAATATGAACATAAGACGAATCGCTGCAATCTGGTCTGCGAAGGCTGCCGGCTTTGTCTGCAAGAAAATGGGCAGGCAGGGTGTTACCTGGGCAGGAAAGATTGCTTTAAAAATATATCCGCCTGTTTTAAAAGAACTGTCAGCTGA
The DNA here is from genome assembly GCA_934359835.1 of uncultured Blautia sp. Classification (GTDB taxonomy): domain Bacteria; phylum Bacillota; class Clostridia; order Lachnospirales; family Lachnospiraceae; genus Blautia_A. Next base: position 16,511 of record CAKRLX010000016.1, read on the forward strand.
AATAAAAAAAGATATTTTTGTTGTCTGTGGAACAAACGGAAAAACAACAACAAATAATATGCTCTGCGCAGCACTTGAGGCGGAAGGTCAGAAAGTAATCTGTAATCATACCGGATCAAATATGCTGAACGGCGTAGTTGCCGCTTTTGTACTTGGTGCAAAACTGAATGGACACATAGATGCCGATTATGCATGCATTGAGGCTGATGAAGCTTCTACAAAGTATATTTTTCCTCAGATAAAACCATCTTATATGGTTATAACCAACCTTTTCAGGGATCAGCTGGACAGATATGGTGAGATTGATATTACCATGAATATTCTGGAAGAAATGATAGGAAAAGTTCCGGATCTGAAACTGATCGTAAATGGAGATGATGCTCTTTCTGCTTATCTTGCCATGGATACAGGACATCCGTCGATTTACTACGGAATCAGCAAACCTGTTATGAAGAATGAAACAAATGAGATAAGAGAGGGAAGATTCTGCAAACGTTGTGGAGAGAGGCTTCAGTACAGCTTTTATCATTACAGCCAGCTGGGAGACTATGTCTGCCCTTCCTGTGGGTTCAAAAGACCTGCACCTGATTTTGATGCAGAGGATGTAAAAGTAGGTGACCAGATATCATTTTCAGTGGAGAACAGACATTTTATTGCAAATTACAAAGGATTTTATAATGTCTATAATATTCTTGCTGCCTATGCCGGTGTACGGACAGCCGGATTTGACGGGACACATTTCAATGATATGCTGAAGAGATTTAATCCTGAAAACGGACGAATGGAGCAGTTCCGCATCAAAGGTACAGGAGTTACTCTTAATCTGGCAAAAAATCCGGCCGGATTTAATCAGAATATAGCTGCTGTTATGCAGGACAGATCCCCAAAAGATGTAATAATTGCCATTAATGATAATGCACAGGATGGAATTGATATTTCCTGGCTCTGGGATGTGGATTTTGATCTTTTCAGAGAAGAAAGCATCCGTTCTATTACAGTGAGCGGAATCCGTTGCCAGGACATGCGGCTGCGCCTGAAATATGTAGATATACCATCGGTGCTGGAGGCAGATGTTGAAAAGGCAATTTCTGACAGAATTGCAGACGGAACAGGAAATCTTTATGTACTTGTCAATTACACAGCACTTTTCAGCACCAGGAATATTCTGAAGAAAATGGAGGAGGAACAGAAATGAAAGTTACAATAGGACATCTGTATCCGGATCTTCTGAACCTCTATGGTGACAGAGGAAATATCCAGTGCCTTATGAAGCGCTGTCAGTGGAGAGGAATTGAAGCTGAGACGATTGCATATGAAATAGACGATAAAATTGATTTTTCAGGACTTGATATAGTTCTTCTTGGAGGCGGTTCAGACAGAGAACAGATGCTTGTATGTGAAAAACTCAAAGAGATCCAGAAAGATTTTAAGGCATACGTAGAGGATAACGGTGTGGTAATTGCTATCTGTGGTGGATATCAGCTGCTTGGAAACTACTACAAAACAGATCAGGGAACAATTCAGGGACTGGAACTTGTAGATATGTATACGGAACAGGAAGAAGGCCGTCTGATCAGCAATATAGTTCTCAAAAGTGATCTTTTCGATATGCCGGTTGTCGGGTTTGAAAATCACGGAGGAAGGACCTGCATTAATAATAACAAACCGCTTGGAAAAGTTTTATATGGTGCAGGAAATGACGGGAAAAGCGGATATGAAGGTGTTACTTATAAAAATGTTATAGGAACCTATCTTCATGGCCCGCTTCTGCCGAAGAATCCTCAGCTGGCTGATCTGTTGATCCTGAGGGCACTGAGAAGAAAATATGGAGACCAGGTGGAACTTGAACAGCTGGAAGATAAAGAAGAAAAAGAAGCAAACAGTTATATCTGTAACAGGTTCGTGAAATAGGGACTTGTATCTCTGAGAGACCAACGCTATAATGAGGACGATTGCTAGACGATAACAGAAACGAGGGGATAAAATGGCTAAATCACATAATCAGAAAGCCAAGATTTTGATTCTGGAACAGATGCTGTGCAGTACTGGGGAGAACTGCGTGGTAACAATGCAGGAAATACTCGAAAGACTTACGGAATACGGCATCAGGGCAGAACGCAAGAGTATTTATGATGATATTGAAGCACTTCGTGATTTTGGAATGGATATCAGATTCAGGCGTGGAAAACCGGGAGGCTATTATCTGGCAGGAAACACAGAAATAAAATCTTCTGTTCTGCCCGAAAAAGAAAATGTCCCAGAATCACAGAAAGCAGAAAAAGAGCCTGAAGTTGTGCGCTCAGGGCTTCATCCGGATGAAATTCAGGATATGTCTAAAACAATGAAACTGCATTACAAAGCTGAACGCAGAGATGAAGTGGAAGCATATTTTGGAACAAGAGCAGAGTATAAAGAAAAAGACAGTAATGAACTGACCGTAATCGTACCATTAACAGCAGGTCCGTATTTTTATGGCTGGCTGACAGCAATGAACGGTGATGTGCGTATATCAAAACCGAAAAAAGCTGCAGCTGCTTACAGAGATTATCTGAAGTCTCTTGCAAAGGAATATAAAGGCATTTGAACAGAAAGGACAGAAGAATGAAAAAAAAGACAACAAGTATTTTGTTGGGCGTTTTTCTTGCTGCGTCCATGGTGACTGGGTGTGGAAAAGCCAATAAGGCTACTGAGGCTGCAAATGAAAGTGCACAGACTGAAAAAGAAGGCACCGGAGAAGTAGCGGAGGGCGAGACTGCTCAGACAGACAGTAAATCAAAAAAAACTGAGGAAACTGACGAAGCAGATCAGAAAGATGACACAAAGGCAGATTCAGCGTCAGAAGATTCTGCTGATAATACGCAGGAAGATACATTGGAAGAAGAACAAAAAGAAAAGATTGCAGTTCTTCTTCCAGATGAGGACAGCTGGTCTGTAGATGGAGAGGAACTGGAAGCAAAGCTCACAGATGATGGATATGAGCCGGTGATCATGTATGCTGAAGGCGATGTATCCAAACAGGTTATGCAGATTCAGGATATGACAGAAGAAGCAGTCTCTGCATTTGTAATCGCACCTGTAGATGCATATGGACTGAAAGATGTTCTGGCAGATGTAAAAGAAGCGGAGATACCGGTTGTTTCTTATGATGAACTTATCATGGATACGAACGCAGTGAGATATTATGTAACATTTGGCGGACGTCAGATCGGTCAGATGGTTGCAAAAGAAATTATAGATAAAGAAGAACTGGATAAGGTACAGGAAGATAAAGAATCCAGATCAATTGAATTTCTTATGGGTTCTCAGGACAACACACAGGCACTGTTTTTCTATAATGGCCTGATGGAAACACTGCAGCCTTATCTGGATGACGGTACACTTGTATGTAAATCCGGCAAAATTTCATTCGATAACAGTGGTATTTTGAGATGGAGCAGTTCCCAGGCAAAAACAAGAATGTCTGAGATTCTTGAGGAGTTTTATCCGGATGGAGATTCTCCTGATATTATCTGCACCGGATTTGACGGAGCAGCATTAAGTGTGATAGATGTGCTGGAAGAAGCTGGTATTGTAAGTGGTACTGAAAAGTGGCCATTGATTACAGGCTCCGGCTGTGAAGCAGATGCTGTAAAGCGTATTGCAGAGGGAAAACTGGCATTCAGCGTATTTACAGACAGAAGAGTACTGGCAGATCAGTGTGAAGATATGGTAAATGTATATCTGCATGGTGATGACGATCCAGAGGTAAATGATTATGAACAGTATGATAATGGAGTTAAAATCATTGCTACATATCTCTGTGAACCACAGCTGATCGATCAGGATAATTATGAAATCCTTATTGATAACGGATATTATACAGCAGGGGAAGTCAGACCTGAAGCAACACCAACACCGACACCGGAGGAAATAAGTCCGACACCTGTACCGGAGGAAATAAGCCAGACACCGGCACCGGAGGAAATAAGCCCGACACCTGTACCGGAAGAAATAAGCCAGACACCGGCACCGGAGGAAACAAGTCCGACACCGACGGAAAAGGCGGCAACACCGTCTCCATCAGTTACAAAAAAGGCAACACCATCCCCGACAGCAAAAGTCAGGAAAAGCTAAAATAAAATCCCATCACCACAAGGTGATGGGATTTTATTTATCAGGGCAAAGCCCTGTTTATTCGCGGAAAGTCAGAGAATCATCAGTCATGGAATCTACGATTGCAAGTGATTCCAGGCGGACGCCCATATCACGAATCTTCTGTCCACCATTCTGGAAGCCTTTTTCGATAACAATTCCAGCTCCTTCAAGAGTGGCACCTGATTCTTTTACAATGTCGATCAGTCCGAGAAGTGCACAGCCATTGGCAAGAAAATCGTCAATAAGAAGTACATGATCTTCAGGTCCGAGGAATTTCTTGGATAAGATTACATCATAGACTTTTTTGTGAGTAAAGGATTCTACTTTTGAACAGTACATCTCACCATCCAGATTCAGACTCTGTGCTTTTTTGGCAAAGACTACAGGAACATCAAAATACTGTGCGGCGATGCAGGCAATACCAATACCGGAAGCCTCAATTGTAAGGATTTTGGTGATAGGACAGTCTGCAAAACGTCTCTTAAATTCTTTACCGATTTCATTGATGAGAGTGATATCCATCTGATGATTCAAAAAACTGTCTACCTTTAATATATTTCCTGGTTTTACGATTCCATCTTTCAGTATACGGTCTTTTAAAAGCTTCATGATTTCTCTCCTTTGAATGTTGTGATCATTTTTGTAACTGTAAGCTACGATATTTTAATGAAATTATATCTATGATACTCTATTCCGCAAAGAAGTTCAATTATTTTCGACAAAAAGTTTCAGGATATGATATTGAAATAATGGATTAATAATGATAAGTAACTTACATTGAAAAAGTATCCCGGCTCTGTTACAATAAAACTACGAATATGTATTGATGAGGGAGTGAATATCCATGAGTGAACAGAAATATACAGTTGATGCCAGAGGTGAACAGTGCCCGATACCGGTTGTAAAAACAAAGAAAGTTCTGGATGGAATCAGAGGAGATGCAGAAATCACGGTTCTGGTAGACAATGAAACAGCAGTACAGAACCTTACCAGAATGGGAAAACATGCAGGTGCAGAAGTCAGTTCTGTAAAAAAATCCGACAAGGAATTTCATGTAATAATGAAAGTCAGAGACAGACAGCCGGAAGAAACTGATGTTCCGGAAGAAGTACAATGTATTCCGGATGTAAAAGGAGATTTTGTAATCGCAGTAGATACAGCAACTATGGGAAGAGGAAATGACGAACTCGGAAAAGTCCTTATGAAAGGATTTATTTTTGCGGTGACGCAGTTGGAGACTTTGCCGGAAACAATGCTTTTCTATAATGGCGGCGCGACTCTTACAACAGAAGGTTCTGATTCCCTGGAAGATATTAAGAGTCTTGAGGCACAGGGAGTTACCATTAAGACATGCGGAACCTGTCTGAACTATTACGGACTTACTGATAAACTTGAGGTCGGTGAAGTGACTAATATGTATGATATTACCGAAACACTTGCAAAGGCAGGAAAAGTTGTAAAACCATGATCCAGAAGATTGACAGGTATATTCTGACTTTTTACAGTACCAGTGGGGCGATCGCAGTAGAAAAATTCTGTAAAAAGAATAATATTCCCGGAAGACTTCTTCCTGTGCCAAGAGAGATATCTGCCAGCTGTGGTCTATGCTGGGCAGTTCCGGTGAAAGACAGAGAAAAAATCCGACAGGCAGAAGATGAGTTTGCAGAGGATATTGAGGGAAAATGGCAGCTGAAACTGTAGTCGCAACCGTATAGTATTACAGAAAGAAAGATATAATATGAAAGAATATGAAGTAATCTGGGAAATTTTTAATAAATGTCCCAGAAATCAGATGCGAGATGTTTTTGTAGAAGAAGTGGAGATACAGGATCCGGAAGAATATGTGAAACAAAAGTTTCAGGGAAAAGATGTCTCTTACGAAAAGACGGTACTGGAAGATGGTACAGTGATATTTGATATTGTCACATCACAGATAAAACAGAGATGTTCCTTTACAGAGATCTGACAGATGTGATATAATAAAAAGATAAGCCAACAGGGTTCCAGTGCAATCAGTGGAACAGCAGAAGGGAGACACAGAGAACATGAGTGAAGTAAAAGAAACCCATGTACATGTTCTGGAGGATGGTACAGTAATTGAGCATACACATGACGGTCATGGACATCATCACAGTCATGAACAGACAAAGGCGGTACTGAACCGGCTTTCCAGGGCAATCGGTCATATGGAATCCATCAAGAGAATGGTCGAGGAGGGAAGAGACTGTTCGGAGGTTCTGATCCAGCTTTCTGCTGTAAAATCAGCAATTAATAATACAGGCAAGATTATTCTCCAGGATCATATTGAACACTGTATAGTAGATGCGGTAGAGCATGGAGACCGGGAGGCAATCAAAGAACTTGAACGGGCTATCGACCGTTTCATGAAATAATACAACTGTTCACAGTAACAGAAAATAAAGGAGTAACAGAAATGGCAAAAGAATGCAGCAACAGTTCATGCAGTAAATCCAGCTGCGAAGGATGTGCAAGCAAAGGAAAAAGTGAGCCGCAGAATTTTCAGGCAGAGCAGAATATTTTTTCTGATGTAAAACATGTAATAGGCGTAGTCAGTGGTAAAGGCGGTGTGGGTAAATCATTCGTGACTGCTTCACTGGCAAACGAAATGGTATCCAGGGGATTTAAAGTCGGTATCCTGGATGCAGATATTACAGGACCGTCAATTCCTAAGATGTATGGCCTCAAAGGCGCAGCACAGGCAGATGACAATGGTATTTATCCAATGGTAACAGAGAACGGAATCAAGGTTATGTCTATTAACCTTCTTCTTCCTACAGAGGAAACACCGGTTATCTGGAGAGGACCTGTTCTTGCAAACATGGTAAAACAGTTCTGGACAGATGTTATCTGGGATCAGATCGACTATCTCTTTGTGGATATGCCTCCGGGAACCGGTGATGTACCGCTTACTGTATTCCAGTCACTTCCGGTTGACGGAATTGTGATTGTAAGTTCACCGCAGGATCTGGTTCGTATGATTGTCCGTAAGGCATATAACATGGCAGAAATGATGAAGATTCCGGTACTTGGTATTGTAGAAAACTACAGTTTTGTTAAATGTCCGGATTGTGGGACAGAGATTAAGGTGTTCGGCGAAAGCCATATCGATGAGATTGCGGCAGAACTGAATGTTCCGGTACTTGGTAAGATGCCGATAGATGTATCATATGCAGCCAAGGCAGATAGCGGTGCGTTTGCACAGATCGACAATCAGTATATAAAGGCAGCAGTGGAAGTAATGCCTGAATAAAATAACAGATATCAGAGTAAAAAATCCCTGACGGATTCCAAAAGGAGGAACCTGCCAGGGTTTTTGCATACAGAAAAATGTTCAGAACATTTCTACAAAACGTTCGGCGGCCTGCGATACAGGAAGATTGTCGTGACGGACCAGAATAAGTCGGCGGGGCGGCAGAGGCGAAGCGAGTTCTATTGGGACAAGGCTGTTGTGAGAGCACAGCATGTAATCAGGAATGCAGGCAACACCAAGGCCGATACCGGCCAGATCCATAAGGAGATCATTGCTGTTCAGTTCAACTTCCGGAAGCAGTTTCAGTCCGTCTGCTGCAAATACATGATGCAGATATTCGCTTGTAGTAGATTTGGAAGAAAGCATGAGAAGAGGAAAGTCCAGAAGTTCTTTCAGCTGAAATACTTTCTCGCTTACCGGAAAACTTCCTGGATCAGCTGCAAAAATATCATGAAATTCTTTCAGCGGCTGTACTTTCATATGACTTCCAATTCGGGAATTGGGTGAATTGCAGACTACAAGATCAACCTGTCCTTTTTCAAGAAGTTCCACACAGCCGATGGAAGTGCTGTTGGTGATCTTGATTCGCACATCCGGATATTTCTGGTGATATTTCTGAAAATAATCAATAAGAAAATAGCGGCAGATCGTGTCACTGGCGCCAATACGGAGCTGACCTTTCAGCATGGTATCACCGGAAAGGAGAGATTCTCCTTCATTCAGCATTTCAAGAGCCGGTTTTACATGCTGAAGAAGAAGCTCACCTTCAGGTGTGAGAAGAACTTTCTTGGTGCTGCGTATAAAAAGCGTGTGGTTCAGGCGCTTTTCCAGAGCTTTGACAGACTGGCTCACTGCAGACTGGGAAATGAATAATTGTCGTGATGCCTCGGAAAAACTTAAGGTTGTGGCAACGTAATAAAAAACCTTGTACAGTTCAAGACTGATATCCATAGAAACCTCCAGATAATTAATAAGAACTAATAATAAAAAATATAAGATATATTAATTTTACTAATGACATTTCATATGATACTATAAAAACGATAATGAAACAAGTGTTACTGTACAATCCGTTTACAGTAACAGAAAAGTAAGTTACTGTGAACAGTTACACAGGTAACAGATAAAAGAATACATTCAAAATACTGGAAAGGAGTTTGTTTTTTATGAGTAACGTAAGACGCGTTTATGTAGAAAAGAAACCAGCCTATGCCGTACAGGCAAAAGAGTTAAAGCATGAGATCAGCAGTTATCTGGGAATCAAAGATGTAACAGGAGTCAGAGTGCTGATCCGCTACGATGTGGAAAATATTTCTGATGAAGTTTTTGAAAAAGCATGCAAAACCGTATTTGCTGAACCGCCAGTAGATGATCTTTATCTGGAGAAATTTGATGCTGCAGAAGGTTCACATATTTTTTCCGTAGAATATCTGCCGGGACAGTTTGATCAGAGAGCTGATTCAGCTGTTCAGTGTGTACAGTTCCTTGACGGGGATGCACAGCCGATCATTCGCTCTGCAACAACTTATGTAATCGAGGGAAAAATTACAGATGAAGAATTTGAAGCCATCAAACATCACTGCATCAACCCTGTAGATTCCAGAGAAACAGGTCTTGAAAAACCGGAAACACTGGTAACTGTATTCCCGGAACCGGAAGATGTAAAGATTTTTGACGGATTTAAAGATATGGTAGAAGCAGATCTTAAGGCTCTTTATGAGTCTCTGAATCTTGCCATGACATTTAAAGATTTTCTGCATATTCAGAAATATTTTAAGAATGAAGAAAAACGTGATCCTTCCATGACAGAAATCCGTGTACTGGATACGTACTGGTCAGATCACTGCCGTCATACCACCTTCTCTACAGAACTTACAGATGTGAAGTTTGATGAGGGTGATTATAAAGAACCAATTGTAAATACATATAAGAAATACCTCGCTGACAGAGAAGTTATTTATAAAGGACGTGACGATAAATTTGTCTGCCTGATGGATCTTGCCCTGATGGCAATGAAGAAGCTGAAAGCTGAAGGCAAACTTGCTGACCAGGAAGAATCCGATGAGATCAATGCCTGCAGTATTGTAGTACCTGTTGATGTAGATGGTAAGGAAGAAGAGTGGCTCATCAACTTTAAGAATGAGACTCATAACCATCCTACAGAAATTGAACCATTTGGTGGTGCAGCTACCTGTCTTGGCGGTGCAATCCGTGACCCACTTTCAGGACGTACTTATGTATATCAGGCAATGCGTGTAACAGGTGCGGCAGATCCGACTGTTTCTGTAAAAGAAACTCTGAAAGGCAAGCTTCCGCAGAAAAAACTGGTAAGAAGTGCTGCTCATGGATACAGTTCCTATGGAAACCAGATTGGCCTTGCTACCGGTTATGTAAAAGAAGTTTATCATCCGGATTATGTTGCCAAACGTATGGAGATCGGAGCTGTTATGGGCGCTGCCCCAAGACGTGCAGTTATCCGTGAAAACTCAGATCCGGGAGATATCATTATTCTTCTTGGAGGACGTACAGGCCGTGACGGTATCGGTGGTGCTACAGGTTCTTCAAAGGTTCACACGGAGGCTTCCATCGAAGTCTGCGGTGCAGAAGTTCAGAAAGGTAATGCACCGACAGAACGTAAGATCCAGCGTATGTTCAGACGTGAGGAAGTCAGCCACATCATTAAGAAATGTAACGATTTTGGTGCAGGCGGTGTATCTGTTGCAATTGGTGAACTGGCAGATGGACTTCGTGTAGATCTTGACAAAGTTCCGAAAAAATATGCAGGTCTTGACGGAACAGAAATTGCTATTTCTGAATCACAGGAACGTATGGCTGTTGTTGTAGATCCGAAAGATGTGGATACTTTCCTTGGATATGCAAATGAAGAAAATCTGGAAGCTATTCCTGTAGCTGTTGTCACAGAGGAACCACGCCTTGTGCTCAGCTGGAGAGGCAAAGAAATTGTAAATATTTCCAGAGCATTCCTGGATACAAACGGTGCGCATCAGGAGACAACTGTTGAAGTGGAAATTCCGAATAAAGAAGGAAATCTTTTTGAAGAACGTCCTGATGTAACGGATGTAAAGGCAAAATGGCTGGAAACACTTGCTGACCTGAATGTATGCTCACAGAAAGGTCTTGTGGAAATGTTCGATGGTTCTATCGGAGCAGGAAGTGTATTCATGCCTTACGGTGGTCAGTATCAGCTGACTGAAACACAGAGCATGGTCGCAAAAGTTCCGGTACAGAACGGAAAAACTGATACAGTGACCATGATGAGTTATGGATTTGATCCATATCTTTCTTCCTGGAGTCCATATCACGGAGCAGCCTATGCTGTGACAGAATCTGTTGCAAGAATCGTAGCAACAGGTGGCGATTATAAGAAGATTCGATTCACTTTCCAGGAATATTTCCGCCGTATGACAGAAGATCCGAAGAGATGGAGTCAGCCGTTCTCCGCACTTCTCGGTGCATATGCTGCACAGATGGGATTCGGCCTTCCTTCTATCGGTGGTAAAGACAGTATGTCCGGTACTTTCAATGAAATCGATGTACCACCAACACTGGTATCTTTTGCTGTAGACGTGGCAAAAATCCAGGATGTGATCACACCGGAACTGAAAAAAGCCGGAAACAAACTGGTATGGCTTCGTGCACCAAAAGATCAGTACGATCTGCCGGATTATGCTGGAATCATGGAACAGTATGAAAAACTTCACAATGATATCCAGGCCGGAAAAGTTGTTTCTGCATATGCACTGGATCGACATGGTATTGCGGCAGCAGTTTCAAAGATGGCATTTGGTAATGCTCTTGGAGTAAAGATTGAGCATAACCTGGATCCGAGAGATTTCTTTGCTCCTGGATTTGGTGACATCATTATGGAAGTTCCGGTAGACAAAGTCGGTGAGCTTTCTATTACATACACACTGATCGGTGAAGTTACAGATGATGGTAAATTCTCCTACGGAAATACTGTAATTACAGAAGCTGAGGCAGTAGAAGCATGGAAAGGAACTCTGGAAAAAGTATTCAAAACTGTTTCCGGTGAAGAAAATGAAAAGCCGGCTAAAGACAATCTGTATCACGCAGAAAACATCTATGTATGCAAACACAAAGTTGCAAAACCGCGTGTATTTATTCCTGTATTCCCGGGAACAAACTGTGAATATGACAGCACAAAAGCATTTGAACGTGCAGGTGCAGAAGTAGATGTAAAAGTATTTAAAAACCTTACAGCAGAAGATATTCATGATTCTGTGGAACTTTTTGAAAAGGCCATTGATCAGGCTCAGATCATTATGTTCCCAGGTGGATTTTCAGCAGGTGATGAACCGGATGGATCAGCCAAATTCTTTGCAACTGCATTCCAGAATGCAAAGATCAAAGAAGCAGTTATGAAACTGATAGGTGAAAGAGACGGTCTTGCACTTGGTATCTGTAACGGATTCCAGGCTCTTATCAAACTTGGTCTTGTACCATATGGTGAGATCTGCGGACAGAAAGAAGATTCTCCGACACTGACATTTAATACTATTGGACGCCATATTTCCAAGATGGTATATACGAAAGTTGTCAGCAACAAATCTCCATGGCTTCAGAAAGCACAGCTTGGCGGTGTATACTGCAATCCGGCATCTCATGGTGAGGGACGTTTCGTTGCCAATGATGAATGGCTTGAGAAACTGTTCCAGAACGGTCAGGTTGCCACACAGTATGTAACACCGGCTGGTGAACTCAGCAAAGATGAAGAATGGAATGTTAATGGTTCCTACATGAATATCGAAGGCATCACAAGTCCTGACGGACGTATCCTTGGTAAGATGGCACACAGCGAACGTCGCGGTGACGGTGTGGCCGTAAATATTTACGGACAGCAGGATATCCAGATCTTTGAGTCCGGTGTTGAATACTTTAAATAAACCAAACAGGCAGCGGTTGTGGAATTTTCTGACACGGCTAATTGGTCTTACCAATACGAAAAATAGTCATTGACAAAAAAGAAACCTGCGGCTATAATGTGAAACAGAATAAATAAAGAAACACGTTGAAGAGAAGAGTAAACTGTGAAATGTTCCAGAGAGAGGCGCATTAGCTGGAAGTGTCTTAGCAGGAAACAGTGGAAGACCATCTCCGAGTGGCCCTAATCCGGTCCGGTGATTCCGTTATCATCTTATAAGAGTGGCTGATTTTTGTCTGTTAAAGAACAGAGACAGCAAGCAGGGTGGAACCGCGAGTAATATCGTCCCTTACAGTGCAGAGATGTATTGTAAGGGACTTTTTTTCGTCCCTGTAGAAACTTACTATTTTTTATTCAAACAAAAGGAGTTCAAATTATGATCATCACATTAAAAGACGGATCCAAAAAAGAATATTCTGAAGCAAAATCCGTAATCGACATTGCTTATGACATCAGCGAGGGACTGGCACGTGCAGCATGTGCCGGAGAAGTAAACGGAGAAGTTGTAGATCTTCGTACTGTACTTGACAAAGACTGTGAGCTGAACATTCTTACAGCAAAAGATGAAAAAGGCCTGGCTGTTCTCCGTCATACAGCATCTCATGTACTTGCCCAGGCAGTGCAGAATCTGTATCCGGAAGCAAAAGTTGCTATCGGACCTTCTATTGATACAGGATTTTATTATGACTTTGCGCACGAACCATTCTCTCGTGAAGACCTTGATGCAATCGAAAAAGAAATGAAGAAGATCATCAAGAAAGGTGCAAAGATCGAGCGCTTTACAAAATCCAGAGAAGATGCAATCGCATACTTCAAAGAGAAAAACGAACCTTATAAAGTAGAACTGATCGAAGATCTTCCGGAAGGAGAAGAAATTTCCTTCTATTCACAGGGAGACTGGACAGATCTCTGTGCCGGACCACACCTGATGAGTGTAAAAGGTGTAAAAGCATTTAAACTTCTTTCTTCTTCCAGTGCTTACTGGAGAGGCAGCGAAAAGAATGCAATGCTGACTCGTATCTACGGAACAGCATATGCAACAAAAGATGAACTGAAAGAACATCTGGAGCAGATGGAAGAAGCCAAGAAACGTGACCATAACAAACTTGGCCGTGAGATGAAAATCTTTACAACTGTAGATGTTATCGGACAGGGACTTCCTCTGATCATGCCAAACGGTGTCATCATGATGCAGGAACTGCAGAGATGGATCGAAGATGAAGAGACAAAACGTGGTTATGTAAGAACAAAGACACCTCTTATGGCAAAGAGCGATCTGTACAAGATTTCCGGACACTGGGATCATTACAAAGACGGCATGTTTGTTCTGGGTGATGAAGAGACAGACAAAGAAGTATTTGCACTTCGTCCTATGACATGTCCGTTCCAGTATTATGTATACAAAGCAGAACAGCACAGTTACCGTGATCTTCCGCTTCGTTATGGTGAAACCTCCACACTGTTCCGTAATGAGGATTCAGGTGAGATGCATGGTCTGACACGAGTTCGTCAGTTTACTATTTCCGAAGGACATCTGATCGTAAGACCTGACCAGATGGTAAAAGAATTTAAAGACTGTATCGCACTTGCACAGTACTGCCTGCAGGTTCTGGGTGTTGAAGAAGATGTAACTTATCATCTTTCCAAATGGGATCCGAACAACAGAGAAAAATATATCGGCGAGCCGGAAGTCTGGAATGAGACAGAAGCACATATCCGTCAGATGTTGGAAGAACTGAATATTCCGTTTACAGAAGATGTAGGAGAGGCTGCTTTCTATGGACCGAAGGTCGATATTAATGCAAAGAACGTTTATGGAAAAGAAGATACAATGATCACAATCCAGTGGGATGCTCTTCTGGCTGAACAGTTTGATATGTATTATATTGATGAAAACGGAGACAAAAAACGCCCTTATATTATTCATCGTACATCTATGGGCTGCTATGAAAGAACTCTTGCATGGCTTATTGAAAAATATGCAGGTATGTTCCCAACATGGCTGTGTCCGGAACAGGTTCGTATCATTCCTATTTCTGAGAAATTCAATGACTATGCTTCCAAAGTAGAGGCACAGCTGAAAGAAGAAGGAATCCGCTGTTCTGTAGACGGCCGTTCCGAAAAAATGGGATACAAGATTCGTGAAGCACGTCTGGAAAGAGTTCCTTACATGCTGGTTGTCGGAGCTAAAGAGGAAGAAGAAGGAAAGGTATCTGTAAGAAGCCGTTATCTTGGAGATGAAGGCATGAAAGACCTTGGCGAGTTCATTGGAGCACTGAAAGAAGAAATCAAAAACAAAACAATCCGCAAGATAGAAGTGCAGGAAGAAAAGAAATAATGTCGAAAAATCACGAGAAATTCTGGTAATTCGATGCCCGTTTTTGACAAAATCTGCGCCCCCTGTCACCTATAATGAGTTCACTTACCAAAGTGAAGGATTTACAGGTCACAGGGGGCTTTTTATGTATCAGAAAGTATACATAGATATTGTATTTGTCACAAATCTTCTGATGGATTATTTCCTTCTCAGACTTGTGGGTATGCTTCTTCGATGCAGAACGGGCAGACGAAGATGTATGGCAGCGGCAGTAACCGGAGCTCTTTTTTCCTGTGTTGTACTTTATATACCGGTTAAACAGGTACCGCTGGCACCCGTACTTCTGCATGGTTTCTGTGCTCTTGGAATGGTGCGGATCAGTTATGGGATCCGTCAGGGATCGCTTCTGGCAAAAGCACTTCTTATGCTGTATCTGACAGCATTTCTGTGCGGAGGATTCTGGGAAGCGTTGTCAGAAGGAAAGGAGCTCACCGTCGGACTCTTTTTGTTATCTGCCGGCTGCACATACATTGGGCTTGGGACGCTTGCACTGATCGGTGATTCTGTGCGGGCATACCGAAAGCAGATATACCCGGTTACACTTAAATATCAGGGAAAGAGTTGTTCAGTCTATGGCTTTTATGATACGGGAAATCTTCTCAGTGATCCCTTAAGTGGAATGCCGGTTTCCATAGCAGAACCGGAAATCCTTAAAAGTATACTTTCGGAAGAACTGACAGACAGACTGCTGTGTTTCAGAGAAAAACCTGAAGAGCTGAAATGTACAGAGATTGCCGGGCTGAAGCCGCATTTTCTGTCCTGTAAGACAATAGGGCAGGGAGAGCAGCTGATGCTGGCAGTCACATTGGAGAATCTTTGTATTCAGACTCCCAGAAAAGTAATCTCTGTATCAGATCCGATACTGGCATTTGCCCTGGAACCTTTTGCTTTGGGAAGTGAGTACAAGGTACTGATTAATTCCAGATTATTGCATTAGGAGGGGCGGATTATGTCAAGATCAGCAGCAGTAGATTATCATACTTTCCCGGTGTTTCAGAGGATTGTTCTTTCAAGATCGAAGGAGCTTTATTATATTGGTGGCAGTGATATTCTTCCGGCGCCACTGGAGCCGAAAAGAGAGGCTTATGTGATCAGCAAGCTGAATACAGATCAGGAGCAGGAAGCCAGATCCATACTGATTGAGCATAATTTAAGACTGGTTGTCTATATAGCCAAGAAATTTGACAATACAGGTGTAGGAGTGGAGGATCTGATCTCAATCGGGACGATCGGTCTGATCAAAGCGATCAATACATTTAACCCTGTAAAAAATATAAAGCTTGCAACGTATGCCTCACGATGTATAGAAAATGAAATTCTCATGTATCTTCGCCGGAACAGCAAGACAAGGATGGAAGTTTCCATAGATGAACCACTGAATGTGGACTGGGATGGAAACGAATTGCTTCTTTCAGATATTCTGGGGACGGATGATGATGTGATATCAAGGAAACTGGAAGATGAGGCAGAGATATCACTTCTCGGAAAAGCCATCAGTAAGCTTACGCCTCGTGAACAGAAAATTATCTGTCTGAGATTTGGACTGAATAATGCAGAGGGAGAAGAAAAAACACAGAAAGAAGTGGCAGACCTCCTTGGTATATCACAGTCTTATATTTCTCGCCTCGAAAAGCGGATCATGAAACGTCTGAAAAAAGAAATCGTGAAATATGAATAAAATATTTTACAGACTGATAACAGAAGCATAAACAGCATATACATAAAGAGAATATGCTTAAGGGCGTGCCGGTGTGAAAACAAAAAAATATCTTATAGAACTGATCATGGCCTGTCTGCTGATAATATGCTTTTATTATCTGTCCAGACAGGCAGCATCTGTATCAGCAGTAATGTCTGCAAATGATCATACAGCTTCAGGTTCCCGAAAAAGAATAGCCATAGATGCCGGACATGGGGGAGCGGATCCTGGAATGATAGGCTGTGATGGCATCGAAGAAAAGGGAATCAATCTTCAGATTGCACTTAAATTAAAAACACTTCTGGAAGATACAGGACAGTACAGTGTTATTATGACACGAGAGAAGGACGAAGGACTTTATGATACAGATGCTGTAAACAAAAAGGTTCAGGATATGCAGAAACGGATTGCACTTCTGGCAGAGCAGACTCCTTTACTTACAGTAAGTATCCATCAGAACAGTTACCAGGATCCGGCGGTCTGCGGGCCGCAGGTCTTTTATTATGAGTCATCGCTTCAGGGAAAGCTTCTTGCCGAAAAAATACAGAGTAGCCTGAATGAAAAACTGGAAGTAAAACGTCCGAGGAAAATAAAAGCAAATACCAGCTATTATCTTCTGAAAAGGAGCAAAGGCGTTCTTGTGATCGTTGAATGTGGATTTCTGACAAATCCGGAAGAGGCTGCACTTCTGCAGAAAGAAGAATACCAGAAAAAAATATCAGAGGCTGTTGCAGCTGGAATTATGGAATACATAAACAGTTCACAGGAAAATATTGCATAAATAGTAACTGTACACAGGTAATATCCCGCAAGGTGTTTTGCCATAAATATGGAAATACTGTGAATTTCCGAGATATACTTTGCCAGCAGCGTTTCCTTTTGGTATACTGAGGGTGAAAAACTGAAGATATGCAGGAGTATATTATGTTAGGAATTATATATCTTATATTGTGTATTCTGATCGGCAGAGAGCTGATCATGATTTTTCTGCCTCCGACAGATTCCGGATGTGGCTGTAATCGCATCTGGATCATATCTGCGGGGGCTTTTGGTGTGGGAGTGCTGGCACTTGGCTGGGGAACGTATATGGTATCATGGGCATTCAGCGCAGCTGGTGGACAGAATCCGCTTTTTCTGGGTAACCTCATTATAATGGGATTCTCCATGGTACTGCTTATAATGCTGTACTGGAAACGATATAGGAAAACAGGAACGATATTTGGAAAAAATGAGGGAAAACTGGTCAGTGACAGTAAACTTCTGAAAAAAGAGATGATCTTTGCCTCCATTCTGACAGCGTTTCTTATATGGATCATGTTTTATGTATTTTATATACATAAAGACATATTATATATGGGATATACGGTATATGGGGATTATGCACCGCATACAGCAATGATGCGGTCATTTTCCATGGGAAATAACTTCCCTACAGAATATCCTCACTTTGGAGGACAGGATGTAAAATACCATTTTATGTTCCAGTTCTTTGTAGGTAATCTGGAATATCTGGGACTTCGCATGGACATTGCGTATAATATTGCAAGCGTTCTCGGACTGGCCGGTTTTCTGATGATCTTATATAATATCGCACGCAGACTGACGGGAAGTATGGGAGCCGGAATGCTGAGTGTTATATTTTTCTTTTTCAGAAGCGCATTTACATTTTTCAGATTTGCATGGGAGCATATTCAGACAGGAGATCTTTTACAGACTCTGAAAGACAATACTTCTTTTATCGGATATACGACCAGTGAAGACTGGGGACTCTGGAATTTTAATGTATATCTGAATCAGAGACACCTGGGGTATGTCCTTCTTCTTGTCGCTCTCGTTGTATGGTTTTATCTGGACTGGGTGGAAGCAGGTGCTGATCATCCGGAAAAAGGTCTCCACTGGCTGAAGAACCGGATTTTTACTGTGGAAGCATGGAAAAGCCGTAATCTTGAAAGTGCGCTGATGGCAGGTATGATACTGGGACTTGCAACTTTCTGGAATGGCGCGGCTGTTATCGGAGGACTTCTTATCCTGTTTGGGTTTGCTGTTTTTTCAGATGGCAAGGCTGACTATGCAGTGACTGCGTTTACTGCTGTTTTGTTCTCTGTTCTGCAGGCGAAAATTTTTATCTGGGGAAGTGCTGTTGAAACTACTTTTTGCTGGGGATTTCTCTCAGAAGATAAGAGCATGAAAGGTGTGGTATGGTACCTGCTCCAGATGAGCGGCATCTTTTTCCTGGGAATCATTATTCTCCTGATCATGCTCAGAAAGAGAACACAGAGAATTGCACTTTTCAGCTTCTTTATCCCGGTGATTTTTGCATTTACCATATCCATGACACCGGATATTACGGTAAACCACAAGTATCTGATGATATCTTATGCATTTATGACTGTCTTCTGGGCATGGGCAGTTGTCGGATTATTTCACAGAAAAATTGCCGGAAAAGTTCTGGCAGTGGTTCTTGCATTCTGTCTGACTGTTACAGGTATTTATGATTTTGTGATCATACTGAAGGATAATGATCCGGGTCACAGAGTTACCGTAAATATGGACAGTGCACTGACACGGTGGCTGGCGGATAATCTGACCCATGATGATCTGATCCTTACACCGGAGTACAGCGTTAATGAAGTTACAATGTCAGGGGTGATGATGTATATGGGCTGGCCTTATTATGCGTGGTCTGCCGGATATGATACATACAGCCGGGCTGATAAGGCAAAAATCATTTATACAACAACAGATGCGGACGAGATAAAACAGCTTGTAAAGCAGGAAAAAATTACGTATATTTTATATCAGGATGGAATGGAATATGAAGGACTGACGTGCAGGGAAGAGACGATAGCAGATACGTATCCGATGGTATATCAGTCAGAAGACGGGGGAATCAGAATTTATGAAACCAGATAAAGTTAGAAATTATATTATGAAAACAGTTCCGGCAATAGCGCTGGTGCTTTTGTCTGCTTATCTGCTCAAAGGAGATGTATGGACATTCTGGACATGGTATCTTCTGGCAGCAGTGCTTGGCTTTTTTGCAATGCCGGTAACAGGAAGACTGTTTTGTGGATTTGAAGACAAAGGCTGGATGTTTTCCAAAGTTCTTGCTGTAGCAGTAACCGGGTTTATTACGTGGTTTCTTGTATCAGTTAAGATCCTGCCATTTACAACTGTATCATGCGTCGGAGTCACTGTTGTATGCGTAATACTTGCAGTTATTTTACATGAAAGTGAACGTAAGAATGGCTATGAAAGTCTTCCTCTGAACAAAATTAATCTTATATATATGGAAGAACTTCTGTTTTTTGCATTTTTCCTTATGTGGACTTATTTTGCCGGTTTTCATCCCGCAGCATATGGAACTGAGAAATTTATGGATTATGGTTTCATGGAAGCAATGATGAGGAGCAAAACTCTTCCTGCAACAGACCTCTGGTATTCAGAGGGAAAAATCAACTATTATTATGGCGGTCAGTATTTTGCGGTATTTCTCACGAAACTGTCCGGTACAAAAGTAGAAATGACTTATAATCTGATGCGTACATTTGTGGCAGGACTTGCTTTCAGTCTGCCGTGTTCACTTGTGCGTCAGATGATTGCTGACAGACTGAAAAAACAGAGAAAAGGATGGAAAAAAGCCCTTCCTGAGATCAGCGGCATACTGGCAGGACTTGCGGTTTCTGTTGCAGGAAACATGCATTATGTTATTTATGCGCAGATTATTCCGTTTATTCAGAAACTTAAAGGTCAGGAAGCGGACAGTTACTGGTTTCCGGATGCTACAAGATATATAGGTTTTAACCCTGTAAATGATGCAGACAAAACAATTCACGAGTTTCCCTGCTATTCTTTTGTACTGGGCGATCTGCATGCACATGTGGTAAATATTATGTTTGTGCTGCTTCTGCTTGGACTTCTGTATTCCTTTATGAAACGCATGAGAAACAGAAAATATTTATCGGAAATCAGTGAAAAACGTACATTCTGGAAAAAACAGCTTCTTCATCCGCAGGTTATTGCAGTCGCAGCACTGCTTGGAATGTTTCACTGGACAAACTACTGGGATTTTATCATTTATTTTGTTGTTACAGGCGGTGTGGTACTGTTCATGAATATTATCTGTCTGGAAGGCCGCGCGAAGTGGGTGATTCTTGTAACAGCTGCACAGGCAGTGGAAGTACTTGCAATTGCCACTGTCATTATAATGCCGTTTACTTTGCAGTTTGAGACAATGGTACAGGGTGTGGGGATTGCACAGCATCATTCTCTTCCTCATCAGCTTCTTGTTCTCTGGGGACTTCCGGTGATACTTACCATAATTTATGTGATTGCTCTTCTTGTGGAGAAACTTAAGGTTTCAGAGAACAGGTCTCTTTACAGATTATTTATTTCCATTGATCTGCCGGATCTTTTTGCAGTGATCATGGGACTCTGTGCCATTGGTCTTGTGGCTATCCCGGAACTCGTTTATGTACGTGATATCTATGAAAACGGAAATGCACGTGCAAATACAATGTTCAAGCTTACATATCAGGCGTACATCATGCTTGGCATGACTATGATATATGTGATCTTTCGACTGCTTGTGGTCTGCAGAAAGAAAATACTGAAAGTGGCAGCTGTGATCGGACTTGCGCTGTTTGTGTGGACCTGTGGTTATTTTGGCAACAGTGTTGATGCCTGGTTTGGAAAAGTCTGGAATCCGTCAGAGTATAAGGGACTGAATGCAACAGCTTTTCTGGAAACAGATTTCCCTGAAGATGTGAAGGGAATCCAGTGGCTGAAAGATAATATCAAAGACGCTCCTGTAGTTCTTGAGGCAAATGGCGACAGTTATACAAATTATGAAAGAGTATCTGCCATGACAGGACTTCCGACAATACTGGGCTGGTATGTACATGAATGGCTCTGGAGAAACGATGTGGCAGATCTTAATGCCAAATCACAGGAAATTGAGACCATATATACTTCCACAGATCAGGCAGAAGTACAGAAACTTCTGGAAGAATATGATGTTTCTTATATCTTTATTGGTTCCTGTGAAAGGGAAAAATATGGAGAAAACCTGAACAGTAATCTTTTGAAATCCCTTGGCGAAGTTGTATTTCAGGATCCTGATTATGATACCTGTATTGTAAAGATAAAATGATGGATGAATATCAGAAAAAAATAAACGAATTGAATAAGGAACCGGATGAAGAAAAATTATGGAACTGTATCGTGGCTTTTCAGGGGTATCCTTTTGAGACTGTTTCAGGACTTCCGTTCAGTTACACATTGAAAAGAGGAAGGAACGGAGAGCTGACAAAAGAACTCTGGGTGGACAGGCGTGAAAACAGCAAAAGCCTTGCATGGAGTTCTATACGTCTGGCATTTCAGAATGTGCTGCAAATGAGGCAGAAGCAGGGAAATGGAAAAGCAGTACTGATCAGCAGGCCGAAGGCACTCGGTGATATCAGAGGAGTGTCATATATCTGTCCACTGTTCAGCCATTTTGGACTGATCAGTATTGAACCCTCTTCAAAAAAGAAAAAAAGTTCTTCCGGTGATACAACAGTTGTATAATCGTAAGAAATACACTATAATAACGAAGAAACAGAAATGTCTCATGTTACTGTGAACTATATAAGCATTTCATAATATGCATAAGAATGGTCAGGAGGGCATGTCATGAGCAGATTAAACAATCTATATAAAAAAATGATTGAGTTTTACAGAGGCGATCCTGCCAGAATTCAGCACTTTGTAAAAGTACACAGTTTTGCAAAGCTGATCGGGGAAGAAGAACATATTGATGAAAAAACACTTTATATTCTGGAAGCCGCAGCTTATGTTCATGATATCGGCATACGAATTTCCATGGAAAAATACGGAAAACAGAACGGAATGCTGCAGGAACAGGAAGGACCGGCTGAAGCTGAAAAGATGATGAAACAGCTGGGATTTGATTCTGATGTGATTGAGAGAGTTTCTTATCTTGTAGGACATCATCACACATATACAGATATAAAGGGAATCGATTATCAGATTCTTGTGGAAGCTGATTTTCTTGTGAATTATTTCGAGGATAACATGTCTGCTGAGACTGTAAAAAAGAGTGTGGACAAGATATTCAGAACAGAAACCGGCCGGCATATCGCGGAAGAAATGTTTTTCCCGCGTACATTCGAAATGTCTGAGACCTGGGCACAGGATAATATTCAGGAACTGGATGATTTCATAGAATCCCAGGGAATCTATATCCGACAGTAAAAAAGAGACAGTATGAGAGGAAGCAGAGAAAATGAGAGCTGAAGTTGTGGCTATGGATGCAGAGCATCTGGATATGGAAGCCATCAGAAAAGCAGGAGATATTCTGAAGTCAGGAGGCCTTGTGGCTTTTCCTACTGAAACCGTATATGGTCTTGGCGGGAATGCACTCGACCCGGAGGCTTCACGAAAGATATATGCAGCCAAGGGAAGACCGTCAGACAATCCGCTGATCGTTCATATCGCAGATATTGACAAACTGGATGAGATCACCTCCGGTGTACCTGAAAAAGCGAGAATACTGGCCGAAAAATACTGGCCGGGTCCTCTGACCATGATACTTAACAAAGCAGATATTGTACCAAAAGAAACTACCGGAGGACTTGAGAGCGTGGCAGTCCGTTTTCCAAGCGACAGGATTGCACAGGAACTGATCCGGGCAGGAGGAGGATTTGTGGCTGCTCCCAGTGCCAATACTTCGGGACGTCCAAGTCCGACAATGGCAGAACATGTTGAAGAAGATCTGGGCGATGCAATAGATATGATCATAGACGGAGGTCAGGTAGGAATCGGTCTGGAATCTACGATTGTAGATTTTACGGAGGAAATCCCGGTAGTTTTAAGACCTGGATATATTTCACTGGAAATGCTTCAGGAAACACTTGGTGAAGTCAGAATGGATAAAGGCCTTCTGATCACTGACAGCAAAGTCAGACCGAAGGCACCCGGAATGAAATACAGACATTATGCACCAAGAGCAGATCTGTCAATTGTCGAGGGATCAGAAGAAGATGTGATCGCAATGATTAACCGTCTGACTGAGGAAGCCGAGGCAAAAGGCGAAAAAGTAGGAATCATTGCTACTGATGAAACAGAGAGTCTGTATGTGGGCGGTGATGTGCGCAGTATCGGAAGCAGAGAAGAAGAAGAGACGATTGCACATCATCTGTATGAAGTACTGAGAGATTTTGACAGCGATGATGTAAATGTGATTTATTCGGAGGCATTTTATACTCCGAGAATGGGACAGGCTATTATGAACCGTCTTCTTAAGGCGGCGGGGCATAAAATCATAAAAGCATAAAGCATGAAAATACAGGAGGAATCAAAATGATAGCATTAGGATGTGACCATGGCGGTTATGAACTGAAACAGGAGGTTATCAAATATCTTGAAGAACACAATCTGGAATATCAGGATTTCGGATGTGACAGCACAGAATCTACGGATTATCCAATTTATGCAAAAAGAGTTGCAATTGCTGTTCAGAACGGTGACTGTGAAAAGGGTATTCTGATCTGTGGAACCGGTATCGGAGTATCTATCACTGCAAACAAATTTCAGGGAATCCGCGCAGCACTCTGTTCAGACTGCTTCAGCGCAGAAGCAACACGTCTTCATAATAATGCCAATATTCTGGCAATGGGAGCAAGAGTAGTAGGACCCGGACTTGCACTGAAAATTGTAGATACTTTCCTGAATACACCGTTTTCGGAGGAAGAACGACATATCAGAAGAATCAAACAGATTGAAGAAGATACTGACATTGCAGATGCAAAGCCGGAAATCTGATCTTATCTGTAAATTACATTATTCAATGGCAGCCGGGAAACAGGCTGCCATTAACAAAAGAGAGGGGATTCTGATGGAAACACATAATCAGAAAAGAAGTGACTATATTTCATGGGATGAATATTTTATGGGAGTTGCCATGCTTTCCGGAATGCGCTCCAAAGATCCGAATTCTCAGGTGGGGGCATGTATTGTAAGTCAGGATAACAAAATTCTGTCCATGGGGTATAATGGATTTCCCATTGGATGTTCAGATGATGAATTTCCTTGGATACGTGAAGGCAACCCGCTGGATACAAAGTATCTGTATGTGACGCACAGTGAACTGAATGCCATTCTGAATTACAGGGGAGGAAGTCTGGAGGGAGCGAAATTATATGTTTCTCTTTTTCCATGTAATGAATGTGCAAAAGCGATCATACAGTCCGGAATAAAAACTGTTGTATATGACTGTGACAAATACGAACATACACCATCTGTGATTGCTTCCAAGCGTATGCTGGATGCAGCCGGTGTTCGTTATTATAAATACAAAAGAACAGGAAGAGAAATCAGACTGAAAGTCTGAAAGAGAGGTAGTTTTGGAAAAACAGAATAAAGAAATAAACCGGCCCGGAAAAATCCTCAGGATGTCCGGGCTGGCTATTGGCATAATAATGCTTCTGGGGATTGATTTTCTTGTAGTTCAGTCCGCAGAAAAACCATCAGCAGTATTTGAGGAAATCGGCAGGATGAAGATGATCCTGCTGTTTATATGTAATCTTATTTTTCTTGTAAGTCTTATCTTCGGAGAAAAAATCTGCAGACTTATTGCGAAGACACGTATATTCAGAGTTATGGAATGGCTCCTGCTCATTCTCACACCGGGTGTCATGCTTCTGGCAGTACAGATGATCGTAAGCTTCGGGCTTCATAAAACACCGGCAACAGCATCTCTGGCAGGCCTTCTGGAACGTGTGTTGTGGTTTGAACCTGCATATATAATAAAGAACTTAATATTTTACACAATTGTACTTCTGATAATGATCATTATGATCAGAAAGGTAAATATAGCCTGTTTTCTGTACAGCTATATCATAGTGATCCTTGCACTGATAAACTTTTATGTGACACAGTTCCGCGGCCAGCCGTTCATGCTTCTGGATATTCTTGGAATGGGGACGGCAGCAGATGTTGTGGGAGGATATAAATTTCAGGTTCCGGTTTATATGGGAATGGTTATCCTCAGTGTCATGACTTTGGCAGATATACAGCTGAAATTCCAGAGACTGGAACTGGGAAAGAAGAGCAGAAAAAATCTCATAGCCCGCTGGGCAGGGATTGCTGTTATTGCAGCTGTTCTGGCATTTGCCGTTCCGGTGTGGTGGAAATCTGAAAATGTTCTTCTCTGGAATGTCAACAAAGAATATGCAAAAAAAGGTTACCTTTACATGCTTGCAGGTGAGGGAAAATATTTCAGTGTGGAAAAGCCGGAAAATTATTCAATAGAAGCTGTTGATGAGATTACAGAGCAGGCTGAAGAAGAGTATGAGCAGAAAGAAAAGACTGACACGAGTACAGTACAGCCGACAAATATCATTATGATCATGAATGAAAGTCTGACTGATTTTGAAAATGTCGGAGAAATAAATACAGACAGTGAGATTCTTCCATTTATCAGAAGTCTGAATCAGAATGTAAAACACGGACAGATTCATGTCCATACATTTGGCGGAGGTACCGCACGTTCAGAATATGAAGCACTTACAGGAAACAGTATGGCATTTCTTCCGGCAGGAAGCGTTCCATATCAGCTTTATGTCCGTGATCCTGAGTATGGAATTGCGGATATCCTGAAAGCCCAGGGATATGAGACTATAGCCATGCATCCGAACAGGGCAGCTAACTGGAACCGTGCAAAAGTATATCCGAGCATGGGATTTGACCAGTTTGTTTCAAAAGAAAACTGGGGCGAGCTTTACCGTGACAAAATCCGTCTGTTTGAGTCAGATAAATCAACTTATGATAAGATCATCAGTCTGTATGAAGAAAAAGATGCGGATCAGAAACTGTTCACATTCTGTGTGACCATGCAGAATCACGGTGGATTCGGCATTGATACAAGGGCAGGATATGAACCGACTGTAAAACTGAATTATGATACAGAATATCCTATGGCAGAGACGTATCTTTCTCTGGCACGTGAATCAGATTCTGCATTTCAGGGACTGCTGGAATATTTTGAAAAAGTAAAAGAACCTACCATGATCGTCATGTTCGGAGATCACTGGCCGACTCTTGAAGATTCTTTTTATTCACAGCTGCTGGGAAAAGACAAACAGAATCTGGACCTGGTTGAAAGCCAAATCCTGTATACAACCCCTTATGTGATCTGGACAAACTATCCGTCAGATACGGTGGAAGAAGATATCAGTTCCAATTATCTTGGAAGTTATGTTATGGAGCAGGCAGGAGTGGAACTTCCACAGTATCATCAGTTTCTTCTGAATCTGAAAGATGAACTTCCGGTGATCGGAGTTGACGCAGTAGAAGATAAGGATGGAAACTGGTATTCTATGGAAAAACTGCCAGAGGAATATCAGAAACTGATGAATGAGTACAGTATTCTTCAGTATAACGGTCAGTTTGAGAAAAAACAGATAAAAGAAAGTGCATTTCAGGTTACAGAATAACAAGTAACAATAACAAAGGTTTTGTGAAAATTACACCCTTGACACAGGTGATTATTTCGCATAATATAAGTATTGATATGTAGCCAGGAATGGCAGTGGATATGTTTACGGCGATGAAGAGAATAGTACATGAGGAACAATCTCAGAGAGAGATCCATATGGTGAGAGGATCTTGTGCGGGAATCATGGAACCGGCCTCGGAGCTCCATGCAAATGAAGTATGGCGTGTTATCCTGCGTTAAAGGAGTCAAAGAGAGCATTGTAATTTATAGTGCTAACTAGGGTGGTACCGCCGAAGTCCTTCGGTCCCTTTCCGGGATCTGAGGACTTTTTTTACTTTGTTGGAAATTACTCCGTAATGTTCCGATAAATATACTATGAAGTTTTCACCCGGGTGAATAAATTGTAAAAAGGAGAAAGAAAATGGCAAAGAAATTAGTAGAAGCGATCACATCCATGGATGAAGATTTTGCACAGTGGTATACAGATGTTGTTAAAAAAGCAGAACTCTGCGGATATACCAGTGTAAAAGGCTGTATGGCAATCAAACCGGCAGGTTATGCAATCTGGGAAAACATCCAGAAAGAACTTGACCGCAGATTCAAAGAAACCGGTGTACAGAATGTATATATGCCAATGTTTATTCCGGAATCCCTTCTTCAGAAAGAAAAAGATCATGTAGAAGGTTTTGCACCGGAAGTTGCATGGGTAACACATGGCGGACTGAATGAACTTCAGGAACGTCTCTGTGTACGTCCTACCTCTGAGACTCTTTTCTGCGATTTTTATCAGAAAGATATCCAGTCTCACAGAGATCTTCCGAAAGTATACAACCAGTGGTGTTCTGTAGTTCGCTGGGAAAAAACAACCCGTCCGTTCCTCCGTTCCAGAGAGTTTTTGTGGCAGGAAGGACATACTGCTCATGCTACAGCAGAAGAAGCAGAAGCAAGAACGATCCAGATGCTGAATGTGTATGCTGATTTTTGTGAAGAAGTTCTGGCAATCCCTGTGGTCAAAGGACAGAAAACAGAAAAAGAAAAATTTGCCGGCGCAGTAGCTACTTATACAATCGAATCCCTGATGCATGACGGAAAAGCACTTCAGTCCGGTACAAGCCATAACTTTGGTGACGGATTTGCAAAAGCATTCGGAATCCAGTATACAGATAAAGATAATACTCTGAAATATGTACATCAGACTTCCTGGGGAATGACAACACGTATGATCGGTGCACTGATCATGGTTCATGGTGACAACAGCGGTCTTGTTCTTCCACCGAGAATTGCTCCTGTACAGGCTGTTATTATTCCGATCCAGCAGAGAAAAGAAGGTGTCCTTGAAAAAGCTGATGAACTTTTTGAAACTCTTAAAGCTGCAGATATCCGTGTGAAAGTTGATGATACAGACAGAAGTCCGGGATATAAATTTGCAGAACAGGAAATGCGTGGAATTCCGGTTCGTATTGAATGCGGTCCGAAAGATATTGAAAACGGTCAGGCTGTTATCTGCCGTCGTGATACAAGAGAAAAATACGTAGTCACATTTGAAGAACTGGCTGAAAAAGTTCAGGAAGTTCTGGATACAATGCAGAAAGAAATGCTGGAGCGTGCACGCGCACATCGTGATGCCCATACTTATGTAGCAACCAATTACGAAGAGTTCAAAGATACCATCAATAACAAACCTGGATTTGTCAAAGCTATGTGGTGTGGAGATCAGGCATGCGAAGACAAGATCAAAGAAGATGTACAGGCAACTTCCAGATGTATGCCGTTTGAACAGGAACATTTAAGTGATGTCTGCGTATGCTGTGGAAAACCGGCGAAAAAGATGGTTTACTGGGGAAGAGCATATTAATATGAGGCTGACGATTCCTTCCAATGCGGAAAAAATACTTCAAACTTTAGAAGAAAATGGCTATGAGGCATATGTAGTTGGCGGATGCGTCCGGGATTCTATTCTCGGACGTACACCGGACGATTGGGATATCACTACATCGGCATCTCCGGAACAGGTAAAGGAACTGTTTGCACGCACGGTAGACACAGGATTACAGCATGGAACCGTGACAGTCCTTATGGACAGAGAAGGGTACGAAGTTACGACTTACCGTGTAGACGGAGCCTATGAAGACGGCCGTCACCCGAAACAGGTGACATTTACTTCAAGTCTGGAAGAAGATCTTAAACGAAGGGATTTTACCATTAATGCCATGGCATATCACCCGGAGAGAGGCCTTGTAGATCTTTTTCACGGTATGGAGGATATGCAGCATAAAGTCATACGCTGTGTAGGCAATCCTATGGAGCGGTTCCAGGAAGATGCACTGAGAATCCTGAGGGCTGTACGTTTTTCCGCACAGCTGGGATTTGTGATCGATGAAAAGACCAGACAGGGAATTACAGTGCTGGCACCGAATCTGAAGAATGTAAGTGCTGAACGAATCCAGACAGAAATGGTAAAACTTCTTGTTTCTCCGCATCCCGATTATTTCAGAGTCGCTTATGAGACAGGAATCACAAAAGAGTTTCTGCCTGAATTTGACACCTGCATGGAAACAGAGCAGAACACACCGCACCATTGTTATACTGTAGGAGAACATATTCTTCACAGTCTTGTGCTGGTACGTCCGGACAAGGTTTTGCGTATCACCATGCTTTTGCATGATATTGCAAAACCAGTGATGAGAAAAACTGACGAAAATGGACGGGATCATTTCAAAATGCATGCACCGGAGGGCGAGAAAATGGCCAAAAATATTCTTCGCCGTCTGAAATTTGATAATGACACCATAAGCAAAGTATCCAGACTGATAAAGTATCATGACGACCGTCCGATGCCGGAAATGCGTTCAGTGAGAAAAGCAGTCAACCGGATCGGAGAGGATCTTTTTCCTTTGTATCTGGAAGTGCAGAAAGCAGATATGCTTGCACAGAGTGATTACAGAAGAGAAGAAAAAACTGCCAGACTGGAAGGTGTGACAGAATGTTACAACAGGATACTGGAACAGAAACAGTGCGTTTCCATGAAAACTCTTGCCGTATCAGGAAAAGACCTGATTGATGCAGGAATCAGGCCGGGACCTGAAATGGGCAGAATTTTGGGCGAAATGCTGGAACATGTGCTTGAAGTTCCGGAAGACAATACAAAAGAAACATTGATGAAATTAATAAAATAAAAATACAGGAAATCCTCCTCTGCATTTATTACCGGAATCAGACATAAGATAGAAGGTACAAAATGCAGAGGGGGATTTTTATTTGTATGATTACGGACTCAGTACGCTGGAACAGTATGGATTGACAGCAGATACTTACGGACGCACAAGAGGTGGACTTGTATGCAGGACGGAAAAGGGAGGCGTGATAATAAAAGAATTCAAAGGCTCAGAGAAAAAACTGGAATATCAGCAGGAACTTTTGGAAAAACTTGCGGAAAAAGGGCACAAAGCAGATGTTTTTCTGAGAAACAGAGAAGGGGAACTGGTGACAAAGGACAGAGACAATATTTCATATACAATACAGAAATGGTTTGACGGAAGAGAATGTGATACCCGGTCAGTGGGAGATGTACTGAGAAGTGCCGGCAAACTTGCGGAAATCCATCAGGCTATGACGCTGGAGAAAGAATGTGAATATCAGGGATCGGAACTTGAAAAAGCATATATACGCCATACGCAGGAAATGCGTAAAATCCGAAAATTTATCCGTAAGAAACATCCGTCATGTGAATTTGAGACAATTTATCTGAACAGAGTGGAAGATTATCTGAAAAGCGCAGAGACAGCTCTTGAGATGCTTAAAAACTCTGCATTTAAAGAACTTCGAAAAGAAGCCGTTGAAAAATGTACAGTCTGTCATGGTGAATATAATCACCATAATGTGATTATTTTAAAAGATGATACGGCAGTGACTAATTTCAACAGATGGAATCTGGATATCCAGGCAGGGGATCTTTATCATTTCATGAGAAAAATTCTTGAAAAGCATAACTGGGACTGTGCACTTGGAGAAGAAATGCTCAGGGCCTATCATGCGAAAAAGAAAATATCCAGAGAAGAATGGGAATATCTGAGAGTACGTTTTATGTATCCTGACAAATTCTGGAAGCTTGCGGACTATTATTACACTCACAGTAAAGTCTGGATCTCATCGAAAAATACGGAAAAACTAAGAAACCTGATCAGCCAGAAAAAGCTCTGGGATAATTTTACAGAGAAGTGTTTTGAAAGATATCCGTTCTGATAAAGCCTCTTTATTTTTGGACTTAAAAGGTGTATAATAAAAAACATAATCGGTGTGGATCCACACCGGAAAATTAATGTACAGGGAGGTATTTCAGTATGGATTACAAAGCAGTTTATGAGCAGTGGCTCGCAAACCCATACTTTGATGAAGCTACCAAAGAAGAATTAAAGAACATTGCATCAGATGAAAATGAAATCAAAGAACGTTTTTATATGGATCTGGAATTTGGTACAGCAGGTCTCCGTGGTATTATCGGAGCAGGTACAAACCGGATGAACATTTATGTTGTCAGAAGAGCAACCCAGGGGCTGGCAAATTATATCGCAAAAGTTGACAAGAAATCACAGGGTGTTGCAATTGCCTATGATTCCCGTCATATGTCTCCTGAATTTGCACAGGAAGCAGCTCTCTGTCTGGCAGCAAACGGCATCAAGGCATATATCTTTGAATCTCTGAGACCGACACCTGAACTTTCCTTTGCAGTACGTCATCTCGGCTGTGCGGCAGGTATCAATGTGACAGCAAGCCATAACCCGCCGGAATACAACGGATACAAGGTTTACTGGGAAGACGGTGCACAGATCACACCGCCTCATGATACAGGTATCATGGGAGAGGTTAAAGCAATCTCCGACTGGAATACTGTAAAGACCATGGACAAGGCTGAAGCAGAAAAAGCAGGTCTTTTCCAGGTGATCGGTAAAGAAGTAGATGATGCTTATATCGCAGAACTGAAGAAACAGGTACTCCACATGGATGCCATCAAAGCAGAAGGAAAGAATCTCAAGATCGTATATTCACCGCTTCATGGAACAGGTAATATTCCTGCAAGAAGAATCCTTAAAGAACTTGGATTTGAGAATGTATATGTTGTCAAGGAACAGGAGCTTCCTGATGGAGACTTCCCGACAGTAAGTTATCCGAACCCTGAAGCAGCAGAAGCCTTTGAACTTGGTCTGAAACTTGCAAAAGAAGTAGATGCAGACCTTGTACTGGCAACAGACCCTGATGCAGACCGTCTTGGAGTCCGTGTAAAGGACAAAAACGGTGAGTATCATGATCTTACAGGAAATATGTCAGGCTGCCTTCTTGCAAACTATGAGATCAGCCAGAAAAAAGCCGTAAACGGAAGTCTTCCGGAAGATGGTGCACTGATCAAGACAATCGTTACAACAAACCTTGCAGATGCAATCGCAAAGGGCTATGGCGTAAAACTTATCGAAGTTCTTACAGGATTTAAATTTATCGGACAGCAGATCCTCGGATTTGAAAAAAGTGGAAAGGGATCCTATCTTTTCGGATTTGAAGAAAGTTATGGTTGCCTGATCGGTACATATGCAAGAGACAAGGATGCTATCGTGGCAACTATGGCACTCTGTGAGGCAGCTGCATATTATAAGACCCAGGGCAAGACATTATGGGATGCAATGATCGAAATGTATGAGCAGTTCGGTTACTACAAGGATGCAATCCAGTCTGTTACAATGAAGGGTATCGAAGGACTGCAGAAAATCCAGGAAATCATGAATTCTCTGCGTGAAAATCCTCCGAAAGAATTTGCAGGACATGCGGTAACAGCAGTAAGAGATTACAAGGCAGATACAATTAAAGACCTTGCAACAGGTGAAGTAAAACCAACAGGTCTTCCGAATTCCAACGTTCTCTACTATGAACTGACAGATGATGCATGGGTATGTGTACGTCCGTCCGGAACAGAACCAAAAGTTAAATTCTATTATGGTGTCAAGGGATCTTCTCTGGAAGATGCTGATGAAAAATCTGAGATTATGGGTAAAGCTGTCCTGGCGATGGTTGATGCAATGAAATAAACCAGGGCCGGATTATGCAGGAATTTGATGAATTTGTAGAAACAGTCAGAGAAATTCGTAAAAAATGTCCATGGGACAGCGTACAGACACATGAAAGCCTGAAACAATACCTTATGGAAGAGTCCGGTGAAGTCCTTGAAGGAATCGACCGGATGAAGCGGGGGGAAGGAAGCGATAATTTCTGTGAAGAGCTTGGTGATGTACTTTTTCAGATAGTGCTTCACAGCGTCATTGCAGAAGAGGAAGGCTGCTTTAACTTAGAAGATGTTATTTCAGGTGTTACCTCAAAGATGAAATTTCGCCATCCTAAAATCTTTTCACCGGAGGATAAAGAAGCAGCAGCATTATCCTGGGAAGAACTGAAGCGTTATGAAAAAAGCAGAAAACTTCAAGAATCCAGTGTGTCGAAAACAAGGCATTAATAAGGTGGAAAAGCCTTGACAATTTGACATAAAAGGTATATAAATATTTAATAGCGTGCATATGCCGGGAAGCATAACGCAATAAATTAGAATGAGAGTATTTTAGAGGAGGAAACACCATGAATAAAACAGAATTAGTAGCAGCTATGGCGAAAGAAACAAACCTTTCCAAGAAAGACGTTGAGGCAGTTTTAAAATCTTTCACCGATGTTGTAGCATCCGAATTAAAAAAAGGTGGAAAAATCCAGTTAGTTGGTTTTGGTACATTTGAAGTTAGCGAAAGAGCAGCAAGAGAAGGAAGAAATCCTCAGACTGGAGAAACAATGACAATTGCAGCTTCCAAGGCTCCTAAATTCAAAGCTGGTAAAGCTCTGAAAGATATGGTAAACGAATAATACGTGAATGTTTAAAGAAAATCTGGAGGAACCTGAGAGTTCCTCCTTTTTTTGTGTAATAGGAAATTACTCCGTAATGTTCCTCTTACATAAAAAATCTGAAACAGATCATTAAGCAGTCAGATGGAGGAAATTATGCGTCTGGATAAATTTTTAAAAGTATCCCGCCTGATCAAAAGAAGAACGGTGGCAAACGAAGCCTGTGATGCAGGACGTGTTCTGGTAAATGATAAACCTGCGAAGGCTTCTGCTTCAGTTAAGGCAGGAGATAAAATCGAAATTCAGTTTGGCAGTAAAGCAGTAAAAGTTGAAGTACTTGATGTAAAAGAAACTGTCCGCAAAGAAGAAGCGGAGAATCTTTTCCGTTATCTTTAAATGTCTATTTAATCGGTCTCTCACATAAATTATCAGTAAATGATAAAGTGGGGGACCGCTTATTGGATGAAAAAAAATCTTCAGGACAGCACGGATTGCTGGTCAGTGATCGCAGAAACAGTACAGTAACAGGGGTAAAAGAAGTAGATTCATTTAACGAAAAGGAAATTCAGATGCTCACAGAATGTGGCAGACTTCTTATAAAAGGCGAGAATCTTCACGTAAAGGAATTACATCTGGAAAAAGGAGAGGCGCAGATTGAAGGAAAAATCAACAGTCTTACTTATGCCACGAATGGCAGGCAGCAGGACCGAAAATCTCTGATAAAAAGGATGTTTCAGTAAAATGAGCGGATATATGAGAATAGAGGCTCTGCTTTTTGTGAGAGCAGTGGCTGCCGGGATTATGCTGGTGCTGATATATCGTATGCTGAAGGCACTTCGAAACTGTATGGGAATGCGGCCGATACTCGTTTCGACCAGTGATATATTTTTCTGGATTGTTGTGGGAATTCTGCTTTTTGCGGCAGCATATCATTATAATTATGGGAAAATCCGTGGATTTATGTTGATTGGAGTGGCTGTGGGTGTCCTTTTTGTGAAATTTTTTTTAAATTTGGCAAAAAGGTTGCTATTTCGCTGTAAAAGATGTAAAATTTCATCATATAAGCTAACGGAAGATTGCTCTGGTGCTGACAATAATCGAATTCCGTGGGTGAAGAGGAGCAAGCGGATTGAAAAGGTCAAAAAAAAGGAAAAATAACAAAAGAATAGCGAACAACTATCTGGGTATGGGTGCAATAGCTGTTGTGGTACTGATCCTTTTAGGCGGCCTGACTGTCCAGAGTAAAAATCTTGAAGCGCGAATAGCAGTGTACGATGCGAAAGCAGCTGCACTTGAAGAGTCTATCGAAAATGAAAAAGACAGGACACAGAAGATAGACGAACAGAAAGAATATATGCAGACTGATGAATATGTAGCAGAAGTTGCACGAGATAAGCTTGGACTTGTCAAAGATAATGAGATTGTTTTTGAAGAAGAAAAATAACACATTTTTTGGTGAAATATTTTTTGAAATTTTCGCCTGTGTTTGACAGATATTTTAAAACCTTTCCTCTATAATATTTCTGAATGAAATATGAGGGGGAGGGAGAATATGCAGGAATGGATAATTGCCATGCTCGCGATCAGCATTACACTGATCATCCGGGACATGGCAAAAACTATTTTGATGGGGAGAACATCAAAAAAAGAGGAAACAATTCCTCCGGATGAGAGCCATCCTCAGAAAGAAAAAGTTGAACGTTATGCAGAATCATTCAGAAAACTGGCAGACACTTTTTATGGAATGCCATACAGAAAAGATTATCTGAGCAGCGGTCAGGTGGAAAAAGTTCTGCAGGGGACGAATGACCGCATGTGCAGCAACTGCTATCACAGAGAGATATGCTGGGGAGAACAGGCCGGTTCTCTGTATCAGGGAGGTGCGGCGATGGTTCGTGCACTCGAGGAAGGAAAGCCGGAAGAAGTAGAAAAAATCCGAAAAAAATGGGCAGAGGTGTGCGGAAAATCTGTTCAGTATCTGGAAAATCTGAAAGAACGGTTTCAGCAGGAAAAGCAGAATCTGGTATGGGGTAACCGGATGATTGAAAACCGCCTTGCTGTTGCGCAGCAGCTGACAGAAATGGCCAGGATAATGGAAATGGTAGCCGAAGACCTTTATGACATTACGGCTGCAGAACCGGAGTTTCAGGAAGAAATATGCAAAAGTCTGAAAAGAAAGCATATTGTTGTCAGACAGGTATGGGTGATGGACCGGACCGAAGGGAGAAGACAGATTTTTCTTACGATGCGTGCCAGAAGCGGCCAGTGCGTATCTGTGACAGAAGTTTCGCAGATTCTGTCGGAAATCTGCGAATGTGCAATGACATCGTCAGCAGGAAGCCGCTGTATCGTAAATGGCGAATTCCACACCGTTCATTTTGTGGAAGATGTCAGCTATCAGATGCTGTACGGAGTTGCCAGGATAACGAGAGAAGAGGAGAAGGTTTCAGGAGATAACTTTATCTGCAGACAGGAAGATGAGGGGAAATTTGTCATGTGCCTTTCCGACGGAATGGGCTCCGGGATGGACGCCTGCCGCGAGAGTGAGATCGTGGTAGAACTTCTGGAACAGTTTCTGGAATCAGGTTTTTCACAGGAAACAGCTGCCAGAATGGTCAATTCGGCACTGGTTCTGAAGGGCAGGGACGGAATGTTTTCTACGGTGGATATCTGTGCGGTTGATCTTTATACAGGAATCTGCAATTTCCTGAAAGCAGGAGCAGCAGCAACTTTTATACGCAGAGATCACTGGGTGGAAGCTATTTCTTCTGAAAGCCTGGCAGCAGGTCTTATGCAGCAGATTGAATTCGATACAACTTCAAGAAAACTTTATCATGGAGATTATCTGATCATGATGACAGATGGAGTACTGGATGCACTTCCTGTAAACAGAGAGGAAGACACCATGAAAGAGATCATTATGGATATACAGGAAGAATCACCAAGAGAAGTGAGCAGGGGAATCCTGGAGAGAGTACTGGCATACAGTGATTACAGGGCGCGGGATGATATGACTGTACTTGTGGCAAATGTATTGAAGAAATAAGAAGTGGATTATACAGTAACAGGAACGGAGGTTACAGGTGCAGGATACAGCCATAGAAAAAGTAAGAAAATATATAAGTCAGACAGAAATGATAAATAAAGGCAGTCTGGTACTTGCCGGTGTGTCCGGAGGGTCAGATTCAGTAACCATGTTGGATATTCTTGATCGTCTGAAAAAAGAAATGGGATTTGATCTGAAAGTTATCCATGTGAATCATGGGATACGCGGACAGGAAGCGTTGAGAGATCAGAAAACAGTAGAAAAGTTATGTGAAGAAAAAAAAATTTCCTGCAGTGTATACAGTTATAATGTACCGGAACTTTCTGTTCAATGGAAAATGGGACATGAAGAAGCCGGACGAAAAGTAAGAAGGGAAACGTTTGAAAAAGAATGGCTGAATGCCGGAAAGCAGTATAACACTGTACTTGTGGCGCTTGCGCATAACAAAAATGATCTGGCAGAAACCATGCTCCATCATCTGGCAAGAGGAACCGGAATCCGCGGTCTTGCAGCTGTAAAACCTGTAAACGGAATCTGGATTCGTCCGGTTCTCTGTTTAGAACGAAAAGAAATTGACAATTATATAAAAGAGCAGAAACTTCCACATGTAGTGGACAGCAGCAATCTGGAAGATGAATATACAAGAAACCGTATCCGCAGGCATATTTTGCCTCTTATGGAAAAAGAAATAAACGAAAAAACCGTAGAACATATGGCGGAAACTGCGAATCTGCTGGAACAGGCAGAGACTTATATAGAAAAACAGGCTCATGAAACTGTACAGATGTTTACAGAGGAGATCGAAAACGGAATTTTGATCCGTGACGGATTTCAGGATCAGGAGCTGATCATGCAGAGCTATGGAATACGTGAGATTCTTGAAAAGATCAGCACACACAGAAAAGATATCACATCTGTGCATATAAATTCCGTGAGGGCGCTTTTTGAATGCCAGACCGGCAAAAAGACAGATCTTCCCTACAACATGGAAGCACGACGGACGTACAGAGGAGTTGCTGTGCTGGTAAATGGTACAGAGAAAAAAGAACAGAAAAACTGTGAAGAATTTACGCTGAATGTGGACAGGATGGTCGAATGGCCCTCCGGAATTTTTACAATGAGAAAATTTCCCTTTTCAGGTGAGAAGATTTTGGAAAAAAAGTATACGAAATGGCTGGATTGTGATAAAATAAAATGCGCATTGACTGTACGAACCAGACGAAGCGGGGATTATATGGTTGTAAATCAGAAGGGCAACCACAAAAAGATCACACGATGTATGATCGATGATAAGATCCCGGCAGAAAAAAGAGACAAGATTCCTCTTGTGACTGCAGGGGAAGAAGTTCTCTGGATTGTCGGCGGCAGGCTCAGCGAAAGCTACAAAATTACTTCCTGTACAAGGAATGTATTAGAAATAAAATACCAAGGAGGAAGTTATGATGAGTGAAAAAATCAAAGTGCTGCTCAGCGAAGAAGAAGTAGACGCAAGAATCAAGGAGGTTGCAGCGAGAATCAGCAGAGATTATGCAGGAAAAGAAATTCACCTGATCTGTGTGCTGAAGGGCGGTGTGTTCTTTACCTGTGAACTTGCAAAGAGAATTACAGTTCCTGTATCTCTGGATTTCATGTCTGTATCCAGCTATGGAGATGACACAAAATCAAGTGGTGTTGTAAAGATTGTCAAAGATCTGGATCAGCCACTGATCGGTAAGGATGTTCTGATCGTTGAGGATATCATTGATTCAGGAAGAACATTAAGCTATCTGATCGAGATCTTAAAAGGCCGTAATCCAAACAGTATTCATCTCTGCACACTTCTGGACAAACCGGAAAGAAGAGTCAAAGATGTAAAGGTAGATTACTGCTGCTTTAATATCCCGGACGAGTTTGTTGTGGGATATGGTCTGGACTATGCCCAGAAATACAGAAACCTTCCGTTCATCGGGGTGGTTGAGTTAGACGAGGATTGAAAGGAGATTCATTAAGTGAGTAAACAGCCAAGCAGAATTGGCCTGTATCTGGTACTTATCGTGATGCTGGTTGCGGGATATTTTTATCTGAATAACCAGGTTTCTGCTCAGAGCGATTATACGATGGAAGCGTTGGAACAGGCAGCAAAGGATGGCAAAATAACGTCAGCCAGAATTTATCAGAACCGTGAAGTACCGACCGGTTCCGTAACAGCAGATATTCAGGGTGAAGGCCAGAAAAGAGTATACGTTACAGATGTCAATGAGGCTCAGGATACTCTTCAGAAATATGATATCCAGCCGGAAGTCCAGAATGTACCGCAGGAAAGTGTTTTTATGACAACACTCCTTCCAGTGATTCTGACAGGTGTGCTTGTGATTTTCCTGTTTGTGATGATGAACAGGCAGATGGCAGGTGGCGGAGGAAACTCCAAAATGATGAATTTTGGAAAAAGCCGTGCACGTATGATGCTTCCGGACGACAAAAAAGTAACTTTTCAGAATGTAGCAGGACTTAAAGAAGAAAAAGAAGACCTTGTAGAAGTAGTAGACTTCCTGAAAGCGCCTCAGAAATATACAAATGTAGGCGCAAGAATACCGAAGGGTGTCCTTCTTGTAGGCCCTCCGGGAACAGGAAAAACTCTTCTTGCAAAGGCGGTTGCCGGTGAGGCAGGAGTACCGTTTTTCTCTATTTCCGGTTCTGATTTCGTGGAAATGTTTGTAGGTGTTGGAGCTTCCAGAGTCAGAGACCTTTTTGAGGAAGGCAAGAAACATGCGCCTTGCATTATTTTTATTGATGAGATCGATGCAGTTGCCAGACAGCGTGGAACTGGCATGGGCGGCGGTCATGATGAAAGAGAACAGACACTGAACCAGCTTCTGGTCGAGATGGATGGTTTTGGTGTTAATGAGGGAATCATCGTAATGGCTGCTACAAACCGTGTGGATATCCTTGATCCGGCTATCCTTCGTCCGGGACGTTTTGACCGTAAAGTAGCAGTTGGAAGACCGGATATTAAAGGGCGTGAGGAAATTCTACGCGTACATGCAAAGGACAAACCTCTGGGAGAAGATGTAGATCTTGCTCAGATTGCCCAGACAACAGCAGGATTTACAGGAGCGGATCTTGAAAACCTTCTGAATGAATCTGCAATTATGGCAGCAAAAGAAAACAGAAGTTATATCACACAGTCTGATATCAAACACGCATTCATTAAAGTCGGTATTGGTGCAGAGAAGCGAAGCAAGGTCATTTCAGAAAAAGAGAAAAAAATCACTGCTTATCATGAAGCAGGACATGCGATTCTTTTCCATGTACTTCCGGATATGGATCCTGTTTATACAATTTCCATCATTCCGACAGGAATAGGAGCTGCCGGTTATACGATGCCGCTTCCGGAAAATGATGACATTTTTAACACAAAAGGCAAGATGCTTCAGGATATTACAACACTTCTGGGTGGACGTGTCGCAGAGGAACTTATCTTTGGAGATATTACTACAGGTGCATCGAATGATATCAAACGTGCAACTTCCACAGCAAGATCCATGGTAATGCAGTATGGTATGTCTGATAAACTCGGTCTGATTGCCTATGGTGATGACAGCGACGAGGTATTTATCGGAAGAGATCTGGCACATACCAGAGGATACAGTGAAGAAGTAGCAAAAGAAATCGATCAGGAAATTCATCAGATCATTGATGAGTGCCATGAGAAAGCAAAAGAAATTATTTCTCAGCATATGGACGTACTTCATAAGTGCGCAGCCCTCCTTTTAGAGAAGGAAAAGGTGCAGAGAGATGAGTTTGAGGCACTTTTTACAGGGGAAAACGAAACAGTATAAAAATAGAATATACAATATATACAAAAAACAATGATGAATTTTGTGAACTTTGTGCACACTTATTCGTTGACTCATGCTATTATATATATCGTAAAAACCCCCCAATACATTATATAGTTTTTGCTACACCCCATAAGAAGAAATACCTTCTCCAAAAAAGACAGCTTATCCCGCTGTCTTTTTTACTATGCAAAAATATGTGTGGTGACAGTAAAACAAATGACGAAATGTATTGGTCTTTTTTGTGGCTTTTGATGTTGTATATCGAGTAATTATGGGCTAGAATAATTACCGTGAACAATAAAAAAGAATATGCATATGCTTAAGAATAGAGAGGAATTTATATATGGAATTTGAAAATGAGGATGTCACCAGAAAAATGCAGTATATCCTGAATATGAGACCTGTTCTCAATGAGGGAGCGCTGTTCAGCGATGGGACAAAATATTACAGAAATCCGACAGAACCTGAGGCAGGTCAGATGGTGATGATCAGTTTTCGAACCCAGAAAAATAATGTAGATGCGGTATATCTTGTTTCCGGAGAACAGAAACAGAAAATGAAAATATACAAAACTGTAAAAGGTTTTGATTATTATGAAACAAAGATACAGATGCCAGACACAGTGTACCGATATCATTTTGAAATCATATATGGAAGTGTAACCTGTTTTTATGCTTCACATGGTGTCTGTAGTGAAATACAGGAAAGAGACGAATTCGAGATATATCCTGGTTATAATACACCGGACTGGGCAAAAGGTGCTGTTATGTACCAGATTTTTGTGGATCGTTTTTATAATGGTGATACACAGAATGATGTACAGACAGATGAATATTCTTATATAGGAGAACATGTGGAAAGAGTACTTAACTGGTCAAAAACACCTGCAGTTATGGGAGTACGGGAATTTTACGGTGGAGATATCCAGGGAATCATTGATAAACTTGACTATCTGCAGGGACTGGGGGTTGAGGTACTTTATCTGAATCCGATTTTTGTATCCCCAAGTAATCATAAATATGACTGTCAGGATTATGATTATGTAGACCCTCATTATGGAAAAATTGTTGAAGATGGGGAGGGACTTCTGGTTCCTGGCGATAAAGACAATTCACATGCCACAAAATATATCAAAAGAGTAACAGACAAAAAGAATCTTGAGGCAAGCAACGAGCTTTTGACACATCTTGTAGATGAAATTCACAAACGTGGAATGAAAATTATCCTTGATGGAGTATTTAACCACTGCGGTTCTTTTAACAAGTGGATGGACAGAGAAAGAATCTATGAAGGACAGGAAGGTTATGCACCGGGCGCTTATATTTCTGCAGACAGTCCGTACAGAAGCTTTTTTAAATTCAATGATGAGTGGGCATGGCCGTACAACACTTCCTATGATGGTTGGTGGACGCACGATACACTGCCGAAACTGAATTATGAAGAATCTCAGAAATTATATGATTATATACTGGAAGTTGCCAGAAAATGGGTTTCACCACCGTTCAATGTAGATGGATGGAGACTGGATGTGGCGGCTGATCTGGGACACAGCAATGAATTTAATCACAGATTCTGGAAAGATTTCCGTAAGGCAGTAAAAGGGGCAAATCCAGAGGCACTGATCCTTGCAGAGCATTATGGAAATCCGGAGGGATGGCTTCAGGGAGATGAATGGGATTCTGTAATGAACTACGATGCATTTATGGAACCTGTCACCTGGTTTCTGACCGGAATGGAAAAACACAGTGACGAATAT
This sequence comes from uncultured Blautia sp., assembly GCA_934359835.1. Taxonomy (GTDB): domain Bacteria; phylum Bacillota; class Clostridia; order Lachnospirales; family Lachnospiraceae; genus Blautia_A. Next base: position 58,946 of record CAKRLX010000016.1, read on the forward strand.
AGAGAAGACCTTTATGGAAACAGTGATGCGTTTATCGGGGCAATGAAAAATCATATGCGTTCTCTTCATATGTCAGCCCTTCATACTGCCATGAACGAACTTTCCAATCATGATCATTCACGTTTCCTTACAAGAACAAACCGCAGGGTGGGAAGAGTCTCTTATGCAGGTGCAGAAGCTGCTTCAGAAAATATAAATACAGCGATCATGAGGGAAGCCATTGGTATCCAGATGACCTGGCCGGGTGCACCTACAGTATATTATGGTGATGAAGCCGGAGTATGTGGCTTTACAGATCCAGACAACAGAAGAACATATCCGTGGGGACATGAGGACAGAGACCTTCTTGAATTTTACAGAAAGATGATAAAGATTCATAAAGAATACAAAATCCTGCGGAGTGGTTCTCTGAAATTTCTGTGGAATGATTATCAGGGACTGGCTTATGCAAGATTTTCTCACACTGAACAGATGATCGTAGCTGTAAATAACAGAGAAGAAGGGAGAGAAGTAATGCTGGAAGTATGGCCATGCGGTGTCAGCAGACTGGAGAAAACTCTCCTGACAAGAGTGATACAGTCAGGCCAGGACGGATACACAGATGCACCGGAACAGATCGAAGCGTCGGCCGGATCTGTAAAAATTTATCTTCCGGCGAGAAGTGTGACATTACTTCACCATAAAGATCAGAGAGGACAAAACTAAAATGCAGATCAGTTTATTGTTAATGGAGGAAATTGCAAAACTATTTGCAATAATGATCATGGGTTATGTGGTAGTTAAGGCCGGACTGATGAAAGCATCCGAAAGCAAAAGTGTATCCGTGATACTGGTATATCTGGTTATTCCCTGCGTGATCATTAATGCTTTTCAGGTTGAATATACCCCAGAAATACAAAAAGGACTCCTCCTTGCATGTGCTGCAGCTGTTGCTGTTCATATCCTGTTTCTGGGCGTTACAGCGATGCTGAAGGGTGTTTTGAAACTTAATATCATTGAACGGGCTACAGTAATCTATCCAAATGCGGGAATTCTGGTTATACCTCTTGTTCAGAAACTTCTGGGGCAGGAATATGTGATCTATTCCAGTGCTTTTATTACGGTCCAGCTGATTCTTCTCTGGACGCACTGCAAAAACATGCTCTGTGAAGAAGAAAAACCGGACTGGAAAAAAATTCTTCTGAATATAAATATTATATCCATAATAATCGGAGTGGTTCTTTTTGCATGCAGAATACAGCTGCCGGCAGGCGTTCAGGATGTCCTGGATATGATGAATAACATGATTGGCCCGTTGGGCATGCTTCTTGCAGGAATGGTAATTGCTGAAGTACCGCTTAAGACTGTATTTACAAGAAAAAGAAATTATCTGTCAACAGTTCTCAGACTTCTTGTATATCCGGTCCTGACACTTGTTCTGTTGAAGGTAATATACAGTTTCAGTGCAATGACAGATACCAGACAGATTCTGCTGACAGTGTATCTGGCGTCTGTGACACCTGCCTGTGCGACTGTTACATCAATGGCCCAGCTGTATGATAAAGACGCGGCTTATTCCAGTACACTCTATGTGCTGACAACACTGCTGTCGATCGTGACGATGCCTGTAATGGTATTTCTGTATGAGAGCTTCCTGTAAAAATACAGGCGAAGATTTATAAAATCGGATTTCACATTAAAAATGTGGAGTCCGTTTTTTTTATAGGAAATTACTCCGTAATGTTCCAATAAAGGTTACAGAGGAATTTTTTACGATATTAAGTATTGCGGGAATGTTAAAAACATTTTAAAATAGTGTTTATAAACAACTGGAAAATTGTGGAGGGGTAAAAGAAAAAAATGAAATCAAAAAAGAAAGTATTCTGGCTTGCATTGATGATACTTGTGATACTTTCGACCGGTATTACTGTACAGGCAGCTGCCAGAAATATGTATATTGGGCAGACTTACAAGCTGAAAGTCAGCGGGGCCCGTAAATGGGTCAGCAAAAACAAAAAAATAGTTCAGGTAAAACAGAACGGAACAGTTATCCCGAGGCGTGCAGGAAAAACCTACATTAAAGTATATAAGAAAAAAGGCGTTCAGAAAATCTGGATAAATGTTAAAAAACCATATATTAACAAGAAGAAGATAACTCTGAATCCAGGACAGACATATAAACTGAAACTCAATGGAACGAAAGTTGTCTCGTGGAAAACATCGCGGAAATCAGTGGCGACAGTCACGAAAAACGGTGTAGTAAGGGCAAAAAAAGCAGGTACCGTGACGATCACCTGCAGAGGCCGTAACAAAAAAACATATAAATGTACAGTCATTGTAAAGAAAAAAACTGTGGCACCCACACCAACGCCAAGTCCAAGTCCGACACCTGTACCACAGGTAACTCCGGATCCGGCGTATAACGGAAAAAGACCGGTACTGATCTCACACCGGGGATATCGCAAGATTGCACCGGAGAATACGCTGGCGGCATTCCGTACAGCAGCAGAATACGGATACAAAGCAGTGGAATGTGATATACATTTTACAAAAGACAATGTACCTGTGATCATTCATAATGCAACAACTGAACAGACATCCAATGGTCATGGGAAAATAAAATTATATACATATGAGGAAGCACGTCAGCTGGATTTTGGTTCATGGAAAAGCCCGATGTACACAGGCGAAAAGATTCCTTCTTTTGAGGAATTTCTTATTCTGTGCAGGCAGTACGGACTTCATCCTTATGTGGAACTGAAAGACTGCTATGGAATGAACAGAGAAAACATTGCAAAGATGTATGATATTGCCTGCAGTGTGAATATGGAGGATGAGATTTCCTGGTTTTCTTTCGGATACGCATTTGTGGAGATGGTGAGAGATGTGGATCCGACAGCAGATGTTGGCTTTATCACGGGTTCGCATATAAGTGAAGCTATACTTCAGCAGATGCGGAATCTCCAGACTCCGGAAAACACAGTCACGCTTTACTGTTATACTTCCAGCATCAGCCCTGAGCTGCTGGAAGTATGCAAGAGAGACAAGATAGAGATGGTTGCACGTGCAGTGTCCACAGAGGCTGTTTACCAGTCACTGGATCCATATTACAAAGGCGCACTTACAGACAGCGTGCTGAATAAAGAAATCAGTATCATTAAATAAAATAACAAAAAGACGGAAGGAGCAAAATCATGCAGGATATTTTGGTAGTTGTTGACATGCAGAATGATTTTATTGACGGTGCACTTGGAACGAAAGAAGCAGTAGCAATCGTGCCGAAGGTGGAAGAAAAAATCCAAAACTTCGACGGAACTGTCCTTTTTACGAGAGATACCCACGAAACCTGGTATCTGGATACACAGGAAGGAAAGAAACTTCCGGTACCTCACTGTATCAGGGATACAGAAGGCTGGCAGATCAGAAGCGAACTGGACAAACTCAGAACAACAAAGCCGATTGACAAAGATACATTTGGTTCAACAGATCTGGCAGGTGAACTGGTGGCGATGAATGAAGATAATGAAATAGGCAGCATTACCTTTGTAGGTCTCTGTACAGACATCTGTGTAATCTCCAACGCACTTCTTGTGAAGGCTTCCCTTCCGGAAGTTCCGATCATCGTTGATGCAGCATGCTGTGCAGGTGTAACACCCGAAAGCCACGAAAATGCACTGAAGGCAATGGAAATGTGTCAGGTGGAAATTGTAAGATAGAAAAAGAGAAACAGTCCAGTGGCTCAGGGGCATCAAAAAGAAATTATAGCAGTAGTTATTTCCAAAATTATAACAGGAATTCTTCTTCTGGAAAAAAGAATAGTACACCCTCCTATTCATCTCATACATATAATAGTAATTCTTTTTCAGCAAAGCAGAGAGATCCATATGATGCTTACAACTATGATGATCCTGATGATTTTGCAGATGACTGGGCAGAAGAATTTGGCGATGGAGATTATGACAGTGGATATGATGATGCATATGATTACTGGGAATCAGAATATGTAAAATAAGTTTGATGCGGAGGAACAGAGATAATGTCATTATGGGCAATGGGGGATTTTCATCTGGCATTTACAGTGGATAAGCCGATGGAGATCTTTGATCCTGTATGGAAAAATCATGAAAAGAAAATCCAGAAGTATGTAAGAAAAGCTGTGAAGGATACGGATACAATTGTCATTACCGGAGATCACAGCTGGGGCAGGGATCTTGAAGAATGTGAAGAAGATCTCAGATTTATAATAGAGCTTCCGGGGCGTAAGATTCTTTTGCGGGGAAATCATGATATGTTTTGGGACGCAAAGAAAACAGAAAAATTAAATGACCGTTTTAATGGACAGTTGGAGTTCCTTCAAAATAATTACTATAATTATGAAGATTATGCACTTGTAGGGACGAAGGGGTATTGTTATGAGGGAAAGGATTCGGTTGAGCATTTTCTGAAAATTCGTGACCGTGAGCTGGAGAGACTTGAGCTTTCTTTTGAAAAAGCAAAAGCGGATGGATACGATAAATTTATCATGTTTCTTCATTATCCTCCAACGACAATCGGAGAGCAGGAAAGCCCTTTTACACAGATGGCAGAAGCGTATGGCGCTGAACAGGTGATCTATTCACACTGCCATGGAAAAGAACGGTATGATGACAGTTTTAAAGGCGAAGTAAATGGTATCATGTACAGGCTGGTTTCAGCAGATTATCTGAGATTCAGACCTGTAAAAATACTATAACTAAAGAAGAAAAAAGCGGTAAACAGTCAATGACTGGATATCAGCCGTAGATATACAAAACCTGGAGATAAAGATGGAACAATATTATTATAATCAAATGAGCAAGGTACAGCAGGCGGTTTATCACAATATTCTTTCAGGAGTGAAAAATCTCTCAGATGAATTTCAGATTCCGGCGGTTTCCGGAGAGGAACTCTATAATATCTTTTTTCAGATGAGGCTGGACCATCCGGAAGTATTCTGGGTAACCAGTTATAAATATCGTTATTACAAAGAATCCCCCAATCTGATTTTTGTACCGGAATATCTTTTTGACAAAAATAAAATCCGTGAACATCAGAAGGCCATGGCTGCGAGGACAGAGAAACTTGTCCGTCCGGCACAGAAGCTGTCTGAGTGGGAAAAAGAAAAATATGTTCATGATTTTATCTGCGAAAATGTTCGCTATGACAAACTGAAAAAAGCTTATTCACATGAAATTATCGGTCCTCTCGGACAGGGAGTCGGTGTTTGTGAAGGAATTGCCAAGGCTGTAAAAGTTCTTCTGGATGCACTGGGAGTGTGGTGTATCATTGCCATTTGTGACAATAATCCTGACAAAGGGATTAAATACCGGCATACGTGGAATATCGTGAAAATAAATGGTACATATTATCATCTTGATGCGACATTTGATAACAGCCTTGGAAAAGGCTGCGAAAATACAGAGATCCGGTATGATTATTTTAATCTGGATGATCAGCAGATTTTTCGTGATCATGAACCGCTCATAGCACCTGCACCTCACTGCACAGACCATGAGCATTTTTATTATAAAGAAAAGAAGCTTTCTTTTACAAAAAAGGAAGACGTTTATAAGCGGTCTTTGCAGGCTGCAAAGAAGGGAAAAACACTGGTTTTCCACTGGAGAGGCGGCTATCTTACAAAAGAAATCCTGGGGGAATTGCTGGAATTGATCCGTAAAGCTGGTATGGAAAAAGGTAAGACAGCGATGGTCAGTATAAACTGGCCGCAGGCAGTTCTCCATGTTCAGTATGCGGAGGCGGCAGTTCAGGAGCAGATTATTCTTGAAGAAGCAAATGAGGGGGAAATGATTGTATGAAACTACAGCTTGCACTGGATGATGTTACATTCGAAGATGCAATGGAACTCTTGGAAAAAGTAAATACATATGTTGATATTGTGGAAGTTGGTTCTCCATTTATCATTGCCAGAGGCATGGAACCGGTTCGGCGAATCAGGGAAAAGTATCCGCAGCTAGAGGTGCTGGCAGACACGAAGATCATGGATGCAGGCGAATATGAAGCGGAGGAAACTTTCCTTGCAGGTGCTGATTACTGTACCGTACTTGGGGTAACTGATATCCTGACAATTAAAGGCTGCCTGAAGGCAGCAAAGAAATATGGAAAAAGGGTCATGGTAGATATGATCTGTGTTGAGAATGTCCCTGAGCGAGTTGCTGAAATAGAGACCGCAGGCGTGAATTTTATTGGAGTCCATGTAGGTGTTGATCAGCAGGCAGCAGGTATTACACCGTTGGGAAAGCTGGCAGAACTGAAGAAATGTGTAAAATATTCCGAGATTTCTGTTGCTGGCGGCATTCGACTGGAAACCATTGAAGCATACAAAAAACTTGCACCGGATGTTGTGATTGTTGGGAGTGGTATCACACATGCAGAAGATCCGGCAGCAGCGGCCAGGTCTTTGTATGAAGCTGTTCACGACTAAAAGGAGATTTTGCAGATGGAGGCAAAAACATTACAGACGATTATCAGGGAAGTATCTGTTTACGGAAAAATGGTCCATGAAGATGAGATACATAAAGTGGTTGAACTGTGTGCGGCAGCAAACAGAATTTTTGTTGCAGGAGCGGGCCGTTCCGGATGCTGCGCAAAGGGCTTCGCAAATCGCCTGATGCATCTTGGAAAGACAGTCCATGTAGTGGGAGAAATTACAACACCTTCTATTCAGAAGGGTGATTTGCTTGTGTTAGGTTCTGGATCCGGTACGACGGAAAGCCTTGTGGCAGATGCAAAGAAAGCAAGTAAATGCGGAGCATTGATTGCAACGATTACATTGTGCCCGGAAGCTCCGATCGGACAGCTGGCAGATGCTGTTGTGACTGTCCCGGGGGTAACCTGGAAGAGTAATCATACAGAAAATGCAATAGAGACCATTCAGCCAGGTGGCAGTCTTTTTGAGCAGCTCAGCTGGCTGATTTATGACAGTATTATTGTTGAATTGATGGATTCACTTGGTCAGACTGAGGAAACTATGACACCACGCCATGCAAACCTGGAATAAATGCCAGCAATGAAAAGGGACTGTCCTGAAAACATAGTTCAGCAATAACCTATAAGGATGATCGAAGTTCTTGAGGGTCTGGAATAATTATTGACTTTTGTTTTTCAACAAGGAGGCTGGTGTATATGAAAGAACTGATCCTACATACAGATCATATTAATGAACTGCTCGCAAGATATGGGGTGAAATTCGGAATTTATAAAAACAACATTTTTAAGGAGCAGCTGTTTCCATTTGACGCAATCCCAAGGGTGATACAGCATAGTTAATTTGAATATTTAGCATAATATATAGCAAGAATTCTCCTTCCTCTACAGGTGGGAGATGAATTGTGAAGGAAAAGAATTAGTAAAGGTAGACCGTTTTTTCCCGTCAAGCAAAAAATGCAGTAAATGCGGAAAGATAAAAAAAGAGCTGAAATTATCCGAAAGAGTTTACCGCTGTTCGTGTGGAAATGAGATGGACAGAGATCGAAATGCAGCGATCAACATCCGTGAAGAGGTAAGAAGGATGCTGGCTGTATAAAATGTCCATATCCGGACGATAAGTAAGAAAATACGCCCGTGTCCGGGCAAAAAAATCGCGGGGCACGCGAGGATAGCTTGTAGATACTTGGCTCAGTAGAGCCATTGAGCAAGAAGCCCCCACTTCAAAATCTGGGATTTAAGTGGTGGGAGCATGTCACTCCAGAATCATTGATCGGAATCCCGCATATTTATGATGTCTTCCGTAAAGGAAATGTAGCTCTTATGAATTCTGTGCATCGCGAAGTGTGTTACTTGGAACGGAGAGAACAGTAACACAATAATAATAGGTTTGATTTATAAAGCGTAGGAACTGCTTGACAGTAATAGTGATTTACTATATGATTATACACAAATAAAGGGGAGTAACCTACGCTTTTTAAATCTGCGTTTGTGATATCGTCAGTACGGTGGAAACATCCGGTGTCACAAGAAAATGGTGAGACTTTTATTGCATTTTTGTTATGCAATAAGGGTTTCTTTTTTTATACATTTTTATTAAAAAGATCTTTCATTGCATAAAAAACCAACAGATATTTATGAAACGAGGAGGCATAAGTGATGAAAGAAATTTATCAGCAGACAGTAGAAGAAGTGTTTGAGCGAGTGAAAAGCAGTATATCAGGTCTTACGAGTGAACAGGTGAAATCTTCCAGAGAAAAATGCGGATGGAATGAACTTGCAGAAGGAAAAAAGAAAAATATCCTGCAGATTTTCCTGGAGCAGTATAAGGATTTCCTGGTTCTGATTCTAATTGCATCAGCAATCATATCAGGTATTCTGGGAGATATTGAGAGCGCGGCGGTTATTGTAATTGTTATCACGATCAATGCAATTTTGGGAACAGTACAGACGGTAAAAGCGGAACAATCTTTACAAAGTTTAAAGAAGCTTTCTGGTCCGGAGGCAAAAGTGCTGCGTGATGGAGCGGTTGTTCAGATTCCAGCCAGGGAACTGGTCATTGGAGATGTGATACTGCTTGAAGCAGGTGACATGATTCCAGCGGATGGAAGATTGATTGAAAATGCAAGTCTCAAGGTTGATGAGAGTGCACTTACCGGAGAGAGTCTGGCAGTTGAGAAGAGTATGGAGACTATACCAACAGAAGTGCCGCTTGGAGATCGGAAAAATATGCTGTTTTCAGGCAGCTTTGTGACATATGGTCGTGGCAGAGCAGTTGTGACTGATATAGGAATGCAGACTGAAGTTGGAAAGATTGCAGGACTTCTAAAATCAACTTCGGAAAAACAGACACCACTTCAGGCAAGTCTGGAAGTCTTTGGAAAGAAACTTTCAATTATAATCTTGATATTCTGTGGATTTCTGTTTGCGATCAATGTATTCCGGGGTGAAAAAATCAGTAGTGCATTTATGTTTGCAGTAGCACTTGCAGTCGCTGCAATTCCGGAGGCATTAAGCTCTATCGTGACAATTGTTCTTTCATTTGGAACTCAGAAGATGGCGAAAGAGCACGCGATCATTCGTAAACTGCAGGCAGTAGAAGGGCTTGGAAGTGTTTCTGTCATCTGTTCAGATAAGACAGGAACGCTTACACAAAATAAAATGACAGTTGAAGATTACTATATAGATGGAAAAAGGATTCCAGTAGCGGCAATTGACATAACAGATCCAGCACATAGATGTCTTTTAGATTACAGTATTTTATGTAATGACTCGACAAATGAAAATGGAGTAGAAATCGGAGATCCAACAGAAACAGCATTGATCAATCTGGGAAGCAGATATGGCGTAGAGGCTGCAGGAGTAAGAAAACAATATCCGAGAATAGGAGAACTTCCGTTTGACAGTGATCGAAAAATGATGTCAACGCGTCATCTGATAGATGGTGAAGATCGAATTATAGTAAAAGGTGCAGTTGACAATCTTCTGGAACGGACAGAACGAATCTGGACAAAAGATGGGGTTCGAGATATTACAGCCGAAGATAAAGATAAAATCCAGCGTCAAAACCAGGAGTTTTCGATGGAAGGTCTGCGAGTATTGGCTTTTACTTATCGTGAAATTCCAGAGAATCATACATTGACCATAAAAGATGAGAATCACCTGGTATTTCTTGGCTTGATTGCAATGATGGATCCGCCGAGAGAAGAATCAAAAACTGCAGTTACAGAATGTATAAAAGCAGGAATCAGGCCGGTTATGATCACAGGAGATCATAAGATCACAGCAGCAGCAATTGCTAAGCGAGTAGGCATATTACATGATTTATCTGAAGCCTGCGAGGGCGCAGATATAGAAAAAATGAGTGATGAAGAATTAAAAGAGTTTGTACCGAATATTTCTGTATATGCGAGAGTGTCACCGGAACACAAAATCCGTATTGTCCGGGCATGGCAGGAAAAAGGAAAAATAGTGGCTATGACTGGAGATGGCGTCAATGACGCTCCGGCCTTGAAGCAGGCAGATATTGGAGTTGCGATGGGAATTACCGGAACAGAAGTTGCAAAAGATGCGGCAGCGATGGTACTTACAGATGATAATTTTGCAACGATAGTTAAAGCAGTAGAAAATGGTCGAAATTTATATCAGAACATCAAGAATGCTATACAGTTTCTTTTATCAGGAAATTTTGGTGCAATCTTAGCAGTTCTTTGTGCATCAATTGCAGGATTACCGGTTCCATTTGCTCCTGTACATTTGCTGTTTATTAATCTTTTGACAGATAGTCTTCCGGCAATTGCATTAGGAATGGAACCACATAGAAGTGAAGTGATGAACGAGAAGCCAAGATCTGCAGATGAATCAATATTGACAAAAGATTTTCTTAGTAAGATTGGACTGGAAGGTTTTGTGATCGGAGCTATGACAATGATCGGTTTCCTGACAGGCTATCATCAGAATGGCGTATTACTCGGAAGTACATATGCTTTCGGAACTCTTTGTCTGGCTCGTTTGTTTCATGGATTTAACTGCAAATCAGATCATCCGGTTCTTTTTACAAAAGTATTTTTTAATAACAGATGGTTACAAGGCGCATTTTTACTTGGTGCAGTATTAATTACAGCAGTACTGACGATTCCGGGATTACATTTGGTATTTAAGGTGGAAACTCTGAATTTGATACAGCTTGGATGTGTATATTTGTATGCGTTTGTCAGTCTCTTGATCATACAATTGCTTAAATGTATACGTATGAAAACTAGAAAGAGTGGAGGAAAATAGTGGATTTAAGTAAAATATCAATAAAAAAAGTCCGTGAGCTTATTGTGTTTACTGCGCTTCTTGTAGTTGCCTTGTGGAAATTTGATGTAGTGATTGAAGTACAAAAGAAAACAATAAATGGGCTAAAAAATTAGCAAGACCGGTAAGTTTGTTTCTTACAATAATAAACTAATATTTGATGGGAAATAGGAAAACGTCAGAAAAAATTAAAACATTGTCGAAAGAATTTTATTGTTATGTGATTTCGTAAGTGCTATACTTAAATACAAGAAAAACCGTGTGAGATTACAGTTTGCTTTTTGCACGGTTTTCTTTATATAGAAAGGTTAGTTGAAGCTAACACAGGAGTGGTATGAAAGATTTTTGGAATTATGATCATAAAGGAAGGAAAGTGTAATGCTAATAAATATTTTTGAAGGTATATTGATTCCGTTTGTTGGAACAACGCTAGGTGCAGCATGTGTATTTTTTATGAGAAAAACACTTAGCAAGTCAGTGCAACGTGCACTTGCAGGGTTTGCAGCAGGTATAATGGTTGCTGCTTCAATTTGGAGTCTTCTGATTCCGGCTATTAAACAATCTGAGAATATGGGAACATTATCATTTGTTCCGGCAGTTGTTGGGTTCTGGATCGGTATATTGTTTTTACTCGCACTCGATCATTTGATTCCGCATCTTCATGTTGGAAGTGATCAGGCAGAGGGACCGAAAAGCAAGCTTGGCCGTACTACAATGATGGTGTTGGCAGTTACACTACATAACATCCCGGAAGGGATGGCAGTCGGTGTAATGTATGCAGGATTTCTTGCTGAAAATGCACAGATTACAGCAACAAGTGCACTCACTTTATCACTTGGAATTGCCATTCAGAATTTTCCGGAAGGAGCGATTATATCCATGCCGCTTAGGGCAGAGGGTGAAAGTAAGGGCAAAGCATTTCTTGGAGGTGTACTTTCAGGAGTGGTTGAACCGATTGGTGCAGTATTGACGATTCTTGCTGCACAGCTGGTAATCCCAGCATTACCATATTTACTGAGCTTTGCAGCAGGAGCTATGTTATATGTCGTGGTTGAAGAACTAATTCCGGAAATGTCGCAGGGACAACACTCGAATATCGGTACGCTTTTCTTTGCGCTTGGATTCAGTTTGATGATGATCCTGGATGTGGCACTGGGATAAGAGGAGAGGGCCAGGGGGATCAGGTATGGCTTCCTTCGGTCAGGGAACAGCCATCCATCATGCGGATTCCGTTTATGGTATCCAGATAGGTGTCATACATTTCCTTCCATTCGTCAGAGGCATCCTCGGAGTACTGGCTGATGGTGGACAGAAGATCGTATTTTTTGCCATCGACTGTTTCGATGCGGCCGAGATAGCCCTGCCATACACTGTCCAGAGGCTGGTCTTCACCATCGTAATATCTGGCTTCCAGGGTCAGCACAGGAACATCCTCATTGTAATAAGTCAGTTTATATCCACCATTTTCGGTTTCGGTCGTTTCATAACGGCAGAGATATTTCCAGCGCTCCGGAGTGAGGACCTGGAAGTAATCCGTCATGGCCATATCCACACGCTCTGCGTAAACGAAATCTATGGATTTGATCAGCTCTGTGGCTTCCTTTTC